>DATAZZ010000049.1:0-7486 GCA_036271735.1 Rhizomicrobium sp.
GTGTAGAGCCAGAATGCGCGGGGCAGGGCGGCATCCGTGGCCTGCGTCGCGGTGGCCTCGACGCGTCCGGCGAAGGCATAGCGCACCGCGATGGCGACGATCGTCAGCATGGTGAGCAGAGCCGGCACCGCGAGCCACGCATAGGCCGCGTGAAACCCGCCATGGCGCGCGAGGATGAACGCGGCAATCAGCGGGCCGATCACCGCGCCGGTCTGGTCGAGCGCCTCCTGCAGGCCGAACGCCCAGCCCTGGCCGATCAGGTCGCCCGCCCGGCTTTGCATCGTGTTGGTCGCGGGGCTTCGGATCGCCTTGCCGGTACGCTCCAGCACGACGAACAGCGCCGCAGTCTGCCAGTTGAACGCGAACGCCATCGCCGGCACCGCCGCCATGGTCAGGACATAGCCGCCGATCGCGATCGGCCAATAGGCGCCGGTGCGCTGCACGATGCGGCCCGAGACGAGGCGGATGAGATAGCCCGCCAGCTCGCCGCCGCCCGCGATCAACCCGACCGCCGCACCGCTGGCGCCGAGTGTGGCGAGGAACGGGCCGTTGAGGCCGCGCATCCCCTCATAGGCCATGTCGGCGAACAGGCTGACGATGCCGAACGCGACGATGAACGCCGTGGCGCTGCGCTTGTCGAATTGCTGCGGCATCAGCGGATCACTCCGACGGCGATCCAATCGAGTGCGCGCCGCAGGATCGGATCGTCGTCGGTGGGGCGTGCGAGGTCGACCTCGACTTTGGGCCGCCAAGCTTCGCGCGGCGTGCCGTTCACGTGATAAAGCCGCTCGACCGGAAAGCTCATGGCGATGCCGCTGCGGGGCAGGGTGAAGTCCTGCGTTGCGCCGCGAAGGCCTGCCATCCGCGTGCCGATCGTCATCGCGCGGTTCATGCCGTCGAGCCCGATGGTCATGCCTTCGCCCATGCTGCCGGTCCAGCGGTCGCACAGCACGGTGAGATCGGCCTTCATCTGGAACGGCCCACGCGCCTCCACCCAACGCACCGTCGAGTCGCGCGAAAAATGCTTGCCCGGACCCGGATCGAACACCCGCTGATAGCCCAGGCGGCCGGCGATGAAGCGGCCGAGGATCGGCTCGGCGACGTCGGTGTTGCCGCCGCTCGGCGTGTTGCGCAGATCGAGGATCAAATTGGGGATATCGCGAATCTGTTCCAGCGCCTGGTCGAACGCCGGCACGAGTTCGGATTCGCCCAGACTGTTCTCGACGCGGATGCATGCCACATCCGGCGCAGGATGGGTGAGGGTGAGCAGCGGACCTCTCGGATCGTCCTGATGCGGCGGCAGGTCGATCTTGCGCATCCTGCCGTCGGTACTGCGAGCGGTGAACACCCGCCGCGCACCATGCGTGCCGGCGAGCAGGACGCGCAGTGTGTAATCGTCAGCCTCTGGATCGAGCGTCGACAGTGCCCGCGGCGCCTGCATTGCCACGGCCTGCACCACGGGCACGCCGCCGATGCTCAGCACCTCGTCGCCGCCGCGCAGACCGGCCTTTTCCAGGCTGCTGCCGGGCCGCACCTCTTCGATCCATGCCCGGTTCTTGTGGAACGCGGCCCAGGCTTCCGCGCCGCTCGGCACCAGTTGCGGCGAGGCGGCATTGTTCACCGTCGGCTCGATGTGATGGTCGTGCAGCTCGGCGAGCACGCGTTCGAGCACGCCGAGAAACGCATGCGGCTCGCACACCGCGCCGGCCTCGGCGACGTAAATCCTGCGCAATTTGGCGATGTCGATGTGACAGTCTGCCAGGTAGCCGTAATGCGCCGCGATCTGGTCGATCAACCAGCCTATATCGGCGCCGTTCGCGGTGGCGTCGACGCACTGATCGGCGCGCGCGGGAAACGGAACTGCGAAAAGCGCCATGAGACCGGCCAAGACATGCCTGCGATGCATGCCCGAGCATGGCACAAGCTCAGATCAAACGCAGCTTGGGTCCCGGCATTTGCGGCGGGTTCTGCGAGAGTTCGCCGCGCTCGAATTCCTCCGCCCAGGCCTCGAAGGATTGGGCGCCGCCGGCGCGTGAATGGAAATAGAGCCGCTGTGCCAGCGCCTGCGCCGGGCCGGTCATCAGCAGCGCGTTGATCAGCCCGTTCGACGGCGCCAGGTCGAGCAGCCGGCGCAGGATCAGCTTGGCGCGGTAACGCGGCGCCTCGCGCGCCAGCTGCGCCACCGGATGGGTGCCGCGGTCGCGCAGGTAATCGGAGACGAGCTGTGCCGCGCGCCGCCCGAAATGCAGCGCGGTGTGGATGCCGCCGCCGGTCACCGGCGAGACCATGCCCGCCGCATCGCCGACCAGCATCACGCGATTGGTGCCGAGGTCGCGCAGCGTGCCGCCGGAGGGGATCAGCCCGCTGCGGCGCTGGGTGACGCGGATCTGCTTGATGTCGCATACGGTCTTGAGGCGCAGCAGCAGTTCGCCCAGGTCGGGGCGATGCGGCCGGCGTGCCGCGACGCCGATCTGGGTGTTGTCGACGCCCGGCACCGCCCAGGCGATATAGCCCGGCGCGATCCGGCTGTCGGCGAAGCAGTGCAGGAAGCGTGGATCGAGCTCCGCCATCGGCTCGCACTCGATCTCGAGCCCGGCGAGGAAGTTGGTGTTGCGGCTGAGGCCGAAGACCTCCGCCACGCGGGAGCGCGCGCCGTCGGCGCCGATCAGGAAGCTGGCGTGCAGGCCGAGCGAGGTCAGCGCGACGCCGCGCCCATGCTCGACCGCGGATTCGAATTTGCGGCCATAGAGCAACGCCGCGCCGGCCCGTTCGGCTTCGCTCGCCATCCAGCGCAGTACGACCGGCGTATCGGTGGCCTGGAAGAAATAGCCCGGCGCCGACAGGTCGACCGAGCGGTCATTGGGGGCGTAGAGCCGCACGCCGCGAACCTTCCGCATCAGATGCGCCGGCAGGTCGAAATCGTCGCTCGCCTCTTTCACCACGATGCCGGTGGTGCGCACCCGCGCGCCGGGCTCCGGCTTGCCGTCGACCACCGCGACCTTGAGCCCGCGCAGCGCCGCCGTGCGCGCGCAGGCGAGCCCGGCAAAGCTGCCGCCCACAATGATGAGATCGTAACGCTGGATCATCCTGCCCTCCCGCGGGAGGACGTAGCGTCGTACGCCCGTTTGGCGGGATTGTGGCTGCCACGAAGAACCCTCTCCCCCCTTCCGGGGGAGAGGGGGAAGTTAGGTGCGCAAACTCGCCCCGGTCGCCTTGGTCACCGCGGCCACGATCTTCGCCACAAGCGCCTCGATCTCCGGCTCCGTCAGGGTCTTGTCCCTGGGCTGGATGCGCACGGCGATCGCCAGCGATTTCTTGCCTTCGGGCACGCCTTTGCCTTCGTAGACGTCGAAGATCGTCGCGGCCTCGATCAGCGCCCGGTCGGCACCCTTGGCGCTGCGCAGGACTTCTTCGGCGGCGACTTTGGTATCCACCACGAACGCAAAATCGCGCTCGATCGCCTGGTAGGGCGACGGCGTGAAGGTGCTGCGCGCCTTGCCCTTCGCCTTAGACTCCGGGATCGCGTCGAGCACGACCTCGAACGCCGCGATGGGGCCTTTGAGGTCGAACGCCGCCAGGATCTTCGGGTGGATCTCGCCGAAATAGGCCAGCGTCTTGGGGCCGAGCGCCAGCGTGCCGGAGCGGCCGGGGTGGTACCACGCCGGCGCGCCTGCCTTCACCGGTGCGGTCATGGCGGCGCCCATCGCGACCTCCAGCACCGCGAGCATGTCGGCCTTGGCGTCGAAGGCGTCGGCGGGATGCGCCGCTTTGGTCCAGCTGCGCGCGCCCTCGCCCATGCGGATGCCGGCGGCGATTGTCGCTTGCGCCTCGGGCATGGCGCTGTCGAACTGCGCCCCGATCTCGAACAGCATCAGATCGGTGAACCCGCGCGCCGCGTTGCGTTTCGCCGCGGCCAGAAGCGACGGCAGCATGCTGGGGCGCAGCGCGTCGAGCTCGGCGGTGATCGGGTTGAGCAGCTGGCGTGCTTCGTCGCCGCCGCCGAACAAAGCGGCATGGGCGCGCGGGATGAACGAGAAGCTGATCGTCTCGTTGAAGCCGCGCGCGGCGAGCGCCCGGCGCACGGCGCGGGTGCGGCGCTGGCTCGGTGTCAGCGTCGGCTTGGCGACGGCATTGCCGCGCTTGAGCGGTGCCGACGGCACGCGGTTGAGGCCGTGGATGCGGATCACTTCCTCGACCAGATCGGCCTTGCCGACGATGTCGTTGCGCCAGGAGGGCGGCGAGACCGTCAGCCGCGCGCCGTCCTCGACACCGAAGCCCAGGCGTTTGAGGATCGAGATGGTCTCGCCCTTGGGCACGTCGAGGCCGCCGAGCTGCAGCACATAGGCCGGATCGAAATCGATCGTGCGGCGCCACTGCGGCGGTGCGCCGGCGACGACGACTTCGCTGGCCTCGCCGCCGCAGAAGCGCTGGATGATCTTGGTCGCCAGTTCGACGCCCGTGACCACAAACTCCGGATCGACGCCGCGCTCGAAGCGGTAACGTGCGTCCGAGGTGATGCCGAGCTTGCGGCCGGTGCGCGAGACGCTGATCGGATCGAACAGCGCGGACTCGATGAACACGTCGGTGGTGGCGTCGGTGCAGGCGGAGTCTTCGCCGCCCATGATGCCGGCGATACCGAGCGCCGCGGCGTCGTCGGCGATCACGACCATCTGGCTATCGAGCGTATAGCTCTTGCCGTCGAGCGCGAACAGCGTCTCGCAGTCGGTGGCGAAGCGGGCGCGCAGATTGCCTTTGAGCTTGGCGGCGTCGAACACGTGCAGCGGCCGGCCGCGATCCAGTGAGATGAAGTTTGTGACGTCGACCAAGATCGATTTCGGACGCAGGCCGACGGCTTTGAGCCAGTCCTGCAGCCATTGCGGCGACGGACCGTTCTTCACGCCGCGGATGAGGCGCCCCGTGAACATCGGCGCCGCGCCTTCGACGCCCGGCGCGAGCTCGGTCTTGATCGGCGATACGAACGTGCCCGGTACCGGCGACAGATCGCCCTCGCGCAAGCGGCCGAGGCCGGAAGCGGCGAGATCGCGCGCGATGCCGTAGACGCAGGCCGCGTCGCCGCGATTGGGCGTCAGATTGATGTCGATGACGGGATCGGTGAGGCCGAGCGCTTGCGCGGCCGGCGCGCCGACCTTGGCGTCCGCGGGCAGCTCGATGATGCCGTCATGGTCGTCGCCGAGCAAAAGCTCGCGCGACGAGCACATCATGCCGCGCGATTCGACGCCGCGAATGGTGCCGATCTTGAGCGCTTCGCCCGTGACCGGAATGACGGTGCCGGGCCGCGCCAGAACGACCTTGATGCCCGCGCGCGCGTTCGGCGCGCCACAGACGATCTGCAGCGGAGGCGCGCCGTCGCCGGCATCGACCGAGCACAGGCGAAGCTTGTCGGCATTGGGATGCTTGTCGGCGGTGACGACTTCGCCGACGACGAAATCCTTCAGCCGTGCGCCGGCATCCTCGATGCCTTCGACTTCGAGGCCGATTTCGGTGAGCCGCGCGGTGATCGCCGCGACGTCCGCGTCGGTTTCGAGCGGCGCCTTGAGCCAGGAGAGGGTGAACTTCATCGGCTCAGCCCTCCGTCCAGCGTCGGCATGTCCAACGCGGCAAAGCCGTAATGGCGCAGCCAGCGCAGGTCGGATTCGAAGAAGCTGCGGATGTCGGGGATGCCATATTTCAGCATGCCGAGCCGGTCGATGCCGCCGCCGAACGCGAAGCCCTGATAGACGTTGGGGTCGAGCCCGCACATCTCCAGCACCTTGGGGTTGACCATGCCGGAGCCGCCAAGCTCCAGCCAGTCATTGCCTTGCCCGAAGGTGATCTTGCCCGGCACCGAGCGGTCGCAGCGCAGATCCCATTCCACCGACGGTTCGGTGAACGGGAAGAAGCTGGGTCGTGCCCGCAGCTCGACCTTGTCGGCCTCGAAGAAGGCGCGGCAGAACTCCTCGATGGTCCATTTGAGGTGGCCGAGGTGAATGCCTTCGTCGATCACCAGCAGCTCGAACTGATGGAACATCGGCGAATGCGTTGCGTCGCTGTCGACGCGATAGGTGCGGCCGGGCGCGACGATGCGGATCGGCGGCTTCTGCCGCAGCATGGTGCGCACCTGCACCGGCGAGGTATGCGTGCGCAGGATGTGCTGGCTGCCGTCCGCCTGGTTGGCGAGATAGAACGTGTCCTGCATCTGCCGCGCCGGATGGTCGGGCGGCATGTTGAGGCGGGTGAAATTGTAGTCGTCGTACTCGACGTCGGGGCCTTCGCCGATTGCGAAGCCGAGATCGCCCAGGATCGCCGTGATCTCGTCGAACACCTGGGAGACGGGATGGATCGTGCCCGATTGCTCGGGTCGCGGCGGCAGCGTGACGTCGATCGTCTCGTTGCCCAGACGCGCGTTGAGCGCGGCGTCGCCAAGCGCCGTCTTGCGCGCCGTGATCGCTTGGCCGACCGCATCGCGCAAGCCGTTGATCTTGGGGCCTTGCACCTTGCGCTCGTCCGGCGTCATGGCGCCGAGCGTTTTGAGGAGTTCGCTGACCGAGCCCTTTTTGCCCAGCGCGCCGACGCGGATCGCTTCCAATGCGGCTTCGTCCGGCGCGGTGGAAATCGCGCCGAGAAGCTCGCGTTCGAGAGTTTGAATGTCGCTCATCTGAAGTCCCTAAATCGGAATGGCTTGGACCACGGGCCTCGGCGATTGCCAAGGCCCATGGGCGCTCCGATGGGATTTCGATTTAACCCAGCGACGGCAGGTTCGCCGCGGCCTGATCCACCAGAGCCTTGAAGGCGCCGGGCTCGTGCGTGGCGAGATCGGAGAGGACCTTGCGGTCGATCTCGATGCCCGCCTTGGCGAGCCCGCTGATAAATCGGCTGTAGGTCAGGCCGTGCTCGCGGCAGCCGGCGTTGATGCGCTGGATCCAGAGCGCGCGGAAATTGCGCTTCTTCTCCTTGCGGCCGATATAGTTGTGCTGCAGCGAGCGGTCGACGGCCGCGTTGGCGGACGTGATGTTGTTCTTGCGGCGGCCGTAAAAGCCCTTGGCGGCTTTGAGGACCTTCTTGCGGCGGGCGTGGCTGGGGACCGAACGGGGGGCGCGTGACATGGCTCAGAACCCTCCGCCATACGGCATCCAGCGCTTGACGCGCTGGGTTTCGGAGCTGGACAGCACCGCGGTGCCGCGCAGATCGCGCGTGCGTGCCGGCGAGTTGTTGATCAAGCGGTGGCGCTTGCCGACCTGATGAGTCTTGATCTTGCCATTGGCGGTGAATTTGAAGCACTTTTTGGCGCCGGACTTGGTCTTCATCTTGGGCATTTCGCGGGTCTCCTGTGGGCGCACCTGCGCCGATCGCTTTCGTGGGTCGCCACGGCATGCCCCGCCGGGCGGCCCGAAAGAGGGCGCGTTCTATAAGAAGCAGAGGGCAAAAGGCAAGCGCTGGCAGCGTTTAATCGTCGATGCCGTCGCTCGATTGGCGATCACGGGTCGGG
>DATAZZ010000050.1:0-1527 GCA_036271735.1 Rhizomicrobium sp.
CCGGCCAATGAGGCCGCCTGAAGCAGGCGTGCGGCTTTTTCGGCGTCCTTCGGCACGCCGGTGCCCTCCTTGTAGAAGGTCGCCAGCGCATATTGCGCCTCTGGATTGCCCGCATCCGCCGCAACCCGCATCAATTCCGCCGCGCGTCTCAAATCCTGCGGCAGTATTTCTCCGCCGAGATACAGCAAAGCGAGATTATAGGTCGCCTTGGGATTGCCGAGCTTGGCGGAGGACGCGAGCAGCTTCGCCGCTTCCTCGCGGTTGACCGGCCCGCCACGGCCTGCCAGCCGCAGCATCGCGAGCTCGAACATCGCCTCGCGGTCGCCGGCATCGGCACCCCGCTTGTACCAGCCGACCGCCTTGGCATCGTCGCGCTTGACGCCAAACCCGTTGGCGTAGAGCTCGCCGAGCATGGTCATCGCCTTGGGATCGCCCTTCTCCTGCACGCGCTTGGTCGCGAGATCGAAGGAGGTCTTGTAGAGGCCGCGCTGATAGGCGCCGTAGACGAGATCGGCATTGGGATCGTCGGGCGTCTCGACGGGCGTTGCCGTCGGGATCGGAGGCGGGGCAGGGGTTACCGGCTTCCTCGCCGCAGGCCTGAGCTTCCGCTTGGCGGCAGGGGCCGGCGTCGCCGGTGGCGTCGTGGGCTTGTCCGGCGCGGCCGCAGGCGGAGCGAGCGAGACCTGCGCGAATATCGGCGTCGCCAGCATCACGGCGCCAACGACCAGAAAGGGACGTAGGATTGTCATGGTCCTGGCGGCGCCTCGGCTTTTGCTCGTCTCGCGGCATGGCCTTTGCGGATCGCTTCGGCGATGACGCGCAAAACGCGCACCGGGCCTTCGGGAGCGCTCCAGACAAAATCGCCGACGAGAATGAAGTCCGCGCCAGCCGTGGCGAACGCGGAGACCTCTTCGAGGGCGTCGGAAAAGCCGACCGAAGGCAGTTCGAACAATTCGTCCCACCATTGCAGCCGCTCAGCAATCGCCGCCGTCGACGGGCGCTGTCCGTGTTCGTCGGGTTCGCCGAACAACACGTAGTCCGCGCCCAGTTCACCCGCGGTCATCGCATCGTGGCGTGTCGCGAGGTCACCAACGCCGGCAATGCGATCGGGCTTGAGTGTCGCCAGCGCTTCCTCCAGCGCCGCGATACCGGAGAGATGCGCGCCATCGGCGCCACTTCGCGCGACCAGGTCGACATGACCGTCGAGCAGAAGCGCGGCACCCGTATCCTGGATAAGGGGCGCGAGCAACTTGATGCGCGAGATCAGGGTGCGCGGATCGGAAGGCTCGAGCCGGAGCAGGACGGCGGCAACGTCGGCTTCCGCCAGCAGCGACGGCAACGCTTTCGCCAGGGCTTGCGGATCGTCGACCGCCGGCGTTGCGAGGTAAAGACGCGGCAGAGGGCGCGGCGGCGCAGGTTTTGACGCCGACTTCTTCGAATTCAAAATCAAGCCGCCTTCTTTTCGAGGTCGATCGTCCATTTGCCGGTGCTGGCGAGCCCGTTCATATGCGCGCGGTGGCTGAATGC
>DATAZZ010000051.1:0-13972 GCA_036271735.1 Rhizomicrobium sp.
GAGAGTTTCAGCTTGCCCAGCGCCGCCACGGCTTTGACGCGTTCCGGCAACCAGCTTTGCGGCGTGAGATCGCGCGCCGCGCGCTCAGCCGCGCCCGCATCGAGCAATGTCGCGATGCTCGCAAAAGATTTCGCCGCCGTCGGAATGATCGCCACGGCGCGCCCCGCTTTCGCCGCGGTGCGCAGCGCATCGCTCATCGCATCCTGCCGGTCGGTCCAGCGGTTCGCGGCAGGCCAGCCGTTGTCGACAAAGAACACCAATGGTCCCGATCCCGGCGGCGCCTTGCTCTCGCCGAGCAGCGGTTCGGCCAGCGCGACAATCACCAGCGCGGCCACCAGCAGCCGTAACAGAAGCAACCACCACGGCGTCCGCGCCGGTGTCTCTTCCGACGCGCGCAACCCGAGCAGCAAGCGCAGCGGCGGAAACACGACGCGGCGCGGCGACGGCGGTGTCACCCGCAGCAGCCACCAGATCGCCGGCAGCACGATCAGCGCCGCGAGGATAAGCGGCGCGCCGAAGATGAGTGAGCTCAGCAAAGTCAAATTCACTTGCGTGCCCTGTTCAAGTGCCTAACACCCTAGTGCGCAATAGAAGCGCGACAATGACAAACCCCACACCGGCGAATATCGCGCTCACAGCGAATTTTTGCCCAAGCCAAAGCAGGACGAATCCGAAAGCCAGGAGTATGGCGGCGGTCAGCCACATGCGGGTATGATTCGGTTTTGATAGAGCACCCGGTCTGAATGCGCCTTCCAATGGAACAATCGTGAACGCGAGGGCAATTCCGCCAAGGGCCTTGATGAATACGGTTCCTTTGAGGCTTGGCGCGTAGAACGCATATGTCGCGAAAAACAACCACAATGCAGCCGTGACGTAATAGAACGCTTTACGCTCGGGGCGCATTTTTGCCGGTTTGATGGATTGCTCGTCGATTGCCATCCCGCTACGCGCCGCTCATGTCGGCGTAGAGCGCGATCAGCGCCGTCTGCGGCGGCTTGTCGGTTCGGTGCGCGATGTAGGACCAGCCCAGCCGCCGCGCCAGCGCGCCGACCGCTTCCGCATGCGCCTTGAACCGCGCGCGATAAGCGCCGGCCACCGTCTCCGCCCGCCCGATGGTCTCGCTGAGCGCGCCCTTGGCATCCTCGAACCGCATCCGCCCCGAGAACGGAAAATCCTCTTCCGCAGGATCGATGATGTGCACCAGCTGCCCCGTCACCGCCGCATGCGCCAGCCGCCGCAGCGTCGCTTCCAATTCATTGAGCGGCGAAAGAAAATCGCTGAACCACACGAATTGCGCATTCTTGGCAATCACCGCGTCGGGCGGCAGCGCCGCCTCGCTCTGCGGCCCTTCCAGCAGCGTGTGCCCGATGCGGCGCAGCGCGGCGCGCGAATTGGCCGGTGCCTGGCCCTCGCCATAGAGCGCCACGCGCTCCCCACCGCGCACCAGCAGCGACGCCAGCGCCAGGCCGAGCAACCGCGCGCGCTCCGCCTTCGTGACTTTTCCGGATGCGAACTGCATCCCCGCCGAAGCATCGCACCAGAACCACACCGACTGCGCCGCTTCCCATTCGCGCTCGCGCACGAAAAGATTTTGCGACTTCGCCGATTGCCGCCAATCGATCGCGGTCGAGGAATCCTCGGGCCGATAGCGCCGGAACTGCCAGAAGCTCTCGCCCATGCCCGCCTTGCGCCGGCCATGGATGCCCAGGCTTACCGCCGCCGCCAGACGCTCCGCATCGAGCAGCAGTGGCGGCAGGCTGGCGCCGAGCGCCTCGGCTTCATATTGGAGGTTGTTACTGGAACTCAAAGATAACTCCGGCACAGCCGCTCGATGACGGAGGTCACCGTCATGCCTTCGGCGCGCGCCGGGAAGGTGAGCGCCATGCGGTGCCGCAGGATCGGCTGCGCCAGCGCCTCGACGTCGTCGGTCGACGGCGCCAGCCGCCCTTCGAGCAACGCCCGCGCCCGCACCGCCAGCATGAACGCTTGGCTCGCACGCGGCCCCGGCCCCCACGCGATCGCATCGCGCACGTCCTTGGGCCCTTCTTCGCCCGGCCGCGCCGCGCGCACCAATTTCAAAATCGACTCGACGACCTTCTCGCCGACCGGAATGTGCCGCACGATCTGCTGCGCCAGCATCAGATCCGCCGGCGTGCACACGCTCGTCACCTTCGCCTCGTCGCCGAAGGTCGTCGCGACCAGCATGCGCCGCTCCGCATCCTTGTCGGGATAGCCGATGTCGATCTGCAACAGGAAACGGTCGAGCTGCGCTTCCGGCAGCGGATAAGTGCCTTCCTGCTCCAGCGGGTTCTGCGTCGCCAGCACATGGAACGGCTTGGGCAAATCGTAGCGCTGCCCCGCCACCGTCACATGCCGCTCCTGCATCGCCTGCAGCAATGCGGATTGCGTGCGTGGGCTGGCGCGGTTGATCTCGTCCGCCATCAGCAATTGCGTGAACACCGGACCGGGCAAAAAGCGGAAGCCGCGCTTGCCGCCTTCGCCTTCTTCCATCACTTCCGAGCCGATGATGTCCGTCGGCATCAGATCCGGCGTGAACTGAATGCGCTTCCAGTCGAGACCGAGCACGATGCCCAGCGTCTCGACCAGCTTGGTCTTGGCCAAGCCCGGCACGCCGATGAGGAGACCGTGGCCGCCGGCGAGCAGCGTGACCAATGTCTGCTCGATCACCGTCTCCTGCCCGAAGATCGCCTTGCCCACCGCCTCGCGGACATGGGCGAGGGTGGCTGCGGCGCGCTCCAGATGGGCGGCGGCGCTCGTGGCGTCAGCCCCAGCGGTCGGCGGCGGCGTGATATCGTTCATGAAAGAGAGGTCCGGATGCTTGGTTGCCGGTCCAGACGGCGCACCCTATCTTTGCAGGTGCGCCGGGACAGGGCTTATGTACCCCGGCGATGCAGGCGCAACAAGGAAAAGCCCCGCTCCGCACCATGCTGTGAAGAAGGGTTGCTTAACGGACATGAGCGGCAATACGTCTCCTCTTGAGTTGGGCCTCGGACTGGCAAGTCTCCAGCGCGACGCCGCTGCGGGCGCCAAGCTGCCGCCGGTGGACAAATGGCATCCCACCCATTGCGGCGACATCGACATCCGCATCGCCCGCGACGGCACCTGGTATCACGAGGGCACACCGGTCGGCCGCAAGGAACTCGTCCGCCTTTTTTCGACCATATTGCGCCGCGATCCCGACGGCTTCGTCCTCGTCACCCCAGGCGAGAAGATGCGCATCGTGGTCGAGGACGCTCCCTTCCTCGCCGTCCTGCTCGATGTCGAAGAATCTTACCCTCCCCTTGAGGGAGGGTCGAAATCGCAAAGCGATTTCGGGGAGGGGTCCGGCTCCGAACGCAATCAAAATCTCATCTTCACGACCAATGTCGGCGACCAGGTCACCGCAAACGCCGAAAACCCCATCCGCGTCGAAACCAATCCGGATACCGAAGAGCCGGCGCCCTACGTCCACGTCCGCAAGGGCCTCGAAGCGCGCATCGCCCGCGCCGTGTTCTACCAGCTCGCCGATCTCGCCGTGCCGGGCGAGGGCGAGCACTTGGGCTTCCTCGGCGTGTGGAGCGGCGGCGTCTTCTTCCGCCTCGGCCGCCCCGCATGAGCCAGACTCTCGAATCCCCCGCCGCCATCGGCCACCGCATCGTCTCGGGTGGGATCGAGCTGTTGCGCGCCCGCCTGCTGCACACCCCGCCGACGCTGCCGCTGCAGCCGACGCGGGGCGATTTCGATCTCAACCCGCAGACCCGCCCCAAGCCCGCGCGCGATCTCACCCCCGCCGCCGTGCTCTTGCCGCTCTTGTTCCGCGACGAGCCCATGGTGCTCTTGACCCAGCGCACCGACACGCTGTCGCGCCATCCCGGCCAGGTCGCGTTCCCCGGCGGGCGCGCCGAGCCGAACGACATCTCTCTCGTCGAGACCGCCTTGCGTGAGACGCAGGAGGAGACCGGCATCGAGCCGGCCTTCGTCACCGTCGCCGGCTTCCTCGACTCCTATGAGACCGGCACCGGCTACGCGATCCTGCCCGTGGTCGGCATCCTCAGCGAAGGCTTCGCGCTCGCGCCGCAGGTCACCGAAGTCGCGCGGATTTTCGAGGTCCCGCTGTCCTTCCTGCTCGATCCCGCCAACCGCAAGAAAGAGTCGCGCGAATTCCAGGGCCACCAGCGCGCCTTCTATTCCTACACCTATGACGGCCATTACATCTGGGGCGCGACCGCGGCGATGCTGACCAACTTCGGCGACAGGATATCGGCGCCATGACCCGCGAGATCCTCGAGCGCCTGACGCTGTTCGCGCTGCCGTTCCTGCTCTACGGCCTCTATCTGAGCCTCCTGCGCCTGCGCCCGACGCAGCCGGCGCGTTCGCATCCCTGGACCATCCTGACCATCATCGGCCTGTCGCTCTTCGCGGCCAGCTTCATCGTCTGGGGCTTCACCGAAGGCGAGCCGACCACCGGCACCTATGTCGCGCCGCATGTCGAAAACGGCCGCGTCGTTCCGGGCTATGTCATCCCGCCGGAGAAGAAACCTTGAACCTCGATCCCAAACGCAATCCCTGGATGACCGCGCCTGAGACGCAGGCCGTCATGGCGGCGCTCGGCGGCGAAGGCCGCTTCGTCGGCGGCGCCGTGCGCAACGCACTGCTCAAGAAACCCGTCGCCGATATCGACATCGCGACACCGCTGACGCCGGATGAAGTCACGAAGCGTCTGAAAGCCGCCGGCCTCGGCGCCGTCCCTACTGGCATCGAGCACGGCACCGTCACCGCGATCGCGAACGGCAAGCCGGTCGAGGTCACCACCTTGCGCCGCGACGTGACGACCGACGGCCGCCGCGCCACCGTCGCCTTCACCACCGATTGGGCTCAGGACGCCCAGCGCCGCGACTTCACCATGAACGCGCTCTACGCCGACGCGGATGGCGAAATCCTCGACACCGTCGGCGGCATCGCCGATCTTCAGGCCGGCCGCGTCCGCTTCGTCGGCGACGCGACGCAGCGCATCCGCGAGGATTACCTGCGCATCCTGCGTCTCTTCCGCTTCCACGCCTGGTACGGCAAGGGCGAGATGGACGCCGACGCCCTCCGCGCCGCGGCCGCCGAGAAAGCCGGCCTCGCCCAACTCTCCGGCGAGCGCGTGCAGAAGGAATTGCTCAGACTCCTCGAAGCCGACGCCCCCGGCCCGGTTTTGCGCATCATGGCGGCGTCGGGCATCCTCACCGAACTGCTGCCCGGCACGCTCAACCTCGCGCGTCTCGAAGGTCTTGAAAAGCTGGAGGGCGACCGTTTCTTCACACCCGATCCGGTCTTGCGCCTCGCCGCGCTGTTGCCACCCGATCCGGTTGCCGTCCGCGCGATCGCGGTCAAGCTCAAGCTCTCGAACAAGGACACGATCCGCCTCGAAGACATCGCCGCTTCGCGCGAGAAGCTCGTGTCCTACATGTCCGTGAAGGAATCGAACCGGCTTCTCTATCGCATCGGCGTGAAGCTGTTCAGCGACCTTCTCTTCCTGCGCTGGGCCGAAGACCCCAAGCCCTCGAACGGGATCAATTGGTGGTCGTTGCTCGAGCGGGCGAAAACGTGGCCGCGTCCGGGTTTCCCGCTCACCGGCCGGCATGTGATGCTCGCCGGCGTTCCGGAAGGCCCCTTGGTCGGCCAGATCCTCAAGGAAGTCGAAGACTGGTGGATCGATGCCGACTTCATCGAAGACGAATTCTCGCTGGCCGAGCGGTTGAAGGCGGTCGTGCAGGCGACGGCGTATTGAACTCGACAAGAACCCTCGCCCCCACTTCGGGGGAGAGGGCAGGGTGAGGGGGTGCCGATGCCAGGCGCGGAACAAAACGAAGTGCTCGGTATCGGCTGCCACACGCAAATGCGAACATGAAGTCCGACTTCACGACCCCCTCACCCCGCCCTCTCCCCCACTTCGTGGGGGTGAGGGAGAAGATGTAGGTCATGCCCTTCGAAATCCTCGACACGCTTTCGCTTCCCGGCAATCCGCTCAAGCCGAACGATGACGCGTTCGGCCACGCCGAATCTGCCGCCGTTGTCCTCGACGGCGCGACCAGCCTCGGCGATCCGTTGATGCCGGGCGACAGCGACGCTGCCTGGGTGGCGCATTTCGGCGCCCGCCGCCTGATGGCCCATATCCGCGATGGCGAGGCGCCGCTCGCCGCCTTGCGCTTCACTCTGGCCGACGCGAAGAAATCCTTCGAAGCCTTGCGCCGTTATGCCCCGAAGGAGAAATGGCAGACACCCACCGCCTCGATGATGCTCGCCGCCGACACGCTATCCGGCTTCGACGCATTGTCGTTCGGCGATTGCGTCGCGCTGGTGCAGCGCCCCGACGACACCGTCGAGATCGTCGGCGAAGCCTTTGACAAGAAGGCCGCCGAATCCAAACGCGTTGCCAAGCTCGCCAAGGAGTCCGGCCTCGCGCCCGCCGGCGACACCAACCGCCCCGAATTCCTTGGCGCCCTGCGCGCCGCGCGCAACCGCGTCAACAGCGGCCGCCACTGGGCCTTCAGCCCCGATCCGCAGGCCGCCGACCACGTCGCGCAGCACAGCATCGCCGCGCCGCGCGGCACCGTGGTCCTGCTCGCCTCCGACGGCTTCCTCGCCATCGCCAGCGATTACGGCCGCTACACCGCGCACACGCTGATGGCTAAGGCGATCGCCAAAGGTCTGGGCATCCTCGCCGACGAGCTGCGCGAGATCGAGGACGCCGACCCCCAAGGCCACAAGCATCCGCGCTTCAAGAAAAGCGATGACGCGACCGCCGTGCTGCTGAAGCTGATCTAGCGGACGACGGCGCAGGCGATGGCCGCCAGCGGCCACAACAAAGGTGACAGCGGGTCCACCACCGCCGCGCCCAGCGCTATCGGCGTGCATTGCGATCGTGTTGGCTTTTTTTCCACCAGTATGAATGTCACCGGCGGGTCCAAAGCCCGGCGCCGCGGCACGACTATCGCCACGATGGGTGCGGGCGCCACCGGCGCAACGGCAAATGAATCGTCGAGCAACGCGACCATCGCCTCGTCGCGCTTCTCCGCCGTCAACCCGCCCATCACGACCGCGATCACGCGCCGCCCGCCGCGCTGCGCGGTGCCGACCAGATTGTAGCCCGAGGCATCGGTGTAGCCGGTCTTGATCCCGTCGGCGCCGGCATAATTGGCGAGCAGCGAATTGTGCGTGTTGTAGTCCTCGCCGCGCCAGGTCATCTGCTGCATCTGGAAATAGCCGAAATATTGCGGGAAATCGTGGATCAGATGCCGCGCCAGCACCGCCAGATCCGTCGCCGTCGTCTGCTGCAAATCGTCCGGCAGTCCGGTCGCGTTATGGAAGACGGTGTGCGCCATGCCGAGCTGGCGCGCTTTGGCGGTCATCATCTGCGCGAAATGCGCCTCGCTGCCGCCCAGCGCCTCGGCCACCGTCACCGCCGCGTCGTTCGCCGAGCCGACCGCGATCGCCTGGATCGCCATCTCGGCAGAGATCGTCTCGCCCGCGCGCAGGCGGATATGCGAACGCGGCTGCACCGCGGCATTGGCCGAAACGCGGAACGCGGTGTCGAGCCTCACCGCACGATCGCGCAGCGTCTCGAACAGCAAATACAGCGTCATCATCTTGGTCAGCGACGCCGGATGGCGCGGCGCATCCGCATTTCGCGCATAGAGGACGCGTCCCGTCGCCTCGTCGACCGCCAGCGCTGCATCGAGATCGGGATCGGTGAGCCTGCGGCCATGATCGGGCGGTGGAGCGTCCACCGCTGCCGCCGCACCGGCACTCAAGACACACGCGAGCATCGCGACCGCCGCGCGCCGTAGCCAAATATCGTGTATCCCGCGCCCCAATCCCGCCCCCGCAGGTTAGGCGCGAAGTGAACGCCGCTTTCCCGCCGCGCGCAATGTCTTGAGGCCGCGCAGCTAGGCGGGCATCGCGTGCATGATCATCCAGGCGCCGCGCCAGATCATCTGGATGGCGACGGAGAGCACGATGAACAACCCCGCATAGCTGATCCAGGGAAGCCTGTTGAGGAGCCGCGCGATCAGGCTCGCCGCCACGCCCATCAATCCGATGGACAGGCACAGGCCCACCGCCAGCACCACGACATGCTTCTGCGCCGCGCCGGCCACGGCCAAAACGTTGTCCAGCGACATCGAAAGATCGGCCGCGGCGATCTGGATCACCGCCTTGCGCACCATCGCGGCGCTCGCTTCGTGGCTGTAAGGCCCGCCCAGCTTGTCGGGCAGCGGCACGCCACAGGCCTCGGCCGCGTCCTTGGCCTTCTTCTCTTCGGCCGCGTCGCGGATGTCGCGATAGAGCTTCCAGCACACCCAGAGCAGCAGCACGCCGCCCGCGAACATCAGCCCGATGACCTGCAGCAGCTCGACCGTCACCGCCGCCAGGATCACGCGCGCTACGACGGCGGCGACCAGGCCCCAGAAGATCACCTTGCGCCGGATGATCTGCGGCACGCGCGCCGCCGCCATGCCGATCACGATGGCGTTGTCGCCGGCCAGCACGATGTCGATCAGCACCACTTGCAGAAGCGCGAACAACCCGCCGTGACTGAACAAAAGCTCCAAACGCATAATCCTTGGGTGAACGTGAGCGCAATCGGGTTAACGTACTTCAGCGTTGCCCGTAAATTGCGCGACCAAACATAACTAAGGCCAGCGGACTTCGGGCGGCATCGAAACCAGGATGGCGTCGATATTATGCCCCGTCTTCAGGCCGAATAGCGTGCCGCGATCCCACAACAGGTTAAACTCCACATAGCGGCCGCGCCGCACAAGCTGGTGATGGCGGTCGGCATCCGTCCAGCTCTGCCCCATCCGCCTCCTTACGATTTGGGGATAGACATCGGCAAATGCGAGTCCCACGTCCCGCACCAGGGCGAAATCTTTCTCCCAATCGCCGCTGTTGTGGCGGTCGAAGAAGATGCCGCCCGCCCCGCGCGGCTCCTGGCGATGCGGCAAGTAGAAATACTCATCGCACCATTTCTTGTATTTGGCATAGGTCTCCGGCCCGAACCCGTCGCAGGCGCGCTGCATCGCAGCATGAAAATCCGCCTCGTCCTGCGCGTTGGGAAACATCGGCGTCAGGTCGGCGCCGCCGCCGAACCAGCTGCCGCTCGTCGTGATCATCAGCCTTGTGTTCATATGCACGGCCGGCACATGCGGGCTGCGCAGATGCGCGATCACCGAAATAGAACTCGCCCAGAACCGCCTGTCGTCCTCCGGCGCGCCCAGCGTCTTGGCCGCCTCCGCCGATAGCACGCCGTTCACCGTCGAGGTGTTCACCCCGACCTTCTCGAACACCCGGCCATGCATCACGCTCATCACGCCGCCGCCGGCATCGCTGCCGTCGTCGCTTTTGCGCGTCGTCGGCGTACGGACGAATTCGCCCGGCGGCATTTCGGAATGCTGCCCGCCGGCATATTCCGTCTCGATCGCCTCGAACGTCGTGCACAGCCGGTCCCGCAAGGATTCGAACCAGTCGCGCGCGCGCTCCTTGCGATCGGTTGTGACGTCGGTCATTGCGGAAAACGTCCTGTCTGTCTGAGTGCTTCCCCAAGCACCATGGCGCCGGCCTGCGCCACATTGATCGAACGCAAGCCCGATTTCAGCGGAATACGCAAGCGCGCCTCGGCCCGGTCATGCACGTGTGGCGGCGCGCCGGCGCTCTCCCGTCCCAGCACGATCTTGTCATCTGCCGCGAAGGCAAAATCCGTGTACGCCACATTGCCCTTCGAGGTCAGCAGCACGATCCGCCCTTCGCGGTGCTGCGCCAGGAACGCCTCCCACGATGCATGCCGGACGAAATCGGCATGCGCCAGGTAATCCATCCCCGCCCGGCGCATCCCGCTAAACACGAAGCCGCAAGGCTCGACGATATCGACCGCCACGCCGAGACAGGCACCCAGCCGGAGCAGGGTCCCGGCGTTCTGCGGGATATCGGGCTCGAACAGGACGAGGCGCATCACAGACTTCCCAAATCTTGACCAAATTTCCTATTTCCTTTATAGGAATTTCCTAGGAGAAAGCCATGTCGAAATATGCCCGTCTCGGCACCTATTTACGCGAAAGCGGCGGCGGCTGCTTGCCCATGACCTTCGCCGAGATCGAGCGGGTCGTCGGCACCAAGCTGCCCAAATCGCAGAAAAGCCAGGCGTGGTGGAGCA
Organism: Rhizomicrobium sp.; assembly: GCA_036271735.1. Taxonomy (GTDB): domain Bacteria; phylum Pseudomonadota; class Alphaproteobacteria; order Micropepsales; family Micropepsaceae; genus Rhizomicrobium. Next base: position 10,193 of record DATAZZ010000051.1, read on the forward strand.
ACAGCACCACCAACAATGTGATGACCCAAATCTGGCTCGACGCCGGCTACCGCACCGAGCAGGTCGATGTCGCGGCCCGCAAACTTGTGTTCCGCCGCGTCGAGACTCCTCGCGACGAGCATCCCGGCTACGGCTTGCAGGAGGAACCCCGCATGTTCAAACCCCAGGACACCTTCACCCCGCCGCTCGTGAAGGTAGCCCGTCATCCCGCGATCGGCGCGCTCAAAGGCATGGTCACGATCGCGCCCGGCTATGATATTGCCAGCTCCGATCCGGAGGAGGTCGCGGCATGGGAAGACGCGATTGACCGCAAAGCCGACCTTCTCGACGCCGGCCACACCCGAAAATGAAACAGCCTCTGCTGCTGGATACCTGCGTGTGTATCTGGCTCCTCAACGATGAGCTGACGCCGAAGGCGGAGCAGGCACTCACGGATGCCTATCACGAGGGAATTCCCGCCTACGTGTCGCCGATAACCGCACTGGAGATCGGCACCATGGCGCGAAAGCAAAGATGGAAGGCGCCGCTCCCGCCGCGCAAATGGTTTGCCACGCTGATCGGCCAGCCCGGCATCGCGTTGGCGCAGATGCCTGCCGAACTGCTGCTGGAATCGGCGTTGCTACCCGGCGGCATTCATGACGATCCTTATGACCGCATCTTGGCCGCGACCGCGCGCGAATACGGCTACACGCTGATGACGCGCGACCGTGCGCTGCTCGCTTACGCCCGCGATGGTCATCTCAGCGCGTTGGAATGCTGAGCATTCCGGTCGCAGGGTCTCCGCAACCCTCTTGAATCTTCGGCATTTTCTGCGTCATCGTGCCGCAAGACCCTCCAAAACTCTCTCTCTATTTTACGCGGCGCAAAGCGGCGCGTCCTGCTATTCCGGGGGCTGGCGGGTCCGCAATTCCTCCGCCCGGAACGCAAGCGCACGATCAGTCCTAACGCATTCGAATAGGTGAACCCTTGGCCACCAGCACGACCGCCGAACCGACGCGGCGCGACTTTCTCTACATCGCCACGGGCGCCATGGCCGCCATCGGCGCTGCCGCTGTCGCCTGGCCGCTGATCGACCAGATGAACCCGACCGCCGCGGTCCTCGCGCTGGCCTCGATCGAGGTCGACCTGACGCCGATCGCGATGGGCCAGGTGATCACCGTCGTGTTCCGCGGCCATCCGCTGTTCGTGCGCCGCCGCACCCCGGCCGAGATCGCGCAAGCCGCCGCCGTCAACGTCGCGGACCTGATCGATCCCATCGCGCGCAATCTCAACCTGCCTGATGGTGCCCCGGCCACCGCCGCCAACCGCGAGATCAAGCCGGAATGGCTGATCGTGTCGGGCGTCTGCACCCATCTGGGCTGCACGCCGACGGCGCATGAGGGTGATTTCGGCGGCTGGTTCTGCCACTGCCACGGCTCGCAATACGACGTCGCGGGCCGCGTCCGCAAAGGTCCTGCGCCGCAGAACCTGGAAATCCCGGTCTATTCCTTCCTGTCGCCCACCCGCATCAAAGTCGGCTGAGGAGCGCATACATGTCATCCGGTCCCTCGACCTACGTTCCGCAGTCCGGCCTCACCCGCTGGCTCGATTCGCGTCTGCCGCTCATGCGCTTTGCGCACGACACGATGCTGACCTTCCCGACGCCGCGGAATTTGAACTTCTGGTACGCCTTCGGCGCCATCCTGACCTTCTGCCTCGGCGTCCAGATCGTCACCGGCGTCGTGCTGGCGATGCATTATCTCCCCAGCGCCGCGGTCGGCGCCGTGCCGGGCTCGAGCAATGCGTTCGACAGCGTCGAAAACATCATGCGCGACGTGAACTATGGCTGGCTGCTGCGCTACATCCACGCCAACGGCGCCTCGATGTTCTTCCTCGCGGTCTACGTCCACATGTTCCGCGGTCTCTATTACGGCTCCTATAAGGCGCCGCGCGAAATCCTCTGGATCCTCGGCGTCATCATCTATTTGCTGATGGTGATGACCGCGTTCATGGGCTACGTGCTGCCCTGGGGGCAGATGTCGTTCTGGGCCGCGACCGTGATCACCAACCTGTTCTCCTCGCTCGACCAGGTCACCGGCGGCCTCAAGGTCGGCACCCATGTCGCGACCTGGCTGTGGGGCGGGTTCGCGGTCGGCGACGCCACGCTGAACCGTTTCTTCTCGCTGCATTATTTGCTGCCCTTCGTGATCGCCGGCGTTGTCGGCCTGCACATCTGGGCGCTGCACGTGCCGGGCAACAACAACCCGCTCGGCATCGACGTGAAGGGGCCGCAGGACACCGTCCCGTTCCACCCCTATTACACGTCGAAGGACGCGTTCTATGTCGGCCTGTTCGCGATCCTGTTCGCGTTCCTGGTGTTCTACGCGCCGGAGTTCGTCGGCAATCCGGACAACAACATCCCCGCCAACCCGGTGGTGACGCCGTCCGACATCGTGCCCGAATGGTACCTGCTGCCGTTCTACGCGATGCTGCGCTCGATCCCGCAGAAGCTGATCGGCGTGCTGGTGCTGGGCGGCGCGATCGTCACGCTCGCCTTCATCCCGTGGCTCGACACCAGCCGGGTGCGCTCCAACCGCTTCCGCCCGCTGATGAAGGTGTTCTTCTGGATCTTCGTAGTGGACTGCATCTTCCTCGGCTATTGCGGCAGCCAGGGCGCCGACGCCGTGGTGCCGGGCATCCCGGGCCTGCAGCTCGTCTGGCTCGCCCGCCTCGGCACCGCCTATTACTACGGCTTCTTCTGGCTCCTCATGCCGATCGTCGGCCTGATCGAGCAGCCCAAGCCGCTTCCCGACAGCATTGCCAAATCCGTGCTCGGCGCCTCCGCCGTGCCAGCCGAGTGAGGACGTCCATGCGCTTCGCATTCCAGCTCGGCATTGCTCTTGGCCTTGCCTTCGCCACCCCGGCCTTCGCGGCCGGCGAGCAGGCACCGCTCAAGGACGTGACGTTCTCGTTCGAGGGCCCATTCGGCACCTTCAACCGCGCCGACCTCCAGCACGGCTTCCAGGTCTACAAGGAAGTCTGCTCCGCCTGTCACAGCCTGAACCGCGTCGCGTTCCACACGCTGTCGCAATCGGGCGGACCCGAGTTCACGGACGCCGAGATGAAGGCCATCGCCGGCGGCTACAAGGTCCTCGCCGGCCCCAACGACAAGGGCGAGACGCTCGACGACCATAACAATCCGTTGATGCGCGCCGGCACGCCGGCCGATTTCTTCCCGCCGCCCTTCGCGAACGAGGAAGCGGCCCGCGCCGCCAATGGCGGCGCCCTGCCGCCCGATCTGTCGATCATCGTCAAGGCCCGTGTCGGCGGCCCGCAATACGTCTATTCGCTGATCACCGGCTTCGGCCAGAAGCCGCCCGCCGGCTTCGTCGTGACGCCGAACAAGTACTACAACCCCTACTTCCTCGGCTGGAACATCTCCATGCCGCAGCCCCTGACCGACAACCAGGTGACCTTCGTTGACGGCCATCCCGCCAAGATCGCGGACGAGGCTTATGCCGTCGTCACCTTCCTGTCCTGGGCGGCCGAGCCGCATCTGGAAGACCGCCACCGCATCGGCTTCGGCGTGATGATCTTCCTGATCGTCCTGTCTGGCCTGCTGTACTTGTCGTACCGCGCCGTCTGGAAAGACACGCCGCACTAGCTCCCACCTTTCCTCCCCCGTTGTTACGGAGGAGGGGGACCGCACTTGCGGTGGAGGGGGCGGCCGCTTGGCTCGCACTTTCCGCGCCGGCCCCCTCCGTCACGCCGAAGTGGGCGTGCCACCTCCCCCGTAACAAC
>DATAZZ010000052.1:0-1842 GCA_036271735.1 Rhizomicrobium sp.
CCGACAGCACCTGCGCAAACGGCGTGGCATGGCCCTGGCCGTAATCGAGCGTGCCGGTGGTCAGCTTCACCGAACCATCGGGCTCGAAGGTGATCTTGCCGAGTTCGCCGCTCGGCGGCGCGGTGACTTCGAGATAGGAGCCGACCGCGATGCCGCGAAGCTTGCCGTTCTTGCGGCTTTCCTTCTTGCGCTTGGCGAAATTGTCGTGGTCGGAGATCTCGAGCGCCTTGTTGAACACGCCCTGGAAATCGCCGCTGTCATAGGTGACGCCGGAAGCCGCCGCGAACGGCATTTGTGCGGGCTTGATGAAGTTGCGCTTGCGCAGCGTGAGCCGGTTGATGCCCGTCTCCTCGGCCGCGCGATCAATCAGCCGCTCCATGAAGTAATTGGCTTCGGGCCGGCCGGCGCCGCGATAGGCGCCCAGCGGTGTGGCGTTGGTCACGATCGTCTTGATGTCGACGCCGAGCACGGGGGTGCGGTAGACACTGGCGAGGTTCTTTCCGGTGTTGAGCGACAGCGGTCCCGGCGCCACACCGGCGATGTAGGCACCGAGATTGCCGTAGCCGCTGAGACGAACCGCGAGGAATTTACCTTCGGCGTCCAGCGCAAGCTCGCCATGGATGATCTGCCCGCGGCCGTGGCTGTCCGACAGGAAGCTGGTGGAGCGTTCGTCGGTCCATTTCACCGGCCGCGCCAGTTGTTTCGCTGCGTGCAGGATGCAGGTGTATTCGGGATAGCCGATGTTCTTCATGCCGAACGAGCCGCCGACATTGGCGGTCAGGATGCGCACCTTCTCGGCGGGGACGTTCAGGATCTTGGCCAGCGTCGCGCGGTTGCCGGAGACGCCCTGGGTCGGAACCTGGATGGTGAAACGCTCGCTGGCCTTGTCATAGGCGCCGATTGCCACGCGCGGCTCCATCGGCACCACGGCGACGCGGGTATTGATCATGTCGAGCCTGGTGACATGGGCGGCGCTGGCGAACGCCGCATCGAGCCTGGCGGTGTCGCCATAATGATAGTCAAGCGCCACGTTGTTCGGGATGTGGTCGTAGAGCTGCGGCGCGCCGGGCTGTGCTGCTTCCTTGGCGTTGGTCACCGCGGGCAATGCCTCGATGTCCATCTCGACGGCCTCGGCGGCGTCGCGCGCCTGCGCCAGCGTCTCGGCTACGACGAAGGCCACGGGATCGCCGACGTAGCGCACCTTGTCGCTGGTCAGCGCGGAGCGGTTGGTCTGCAGCAGGGGCGAGCCGTCGCGGCTTTTCAGCGGCAGGCCGCAGGTGAGGGGGCCATAATTCGCCGGAGCGAGGTCGGCGGCGGTCCAGACGCCGAGCACGCCGGGCATCGCCTTGGCAGCAGAGGTGTCGATGCCGCGGATAATGCCGTGGGCGTGGCTGGAGCGCACGATCCAGGCGTAGGCCTGCCCGGGCAGGCTGAAATCGTCGGTATATTTACCCTTGCCGCGCACCAGGGTGTCGTCTTCCTTGCGCCGGACCGGTTGTCCAACCCCGTATTTTTGCAGTGCAATAGCGTTTTCGAGCGACGACGGAGACGTGTGATCTTGCATGAAAATGACCTGAAATGCCGGTTTTCGCGCGTTTTCGCGGCTTGTTCTGAGATAGACCACCGGTCCCCGGACGACAACGCCTGATTGGGTATGGTCCCATGTCTGGCTGGTGTCGGGCTGGTGTCTGGCTGCGGACACGTCGTCCTGCCGCGAACTGCGCCCGCTGTTGCACGCGGGGCGGGCGCTGCTAAAGTTTCCGTGAACGGAAATCCTCGCAGGCTTTTGGTGGCCGCGGAAAGACAGTTTGATGAACGACGAGACGCGGCTTCGCGATGGCC
>DATAZZ010000053.1:0-36478 GCA_036271735.1 Rhizomicrobium sp.
TCAGGCCAAGGGTGGGCGCATGCACATCCTGGGCGAGATGAACAAGGCCATCGGCCACGCCCGCGAAGAGCTTGGCGAACATGCGCCGCGCATCGAGCAGATCAAGATTCCGACCGACAAGATCCGTGACGTGATCGGCTCGGGCGGTAAGGTGATCCGCGAGATCGTGGAAAAGACCGGCGCCAAGATCAACGTCGAAGACGACGGCACGATCAAGATCGCCTCCGCCGACGGCGAGTCGATCAAGGCCGCGCTCAAGTGGATCAAAGGCATCACCGCCGAGCCGGAAGTGGGCGAAATCTATGACGGCAAGATCGTCAAGGTCATGGACTTCGGCGCCTTCGTGAACTTCTTCGGACCCAAGGACGGCCTCGTCCATGTCTCCGAACTGGCGAGCGCGCGCGTCAACAAGCCGTCCGACGTGGTCAAGGAAGGCCAGGCCGTCAAGGTCAAGCTCCTCGGCTTCGACGACCGCGGCAAGGTGCGTCTGTCGATGAAGCAGGTCGACCAGACCACCGGCGAAGATCTCAGTAAGAAGAAGACCGAAACCGCCCCGGCGGAATAGGTCTCGGCCGTTCCAAACAAAGCCGCCCGCGAGTCATCGCGGGCGGCTTTTTTGTTTTCCGCAATGCGCGAGCTACCGCCGAGAGTCTGACTGTCATGCCCGCGCAGGCGGGCATCCAGACTGCTGCCGCCAGAGTCTGGATTCCCGCATGCGCGGGAATGACAAGCTGCGTAAGATGCGCCATGCCATTCCCGCTCGCCCCCAGCCAGAACATCTTCGACCTCGCGCTGCTTGCGCTCGCCGCGTTCGTGCTGCCGGCGATCTCGACCGTCGCCGGTCATCGCTTTGGCCGCGCACCGGATCGCTCGTTGATTCCACGCTATTTGCAGACCGCCACGCGCGGCTGGATCGTCGCGGCGCTGATCGCCGCCGACTGGATCTGGAGTGGCCGCGCCCCCACCGCGCTCGGCCTTGCTCTTCCGCCCGGGCTCTATGGCGAGATCGGTCTTGTCATCGTGGCTGCCGCCACGTTCGCGATCGCCATCCAGCTCCTGCGCCTCGACAAGATCGTCAAGCCCGAGCGCATCGCCAAGATGCAGCAGCAGATGCGCGAGATCAAAATCCTGCCCCGCACGCGCGCCGAGCGGAACGTGTTCTTTCTCGTCGCGATCACCGCCGGCATCTGGGAAGAGTTGCTCTATCGCGGTTTCCTGTTCTGGTTTCTCGCGCCTTATGCCGGCGCCCTCGGCGCCGCCGCGCTCTCGACCGTCATGTTCGGCCTCGGTCACATCTATCAAGGCTGGCGCGGCGCTTTGCGCGCCACCGCCGTCGGCCTTCTCTTCGCGGTCGGCTATGCCGTCAGCGGCAGCCTGTGGTGGCTGATCTGGGCGCATGCCCTGGTCGACATCTTCGGCGGCGTCGTCGGCTGGAAAGTCTTGGGTATGTGCGCGCCGGAAACGCAGCCTGCCTAAGTTACGGGCGGGCCTTGCCGCACAAATGCGCAGGCGCCGCGGCAAAAAAACGACAGGCGGAAACCATCGACACGGATTGATGGTTAACCGCAGTTCACACTGCTTGTGCGCGCTGGATGTGCTGGATAGCCTCAACCGAAAGGGCGATCCCGTCGGATCGGTGTTGGGGTGTCGATATGTTCGTGGTCTTGAGGCTGCTCAGCCTGATTCTCGTGGTCTCCGCGCTGATGCTGCTCGGCGCCGACGCCGTCACCTCGCTGGAGAACGGCGGCAAGATCATGGTGCGCTCGCTCGATCAGGTCTGGGCGCTGCTCGACAAATCCGCCGTCACCGCGTTCCACGCCTGGTGCGAGGCGCATCTGCCGGGCTTCCTGGCGCACGGCATCTTCGCCGCGCTCGGCCTGCCCGGCTGGGCCGTGACCGGCGTGCCCGGCATCATCTTGGCGTTCCTGTTCGGCCGCCGCACCGCCGACGTGCACGCGTAACCCGCCTTAGCGGTTCGCCCCCGGAACCCAGAGCACGTCCTTCGCGCCGCCGTCATTGGCGAGGCGGCTTGCCACGAACAAATGATCCGACAGCCGATTGGCATAGCGGATCGCCGCCGCGCTGACGGGCTCGCTCAGCGCCAGCTCCGTCATCAGCCGCTCCGCTCGCCGCACCACGGTGCGCGCCAAGTGCAGATACGCCGCCGCCGGCGTGCCGCCCGGCAGCACGAACGAATCGAGCGGCTTCAGCGCGCTGTTCATCAAATCGATCTCGCGCTCCAGCCGCTCGACTTGGCTGTCGATGATGCGCAGCCGCCCTTCGCCGCGCCGCCCGTCCTCCGGCGTCGCGAGATCCGCGCCGAGATCGAACAAATCGTTCTGGATGCGCCCCAGCATGGCATCGAGCTCGCCGCCGGCATGCAGCCGCGCCAGCCCGACCGCGGCATTGGCCTCGTCCACCGTGCCATAGGCCTGGATGCGCAGCGCATGCTTGGGCCGCCGCGAGCCGTCGCCCAGCGCCGTCTCGCCCGTGTCGCCCGACTTCGTATAGATGCGGTTCAGTGTGACCATGCCGCCAGGTTACAGCGATTGTGGCCATCCGGCCAAGGCGGGACCTTCAAATCTGCGATATCCTGCGGGCGTCACAAGTCAGGCAACGCATGGACATCGGCATCGTTCTGGTTTTTTGGATTGTCGTCCTGGGCATCCTTGCGGCCGTCGGCGCCGCGGTTCTGTTCGGTCTGACATTCGTGTCCACGCGCAAGCCCGGCACAAAGCGGCGCGGGCCGTTGTGGAGGGCGGCGCTGCTGCCATTCGCCAGTGTGGTTTGGGCCGTCGCCGGTTTCTTCATCTACGCGTATGTGAATGACATCGTCTTCGACCGCGACGCCGGCATCGGCCTTGCGTGGAGCTGTCCGCTCCCGAATGGCTACGCGATGCTGATGGTCGGCACGACCAATAGTGCCTATGTCTTCAATCCCGGAGCGCAGCCGGACGACGCCGAACAGGACGATGGGGTCGACGGCGTCGTCGCGATGCAAGTGTCGGGGCGCTATATCCTCGGCGCCGCTGCAAGCACCACCGACAGCGGCGGCAATCTGGGGCCGGTCGACAAATACGTCCTGATGGACACGCAGGCCGGCCTGCAGCGCGATTTCACCCGCCTCACGGATTTGCGTGCCGCCGCCGCGCCGCTTCACATCACCCCCGATTTGCAGCCCGTGGCACGGGTTTACGACCGATACCGGTTCACGTGGTTCGACGCCGTCGCGGCGCTAGCGGTGTTGAGCCCGCCATGGATCGGGACATTCCTGCTCCTGCTCCGGGCGCTCCGGCTGCGGCGGCGGCAAAAGGCGTAAATCTGGGCCGTTGCATGGGAATCTGCTGCGTTTATGATCCCGCCCGCTCCCCAACGAAGCGTTGCGCCATGACCATCGAAGCCCCCGAAATCATCGAAGTCGACGATACCCGCGTCTCCTGCCAGGGGATCGGCGGGGCCCTCGGCCATCCCAAAGTCTATCTCGAAATGGGCGACGCCGATTTCGTCGAATGCCCCTATTGCGACCGCCGCTTCGTGCTGAAGGCCGGGGCGCACAAGCATTGAGCAAGCCCCCCCCGTCTTCTGATAAAAAAAGTCCGCTCAAGAAGGGCGATCACCTCTATCTGATCGACGGCTCGGGCTATCTGTTCCGCGCCTATCATGCGCTGCCGCCGCTCACCCGCAAATCCGACGGTCTGCCGGTCGGCGCGGTCAGCGGCTACTGCAACATGATGTGGAAGCTGCTCGAGGATATGAAGGGCGGCGACGCGCCGACCCATCTCGCCGTCGTGTTCGACGCCGGCGCCATCACCTTTCGCAATGCCATGTACGACCAGTACAAGGCGAACCGGCCGCCGCCGCCCGACGATCTGATCCCGCAATTCCCACTGGTGCGCGATGCGACCCGCGCCTTCGGCGTCTCCTGTGTCGAGCAGGACGGGTTCGAGGCCGACGATCTCATCGCCACCTATGCGCGCCTGGCGCGCGAGGCCGGCGCCCGCTGCACCATCGTCTCGTCCGACAAGGATTTGATGCAGCTCGTGGTCGACGGCGAGGTCGAGCTCTATGACACGATGAAGAACAAGCGCATCGCCACCGCCGAGGTGATGGAGAAGTTCGGCGTGCCGCCGTCCAAGGTGATTGAGGTCCAGGCGCTCGCCGGCGACAGCGTCGACAACGTGCCCGGCGTGCGCGGCATCGGCATCAAGACCGCGGCCGAGCTGATCAATCAGTATGGCGACCTCGAAACGCTGCTCGCCCGCGCCGGCGAGATCAAGCAGCCCAAGCGCCGCGAGACCCTGATCGAGAACGCCGAGAACGCGCGCATCTCCAAGCGCCTCGTCACCCTCGACGACCACGCCAAATTCCCCGAAGGCCCCGAGACCTTCGCGGTGCACGAGCCCGAACCCGCCACGCTGATCGCATTCCTGAAAGGCATGGAGTTCAACTCCATCACCAGGCGCGTCGCGACGCATTTCGGCGTCGAGGATGTCGACGGCATCGCGCCGACGCTCGAACCCTCCGCCACGGCCGGCAACCGCGTCGTCAAGCAGGCGGACCGCGACACGCCCAAGCCCGCTCCCAGCGCCGTCGGCGCGGTGGTGGACCGCGACGCGATCCTCAAGAAGATCGACCTCGACGCTTATGTTTCGGTCACGACGCCCAGGGATCTCGACCGGTGGATTGCGCGCGCCCGCGAGGTCGGTCACGTCTGCGTCGACACCGAAACCACCGGTCTCGACGCGATGGTCGCCGGCCTGTGCGGCGTGTCGCTCGCCGTCGCGCCGGGCGAGGCGTGTTACGTGCCCTGCGGCCACCGCAAGGGCGACGGCCTCGATTTCGGCACGCCGCAGGACCTGACCCAGATGCAGGAGGCGGATGTCCTGAAGCGGCTGAAGCCGCTGCTCGAAGACCCGTCGGTCCTCAAGATCGCGCAGAACCTGAAATATGACTACACGATCTTCGCCCAGCGCGGCATCCGCGTCGCGCCGTACGACGACACGATGCTGATCTCCTATGTGCTGGAGAGCGGGTTGCACAATCACGGCATGGACGAGCTGTCGCAGCTCCATCTCAGCCACACGCCGATCTCCTTCACCGAAGTCGCCGGCAAGGGCAAGGAGAAAGTCACCTTCGACTGCGTCCCGATCAAGGACGCGACGCGCTATTCCGGCGAGGATGCCGACGTCACGCTGCGCCTGTGGATGCTGCTCAAGCCGCGCCTCGCTGCCACTGGTAAGACATCGGTGTACGAAACGCTCGAGCGCCCGCTGATCGCGGTGCTCGCCGACATGGAAAGCGCCGGCATCACCATCGATCCCGACCTGCTGCGCCGCCTGTCGAACGATTTCGCCAAATCGCAGGCCGCGATGGAAACCGAAATCCACAAGCTCGCGGGCCAGGAATTCAACATCGGCTCGCCCAAGCAGCTCGGCGACATCCTGTTCGGCAAGTTCAAGCTTGAAGGCGGGCGCAAGACCAAGACCGGCGCCTGGTCCACCGATTCCGACGTGCTGGAAGACGTCGCGGCGCAGGGCCATCCCATCGCGAAGCTGGTGCTCGACTGGCGCGGCCTCGCCAAATTGCGTGGCACCTACACCGATGCACTGCCGACCTACATCAACGTCAATACCAGCCGCGTCCACACATCTTATGCGATGGGCGCGACCTCGACCGGCCGCCTCGCCTCGACCGATCCGAACCTGCAGAACATCCCGATCCGCACCGAGGAAGGCCGCCGTATCCGTCAGGCCTTCATCGCGCCCAAGGGCTCCAAGCTGATCAGCGCCGACTACAGCCAGATCGAGCTGCGCCTGCTGGCGCACATGGCCGACATCCCGCAATTGAAGAAAGCCTTCGCCGAAGGCCTCGACATCCACGCGATGACCGCCTCGGAAATCTTCCAGGTCCCGATCAAGGGCATGCCGGCGGATGTGCGCCGTAGAGCCAAAGCGATCAATTTTGGCATCGTCTACGGCATCTCCGCCTTCGGCCTCGCCAACCAATTGTCGATCCCGCGCGGCGAAGCGGACGATTACATCAAGAAATACTTCCAGCGCTTCCCCGGCATCCGCGACTATATGGAATCGACCAAGCAGCTCGCGCGCGACAATGGCTATGTCGAGACGCTGTTCGGCCGCCGCATCCACATCCGCGAGATCAAATCATCCAACCCCGGCCACCGCGGCGGCGCCGAGCGCGCCGCGATCAACGCCCCGATCCAGGGCACCGCCGCCGACATCATCCGCCGCGCCATGGTCCGCATGCCCGAGGCGCTGGCGAAGAAAAAGCTCAAGGCGAAGATGCTGCTCCAGGTCCATGACGAGCTGATCTTCGAGGCGACCGACGCCGAAGTCGAAAAGACCCAGGCCGTCGCCACCGCGATCATGGAGAAATCCGCGCTCCCCGCGATCCAGCTCAGCGTCCCGCTCACCGTCGAAGCCCGCGCCGCCCAAAACTGGGACGCGGCGCATTAGCGATGGCCGTCGCCGATCTCTATTGGATCGATTTGGAATTTCCCGGACGATTGGCGGTGGCGCCAAAGCCGCGCGGCGGCGATTGGCTGGAAGATGAAATCCGCTCCTGGCGCGCGCAGGCCATCGATTGCGTCGTCTGCCTGTTGGAGAACGACGAGATCGCCGAACTCTCGCTTGGCGCTGAGGCGAAGTACTGTGCCGAAAACGAAGTCGCGTTCCTGCGCTTTCCCATTGCGGACCGCGGCTTGCCCGATTCACATCGCGAAGCGATCGCGCTGGTGCGGGACATCGCGAACCGCCTGCAAACCGGCCAGAACGTCCTCATCCACTGCCGCGCCGGCATCGGCCGCACCGGTCTGGTCGCGGCCGGCACGCTGATTTCCTTGGGTGTCGCGCCCGAGCACGCGCTCGCCGCGATCGGCACGGCGCGCCGCGTCCAGGTGCCGGACACCGATGCGCAACGCGATTGGATTTTCGCCTTCGCCCAGAACTGGGACGCGGCGCATTGATGTGGTAGGGTGCGGGCATGAGCGCCAAGGCCAAGATCGAGATTTCCGCGGAAGCCCTCGCGGTTGCGCAGAAAAACGCCAACGACAGCGGGTTTTCTTCCGCTGACGCCTATATCGAGGCGCTACTTCTCGACGATTTGGACGCCGTTGTGGCGCAACCCTGGTTCAAAAGAAGAATCGAAGAAGGGCTCGCGTCTCCAATCGTCGGAGAATTGACGCCAGACCGTGTTTCACAACTCGTTCGGCAAGGCATTGATCGTGCAAACCGCCGAGGATGAGCGCCACCTATCTGGTCGTATCGGAAACGGCGGAGCGGGATATCGACGATATCGCGATGTATATCGCAGCGGACAATGTCCAGTCCGCTCTGCGGTTCGAAGCTGAACTCAATACTGCGCTTGCCCGCCTCCAGGCTTTCCCCGCCATGGGCCGCGTTATCGTCGGTTCGCCGGCGTTGCGTGTGATGCGCGTCTCAAGTCGGTTTCGCCACTACCTGATTGTCTATCGATGGGACGACCCGACAGTCGAGATTTTGAGACTGTTGCACGATGCGATGGACATTCGGGCGCGCCTCGATCTCCCCGACGCGGATCGATAGGCGATGACATCGAATCGGAACGCTCGCCTCACCGCCGCCCTCGCCATCGCGGCCGCCCTTGCGCTCGATCTCCTCGTCAAGCACCTGTTCCTCGCGCATGCCGCCACCTGGAACGGCGCCACGCTCATCCCGGGGCTGCTCGACGCGCATTACGCCTGGAACCACGGCGTCTCATTCAGCCTGTTCTGGCAGAGCAGCAGTTTCGGCGGCGGCCTGCTCGCGGCGCTGCTGCTCGCCGTTATCGTGGCGCTAGCCGTCGCGGCGTTCCGCACACCGCGCCCGCTCACCGCGGCCGGCTACGGCATCATCGCTGGCGGCGCGCTCGGCAACATCGCCGACCGGCTGCAGCACGGCGCGGTGTTCGATTTCCTCTTGCTGCATCTGGGCGCCTGGCCGCTCTTCATCTGCAACAGCGCCGACATTTTCATTTCGCTCGGTGTGGTCCTGCTCGCCGCCGACACCTGGCGCGCCGAACGCAAGCTTCAGCCGGCGTCATAGGCGAACTCGACCAGATAGACCTTCTCGCCCGGTCCGTGTTTGGCGGTCTTGAGCAGGTCGACGACGCCGGCAAATCCAGAACGCCGCGCCAGCGCCGGCGTGATGTCGGACAGTTCGATCTGGCGGATCGCTGTGACCTCGATGTGTCCCGGCCCCAGCGCATAACGCCCGCCGACCTTCACATGCGGCTTCTGCCAGATGCGCACGCTGCACGTGATCTCGCCGCGCATCACCGGCTCGCGCAATCGCTTGGTGAACATCATGGCGTTGTCACCCTTCGACAAGCTCAGGATGAGGACTTTAACGCCCTCATGCTGAGCTTGTCGAAGCATGGGACAGGGCGCGCCTTGCCCTCAGGCGGCAATGTTCTTGAGCCCGGTTTCCGGCGTGATCCCGGCCTTGCCGAGGGTCTGCATCAGCTCGACCATCGCCGCATCGGCATTGCGCGTCGCACCCGCGGGCGATGACTGCGCGATATAGCCGGTGAGGAACCCCGGCCGCCCCAGATACCCCAGCACCAGGTCGCGCGCGCGTCCCGAAAGCCGCCCCTCGGTCAGCACGCCGGCGGTGCACAGCCGCAGGATCGTCGTCGCCTTCTCCACCGCATTGCCCGATTTGGCGTCGATGGTTTCGAAGATCTTGTTGCGCATCTCCAACTCGCTCGCCCGCCGGTCGAGCAGGTCGCTCATCTCGCTGCGCTGGTTCTCCTGGAAGCCCGAGCGCCGCACCCGCACCTGCAATTGCGCCAGCCTTTGCAGCCGCGCCATCAACGGAATCTTGGCATTGCTGAAATGCGTATCGAACGCGGCACCCGTGATCACCGGCAGCACGAAGGTCGCGAGCAGCCGCTTGTTCTCCGCCCCGATGACGTTCTCCTCGACGAACAGCAGCCGTTCGAGCTTCTCGTCCGGGAACGCCGCTTCCGCCATGTGCTCGCCCAGCGTCTCATGCGTCACCAGCCGCTTGGAGCGCAGCGTGAACGCCGCGATCAAATCCTCGTGGCTGAGATACTTCCCGATCCCCAGCACCACGCGATTGGCGATGCTGCGCAGCGTCTTGAACTCGTCTTCCAGCGAGTTGGGGCACAGCCGCTTGGCGCTCTTGAACTCGGCCATGATGCGGTTGGCGATCGCGGTGCGCGCCTCGGGCAGGTCGTCCGCCGCGAAGTGCTGCGTCAGGGCGACAAGCCCGGCGCGTTCGCCGGCATTGGCCGGCTCCTGGCCGAGGAACAGCTGCACCAGGCACATCAAAGCGGCGCCCAGATTCTCATTGTCGCCGATCAGCTCGTGCAGCGCGGCGGAGCCCGCCAGCACTTCGGCGATCAGCGAATCGATCGCGCTCAACAGCAGCGTGCGTCCCGGCCCGTCCGTGGGCGCTTCCTTCGCCAGCGCCAGCAGGCGGAACACCTTCTCGTCCCAGCCCTTCGCGGTCTTCAGGTGCAGCGCGACGGCGCCGTTGAGGACATAGAGCCCGTCACCCTGATCCGCGAGCTTGGTCGCCAGCGCACCGAAGCCGCCTTGCGCCACCACCGGGAAATATTTGGCGCGCTCGTCGCGATAGACCTTGTTGAACGCCTTGGTCGTCAGCTCGTTGATCGTCTTGATGATCTGCGCCACCGGCGTCGTGGTCGAGGCAGCCTGCGCCACCGCCACCTTCTGAACGGCATGCTGCAGCAGCGTGCCGGTCGCCTCCAGCTTCTCCAGCATGTCGGCGCGGTGGCTGAGCTCGGTGATGGTGATCCTGTTGCGCGCCAGGAAATCGCCGATCAGCCGCGTCATCGTCGCGCGCGCGTGATAGGAATACAGATCGTCCGGCTTGAAGCACGGCAGCGCGTGCGGCACGTCTTCCTGCGCGGGCGCTGTCTTCACCTGGTTGTGGCCGGTCTCGAAGATCTTCAGCGTGAGAAAGTCGCCGGTATCTTCATTGTAGGTTTCCTTGACGACCTTTACGCCGGTCGCCTTCTCCTCCGCCATCAGGCTTTGTGCGTATTCGAGCGCCGACTCGCGGTCGTTGCGCGCGTCGATCATCTTCCAGCCGCCCTTGGCGCCTTGGCGGGAAAACACTTCGTAATGAACTGACTGCGCCATGTAACCTCGGGCAACTTGGCCGAAGGCTGAGTATGACTACGAGCGTATTAAGTGGCGGTTAAGCCTGTGATCGCAGGTTCCCCGCCGCACAGCGCACAGGCCGGATCGGGCTTGAACGTCACGGTGCGGAACCGCGTGCTCAACGCCTCGTAGATCAGCAGCCGCCCCGCCATGCTCTCGCCGGCGCCGGTGATCTCCTTGATCACCTCGAGCGCCTGCAGCGTCCCCATGACCCCCGCCGCGGCGCCCAGCACGCCGCTCTCCGAGCAGGACGGTACCGTCCCCGGCGGCGGCGCGTGTGGAAACAGGCAGCGATAGCAGGGATAGCCCCCTACATAGGCTTTGAACGTCGCGAGTTGCCCGTCGAACTCGGTCACCGCCGCCGACACCAGGGTCTTCTTCGCGAAGAAGCAGGCATCGTTGATCAGGAACCGCGTCGCGAAATTGTCCGACCCGTCGGCGACGACGTCGTAATCGCCGATCAGCGCCAGCGCATTGGTTGGCGTCAGCCGCACATTATGCATTTCAATCCGCACGCCCGGATTGATCGCCAGCGCCGCATCGCGCGCCGACTCCGTCTTCGGCCTTCCGACATCCGCCGTCCGGTGCGCGATCTGGCGCTGCAAATTGGACAGGCTCACAGTGTCGAAATCGGCGATCCCGATGGTGCCGACGCCCGCCGCCGCGAGATACAGGATCACCGGGCTGCCCAGCCCCCCGGCGCCGACCACCAGCACCCGCGCCTTGGCCAGCCGGGTCTGTCCCAGGCCGCCGATCTCGCGCAGCACGATGTGGCGGGCGTAGCGCTCCAAATCCTCGTCCGACAGGCTCATGCTTCAGGTCTTAGCGCGTCGCGCGCCCGACAAAAACCCATGATTGCGACGGTTCGACACCCTGGAAATGACACCGGTGTCACATCTAAGTCTATGAAATCGGTAACATTTCTTGAGCGCGCCTGCTCCACGCCCCGCGTTGCTGCGGGGGAGGCCAGCCTCTATTTTGCAGCAAACCGGGCAGGCGCTGGATAAGCGCCGCCACAGGGTGGGCTTGGTATTTTCGGAAGGTATCAGAATGTCGAATGATGGGCCGAACGCTTACGGTCTTGAGAGCCAAGGCTTTCGCAATCTGAAGGCGGTGAACTGGAATCTGACTCCGGCGCGCCTCTACGAGCTCGCGATCGCCCGCGGCGAAGGCCATCTCGCCAAGGATGGGCCGCTGGTCGTCCTCACCGGCGAGCACACCGGCCGCTCGGCCTCCGACAAATATGTCGTGCGCGACGAGCACACCGACAGCCAGATCTGGTGGGAGAACAACAAGGCGATGACGCCGGCGCATTTCGATGCGCTCTACGCCGACATGATGGCCCATGCCGAGGGCCGCGAGCTGTTTGCGAAAGACCTGTTCGGCGGCGCCGATCTCTCCCATCGCCTGCCGGTGCGCATCGTCAGCGAATATGCCTGGCACTCGCTGTTCGTGCACCAACTCCTGATCCGCCCGACGGCGGAGCAGCTCAAGGGCTTCAACCCGGAATTCACGATCATCGACCTGCCAAGCTTCGAAGCGACGCCCGCAAAGCATGGC
Organism: Rhizomicrobium sp.; assembly: GCA_036271735.1. GTDB lineage: Bacteria > Pseudomonadota > Alphaproteobacteria > Micropepsales > Micropepsaceae > Rhizomicrobium. The sequence continues at coordinate 11,750 of DATAZZ010000053.1, forward strand.
TGCACGACCAAGACGGTGATCGCGGTCAACTTCACCAAGAAGATGATCCTGATCGGCGGCACCTCCTATGCCGGCGAGATGAAGAAATCCGTCTTCACGATCATGAACTACCTCCTGCCCGCCAAGCGCGTGATGTCGATGCATTGCTCCGCCAATGTCGGCAAGGACGGCAAGTCCGCGATCTTCTTCGGCCTCTCCGGCACCGGCAAGACGACGCTCAGCGCCGACGCGACGCGCACTTTGGTCGGCGACGACGAGCATGGCTGGTCCGAGCACGGCGTCTTCAACATCGAAGGCGGCTGCTACGCCAAGGTGATCAAGCTTTCGCGCGAGGCCGAGCCCGAGATTTTCTCGACCACCGAGCGCTTCGGCACGGTGCTGGAGAACGTCGTGATGGACCCCGTCACGCGTGTGCTCGATCTCGACAGCGCGCATTATGCGGAGAACACCCGCGCCGCCTATCCGATCGATTTCATCCCGAACGCGTCCGAGACCGGCCGCGCCGGCCATCCCAAGAACGTCATCATGCTGACGGCGGATGCCTTCGGCGTACTGCCGCCGATCGCCAGGCTGACGCCCAGCCAGGCGATGTACCACTTCCTTTCCGGCTTCACCGCGAAGGTCGCCGGCACCGAGAAGGGCCTCGGGAAAGAGCCGCAGCCGACCTTCTCGACCTGCTTCGGCGCCCCCTTCATGCCGCGCCATCCCAGCGAGTACGGCAACCTCCTGCGCGCGCTGATCGCCGAGCATCAGGCCGATTGCTGGCTGGTCAACACCGGCTGGACCGGCGGCGCTTTCGGCACCGGCAGCCGCATGCCGATCAAGGCGACGCGCGCCTTGCTCGCCGCCGCGCTCGACGGCAGCCTGGCCAACGCGCAGATGCGCGTCGACCCGCATTTCGGCTTCCGCGTCCCGGTGGCTGTGCCGGGCGTCGACACCAAGATCCTCAACCCGCGCGACACCTGGGCCGACAAGGCCGCTTACGACGCGCAGGCTCGGAAACTGGTGACGATGTTCCGCGACAACTTCAAGAAGTTCGAAGCCCATGTCGGCCAGGACGTCCTGGAAGCCGCCCCGATGCTGGCCGAAGCGGCGGAGTAAAACTCTACGCGATTGAATCGAAAAAGTCCGCGAGCCATCGCGGGCTTTTTTGTTTTAACCTCTCCCGCGAGCGGGAGAGGGACGCAAAAACTTAGGTTTGCGGAGCACTTCGCGGAGCAAGCCTTAGTTTTTGCTGGGTGAGGGGAACCGACTGGGCAATGGCCCCTCACCCGGAAATGCTTCGCATTCGACCTCTCCCGCGAGCGGGAGAGGTTAGTTTCACCGCTGCCGGTACACCCACACCCTTGCCGGGGGCAGGTTGAAGAAGATGTATGCGGCCTGGCTCACCGTCACGCCGGCGGGCGGCGCGACGGGACAATGCAATCCGTAAGAGAATTGCACATAGGGCGCGCCAGGCTTCAGCCGCTTCAGCACACCCTTCAAGAACGTCGTGCGTTGCTGCACCGAATGGTTGAGCAGCGGCACGCCGGAGATCGCGCCGACGAACGGCGCGTTCGCCCGTCCCGCCAGCGTCTTGTCGAGATCGAACGCATCGCCATTGATCACCTTAACGCCCGCAAAGCGCTGCGCCAGCAGCGCGGCAAAATCGGGATCGTATTCGATCGCGGTGATCCGCTCCGGCGCGAAGCCGCGCGCGAGCAGCGCTGCGGTCGCGACGCCCGTCCCCGGTCCCAGCTCCAGCACCGGCCCGTCGCCCGCCGCATCGATCTGCGCCGCCATCGCACGCGCCAGCGCCTTGGACGACGGCGCGATGGCACCGACGGTCTTGGGCTGCGTGATCAGGCGTCCGATGAAGCGAAGCGTGTCCGACATGACGATCCGATGACGAGAAATGGCGCGAGGTCTCGTACAGGAGCCGCGCGCTTGACGCCACTCCCCGCCCAGCGGACCATGGAACCCGTGTGTCGAGGGGCGTCCATCATGAAAATCTCAGCCATCCTGTGCGTGGGCATGGCCGCCGGCCTTGCACTGCTCGCCGCGCAACCCGCGCTCGCTTTCGGCACCGTCCGTGGTCTCGGCCAGAACGCCGAGCATGAGCGCATCACGCGCCACGCGCTGGGCTGCAGCCTGATCGGCGCGGTCGACCTATGCTTCGAGGAAAAGTCGCTGCAGGAGCTCGCCGGCACGGACAACAATTTCGGCGCCATCGGCATCCCCGACCGCGGCGATCTCGTCACCCAGAACAAGGCGCATTGCGACAGCGGTGACTATCTCGACATCCCCGGCTACCCGCACACCCAGGCCGACGCACAGCAGGCGCTGGAGAATTGCCGGGCCTGGATGGTCGCCAAGCTCGACGAGGCGGTGTCCGATGCCGGCGCGCTGGTGGATTCAAGCGGCGGCCTGCGGGCCGATCAGCTCCGCACGCCGTGCCTGTTCGTTGGCCAGATCAAGGGCCGCGCCAAGTGCAACGTGATCGAGGATCTCGGCATCCTGCTGCACGCGTCGGAGGATTTCTATTCCCACACCAATTGGGTCGACGTGCCCGACCCGTCGCAGCCCATCGGCCCCGAGAATCCGCCCGGCCTCGGCCGCAGCGGCCGCGCGCCCTGGCTCGATCTGCGCCACACCGCGCTGTTCCCGCCTGGCCTGATCTCGGGCTGCTATGAAAAGCCGCCGGAGGAATCGCACTGCAATTACGGCGGCGGCCTGCACCGCGTGAAGCATCTGGTCGTCAACAAGGACACCGGCACGATCGACCCGATCGCGGGCTTCGGCACGACGCGGCGCGGCGCCCATGACGACAATTTCGCCCACGCCATCGCCGCCGCGATCGACGACACCCAGGACAAATGGCTCACCTTCCGCCAGCGCCTGACGCAGACCTATGGTGCTAAAGCGGGTGCGTTGATGGCCTGCGCGATCTCACACGATGATCCGATGACGGATTGCCGTTAAGTTCTCTTTCTCTCAACAAAAGGAGAAGGCGACGGTGAATATCGAAGCGCGATGCGGCATGTGCAGGCGCCGCCTGGACGTCGCGGACGATCCGCCATCGCGAGATTGTGGTGGCGATTGCTGGGGTTGTATTGGCGTCTTCGAAGCTGGGCCGGACGGGTGGCCCCCGTCGATAGAGAAAGTCGCGCGGGAAATCCGCGAAGGATTGCGCTTTCCGGATGGTTCTCCCAAGCCGCCGCGCGGCTAGGGTCGCCTTCAGCTCTTCGCCTTGCCGTCGCCGTTGAGGAACGCCTTCGCCTTGGCGAGCCAGCCTTCAGTGTCCGGGTGACACCCCGTCTCGCTCAGCTTCTCGAACTCGCGCAGCAATTCCTTCTGCTTCTTCGAGAGCTTGACCGGCGTCTCGACCGCGACTTCGACATAGAGGTCGCCATGCATGCCGCCGCCGCGCAGCACCGGCATGCCCTTGCCGCGCATGCGGAACTGGCGCCCCGATTGCGTGCCTTCGGGAATTTTCACCTGGGTGCGTCCGCCGTCCAGCGTCGGCACGTCTATCGCGCCGCCCAGCGACGCGGTGATGAACGACACCGGCGCGCGGCAATACACATCGTGGCCTTCGCGCTGAAACATCTCATGCGCCTTAACCGAGATGAAGATGTAGAGGTCGCCGGCCGGCCCGCCATTCATCCCTGCCTGGCCTTCGCCCGACAGGCGGATGCGCGTGCCTTCCTCGACACCCGGTGGTACGTCGACGCTGAGTGTGCGCTCCTTCTGCACCGCGCCGGCACCCTTGCAGCTCTTGCACGGGTTCTTGATCACCTTGCCGCTGCCGCGGCACGACGGGCAGGTGCGCTCGATGGTGAAGAAGCCCTGCTGCGCCCGCACCTTGCCGATGCCGCTGCAGGTCGGGCACTGCTCGGCCTTGTGGCCGGGCTCGGCGCCGGAGCCGCCGCACGCCTCGCACGCCACCGCGCTCGGCACCTTGATCTGGGTGTTGCGGCCCTTGAACGATTCCTCGAGGCTGATCTCCAGATTGTAGCGCAGATCGCCGCCGCGGTTCTGCCGCCGCGCCCGCCGCCCGCCCATGAACTCGCCGAACAGGTCGTCGAACACATCGGTGAAGGAGGACGCGAAGTCGAAGCCCGACGGCCCGCGCCCGCCCATCCCGTTCTCGAACGCCGCATGGCCGAAGCGGTCATAGGCGGCGCGCTTCTGGTCGTCCTTGAGGACTTCGTAGGCCTCGTTGATTTCCTTGAATTTGAGCTCGGCCGTGCCGTCGCCCGGATTGCGGTCGGGATGAAATTCCATCGCCATCTTGCGATAGCCGGTTTTCAGGGTCGCGCCATCGGCGCCCTTCTGGACGCCCAAGACTTCATAATAACAACGCTTCGTGCTCATCGCCCAGCCAAATTCCGCAACCGATTGCCCTCAAAAAAGAAACCGCCCTCTCCCGTTTCGAAGAAGGCGGTCTCTCCCATACTGTCTCACACCTCAGGCGAAAAAGGCGTTACGCGTCCTTCTTGTCGTTGTCGTCGACTTCGGAGAACTCCGCGTCCACGACATGGTCGTCCGCCTTGGGGTCGTTGCCGGCGCCGTCGCGCGCGGCATCTGCCGCCGCCTCGCCCGCCTGCTGCGCCTTGTACATCGCCTCGCCCAGCTTCATCGAAGCCTGCGCCAGCGCCTGCGTCTTGGCCTGGATGTCCTCGACATCGTCGCCGCCGGTCGCGCCCTTCAGCGCGCCGATCGCCGCCTCGATCGCCTGCTTCTCGGCCGGATCGACCTTGTCGCCATGCTCGCCCAGCGCCTTCTCGGTCGAATGGACCAGCGCGTCGGCCTGGTTCTTGGCCTCCACCAAAGCACGGCGCTTCTTGTCCTCGCCGGCATGGGCTTCGGCTTCCTGCACCATCTTCTTGATGTCGGCGTCCGTCAGGCCGCCCGACGCCTGGATGCGGATCTGCTGCTCCTTGTTGGTCGCCTTGTCCTTGGCCGTCACCGACACGATGCCGTTGGCGTCGATGTCGAAGGTGACTTCCACCTGCGGCACGCCGCGCGGCGCCGGCGGCAAGCCCATCAGGTCGAACTGACCCAAGATCTTGTTGTCCGCCGCCATCTCGCGCTCGCCCTGGAACACGCGGATCGTCACCGCGCTTTGATTGTCCTCGGCGGTCGAGAAGACGTTGCTCTTCTTGGTCGGGATCGTGGTGTTGCGGTCGATCAGGCGCGTGAACACGCCGCCCAGCGTCTCGATGCCGAGCGACAGCGGCGTCACGTCGAGCAGCAGCACGTCCTTGACTTCGCCCTGCAGCACGCCGCCCTGGATCGCCGCGCCGATGGCGACGACTTCATCCGGGTTGACGCCCTTGTGCGGCTCCTTGCCGAACAATTGCTTCACGACTTCCTGCACCTTGGGCATGCGGGTCATGCCGCCGACCAGGATGACTTCGTCGATCTGGCTTGCGGTGACGCCGGCATCCTTCAGCGCGGCCTTCACCGGCCCGACCGTCTTCTGGATCAAATCGTCGACCAGCGCTTCCAGCTTGGCGCGCGTGATCTTAATGGTGAGATGCTTGGGGCCTGACGCGTCCGCCGTGATGAAGGGCAGGTTCACTTCGGTCTGCGCCGCGCTCGACAATTCGATCTTGGCCTTCTCCGCCGCATCCTTCAGCCGCTGCAAAGCCAGCCGATCCGTGCGCAGGTCGATGCCGTTCTCTTTCTTGAACTCGTCGGCGAGATAGTTGACGACGCGCTGGTCGAAGTCTTCGCCGCCCAGGAAAGTGTCGCCGTTGGTCGACTTCACCTCGAACACGCCGTCGCCGATCTCCAGCACCGACACGTCGAACGTGCCGCCGCCGAGGTCGTAGACCGCGATGGTCTGGCCGGCGCCCTTCTTGTCCATGCCATAGGCGAGCGCGGCCGCGGTCGGCTCGTTGATGATGCGCAGCACTTCAAGCCCCGCGATCTTGCCGGCGTCCTTGGTCGCCTGGCGCTGCGCGTCGTTGAAGTAGGCGGGCACGGTGATGACGGCCTGCGTGACCTTCTCGCCCAGATGCGCCTCGGCGGTCTCCTTCATCTTCTGCAGGATGAAGGCGGAGACTTCCGACGGCGAATATTTCTTGTTCTCGCGGCCCGCGACCCACGCGTCGCCATTGTCCGCCTTGACGATCTTGTACGGCACCATGCCCATGTCCTTCTGGGTCATGGGATCGTTGAACGGGCGGCCGATCAGGCGCTTGATCGCGAAGAAGGTCTGTTCCGGATTGGTGACGCCCTGACGCTTGGCGGGCTGGCCGATCAGGCGCTCGCCATCCTGGGCGAAGGCGACGATGGAGGGCGTGGTGCGCGCGCCTTCCGCATTCTCGATGACTTTGGGGGCGCTGCCCTCCATGACCGCGACGCAGGAATTGGTGGTGCCGAGGTCGATACCGATTACTTTAGCCATGCTCTTTGTTCCTTACCTTTGGCGGACGGGTTCCTGGCCTTCGAAGAAGCGCCCTCGGGGCCGTCCCCTGAACGGGAAATGACGCCAAAAGCCCGTAAAAAGGCCCTTGCCGCGTCAGGGGGTATATAGGGAGGGGCACAAGGGACGGCAAGTCCGGGAACCTGTGATTCGCAAACGCCGCCCCGCCACGCGAGTTCCACCCTGCAACTGCGAAGGGCTTCAAATCCCTGCACTTTTTGGCATAACCAAGGGACCGGAAAATATCGGATACGAGCATGCGTCTGGGGATGAAGCGTTTGGCGGCGGGTTTGGCCGTCCTGGTCCTTGGCCTCCTGCCAGCCGCCGCCCAAACCCCGCCGGCGCCTAGCCCCGAAGTCGTGACGGTCGGCGTCTATCCCACCGTGGTCGACGACCTCAACATCGCGGCCAGCACCTACGACGCCGTCGCTTATGTCTGGTTCAAGTGGAAAGGCCCGATCGATCCGACCGTGGGCGTCGAGTTCGCCAATTCTTCCGAGCGCCAGAACTTCACCCGGCAAGCGCTCCTCGAACAGCCGCAGACCCTGCCCGACGGCAGCCGCTACCAGATTCTCCAGATCCACGGCCGCTTCTTCCAACCCTTCAGCCTGATCGACTTCCCGTTCGACCGGCAGACCCTGACCATCGCGATCGAGGACGAAGTCAACGCCCATCATCGCATCGTCTACGTCCCCGACCTGAAAGATTCCGGCTTCGCGCCCGGCTTGCAGATCCCCGGCTGGCGCATGCTCGGCTGGCACGCCGACGCCACCGCGCAGGACTACCACTCGCATTTCGGCGCGCCGCAGATCGCCGGCGGCACGCGCCATTCCGGCCTCAGCTTCGCCATCGCCATCGAGCGCCGCGCCAGCTTCTTTCTGTGGAAGCTGTTCCTGCCGCTGCTGATCGTGATGTGCGCCAACTGGCTGGCGTTTCTGATCAAGCCCGACCTCGTCGATGTGCGCACCGCGCTGACCGCGACGGCGCTGCTCACGCTGGTCTTCCTGCAGAAATCCTATTCCGACGAATTGCCGGAGATCGGCACGCTGGTGCTGATGGACAAGATCTATGTCGTCGCCTATTTGCTCGTCATCGCGACGCTGGCGCATGTCGTGACGGTGGCAAGCTGGCAGAAGAAGGCGACCGTCACCGACGCGCGCGTGGTGCGCGTCGATTGGACGAGCCTGGCGATCCACGTCGCGTTCTTCGCCGTCGCGGTCGGAATCATCGTCTTGTCGGCGGGCCGCGGCTAGGTCAGCGCCGCCGCATTACATAAGGCAGCACGAACAGGTAGATCCCCGTGACCGCCAGCAGGAACAGCGGCGGCAGCGGCATGTAAGGCACCCAAGGAATGGTCGACTTCTGCGCCAGCGCGACCGAGGTCGCGATGAACGCGGCGACGAAAAGCACCGAAAGCCAGCGGTGTGTCTGGCGCATCGCATTGTTGAAGCGCATGGCGATCTCTCCTTCCGTTCAATCCGGTCGCGCCAGCACTAGCTCCAGACTGGCGAAGAATTTCTGCCAGCCGAACTTGGCGCCCTGGAACGCGCGCTGCTGGTCGGGCTTGAAACCCGCCTGCTCCATCCGCAGATGTGTGCCGGTTGCTGTCGGCGTGAGCGTCCAGGTGACGACGCTGCCCAGCCCCATCGCGCCCCAGCTGTAGACCAGCGTCTTGTGCGGCTCGATCGCCAGCACCTGGCAATCGACGCTGCCCCAATCGCCGCGCAGCGTGAACTTGTGATCCTGCACCGGCTGGAAATCGTTTTGCATCAGCCATTCGGCGATCAGATGCGGCTGGGTCAGCGCGCGCCAGATCTTCTCCGGCGGATACGCCACCTCGCGCTCGACGACGACGGATTGCGTTTGCTCCGCACTCATTGGTCCATCCTTTTCAGCAGGTCTTCGAGGCCGTCGAACCGGCTCTGCCAGAAGCCATGCATCCGGCTGGTCCAGTCGATCAGCGGCGCCAGCGCTCCGAGTTGCGCGCTGTAATGCGTCTGGCGGCCTTCGTGGCGGTCGTACACCAGCCCAGCCCGCTTGAGCAGCCCCAGATGTTTGGAGACCGCCGGCTGCGAAACGCCCGCCTGCGCCGTCAGCGCCCCGACCGTCTGGTCGCCCTCGCGGCACAACCGCTCGAACAGCGCCCGCCGAGTCGGATCGGACAACGTCCGGAACAGGATGTCGGGAGCGGCTGCCATGGCAGATCGATAACCCCTTGGCTATGAATCATACATAACCAACTGGTTATTGGTACGTCAAGCCTGGCCTGCCATCCCGCCGTGCCGATATCTCACAGGTTATGGGTTCAGCGACCAGAACCCGGCATTGAGCGCCGTCGCGAACCCGACCCAGGCGACATAGGGCACGAACAGCAGCCCCGCGATCCGATCTCGCCGCGCGAACGACACCGCCGTCCACACGATGAAGAGCAGCAGCACCACGATCTCCACCAGCGCCGCATCGATCCGGTGATAGCGGAAGAAGAGGAAGCTCCAGGCGAAGTTCAGCGCGAGCTGCACAAAGAACAGCAGCATCGGCCGCGAGCCGAGCCCCACGACGCGCCATACCCGCCACGCCGCGATCCCCATCAGCACATAGAGCGTCGTCCACACCGGCGCGAACACCCCATTGGGCGGCGCGAAGGAGGGCCGGTGCAGCGTGGCGTACCACCCCGCGATCTCCGGCGCCGTCGCATACCCCGCCGCCCCGCCAACCGCGAGCGTCAGGATCAGGAACAGCACCAGCGCGCCGTAACGTCCGCGATGCCGGCCCGGCACGTGATCGACGAAGGTCATGGTGGTTTGTCCTTTTTGGCGCCGCTTTAAAACGCCGGAACGGGTCGATACGATGCGCCGCACATGCGGGGGCGGGAAGGGGATTCATTGAAAAAATTCGTCCCCTTCCTGGTCGCGATCGGTTCGGTGGGCCTGATGGCGCTGTTCCTGCGGCACGATCCGCAAGGGCCCTATATCGTCGGGATCATGCTGGCGATCGTGCTGACGATCTTCGCCGTTCAGGCGTCGCCGCGCCTGCGGGGGCTCATCGCGCAATATCCGGCGCGCTTCCGGATCGCCGCTTTTGTCGTGTTCGTGCTCGGCATGGGCGCCATCGTATTTTTTCAGGAAGCTTATCCGGGATTTCTGCCGCGTCAGGCGCAGGTCGGCGCGGGCGTCGCGGTCGTGGCGATATCCATCCTGCTTTTCCAGCTGCCGCGCATGCGGCTGGCGCCGCCGGCCTTCGCACCGGCCGCACCGAACGTCCCGTCGCCGGACGCACGGCGCTTCTCGGCCATCGGGCAGGCACGCACCGCGATACTGTTTCCCTTTCGGCATTGGACGGCGCTTCTGCGCAAGGTGGGGCCTTGGTTTCTCATCTATTGGGCCGCGCAGACCACCGTCATCCTGGCGATCGAGCCTGAGATCGGTATCGCGCCGGCACGCGGCACGCTCGGCGCCGGTGACGCCATCCTGGTACTGCTCGTCACCATCGTCACGCAAGCCGTCTGCGTTACCGCAGCGGCGGTCGTTTGGCATCTGTTCGTGCAGACCGGCGATGGCCGCGTCGGCATTGGAGCCTTCGCGCGGCGCAGCTGGCGCTATGTGTGGCGCTTCGTGATCTTCAACACGTTGTGCCACACCTTCGACAAATACACCGTTGCCGGCATTGCCGGATTCCTCCAGCCATGGGGGCATAACTGGGTGGACGCGGCGCTCGTCTTTTACCGGTTGGCGTTCTACCTCGTCGCCATCTGGCTTGCCGGTCCGTTCTCGCTGATCCTTCCTGCGATCGCGGCGGGCGAGAGCCCCATCGACACGCAAGCGGCATTGCGTCTGTGGCTGTCGCTGGGCCGCGCTTATGCCGGCGGCCTGGTGCTCACGATCCTGCCCTTCGGACTGGCCATGGCGGCATCGGCCGTGCTCGCATCGGCGTTGCCGGGCTACCCTTACAGTTTGCTGTCACTCGGATTCGACATCGTCCCGGCCATGGCGTTCTTCCTCGCCATTGCGTCCGGCGCGACCTACCTGTCGCAAGCCTATCTGCATGCCAAGGGGCGCGAGCCGCCCGTCTGAGACTACCGTCCCGCGTGATCTTCCAGCACTTGCGCAATACACGCCGTCACCTTCTTTGCCGTCGGCACGTGGAGGAATTCGTTCGGGCCATGCGCGTTGGAGTGCGGCCCCAGCACGCCGGTCACCACGAACTGCGTCCCTGGATATTTCTCGCCCAGCATCGCCATGAACGGGATCGAGCCGCCTTCGCCCATGAACGCCACCGGCTTGCCGAAATAGGCCTGGCTCGCGCGTTCCAAAGACGCCTCCAGCCACGGCGCCAGCTTCGGCGCATTCCAGCCGGTCTGCCCGTCGTCGGCATCGAACTCGACCTCGGCGCCATACGGCGCGTCCGCTTCGAGCTTCGCCTTGAGTGCGACCGTTGCCTTCACCGCATCGCAGGTCGGCGGCAGCCGCATGCTGAGCTTGGCGGTGGAGTAAGGCAGCAGCACATTGCCGCCATTCTCCGGCAGCGGATAGCCGTCCATCGCCGTTACCGCGAGCTGCGGCCGCCAGGTGCGATTGAGGATTAGCTCGGTGAGATCCGTCGCCATCGGCTTGGTCCCGCCGGCCAGCGGCATTTTGGTATAAACCTCGTCGCCCAGGATATTCGCCGAGGCGCGCGCCTGTTCCAGCCGGTCCGGCGGCACCTGCACGAACAATTCGTCGAGCAGGATCGTCCCCGTCTTCTCGTCCTCCACGCGCGACAAGAGCGTGCGCGCGATGCGGAACGACGACGGCACGATGCCGCTCGCATCGCCCGAATGCACGCCCTCGGTCAGCACCCGCACGGTGAGGTTGCCCATCGCGATGCCGCGCAGGCTCGTCGTCAGCCACAGCTGATCGTAATTGCCGCAACCGGAATCGAGACACACGACCAGGTCGGGCGTCCCGATCCGCGCGCTGAGATGATCGATGTAATAGGGCAGGTCATAGCTGCCCGATTCCTCGCACGCCTCGATGCAGATCACGCAGCGCGCATGGCTCTTCTTCTCCTCGCGCAGCGCCAGGATCGCGCCCAGCGACGCGAACATCGCATAGCCGTCATCGGCGCCGCCGCGGCCATAGAGCTTGTCGTCCTTCATGACGGGCACCCACGGCCCGGTGCCCTCGGTCCAACCCTTCATCTCCGGCTGCTTGTCGAGATGGCCGTAGAGCAGAACCGTACCCTTCGCGTCGCCCGGGATTTCCATGAAGATCAGCGGCGTGCGCTTGGGCAGCCGCACGACCTCGAGCACCGCGCCGGGAATCCCCGCGAGCTTCTTGCGCGCCCACGCCTCGAACAGCGCCACCGCGCGTTCCATATGCCCATGCGCCTCCCACTCCGGATCGAAATGCGGTGACTTGTTCGGGATGCGGATGTAGTCGGTGAGCGTCGGAAGAATGTCGTCTTCCCAGATGTTCTCGATGAAGGCGGGGATGGTCATGTCTGTTCTCGCTCTGCCTGTTCACGCTTGATCCAAACACAACAGCCGTCATCGCCCACTTTATGCGGGCGACCAACATTTCTCTCTCTCGCGCAGAGAAAAATGGATTGTCCGGACGAGCCAGACAATGACGGAAGCAATTTCTTCATAGCGCCGCGATCACCGCCGCGTTGTAGATCTCGCTCATCTTGGCGCCGAGCGGCGCGATCTGCACCGACTTCTCAAGCCCGATCAGCAGCGGCCCCATCATCGTCACGCCGCCGAGCTGCGACAGAAGCCGGGTCGAGATCGCCGCCGAATGGATCGCCGGCATGATCAGGACGTTCGCCGTGTCCGTCAGACGGCAGAACGGATAGAGCAGCATGCGCTCGCGCTCCAGCGCGACATCCACCGCCATCTCGCCGTCATATTCGAAATCGACATGCCGCCCGTCCAGGATGTGCACTGCCTCGACGATGCGCTCCGAGCGTTCGCTGCGCGGGAAGCCGAAGGTCGACGACGCCAGCAATGCCACGCGCGGCGTGAAGCCGAAGCGCCGCGCCACGCCCGCCGCCTGCACCGCGATGTCGGCGAGCTCCTCGCTGGTCGGCATCTCATGCACCGAGGTATCGGCGACGAACACCAGCCGGCCCTTGGCGAAGATCAGCATCACGCCGATCGGCCGCTCGCCCTTGGGCGGGTCGAGCACCAGGCGCACATCGTTGAGCGCCGCGGCGTAATTGCGCGTCGCGCCCGTCACCATCGCGTCCGCGTCGCCCGCCATCAGCATCGAGGCGGCATAGACGTTGCGGTCGTTGGTGACATAGCGCACCGCGTCGCGATGCAGCGCGCCGCGCCGCTGCAGCCGCTTGTAGAGATATTCGATATAGCCCTGGGCATCCTGCGCAGAATGCGGCACGCGGATCTCCAGCGTGTGCTCTTCGACGCCGGCGCGGCGGATGCCCGCCTTGATGATCTCCTCGCGCCCCACCAGGATCGCCTTGCCGAGGCCGGAGTTCTGGAACGCCGCCGCGGCGCGGATGACGGACTCTTCCTCGCCCTCCGCGAACACGACGCGCTTGGGGTTCGCCCGCACGCTCGCCGTGACGCGCTGGAACAGCGCCGCCGAAGGATCGAGCCGCGCCGAGAGCTGGAAAGAGTAGGCGTCGAGGTCCTTGATCTCGCGCCGCGCCACGCCCGACTTCATCGCCGCTTCCGCAACGGCGCGGGAAACCCGGCTGATAAGCCGGGGATCAAAAGGAACCGGGATGATGTAGTCCGGCCCATATTCCGGCCGCGCCCCGCGATAGGCCGCCGCGACCTCGTCCGGCACGTCCTCGCGCGCCAGCTCGGCCAGTGCGTTGGCGGCGGCGATCTTCATCGCCTCGTTGATCGTCCTGGCCCGCACGTCGAGCGCGCCACGGAAGATATAGGGGAAGCCCAGGACATTGTTGACCTGGTTGGGATAGTCGCTGCGCCCCGTCGCGACGATCGCGTCGGACCGCACCGCTTTGACATCCTCCGGCGTGATCTCCGGATCGGGATTGGCCATCGCGAAGATGATCGGCCGCTTGCGCATCGTCGCGACCATTTCCTGCGTCACCGCGCCTTTCACCGAAAGGCCCAGGAACACGTCCGAGCCCTTCATCGCGTCTTCCAGCGTGCGCGCCTCTGTCTCGACCGCATGCGCGCTCTTCCATTGGTTCATGCCGTTGGTGCGGCCGCGATAGATCACGCCCTTGGTGTCGCACAAGATCGCATTGCCGCTCGGCAGGCCCATCGCCTTGAGCAATTCGAGACACGCGATGCCCGCCGCGCCGGCGCCGTTCACGACGACCTTGGTGTCGGCCAGCGTGCGCCCTGTCAGGTGCAACGCATTGATGATGCCGGCGGTGGAGATGATCGCGGTGCCGTGCTGGTCGTCATGGAACACCGGGATGTCCATCATCTCGCGCAGCCGCTCCTCGATCACGAAGCAGTCCGGCGCCTTGATGTCCTCCAGGTTGATCCCGCCGAAGCTCGGCCCGAGATAGCGCACCGAAGCGATGAACGCGTCGACATCGGCGGTGTCGACTTCGAGGTCGATGGAATCCACATCGGCGAAGCGCGTGAACAGCACCGCCTTGCCTTCCATCACCGGCTTGGACGCCAGCGCGCCCAGATCGCCGAGCCCCAGGATCGCCGTGCCGTTGGAGATCACCGCGACCAGATTGCCCTTCGACGTGTACTCATAGGCGAGGTCGGGATTCTCCGCGATCGCCAGCACCGGCACCGCGACGCCCGGCGAATAGGCGAGCGAAAGGTCGCGCTGCGTCGCCATAGGCTTGGTCGGCGTGATCTCGAGCTTGCCGGGCTTGGGATGGCGGTGAAAGGCGAGGGCCTCTTCGCTGGTGAAGGACGGCCGTCTGGGATGGGACATGGGTCTACCGGTTGAACTGATCCACAGGTTATCCCCTTTTGCAGGGCCGCTTTTCAAGCAGTCCGGGCGCCCGTGCGCCGCATCATGTTAAAGTGCCGCGATGAACGAGCATGCGACCCCTGCAACCGATAACGCGCCAATTGCGGCCGATTCTTCTGTTGGCGCGCCTTACGGCGCGACGACGCCCATGATGGCGCAATATCTGGAGACCAAGGCGGCGCATGCGGAATATCTGCTGTTCTACCGCATGGGCGATTTTTACGAGATGTTCTTCGAAGATGCGGTACGGGCGTCCGAGGCGCTCGACATCGCCCTCACCAAGCGCGGCAAGCACAATGGTGACGACATCGCGATGTGCGGCGTCCCGGTTCACGCGGCGGAAGCCTATCTCGAAAAGCTGATCCGCAAGGGCTTCCGCGTCGCGGTCTGCGAACAGATGGAGGATCCCGCCGAGGCCAAGAAGCGCGGCGCCAAATCCGTGGTGCGGCGCGAGGTCATCCGCCTCGTGACGCCCGGCACCTTGACGGAAGATTCCCTGCTCGAAGCCCGCAGTGCCAATGTCCTGGCCGCGCTCGGCCGCGCCGGTACCGGCTTCGCCATCGCGTCCGCCGACATCTCCGCCGGCGCGTTCAGCGTCGCGCCGGTCGAGGAGAACGAGATCGGCATCGAACTCGCCCGCATCGCGCCGCGCGAGCTTCTCGTGCCCGACGCGCTGCTCGCCGACGACGCGCTCGCACCCTTGCTCAAATCCCTCGGCCCCGCGCTATCGCCGCTGCCATCGATCAAGTTCGACTCCGGCGCCGGCGAGCGCGCGCTGAAAGCGCATTACAAGGTGCAGAGTCTCGACGGTTTCGGCGCCTTCGGCCGCGCCGAACTGAGCGCCGCCGGCGCCCTGATCGCCTATCTCGACCTGACGCAGAAGGGCAATCTTCCCGCGCTGCCGCCGCTGGTCCGGGTCGCGCCGCGCGCCTTCATGGGCATCGACGCCGCCACGCGACGTAATCTCGAACTGACGCAGACGCTGTCTGGCGAGCGTAAGGGCAGCCTTCTGTCGGTCATCGACCGCAGCGTCACCGCCGCCGGTGCGCGCGAACTGGCGTCGCGCCTTGCCGCCCCGCTCACCGATGTGAAAGCCATCGCCCATCGCCACGATGCCGTCGCCTTCTTCGCCGCCGATTCGGAGTTGCGCCGCACGCTGCGCGAGGAATTGCGCCGCGCCCCCGACATCGCCCGTGCCCTGGCGCGCATCAGCGTCGGCCGCGGCGGCCCGCGCGATCTCGCCCATCTGCGCGACGGCATCCGTGCTGCCCGCGCCTTGCGCGACACGCTCAAGCTCGACGATCCGCTCAAGCTCGCGCCCGGCGAGGCGCGCGACGCCTGCCACGATCTGACGCTCGGCATCGCCGATGTCTCGCGCCTGACCGACCGCCTCGACGCGCTGCTGGTCGCCGAGCCGCCCTTCCTCGTCCGCGACGGCGGCTTCATCGCGGCCGGTGCGCACGCCCCGCTCGACGAGGTGCGCAAGCTGCGCGACGAATCGCGCCGCGTCGTCGCCGGCCTCGAAGCGCGCTACAAGACCGACAGCGGCGTCGCGCAATTGCGCATCAAGCACAATGGCGTGCTGGGCTATTTCATCGAGGTGACGCCGCAGCACGGCGACAAGCTCCAGGAAGGCGACAATCGCCAGCTGTTCCGCCATCGCCAGACCATCGGCAGCGCCGTGCGCTTCACCACGGACGAGCTCGCGACGCTGGCGACCCGCATCTCCCAGGCCGCCGACCAGGCCCTCGCCCTCGAACGCGAACTGTTCGACATGATGTGCGGCCGCGCCGTCGAATGCGCCGCCGCGCTGGGCAAGATCGCCCACGCGCTCGCGGTGATCGACGTCGCCTGCGCGCTCGGCGAACTCGCCATCGCCGCGCGCCACACCCGCCCGCGGATCGACGGCTCGACGACATTCAATATCGAACGCGGCCGCCACCCCGTGGTCGAAGCCGCCCTCGCCGGCGACCACGCCCATCCCTTCGTGCCCAACGATTGCGACCTCAGCCCCGGCGGGATCGGCCGGCTATGGCTCGTCACCGGTCCCAACATGGCCGGCAAATCGACCTTCCTGCGCCAGAACGCGCTGATCGCGATCCTCGCCCAGGCTGGCGCCTTCGTGCCCGCCGACTCCGCGCATATCGGCATCGTCGACCGCCTGTTCTCCCGCGTCGGCGCCGGCGACGACCTCGCGGCGGGCCGCTCGACCTTCATGGTTGAGATGGTCGAGACCGCCGCGATCCTCAACCAGGCCACACCGCAGAGTCTGGTGATCCTCGACGAGATCGGCCGCGGCACCGCGACCTTCGACGGCCTCGCCATCGCCTGGGCGACGGCGGAGCACCTGCATGAGAAGAACAAAAGCCGTGCGCTGTTCGCGACGCACTACCACGAGATGACCGCGCTCGCCGGACGTCTAAGCTCGCTCGCCAACGTCACGATGCGGGTGCGCGAGTGGAACGACAGCATCGTCTTCCTGCACGAAGTCACCCAGGGCGCCGCCGACCGCTCCTACGGCATCCACGTCGCCAAGCTCGCCGGCTTGCCACCCGCGGTGGTCGGCCGCGCCGAAGAAGTCCTCAAAGCGCTCGAAGAGGGCCGCGAAGGCCACAAGCCGCTCGCCCGCATCGACGACCTTCCGCTCTTCGCCGCCGCCATGCCGGCCGCGCCCAAACCCAACGGCTTCGAAGACGCGATGCGCGCCATCGAACCCGACACGCTGACCCCGAAGGAAGCGCTGGAGCTGATCTATAGACTGAAGGCGATCAAGCCGTAGCGCCGTTATCCTCTCCCGCGAGCGGGAGAGGACGCAAAAACTTAGGTTTAGCGAAGCACTTCGCGTAGCTAAGCCTTAGTTTTTGCTAGGTGAGGGGAACCGACTGGGCGACGGCCCCTCACCCGGAAATGCTGCGCATTTCCGACCTCTCCCGCAAGCGGGAGAGGTTAAGTTCACCCCAGCGTCACCACCACCGGCCCGCGCTTCGTCGCGACCAGCGTGTGTTCGTACTGCACCGTCGGATGCCCGCCATCGGCGAACAGCGTCCACGCATCGTGCCCGTCCACCGCCATGTGCGAGCCGGTCGACAGGAACGGCTCAATGGTGAACACCAGCCCTTCGTGAATCCGCCGCCGGTCACCCGGCTCGAACCAGGTCGGAATATTCCCCGGCTCTTCGTGCAGGGCGCTGCCGACGCCATGGCTCGCCAGATTGCGGATCAGCGTGTAGCGATTTTTGTGCGCGAAATCCTGCACCGCGCGGCCGATCTCGTTGAGTTTGCCGCCCGCCTTCACGGCGCGGATGCCGCTCCACATCGCGCGCTTGCCGTCGCGGCACAGCCGCTCGATCTTTTCCCTCACCGGCGGTATCGCAAAGCTGCCGCCGGTATCGGCGTAATAGCCGTCGATATCCGCCGACACATCGATGTTGACGAGATCGCCGGCGCGCAGCACCTGATCGCCCGGAATGCCATGCGCGATCGCCGGCGACACCGAGATGCAGGTCGCACCCGGAAATTTGTAGGTCGATTCCGGCGCCGGCCTCGCACCCTCGCGCTCCAGCAGCGCCCGCCCCAGCGCGTCGAGCTCGCGCGTCGTCATCCCCGGCTCCATCGCCGCCGCCATCGCCGTCATGGTCTGCGCCACCACGCGGCCGCAGCGCTTAAGCTTCTCCAGTTGCTCTTCCCGTTCGATGGTCATCGGCGCGTGCCCTTGAAGCGATCCCCGCCATGGTGTCAGCATCCGCGTCCATGAGCGAGCAGAACGTCGACCGTCCGCGCAAATTCCTCGTCGTCGTCGACAAGACGCCGGAGTCGAAGATCGCCGTGCGCTTCGCCGCGCGCCGGGCGCAGCACACCGGCGGCCGCGTCACGCTGCTCTGCGTCGCCCAGCCCGCCGATTTCCAGCAATGGCGCGGTGTCGAGGAGATCATGAAGGACGAGGCGCATCAGGAGGCCGAGGGCCTGATCTATGCCGCCGCCAAGACCGTGGGCGAGATCGCGGGCATCATCCCGGAACTCGTCATATCCGAAGGCCGCCCGACCGAGGCGCTGCTCGAGCTGATCAAATCGGACTCCGACATCTCGATCCTCGTCCTCGCCGCGGGCACCGCCAAGGAAGGCCCCGGCCCGCTCGTCGCCCTTTTCGCGGGCGGCGTCCAGGCGATCCCGGTCACCATCGTGCCCGGTAATTTTACAGAGGAAAAAATCGACCTGCTCGCCTGATACAACTTGAACGTGTTTATGAAATGTTCTATACAACTCTACATTGAATGTGGAGTTGCGGGATGCAAGCAAGGCTAAAACGCGCGGCGAAAAACATCGTTTTTTCCGGAACAATTATATTGCCGAATATCGCCTATGCCTCTGATTACACGAAGGAATTCCAAGGACCGGTGACCGCCCATGTCGACCGCGTGATCGACGGCGACACCTTCGAGGCCTCCGCCGCCATCTGGCTCGGCCAGCAAATCTCGGTCCGCGTCCGCATCCAGGGCGTCGACGCGCCCGAGCTGCGCGCCCGCTGCGATTCCGAACGCAGCCGCGCCGAAGCCGCCCGCGACTGGCTCAGCAAGCGGATCGAGGGTGGCGACGTGAAGCTGAGCGCGATGCGCTACGACAAATATGGCGGCCGCATCGACGCCGCGGTCACGGATATGAGAGGCGACATCGGCGAAAGCCTCGTCCGCGCCGGCATGGCGCGACTGTACGACGGCGGGCACAGGGACGGGTGGTGCGGGTAACGGCACCGCGCCTGGCGCATCCTTCGACAAGCTCAGGATGAGGACCCAATTTCCGATCCTCATCCTGAGCTTGTCGAAGGATGGACGCGAGCGCTACGCCTTCGGCGCACCCACCTGCCACCTGTGCCCGAACGGATCGAAGAACATCGCGAAGCGGTCGCCCCAGAACATGTCCATCGGCTCCTGGATGATCGTCGCGCCCATCGTCTTGGCTTTCGCGATCAGCGCGTCCACCGCGGCCGCCTTGTCGAAGCCGACGAACACCGACATCAGCGCCGGCGTCCCCGTCGCGCCCATCATATTGTCGGCGAGATAGATCGCGTTGCCCGCGAAATGGATCTCGCAATGCATCAGCCGCTTGCCGTCCTGCGCCGGCATCCGCACCTTCTCCTCGCCATCGAACAGCGCCTGATAGAATGTGGCGGCTTCGGTGCCGCGATCGTCCATGATGGTGAGATAGGGTACGACGCTCATCACGGCTGTCCTCATGGAACCAGGCCCAAGCTTGCACCGCCAAATGCTGTGATCGCAAGCTCTTGCGCGCCGCCCGCCCCCGTCCGATATAGGGCCGTCGCCCCCAAGGACCCTTGCCCGATGTGGGATTTCAGCTTCGGCCGCGCCCTTTCCATGGTGCTGCAGACCCTGCCATTCGTCGTGCTGCGCATCATCGTCTATGTCGGCATCGCGCTCGCCTATGTGCTGACCGTCGGCGTCGGCGGCGCGCTCGGCTGGGGCTTCGGCCATATGGGCAGCGGCCCCGACGCGCCCACGGGCGGCGCCTTCTGGGGCGGCGCCATCGGCTTCGGCCTTATCTCGGGCGCGCTTTATCTCGCCCGCGAATACGTCCTCTATCTGATCAAGGCGGCGCATATCGCGGTCCTGGTCCAGGTCTATGACCGCCAGCCGATTCCCGGCGGCCAGGGCCAGATCTCATACGGCGCCAATTTCGTGAAGACGCATTTCACCGAATCCTCGGTGCTGTTCGGCGTCGACCAGCTGATCAAGGGCGTGCTGCGCTCGCTGTTTGGCTCGATCAATTTCTTCACGTCGTTCCTGCCGATCCCGGCGCTGCAGCAATTGGTCCGCATCGCCGAAGCCTTCATCCGCATGTCGCTGACCTATGTCGACGAGATCATCCTCGCCTATCTGATCCGCACCCAGACCAAGAATCCCTGGGGCACGGCGCGCGACGGCCTCGTCCTGTTCGCCCAGAACTACATGCACTTCCTCAAGAACGCGGCCTGGCTGTCGGTGCTGATGTGGGGCTTTACCTTCCTCCTCTTCATCGTGCTGCTCGCGCCGATCGGCGCGCTGGTCGCGATCTTCCACACCGGCTTTACGTTCTGGGGCTTCGTGCTGGCGCTGGTCTTCGCCATCGCCGTCAAGAAGGCGATCATGGAGCCGATCGCCATCGCCGCGCTGATGCAGGTCTATTTCAAGGAGATCGAGGGTCAGGTCCCCAATCCCGAATGGACCGCGCGGCTGGAGCAGGTCTCGTCCAAATTCCGCGACCTGGCGCAGAAGGCCGCGGGCTGGGTGCCCGGTCCGATCAATCCCGCCGCGCCGCCGCCACCGCCCGCCGCCACGCCGCCGGCCGCACCGGCATGAGCGGCAAGGTCTTCGTCGCGCTCGCGCTCGCCGTGGTGGTGAGCATCCTGCTCGCCGGGCTTTACACTTTATGGAAAGGCGGCGAGACCTCGGTGAGCTGGTCCAACCGCCTGATGCGCCTGCGCGTCCTGGCGCAGTTCATCGCGATCATCATCATCATGGCCGTGCTGTATTTCAGCCGGCGTTAAGCCGCGCGTCGCTGCCGGATCCACTGCGAGAACAGCCATTTCTCGCCGCGCGCCGGCGCCAGCCCGGCATGCAGCGTGCGGGGATCGGGCGCGCCGTCGGCATCGACATTGTGAAACAGCAGCGCATCGCCCCTGGCCCCGCGATAGCGGATGCCGAGCCGCGGAAAATCCGTCTCGCCGCCGTCGAAATCGTCGCTGAGATAGATGAGGAACGTCGCGACCCGCTGTCCCGCGCGCGCGACATTCTCTGCCTGCCCCGCGATCCGCGTGTCGAAGAAATCGAAATGCGGCCGATACTGCTCGCCCACCGCATAGTGCAGCACCATGGGCGGCTCGAACCCGTCCGACGAGAACCCGCTCGCCGCCGCCATGCGCGCCTGGACCAGCGTCAGCACGAAATCGCGTTGGTCGAGACGAAACCCCGCCTGGCTGTTGCTGCGCACGTCGTCGACGCGCTCCGCCACGCCGCTGCGCGGATCGTTGACCGTCGCCGGCGCGATGCGCGGCCGCGCCCGTTCGACGAGCCAGTCGCACAATTCGGCTGGAAGAAACCCGTCCACCGCCTGCACCACAGGCGCCGCGCTGAGCGTCCGCGCCGCCGGCACCGCCAGCCACTGCGTAACGTCGACGCCATCGCTCAGCGCATGCCACGGCGCCTCCGGTGCCTCGTTCCCCGACAGCAATCGCAACTGCGCTTGCGCCAGCGCATATCCGCCCTCCGCCGCGTGCGCGAGGAAATCGAGCGCGACGGTCCAGCGCCCCGCCAATGTCGGGTCCTGCGCCGCCAGCACTGCGCACAAATGCGCCGCCTCGCCATCGCCCTGCTGCGCCGCGCCCTGGATCATGCGCATGCCCTGCTCTGAGACGAACGGCTCTCGCGTCAGCAGGTTGATCGCCAGCCGGCGCAGCGCATCGGCGCGTCCCATCTTGGCCGCCTGCGCGAACCAGCCACGCGTCGCGCGCACATCGCCCGCCGCTTCCGCCGCGCTGCCCAGCGCGATCTGCGCCGCAGCATCGCCGGCACGCGCGCGCGCGTCTCAAGGTCGGTCATGTCCACTCGCAAGGCGCATGCGGTGACCTTGCCAAAACCTTGCCCCAACCGATAGTACGGTGAACGCCAACGGACAGACCAAGATGAGCCTGCCGCCCTGGGATTCCATCGTGTGGTGGGAAATCCGCCGCATCCCGTTCAATCTTGTCCTGCTCGCCACCGGTCTGCTCACGATCTTCATCATCCTGACTGTCGCGAAGTCGCTTTCGGGGCAAGCCGGCAACGAATACCCCACGCCCTACATTCTCGTACCGATCGTGCTCTACGGCTTTGCCGCGAACATCTTCTACACGCTGGGCTGGATCACCGAGCTGTTGTGGAGCGCCGGCGACACCGCCCGCACCGCGCCGCTGCGCCGCCGCGTCTTCCGCCTCGGCCTGATCGGCTCGACCGCCCTGACGCTGCTGCCTGCCGGCCTGGCCGGCTTGATCTGGCTCGCCGCGCACATTCACGCCTGAACGCAACTATCTTGTTCCGTCGCCGTGCGGCACGAACGGGTCTTGCGGCGTCCGGCCCAAAGTGCTGTTAAAGCCGCCGATCACCATGGCACCCGCAATGACCGGCAAAACGCTCTACGACAAGATCTGGGACTCGCATCTCGTGCAGGAGGTGCCGGGCGAATCCGCCGTGCTCTATATCGACCGCCATCTCGTGCATGAGGTGACGAGCCCCCAGGCCTTCGAAGGCTTGCGCATGGCCGGCCGCAAGGTGCGCCATCCCGAAGCGACGCTCGCCGTCCCCGACCACAACGTGCCGACCATCGGCCGCTCGATGGGCAATTCCGATCCGGAATCGCGCCTCCAGGTCGCGACGCTGGAATCCAACGCGAAAGAATTCGGCGTC
Source organism: Rhizomicrobium sp. (assembly GCA_036271735.1). Classification (GTDB taxonomy): domain Bacteria; phylum Pseudomonadota; class Alphaproteobacteria; order Micropepsales; family Micropepsaceae; genus Rhizomicrobium. The sequence continues at coordinate 34,509 of DATAZZ010000053.1, forward strand.
GAATATCTCCCGCTGCCCGACATCCGCCAGGGCATCGTGCACATCGTCGGGCCGGAGCAAGGCTTCACGCTCCCCGCCATGACCATCGTGTGCGGCGACAGCCACACCTCGACCCATGGCGCGTTCGGCAGCCTCGCCTTCGGCATCGGCACCTCGGACGTCGAGCACGTGCTCGCGACGCAGACCCTGCTGATCGAGAAATCGAAGAACATGCGCATCACCGTCACCGGCGCGCTCCCCATCGGCGTCACCGCCAAGGACATCGCGCTCGCGATCATCGCCAGGATCGGCACCGCCGGCGGCACCGGCTACGTCATCGAATATGCCGGCGACGCGATCATGGGCCTGTCGATGGAAGGCCGCATGACCCTGTGCAACATGACGATCGAAGCCGGCGCCCGCGCCGGCCTCATCGCGCCCGACGAGAAGACCTTCGCCTATGTCGCCGGCAAGCCGCGTGCGCCCAAAGCCGCCGCGTTCGAGAACGCCGTGATGTACTGGAAGACCTTCCACTCCGACGCCGACGCCAAGTTCGATGCCGAGATCGCGCTCGACGCCACCGAGATCGCGCCGATGGTCACCTGGGGCACCTCGCCCGAGCAGGCGCTGCCGGTGACCGGCCGCGTCCCCGATCCCGCCGCGATCGCCGACGAGGCGCAGCGTCACGGCGTCGAACGCGCGCTCGCCTATATGGGCCTCACCCCCGGCGAGTCTCTCGACACCGTCAAGATCGACCGCGTCTTCATCGGCTCCTGCACCAATGGCCGCATCGAGGATCTGCGCGCCGCCGCCGCCATCGTGAAGGGCAAGCACGTCGCGTCCCATGTCGGCGCGATGGTCGTCCCCGGCTCGGGTCTCGTGAAGGCGCAGGCGGAAGAAGAAGGCCTCGACGAAATCTTCCTCGACGCCGGCTTCGAATGGCGCGAACCGGGTTGCTCGATGTGCCTGGCGATGAACGCCGACAAGCTCGAGCCACAGGAACGCTGCGCTTCGACTTCGAACCGCAACTTCGAAGGCCGCCAGGGCCGCGGCGGCCGCACCCACCTGATGAGCCCCGCGATGGCGGCGGCGGCGGCGATTGCCGGGCATCTCGCGGATGTGCGGGAATTTCAGTAGCGCGTCGCGCGACTGCCCACCGCTACTCGGTGTCATGGCCCGCTTTTGCGGGCCATGACACCCAAGGGTTCGCGGCTCCGCGTGAATCAATTAGAAAAAACTCACCGGATCGACGTCGACCGCCATGCGCACCTTGTTCGACAGCTTCAATCCGCCGAGCCAGGCGCGCAGGTAGGCTTGCACATCGACGCTGCGGTCGGCCTGCACCAGCAAGCGCTCGCGCGTCTGGCCGCGCAGCAGATGATAGAACGCCGGCGTCGGACCCCAGACTTTCACGCCCTTCGCCGCCGGCGCCACTTTCGCCAGCATGCGGCCCGCGTCCGTCACCGCCACGGCGTCGTGGCTCGACAGGATGATCGCGGCGAGGCGGCCGAACGGCGGCGCGCCGGCGCGTTCGCGGAACACCCGCTCCTGCGCATAGAACGCATCGCGGTCGCCGCTGGCCAGCGCGGCCATCACGATGTCCGCCGGGTTGCGCGTCTGCATCAGCACGGTGCCCGGCTTCTCGGCCCGCCCCGCGCGGCCCGCCACCTGGTGCAGCAGCTGGAACGTCCGTTCGCGCGCGCGCAGATCGCCGTCCGAACCGCCAAGATCGGCATCGATTACGCCGACCAATGTAAGCTGCGGGAAATGATGCCCCTTGGCGACGATCTGCGTGCCGATGACGACATCGATCTCGTGCTTGGCCATCGCGCGGATCGCGGCCTGTGTTTCGGCCGGGCCGTGCAGCGTGTCCGATGACGCAATCGCCATGCGCGCATTGGGAAACACCGAGACGAACTCCTCCGCCACGCGCTCTACGCCGGGCCCGCATGCGATCAATGTGTGCTCCGCGTTGCAGCCGGGGCAATGCG
>DATAZZ010000054.1:0-86694 GCA_036271735.1 Rhizomicrobium sp.
TGTTCTCCTTGTAGCATTCGCGCAGGTAGAACAGGTGCGTCTTCTCCGGCATCCGCGTGGTGTCGGAATTCCAGTAGAGCAGGTCGAACGGCATCGGCTGCTTGCCGAGCATGTAATTGTTGATCACGAACGACCAGATCAAATCGTTGGCGCGCAGCATGTTGAAGGTCGTCGCCATCTTCGAGCCTTCGAGGACGCCGCCGGCGTTCTCCATCTGCTTCTTCATCGCTTCCAGCTGCGCCTCGTCGACGAAGACGGTAAGGTCGCCCGCCTCGCTGAAATCGGCCTGCGCCGCCCAGAAGGTCGCCGAGTTGATCCGCTTGTCGTTCTTCGCGGCCATGTAGCCGAGCGTCGCGGTGAGCAGCGTGCCGCCGATGCAATAGCCGACGACATTGGTATCGGGCACGCCGGTCGCCTGCTCGACGGCACCCAGGGCGGCGAAGATGCCCTCCTTCATGTAGTCCTCGAACGATTTCATCGCGAGCTTGCGGTCGGGGTTCACCCAGGAGGCGACGAACACCGTGTAGCCCTGGCCGACCAGCCATTTGATGAACGAGTTCTCCGGCCGCAGATCCATGATGTAGAATTTGTTGATCCAGGGCGGGAAGATCAGCAGCGGCCGCTCATAGACCTCTGCCGTCGTCGGATCGAATTGCAGCAGCTCGAGCAGATCGTTGCGGAACACCACCTTGCCGGGCGTGGTCGCAATGTTCTCGCCGATGCGGAAGGCGTCGGCCGATTGCCGGATTGAGAGCTGGCCGTGGCCGCGCTCGATGTCTTCCAGCAGATTGTCGAGGCCCTTGACCAGGTTCTCGCCGTTGGATTGCAGCGTGGCGCGCAGCACTTCGGGATTGGTCAGGAGGAAATTGGTCGGCGCCAACGCGTCGGCGAATTGCTTGGTATAGAAGCCGACGCGCTTCCTCGTATCGTCATCGACGCCTTCGACCTTGGCGACGGTGTCCTGCATCCAGTTCGCGGTCAGCAGATAGGACTGCTTGATGAAGTCGAAGATCTGGTTGTCCTGCCAGTCCTTGTCCCGGAAGCGCTTGTCGCCGGCCTTGGGCGCCACGACGGGCTGCGTCTCGCTCCCCAGCATCTTGCGGGCGGTGTTCTCCCACAGGCCCATGAAGTCCTTCCACAGCGCGAACTGGGCGTCGATCAGCGCGGTCGGGTTGGCCGACATGGCTTTCATGAGAGTCATGAACGGCGCGGTAATGTTGAGCGGGTCGCGCGGCTCGTTGCCGGCGGCGGATTGGCGCTTGAGGAAATCGGTCAGCAGTTTCTGGGATTGCTGTCCGACGCGCATCATGTTGCGCGCGAACTCGCTGGGGTCGCCGAGGGCATAGGGATTAACCGACTCAGCCGGCTTCGCCGTGTCGTTTCCTGTCGTTTTCCCGTCCGAATCGTCGAGCTTCTTTTGCATGATCACCACCGGCTCGCGTCGCAACTGTGATAGCCCGTGCGGCAAGAGGCCCGCAAGGCGCGGGGAATCCGCCGCCGGGGCCATTTGCCACAAGATTTCATGGATCGGATGGGCATAAGTGCTTGGAAGCGCTAGGCCTCGCCTGTATACCGGAACCTTAAGATTCAGACGAGGCTGAGGTTGAACGGCATGACCAAGAACTTGGTGCGCCTCGCGGCAGTGCTTGCGTTCGCCCTGAGCACGTCCGCGTGTTCCACCCTCGACGACATGATCGGCGGCGACGACACGCCGGCCTCGGCGCCAGCCTCCGACCCGAACGGTTTCCCGGTCGATCCCAATGCTCCGACCGCGCCGCCGGCGACCACCGCCGACAATTCCGGCAATCCGCTGGCCGGCGGAACCCAGGCCGCGCCCGCGGATTCGAGTGCGCCGACAGCGACCGCCGATGCCGGCATGCCGCCGGCACCCGCTTCGGCTCCGCCGGATCTCGCAAGCGTGCCCGAGAAGCCGAGCGGCACGACGACGCCCGACGATCAGCGCGAAGTCGCCGACTCGCTCGCCGCCGACCGCAACCGCGCGACGTATAGTTCCGACGCGTTGCGCGGCGGCACGGAGGCTGCGGCTCCGCCTCCGGGTGCAGCCCCGCCGCCAGGCGCGGTCGCCGACAACGCGCCGCCGCCGGCCAGCACACCGGTTCCTGACGGCACGCCGGCCCCGAACAACACTCCCGCGCCGAGCGCCGATAATTCCGCGCCGCCGCCGGCGACGCCGGGCGCCCCACCGGCTGTGGATAATACCCCGCCTTCCGCCGCGCCGACGACCGCCGTCGCGTCCATGCCGTCCGCCATGCCGCCGGGCAGCCAGCCGGCCGTTCCCGCCGTGGGCGGCGTCCCCGGCTCGCAGCCGATGGCGATGAGCGACGCTTCGCTCGGCTTCAAGCCGTCGACCGCTCCGGCGCTCGATCCCAGCATCTCCCAGTTCGTCGCCCAGCCGATCATCGCCCGCTACCAGCAGACGGCGTCCAATGGCGGCGTCGCCACCGGTCCGATTGCGCCGCTCAATGGCGGCAGCTCCGTGGCTGCCGCGGTTCCGATGCCCGGCCGTCATGGCCATGGCCGCGCCGTGGGCGGTCCGGAAGCGATGTCCGGCTCGGTCGTCGCCAATCTCGACGCCATCAACGACGCCAATGCCAGCACGCCCAGCGTCTATGCAAATGCCAACGGCATGCCGCCGGCGGCGGTGGTGATGTTCCCGGGCGACGGCGTGGCGCTGTCGGCGGCCGGCCGGGCCCAGGTCCAGGCCGCGGTGGCGGCATTCCATGCTCGCGGCGACACCGGCTTCATCAAGGTGATCGGCCATTCCTCGAGCCGGACGGCGAACATGCCGGTCGAAAAGCATCTGGTGGCGATCTTCGCCAAGTCCCAGGCACGGGCCAATGCCGTCGCCAAGGAGATCATCCGGCAAGGCGTGCCGGCGAGCCGGGTCCTGGTCGAGGCGGTCGGCGACAGCCAGCCGGTGTTCTACGAGTCGATGCCCCAAGGCGAAGACGGCAACCGCCGGGCGGAGATCTTCATCCAGAGCTGAGGCGCCTTTGACCCTCCCCTTGAGGGAGGGTCGAAATCGGAGGAGCGTAGCGGAGCCGATTTCGGGGAGGGGTCTGCCGCCCCGCGCCGGACCCCTCCCCGAAATTTGCTTTGCAAATTTCGACCCTCCCTCAAGGGGAGGGTAATGATCGTCCCCCGTTTCGAAGGTGCTAGAGTAATCCCATGCAAACCGATTTCTACCGCATCAAGCGGCTGCCGCCCTATGTCATCGAAGAAGTGAACACCCTCAAGGCGAAGGCGCGGGCGCGCGGCGAGGACATCATCGATTTCAGCATGGGCAATCCGGACATGCCGACGCCCCGGCACATCATCGACAAGCTGGTCGAGACCGCGAACGACCCGCGCTCCAACCGCTATTCGGCCTCGCGCGGCATCAAGGGCCTGCGCCGGGCCTATGTGAATTTCTACAAGCGCCGCTTCGGCGTGGCGCTGGACGCCGACAGCGAGGTCATCGCCAATCTCGGGTCCAAAGAAGGTTTCGCCAACCTCGCCCAGGCGATCACGGCGCCCGGCGACGTGGTGCTGGTGCCGAACCCGGCCTATCCGATCCACGCCTTCGGCTTCATCCTGGCCGGGGCCGCGATCCGCCATGTGCCGGCGCGGACGCCGGAAGAGTATCTGAGCAATCTCAGCCGCGCGGTGAAGCATTCGGTGCCGTCGCCGCTGGCGCTGGTGGTGAACTATCCATCGAACCCGACGGCGCAGGTGGTGGGGCTGGATTTCTACAAGGAGATCGTCGCCTTCGCGAAGAAGCACGAGATCTGGGTTCTCAGCGATCTGGCCTATGCCGACATCTATTTCGACGAGGCCAATCCGCCGCCCTCGATCCTGCAGATCGAAGGCGCCAAGGATGTCGCGATCGAATTCCAGTCGCTGTCCAAGACCTATGCGATGCCGGGCTGGCGCATGGGCTTCGCGGCGGGCAACAAGCATCTCGTGCATGCGCTGGGGCGGATCAAATCGTATCTCGATTACGGCGCCTATACGCCGATCCAGGTCGCGGCGGCGGCGGCGCTGAACGGGCCGCAGGACTGCGCGGAAGAAATCCGGCAGACCTACAAGTCGCGGCGCGACGTGCTGGTGGATTCGATGAAGCGGGCGGGGTGGGACATTCCTTCGCCGCCGGCCTCGATGTTCGCCTGGGCACCGGTGCCGGAGGCGTGGCGCGACAAGGGCTCGATGGAGTTCGCAAAACAGTTGCTGATCCATGCCAAGGTCGCCGTCCTGCCGGGCACCGGCTTCGGCGAATATGGCGAGGGATATGTCCGCGTGGGCCTGGTCGAGAACGAGCACCGCATCCGCCAGGCGGCGCGCAACGTGAAGAAGTTCCTGTCGCTGCGGGTCAACGAGCCCGCCGAACTGGAAAACGCCAAGTGAACCCGCCCTTGCGCATAGCCTTGGCCGGCCTCGGCACGGTCGGCGGCGGCGTCGTCCAGGCGCTGGCCAATCCCGAGCTCGGCGAGCGGGCAGGGCGCAAGCTCGAGATCGTCGCGGTGTCGGCGCGTGACCGAAAAAAGGATCGCGGCTTCGACACGTCCCGCCTGAAATGGTTCGACGATGCAGCGGCGCTGGCGAAGACCGACGCGGATGTCGTGATCGAATTGATCGGCGGCGAAGACGGCATCGCGCTCGCGGTCGTCGAAGGCGCGCTGAACGCGAAGAAGCACGTCGTCACGGGCAACAAGGCGCTTCTTGCCAAACATGGCGCGCGTCTCGCGGCGCTGGCCGAGAAGAACGGCGTCGCGCTCAAATGGGAAGCGGCGGTGGCCGGCGGCATCCCGATCGTCAAGGGCCTGCGCGAAAGCCTCGTCGCCTATGGCGTCGATGCGGTGCGCGGCATCCTGAACGGCACCTGCAACTACATCCTGACCCAGATGGAAGCGACAGGCCGCAGCTTCGGCGACGTCCTCGCGGAAGCGCAGGCGCTGGGGTATGCCGAGGCCGATCCGGAGCTCGACGTCGGTGGCGGCGACACGGCGCACAAGCTGGTGCTGCTGGCGAGCCTCGCCTTCGGCACCATCCCCGACCAGGAGAACATCCGCGTCGAAGGCATCACCGGCATCACGGCGGACGACATCCATTTCGCGCGCGAGTTCGGTCACAAGATCAAGCTGCTGGGCATCGCGCGGCGGACCGCGCACGGCATCGAGCAGAGCGTGCGGCCCTCCATGGTGAAGACCGGCACGCCGCTGGCGCATGTCGATGGGGTGTTCAACGCGGTGCTCGCCAATGCCGGGCCGGCGGGGCGGTTCTTCTTCGAGGGCCGGGGGGCCGGGCGCGAGCCGACCACCCAGTCCATCGTGTCCGATCTGGTCGACATCGCCCGGGGCAATCTGGGCGCCTCGTTCGGCTGGCCGGCGGGCCGGCTGAAGCCGCTGGAGCCCTCCGACCCCGGCGCCGCGACCTCGGCCTGGTATCTGCGCTTCGAGGTGCTCGACGTGCCTGGCGTGCTGGCGGAAATCGCCCGGCATCTGGCCGAATCGCGTGTTTCCATCGAAAGCATGATCCAGCGCGGCCGCAGCCCGGGCGAGCCGGTGTCGATCGTCATGATCACCCACGAAACCTCACAGGCTTCTGTGGAACGCGCCTTGAAGGCGATTGCCACCTCCGACAAGGTGCGCGCGCGCCCGTGCATGATTCCAATGGAGGCCGCGTGAACACGAATAAAGACCGGATCGAACCCGGCAAACAGAGCCCGCTCGACCGCGCCTTCGCGCTGGAGGCGGTGCGCGTCACCGAAGCCGCCGCGATCGCCGCGGCCCAGCTGATCGGCCATGGCGACGAGCATGCCGCCGATCACGCCGCCGTCGAGGCGATGCGCATCGCGTTCAACTCGCTGCCGATCTCCGGCACCGTGCGGATCGGTGAGGGCGAGCGCGACGAGGCGCCGATGCTGTTCATCGGCGAGGAGGTCGGCACCGGGGGCCTGGCGGTCGACATCGCGCTCGATCCGCTCGAAGGCACCACGCTGACCGCCAAGGCGATGGCCAACGCGCTGGCGGTGATGGCGATGGCCGAGCCCGGCACGCTGCTCAACGCGCCCGACACCTATATGGACAAGATCGCGATCGGCGGCGGCTATGCCGATGGCCTGATCGATCTCGACGCAGAGCCGGCGGAGAACATCGCCCGCCTCGCCAAGGCCAAGGGCGTGCGGCCCAACCAGATCACCGCCTGCGTCATGGACCGGCCGCGCCACGAGCAGCTGATCGCCAAGATCCGCGCGACCGGCGCCGCGATCCGGCTGATCACCGACGGCGATGTCGCGGGCGTGATCGCCTGCACCGATCCGTCGACCGGCGTGGATATCTATCTCGGCGTCGGCGGCGCGCCGGAAGGCGTGCTGGCGGCGGCGGCGCTGCGCTGCGTCGGCGGCCAGATGCAGTCGCGGCTGGTGTTCCGCAACGACGACGAGCGCGCCCGCGCCGCGAAGTGGGGCATCACGGACCTCAAGCGGAAATACTCGCTGATGGAGATGGCGTCGGGCGACGTGGTGTTCGCGGCGACCGGCGTGACCGACGGCTCGATGCTGCGCGGCGTACATTACGAGGGCGATTTCATCACGACCGAGAGCGTGGTGATGCGCTCGGCGACGCATACGGTGCGCTGGATCAAGGCACGGCACGTGCGGGCGCGGCATCTGAAGGATGAAGGTTAGCCTAGCTCCGTCCCCTTTTTTGTCATTCCCGCGAAGGCGGGAATCCAGTCTACTATCCACCGCGCCGCTGGATGCCCGCCTGCGCGGGCATGACAGACTCGTGCCACACTGAAGCGATGTTGCAGGCTTTGCGCGAAAAGGAAGACACCACGCCCGCTTTCGGCGTCGCGCGCTCGTTCGCGGGGCGGCGCTGGCGGCTGGCGGTGGGCGACGATGCGGCGGCGGAGACGCTGGCGCGCGATGCGAACATCCCGGCGGCGCTGGCGCGGTTGCTGCTGGCGCGCGGGATCGGCGCAAGCGACGTCGCTGATTATCTCCATCCGACGCTGAAGCGTTTCCTGCCGGAGCCGCTGACGCTCAAGGACATGGATAAGGCTGTGGCGCGGGTGCGCCATGCGCTGGAGAGCGGCGAGCCCATCGCGATCTGGGGCGATTACGATGTCGACGGATCGACGTCGGCGGCGCTGCTCAGCGAATTTCTCGCGGCGGCTGGTGCGTTGCCGCGCATCTATATTCCGGATCGCATGACGGAGGGCTATGGCCCGAACGCGGCGGGTCTTCTCCAACTGAAAGAAGAGGGCGTCAGCCTCGTCGTCACAGTCGATTGCGGCGCCGGCGCGGTGGCGGCGCTCACGGCAGCGCAGGAGGCGGGGCTCGACGTCGTGGTGCTCGATCATCACGCGGTGGAAGTGCCGCCGCCGGCGGTGGCGCATGTCAATCCGAACCAGCCGGGCGACGCGTCCGGCCTCGGCCATGTCAGCGCCGCCGGGATCACCTTCCTGTTTGCCGTCGCGCTCAACCGCGCGCTGCGCGAGGCCGGTTGGTATGCGGCGCGAGGCATCGCGGAGCCGGACTTGCGCATTTATGCCGATCTCGTCGGCCTCGCGACGATATGCGACGTCGTTCCGCTGATCGGCGTCAACCGGGCGTTTGTCCGCGCGGGGCTGGCGCGGATCGACAAGCTCGATCGGCCCGGTTTCGCGGCGTTGGCGGAAATCGCGGAGGCGAAGGCGCCGTTCACGCCCTATCATCTGGGCTTCATCTTCGGGCCGCGCATCAATGCCGGCGGGCGCGTCGGGCGCAGCAGCCTGGGCGTCGAGCTTCTCACCGCGAAGGATGCGGCGACGGCGCACGATCTGGCGCTCGCGCTCGACAATCACAACCGCGAACGCCAGCACCTCGAAAAGCTGATCCTCGACGAGGCCATCGCGCTGGCGGAGCTGCAAGCCAATGCGCCATTCCTGCTCGCGAGCAATGATGGCTGGCATGCCGGCGTGGTCGGCATCGTGGCGGGGCGGCTCAAGGACCGCTTCGGCAAGCCGGCCTTCGTCGCCGGGTTCGAGGGCGGTTATGGCCGCGGCTCGGCGCGCTCGGTGCCCGGCATCGACATCGGCGCGATGGTGCGCGCGGCGCGCGACCTGAAGCTGATCGAGAGCGGTGGCGGGCATGCGATGGCGGCGGGCTTCGGCCTCAAGCCGGAGCAGGTCGAAGGCTTCCGCGCCTATCTCGCCGAGCAGTTCTCGGCGTCGGGCGAAGCGCTCGCGGCGATGGGCGAACTGGAGCTCGACGCCACGGTGTCGCCTGCGGGTGCGACGGTGGCTTTCGTCGAAGATCTGGCGCGGGCAGGGCCCTATGGCGCCGGCAATCCCGAGCCGCTGCTCGTGCTGCCCGACGTGACGGTGGTGTTCGCAGACGTGGTCGGCAAGGACCATGTGCGGCTGCGGCTCGCGGGCGGCGACGGGGCGCGGCTCGACGCCATTGCGTTCCGCATCGCCGATCTGCCGCTGGGACGGGCGCTGCTGGCGGCGCGGGGGCAGCGGATTCATGCCGTGGGCCGCCTGCGCGTGGACGAATGGCAGGGCCGAAAACGCGTGCAACTTCAACTGGAAGACGCCGCTCCGGCCGGCGCCTGAGGCCGGATTTCGGCGAGGGTTGCCAAGCGGCTTTTGCCGCTTTATAGCCCGGCCTCCGTGCGCCCTTCGTCTATCGGTTAGGACTCAGGATTTTCATTCCTGCAAGAGGGGTTCGACTCCCCTAGGGCGCACCAAAGTTCAATTTCACCCTTTGACTTCATTGGGAAAATTGGCGCCATTGCCCCACCACAAAAATATCGGAGTGCCATCCGGGTGCTAATATGGCGCGAAATATCACCGGCACGGATATGACAAATCCATCTTTTGTTTTCGCGCTCGAAATTGGCTACCGAGATGCGAACCCTGAATCTGACAACTCGGAAGTTCTTGCGACACCCAATCTAAAGGTCTTCTCGAACGCAACCGTGGCGGCAGCCTCAAATGAGGGCATCAATATAGTGGAGGGCGATCTGTGGTTTTTCGCGGCAGATGGTTCACCGCTGAAGGCACTTTTCTCGAAAGAGCCATATGTTGATACCGAGAGGTTGAAATATTTCGTTGGGAAATATTCGCTACAGGTCGGGCAGGGAAGGAAATTGCAGGAAGTGATTTCGGGTATTTTATCCGGCAACCCTTCGCGCGCTCAGATCATTGTCAGAGCTGCTGCCTCCAATGAGAGCGCGCAGGAGTATGGCTGGTCGGATGTTGAGGCGATGAAAGGCAACGTAGAGCGAGCGTTGAAAATTCTTTCTCCCGATATGGCGGAGCTAGTTGTATTTGAATCGTGCGTTGGTTTGCCGTCCTAAATTGGGGGTGGGGCAGTCGCCTAGAAAGCATTGGAAAGCATTAGGAAAATCTCTTGGCCCACTTTCCACTAAGCTATTGATTCAGCTAACTTGCGTCACTCCCCTAGGGCGCGCCATTTTTGTCGGCGGGTCGGCACTTCGCCGCCCACCGATCCAAAGCGCCCACCCGCATTGTTCTCATTCCATCCATCCGGCGCGCCAGGGTCTTTTCGAAGTCTTGGCGCTCGGGGTTTTCGGGTTTGGCAGTTGCTCGGCCACCATCGCAGCGCCAACGACGATCGCCTCTTCCTTGCGCGATGATTTTGGAAAGTGCTTCGAGCAGATCGGGATGGATATCGATCGATTTCGAGCGTAGTGCCGATCTTGTTTTGCCGGACGCGGATGGCGTTGCCGGCAATGACTCGGCGTTTCCTTTTACGCTTTTGGATACCGGCCTTCGCGAGCGCAAGCACGCCTTTTTGCTCCACCGTCGCCGAGCGGCGTGAACGTCTTTCCTTGATCGCGATGTTCTGGCGATATGGGCGACGACGCGACGTCCGTTAGCGTATCGACATACCGTCCGATACCACCAAAACACTCTCTTGCGATTGTCGCTTATGTACCGAGATTTCAATCCCCGGAAGGTGTAAGCTCTCCTATCGTTCGCAACAGATTCTGGGCGCGAACGGCTGAGAGAGACAGGAATGCCTGCTCTTGCCCCAATCGGGGAAGAGCTATGTCTGCGCCTAAAACGCGACCATTTGAAAATCTTTTGCTGCGATCTCTTCCCATGGAAGAGCTTGCGGCACTCCAGTCGGAATTGAGCGAGGTCGATCTTCCGCGACGCACGCAGCTCGAAATCCCGAACAAGAAAATCGAGCACGTCTATTTCATGGAAAGCGGCATCGCTTCGGTGGTCGCCGTGCAGGGTGCCAGAACCGAGGTGGAGGTCGGCATCATCGGCTGGGAAGGCATCACGGGGCTTTCGATCCTGCATCTGGGCCGCCAGAGTCCCTATTCCGTATACATGCAGGTCGCAGGCTCCGCGCAGCGAACAAGCGTCGCCGTGCTGCGCCAGTTGATGGAACGGAGCATCGAGAGCCGCAGGCTGCTCCTTTGCTTCGCCCAATCCTTCCTGGTGCAGACATCAGAGACGGCGGTCGCCAACGCACGGGCCACCATCGAGGATCGGCTGGCCCGTTGGCTGTTGATGGCGCAGGACCGTGTCGAAAGCGATGTGATCCCTCTCACGCATGAGTTCCTGTCGCTCATGATGGGTGCCCGGCGCGCGGGCGTCACCGAAGCGATCCATGAATTGACCCACAGGGGCATGATCGTCGCCGCGCGCGGCAAGATCACCGTGCTCGACCGGAAGGGCCTGGAGCAACGCGCCGGCGTTTATTATGGCGTGCCCGAGAAGGAACTTCGCAGGCTATTGGCCGAATAGCTGCCTTTTGCGCGGCGCGTCGTCATTACGCCGCTGCCGATGCCAGTAGGAATGTCGGAAGGACTACTGTACGTTTTCGACAATCCTTCGGTGAGAGATGGCCAAATATTTCTTCAACATACGCGATCGGCACGGCGTCGTGACGGACGACGAAGGCAGCGAACTCGAAACGCTGTCCGGCGCACTCCTGGAGGCCGATGCCAGCGCAAGAGACGTTGCCAAACAGCTCATCGACGGCCGGCGCTCTTTGTCGGAGACATTCGTGGACGTGGCGAATGACGACGGCACTGTCGTCGCGACCGTCTCGGTCATGGAAATGCTCTCGGAGCCGCTCAGTCTTGCGCGGGATGCAACTCCCAGGGTCTCCGACGAGCAGCTGAGGACGGCATTGGTGGGCGCCGATGCGGAGCACGCGCTGCGCAAGCAGACCATCTCCGACGAACGCACCGTACTCGATGAACGGGACAGTGCGGAAGATGTCCGCTGGCTTGACGAGCGTTCCCAACTCATTGCGCGGTGGCGCTGACACGACGAACCAGCCGCCGCCAGGCCAGCACGAATTGCTCGCCGCCTTCGTTGCCGAACACGCCTTCGACATTGTAGGTGCGCTCGAGATTCTCCTCGGAGAGAACCTCGCCGGCGGCGCCCTGGGCGACGATCTCGCCGTCATTGAGCATCACCAGCCGGTCGCAGAACCGCGCCGCCAGCGGCAGGTCGTGCAGCACGGCGATCACCAGCCGCCCCTCGCGCGCCAGATCGCGCAGCAGCTCCATGACATGAAGCTGGTGATAGGGATCGAGCGAGGTGACGGGCTCGTCCGCCAACAGAACCGGCGCCTCGACCGCCAAAGCGCGCGCCAGCATGACGCGGGCGCGCTCGCCGCCGGACAGCGTCGTGACGACGCGCTGTGCGAACGGCACGACATCAGCCTTCTCCATCGCGCGCGCGATGGCGTCGTGATCGGCTGCAGACATCGACGAGAGCCGGGTCTGGTGGGGCAGGCGGCCGAGCGCGATGACGTGATCGGCGCGCAGCGGCCAGTGCAGCCCGTGGCCTTGCGGCAGATACGCCATGCGGCGCGCCAGTTCGCGGCGGCTGAGGGCGTGGATGTCCTGCCCGTCCAGCGCGATCGTTCCGGCCTGGCTTTCGATCAGTCGCGCCATGGCGCGGACCAGCGTGGACTTGCCGGCACCATTGGGTCCGATCAGGCCGATGAGCCCGCCCGACGCGAAGGTGGCGCTGACGTCCCGCAGGACGACGTTCCCGCCGAGCGCGACCTGAAGCTTGTCGATCTCCAGGACCGTCATCGCATCTCCTGACGCGTCTGGAAGATCAGATAGAGGAACACGGGCGTGCCGATCAGCGCGGTGACGACGCCCAGGCCCAGTTCGGGGCCGGTGGCGATGGCGCGGATCGCCATGTCGGCCGCGACGAGCATGAGCCCGCCGCCCAGCGCGCTCGGCAGCATCAGGCGGCTCGGCAGATGGCCCACCAGCGGACGCAGCAGATGCGGCACGACGAGGCCGACGAAGCTGATGCCGCCGGCGACCGCGGTGGCGCCGCCGACGGCGAGACTCGTTCCGACGATCGCGAGCAGGCGCACGCGTGCGATGGGAAAGCCGAGGCTCTCGGCCGCGTCCTCGCCGAGGCTCAGCGCATCGAGCGCCGGCGCGACCGGCACCAGGACCAGAGATCCCAGCGCGATCATCGGCACCGCGAGCGCGACATCGGCCAGGCTCCGGTCGCGGACCGAGCCCATCAGCCAGAACGCGATCTCGCTGATCGCCCAGGGATTGGGCGAGAGATTCATCGCCAGCGAGACCAGCGAGACCGCCATGCCGTTGATCGCGATGCCGCACAGGATCAGGGTCAGCGGACTGGCGCCGCGCTGTGCCACCAGCAGCAGGATCGCGGTTGCGACCGCCGCGCCGGCGATCCCCGCCAGCGGCAGAGCGAGCGGCACGGTGACCGAAAGGCCGAAATAGATCGCGATCACCGCGCCGAGGCTGGCGCTCGAGGTCACGCCGACGACGCCGGGCTCGGCCAGGGGATTGCGCAACAGGCCTTGCAGGACGGCGCCGGCCAGCCCCATCGCGAAGCCGACGGCATAGGCCAGGATGATGCGCGGTGCGCGCAACTCCCACACGATGGTGACGATCTTCGCCGGCCCATGGCCGATCAGCGCGTCGAAGATGGCATGCGGCGGCAACGGGACATAGCCGACGGTCAGGGACCAGATCGCCAAAGCGAGCGCCGCCGCGATGAGGCCGCCATTGAGCGTGAGCGATGCGGGGAAATTGCGCTGCGCGGCCATGTCAGGACCTCGCGCCGAACCGGCGGATGCGCTCTTTGGCGAGATATTCCGCGGCGTCGATCATGAACGGTCCCGAGCACGACCAGTATTTCCCCGGCAGGGTCATGGTGGGGACCGTTCCGGCCAATCGGCTGAAGATCGGGTTATAGGAGAATGTGTAGAACGCGGAATGCTGCGCGCTGTCGAAGAAGCCGGTGACGATGCCTTGCGGCGGCGTATCGACCAGCATCTCGAGCGGCAGGCCGCGCCAGCCGGGGATGCCGCGGCGCACCTGCAGATTGCGGAAGCCGGCTTCCTGCAGCGCGGCATCGACGAAGGTGCCCGCGCCGCCGCCGCCACCATCGGGACGGAAATAGACGATCTCCGGATGCGGGCCGGTCTTCGCCAGCCGTGCCAGCGCGGCCCGGCGGCGCTCGATATCCGCGACGAGCGCATCGCCGCGCGCCTTCTGTCCCAGCGCGGACGCGATATCGCGAACCGATTGCTCCATGGCGGCGAAGCTCGCGACCTCCGGGATCATGACGATCTTGATGCCGAACCGCGGCAGGACGCGTGAGAGGATCGGGCCGCCGCCGTCATCCGTCACGACCAGTTTGACATCGCCGGCGAGGAATTCCTCGGCCGCGCCGCGGTTCTGCGCGATGCCCTTGGCCCGGCCGGCGGTCAGCGAGAGCGCCGATTGGGACTGCGGCGACAGCGAGACGATCTGCGAACGGTCCGCCAGCAGCAGCACATATTGATCGGCGCAAAGTCCGGTGGATGCGGTGCGCACCGGCGCCGCCTGGGCAGCCGGCAGAGCTGCGGCCATCGCGGCGGCGAGAAGGCACACCGCGCGCCTGTGCCGAAAGATCATCCTTCGTCTCCGTCCATCGGGCGCAAGCCCTGGGCCAAACACCGGCGGTGAGGACGAGAAGGCTATGAGAAGGCCGGCCGAGATCCGGTCACACCCGCATGGCCTTTGCGCCTACCTGGTGTCGCCTCTACGGAGGTCCGCTCTTTCGGCACGCCCCGGCCGACAGACGGGCGACGGCGATGGCAGGTCTCCTGGCTCTTGGATCGTCGCGTCCATCGCGCCTTCCCGGAGCATCCGCTCCAGTGGCAATTGCGATAGCGGCTCCCCAATGACAGTTGCGGGTACAGCTGCAGATTTGCGGATCCGAAGAGCCGCGTACGGCATTCCCTTTTGACCCCCTTTCGGGGGACCATCGGCGCGGACGCTAGCCGCCGCGCCTGCCGTTCGCAAGTGCGCCAAATTCGCAAAGCGCGCTTTGCGCCGAAGCGCAGCGATCGGCCGCGTTACTTGATGCGCTTGACCTCGTAGGAGCCATAGATCCCCACGTCGCTCTGGATGGACAGGTGAAATCCGCCGAGCGAGCCGTGCTTGACGATCACGGTCTGGTCCTTGTGCAGATGCACGGTGCTGCCCTCGGTCTGCTGCCAGACCTGACCGTTCTTCAGGGTCACCGTGAAATGGCCGAAGCCGCTATACGTTACGTCCGCGATGCGGTCGATGATGTGATCGAGTGGTTCGGGCGCGGCGCTGCTGCCGAACGTATTTTGCGCGGCGACCGGAGCGTTGCCTGTATCTCGCACTGGAGGTGCGCCGGCGGCATCGGCCTTGATCTGTGCCGCGACATGCCTGTAGCAGGCGAGCTGCGCCGCATCGGTCGGCAGCGCTGAGCAATTCAGGATCGCCGCGGACAGGTTTTCGTCCGCATGCGCCGCGGTGGCGGCGAGAAGAAACGCGGCGGCCATGAGTGTGTTGCGCAGGATCATCGGAGTTCGCTCATTTCGAGGGTTCGCTGGGCACTATTTGTCGACCGGGTCTTTCGGATCCGACTGCCAGTCGAGAAAGCTCAGATAGTAGAGCTCGACATGCGGATAGTCCGCTTCCTTCGCCGCGAGGGCGCCGAGGGAGGAGCGCGCGCCGTCCTGGCAGTAGAAGATGATCGTCTTTTTCCTGTCGATGCGATGCGCGGCGAACACATCGGCGAGCCGGGCCGGGTCCAGCAAGTCGTTGGCATGCGTCTTTTCGAACAGCTCCGCGATCGGCAGGTTGACCGCGCCGGGGATGTGCCCCGGACGCGTGATGCCCGGAAAGGCATCGGTGCCGTCATATTCCGCCGGCGTGCGCACATCGATCAGCGTCACGTTGTGGGAACGATAGTCGCGCTGGACGCGTGCGCGCGGCGCTGTCGGAATGGGCGGTTCGACGATGTGCGCCGCGAAAGATGCCGGAACGGGTGCGGAAGGGCCGCTCTGGAATTTCAATTTGAGCGCGGCGAGCGCTTGCCAGCCGCCATTGACCAGCAGCGCCTCCTTCACGCCGAAATGGCCGAGCAGATAGCGCACGCGCGAGGCGAATTTGAGCTCGCCATCGTCATAGACCAGCACCGGACGCTTGCCGTCGATGCCGAGCGCGCCGATGCGGGCACCCCATGCGTGCAGATCGTCGAGTTGCGCCTGGTGGCGGCTTGCTGTCGTCCATGCATCCTCGTCGAGCAGCAACGCGCCGGCGAGATAGCCCGCCTGGCCATGCGCCAGCTTGGACTGCACCGCCAGGATGATGGGGTCGCGGTCGTGCAGGAAGGCCGGCACGTCCTGTGCGCCGATGATCAGCGTGGCGGTGTGGGGCATGACTGTCCTCGGATATGTCTTGCGCCGTGCGAGTGTTCCCGATTCCAGCAGGCTTTGCCACTCGCGGCAGGCCGAACGCCATCTCGCGTTTGCGTTATCATTCGGTGCGATTCGCGAGAACCACCCTTATGAAGACCTTTCTGCGCCGCACCTGGATCAGTTCCAAGCTGGCCGGCGGAAAATCCAGAATCCATGGCGACGGGATTTTCGCCGCGCAGGATATCGCGGCGGGCGAGAAGGTGATGGAGTTCGGCGGCCACACGATCAGCCGCGAAGAGGCGCTGTCCGACAATTACCGCTTCCGCTCGATGTGGATGATCGAAGAGGACATCTTCCTCGCGCTGCCGAACAGCGACGTCGAGCCCAGCCTCGACGAGAACCTCAACCATTCCTGCGACGCCAATATCTGGCTGGAGAGCGATGTCGATCTGACGGCGCGGCGCGACATCAAGGCCGGCGAGGAGATCACGCTCGATCAGGGCACCTGGAACGGCGCCTCCTGGGGCTTCGACGAGGAGGACTACGCGGCCGATTCCGATGAGGGCTGTTCGTGCGGCGCGCCGCAGTGCCGCCGGACGCTCACCGAGGAGGACTGGAAGAGCCCGGCGCTGCAGGCGCAGTACCGCGGGCATTTCCACCCTCTGGTGCAGGACCTGATCGACCGCCGCGCGCGCGGCGAGGATCATGCGCCGGCGAACGCGGCAGCGGCGCGCTGACGCGCCGCTATCTGGCGCGCGCGAACCACGCGATGATCGTGCCGAACACCAGCATCGCCAGAAAGTTGAGCGCCTGCGTCACCGTGAAGGGCGGCATGCCGCCGCCGATGGCGGAGTGCGGCACCACGACATAGGTCATCACCAGGAACACCGGCACGCCATAGGCGATGCCGGCAGGCAGCCAGTGGCGCTTGAGCACCGGCAGCGCATTGCTCGCCACGACGAAGATCGCCGCGATGACGATGCCCATGCCGATCTGGAGCGCCGCGCCGAGCGCCGCGATCTCCATCCCGCCGGCGCGCGCCGCCTTGAGGCCGATCAGCCCGGCGGCGATGGTCTTCAGAATGCGCAGCGGGTTGATGAAGCCGTTGAGCGCACTTGCCGCGCCGATGTCGATGATGCCGGCAACGATGCCGCCGAGCAAAATAGCGACGATCGTGGAATGACGTCCACGCATGATAAATCCCCCCAGTGAATTTTTAGGAATACCGAGCCGGTCTTACATCGGGATCGGCATGGTCTCGCAGACTTCGATCGTGCCGCCGGCTTTCAGATGCGGATGGCCGTCGGTGAGCTTGACGGCGTCCTCGAGGCTCGCCGCGTTGACGATGGTGTAGCCCGCGACCGCCACCTTGCTGCCGTGACCGACCGTCTGCTGCGGCCCGATGGGCGCGCCCGGATCGGCAAACTTGTCGCCCATCCTGGCGAAATAGGCCATCCAGTCGTTCATCAGGGCCTTGCCCTCTTCGGGCGATTTGGGCGGGTTGCCGCCGAAATAGAGATAGAGAAATTTCTTCATCGCATGTCTCCCCGTGCGTCCAGCGCGCGCGGACACTAGCGCATTCCCGTGCCCCTCGCAGCCGCGCCGGCTCACGAAGTCGAGAGCTTCCTTTCGCACTGCCGCCTGTGGCAGGTTCTGTCGCGAAACCCTCATATTTCTCCGGGAGTCGCATATGTCTTTCAGGCCCGCTGCATTTCTGGCCTTTGCCGTTCTGCTCACCCCCGCCGCGGCGCTCGCGGCGCATGGCAAGGCCGGGTTGTGGTCGAGTACGGCGACCGTTTCGCTGCCGGGCATGCCGGCGCAGACCCACGCCTCGACCTACTGCATGACCGCGGCGCAGGTCGTGGCCGACGTGCCGCCGGCCGACAAGAACTCGGGCTGCTCCTACAAGAACGTCTCGGTCCAGGGCCATACCTTCACCGCGGAGATGGTCTGCACCGGCCAGTTCGAGGCCACCGGCCGGTTCACCTCGACCTATGACAGCGACACGCACTACACCGCGACGATCGCGATGACGACCAGCGGCATGAGCATGACCAACCGCATCGAAGGCAAATGGCTCAAGGCCGATTGCGCCGGCGCGGATCACTAGAGGCCGGAGGTCGAGACGGACCATGGCGGGGGCTGAGGATTTCCGGTTTCTCGACAAATACAACGTTGAGCTCCGCCCGCTGCTGGACAAGGCCGGGTCGCTGCTCGCGAGCGATCCGGATACGCCCTACCTGTCGGCCGTGGTCTGCCGCCGGTATGTGGAAGTTCTGGCGAACGAGGTCGCGCGGCGCAACGCGCTGCCGCTGCTGGGACAGGACGGCGATCCCAAGGAAAATCTCGGCAGCTTCATCTGGCGCCTGAACAATGCCGGCGCGATCGGCGGCAAGCGCGGCGTGTTCGACGATGTCCGCGAAGCGGGGAACGCGATCCATGCGAACGGCGCCATCGGGATCGGCGAGGCCCGCATCATCGTCAACAAATGCGCCCATCTGGCGTTCTGGTTCGAGGAGACCGCCAAGCCGTTCAAGGCGCCCCAAATTTCCCAGGCGCCACAAACGTCCAAGCCGTCCGGGCCGGCGGGCTTCGGCCAGCGGACCACAGCGCCCAAGCCCGCCGCGCGGCGCTCCCGCTTCAGCGGACTGAGCACGATCGTGCTTGTGATGGTCCTTGGCGCCGGCGCGGTCTGGTATCTGGTCTCGATCGGCACTCTGGGCAATCCGCTGCTGCCGCCCGCGCCCGTCGCGCTGTTTGCGCAGCCGGAGGTTTTCGTCGTGACGCCGGGCGGGTCGGCGTTGCACGCCAATGTGCGCAGCCGGCCCGATGCCGCTGCGGAGGTGAAACAGGTCCTGTCGCGCGGCGACCAGGTCAGCGGGATCGGGCGCGTGGCCGGCGCGGATGGCGCCAGCTGGATCGAACTCGCCGGCGATGCCGGGTTCATCAAGGAAAGCGTGCTGCGCGCCGCCGCGCCGGCGAGCCCGCCATAGCGCGGCTCAGAACACCTTCGACGCGTTCGGGTCCTCGAGGCGCTTGTCGTAGGTGAACCAGCCGGCATAGGTGTAGCGCAAGCCGCGCGTTACGCGCGTGATGCCGTGGACATATTCCGGCCCGGCGCCGAACACGATGAGCGAGCCGGCCGAGGGCTTGATGCGGATCTTGTGGCCGGGAAAATAGGTCTCGCCGCCCTCGTAATCGTCGTTGAGATACAGCACCGAGGAAAAGGAGCGGTGCGGCGAGGGGTTCGGGCGTCCGTCCGGCTCCATATTGTCGACATGCGGCGGCAGTTCGATGCCCTCGTGCCAGCGCACGAGCTGCGCGGTGTCGGAGTAGAGCGGCTCATCGGGCAGGATCGCCTGGTTCAGGATGTTCAGCGTCTGGCAGCGCAATTGCTGCACGATCCGGATCGCGTCGATCTCGCTGTTCGGCAGATCGTTCTGCCAGATGAAGCGGCCCGACCAGTATGCGCCGCCGGCGCGCGCGGCATAGTCCTCACGGCAGCGCTCGAAGCAGTCGATCAGCACGCGGCATTGCGCCGGCGACAGAAGCTCCACGCGGGTGATGAAATGGCGATGACGATCGCCCGGATAGTGATAGGGAAATTGCAGCGGATCGCCGCTCCACCAACTCGTCTGGCCGGCTTGCGGCGCGAAGGCATAGGGCGGCCTTTGCGCCACGGCGTTCGCATCGCTCACTGCACTGTCCCCCTGACAGGCGCACAGTATCATCCGGCGCCGCATTTTGCGCCAGCGGCGCGATGTCCTTAAACTGGCCGGGACGAAGGAGATGGCGATGGGCTGGAACGACGAAGAGGACAAGACCGTCTGTCAGGTCGTCGTCAATCACGAGGAGCAGTATTCGATCTGGCCGGCGGATCGCGAATTGCCCCTGAGCTGGATGGCCGAGGGCACCAAGGCCGAATGCCTTGAACACATCAAGGAAATCTGGACCGACATGCGGCCGCTCAGCCTGCGCAAGAAGATGAAAGAGCTGGGGTTGGAGCAGGTCCGATAGAGGCGAATCCCAAACCGGCGCCGGACGAGGGCGCGGACGATCTCGCGGCGCTGCTGCGCGCGGCGACGCGCGTGGTCGTGTTCACCGGCGCCGGCATCTCGACCGAATCCGGCATTCCCGATTTCCGTTCGCCGGGCGGCATCTGGACCAAGATGATGCCGATCAATTTCGACGAATTCGTCGCCTCACCGGAGGCGCGGCGCGAAAGCTGGCGCCGCCGCTTCGAGATGGAGGAGACCTGGGCCGCGGTGAAGCCCAATGCCGGTCATGCCGCCGTGGCGGAGCTGGTGCGGCGCGGGCTCGTCACCCATGTCATCACCCAGAACATCGACAATCTGCACCAGGATTCCGGTGTGCCGGAGGACAAGGTGATCGAGCTGCACGGCAACACCCGCTATGCCAAATGCCTGGACTGCGGCCACCGCCTGGAAATCCCCCATATCCGTGGTGTCTTCGACCAGACCGGCGAGCCGCCCGATTGCCCCAAATGCGATGGCATCGTCAAAACCGCGACCATCTCGTTCGGCCAGGCGATGCCGGAGATCGAGATGGACCGCGCCCAGCGCGCCACGCTGGCCTGCGACCTGTTCCTGGTGATCGGCTCGTCGCTGGTGGTCTATCCTGCCGCAGCGTTCCCCCTTGTCGCCAAGCGCAACGGTGCCCATCTGGTGATCCTGAACCGTGAGGCCACGGAGCAGGAACCCTATGCCGATCTCGCCTTGCATGGCGAAATTGGCCCCACAATGAGTGCGGCTGTTAAGGCGCTATAAGGCCCGTTAACGCGCTATAACGCTTTCGCCGCGATGCTACGGGCGGCTACACTGGCCGCCAGATTCGAACCGTTCAGGAGTGCCCATTTTGTATCGCCTCGACGAAGAAGACGAAGACGACAAGTCCGAGAAGAAATCGCCCGACCCGCAATCCTCGCAGGTCGCGAATGCGCTGTTCAAATCGCGCACCGTGCTGATCTTCGGCGAAGTCGACATGAAGATGGCCGAGCGCGTCACGGCGCAGCTCCTCGCCTATGCCGAGAGCGAAGGCGACATCCGCGTCGTGGTGAACTCGCCGGGCGGCCACGTCGAGTCGGGCGACACGATCCACGACATGATCCGCTTCGTCGGGCCCAAGGTGAAGATGATCGGTACCGGCTGGGTCGCATCCGCCGGTGCGCACATCTTCCTCGGCGCCAAGAAGGAGAACCGCTTCTGCCTGCCGTTCACCCGCTTCCTGCTGCACCAGCCGCTCGGCGGCGTGCGCGGCCAGGCGTCGGACATCACGATCGAGGCGGAAGAAATCCTCAAGATGCGCGAGCGCCTGATCCGCGAGATCGCAACCGAGACCGGCCAGCCCTATGAGCGCGTGGTGAAGGACACCGAGCGCAATTTCTGGATCGGCGCCGAAGACGCGGTGGCGTACGGCCTGGTCCACAAGGTGGTCGCGAGCGCCAGCGAAGTCTGAACGCGGCTGGCCTGAGGTTTACGGCCCGTTGGTGTAGGTGCAGTGCGCACCGCCACCGGCATTCTGCTGCACGTCGGACGCGTTGATGGTGCACGAGATCGGTGCGACCGAATAATAGATCGTGCCCGCCGCGCCGTCCGACTGGACGCCGTTCTCCATCATCGTGGCGAGAAGCTCTTGTCCCGGCCGGCCGTTCAGCGTGACGGTGTTGCCGCCGAATTTTAGGTCGCAGGCGTGCCGCGTGATGTCGACATTGCCCATCCGGCAGGTGACCTGCGGAGAGGTCACGACGATGATGTTGGCGCCGAGCGGGATCGAAAAGTTCGTCTGGCCGGCGAGGAAATGCGCCAGCACGTTCTTTTTCGCAGGCGACAGGAACGGCGAGTGCTGACCGATCAGCGCCGCCAGCGCGAGCGCGCCATTGCCGCTCGAGCTTGAGGCATAGGCGTTGCCGCTGACGAGCAGCATCGCGGTGACGAAGAGTGCCAGGCGCTTCATGGTTTCCCCCAGTGCTTTCGTTGAGATCGCCGCGGGAGATTATGGCGAATCCGCAATTTCCGCGAGTCTGGGTCTCGCCCTAGACTGGCTGTGCTCGATTCGGAGAATGGTTTGACACACGAAGCCGCTCCCGACGCGCCCTGGTGGCGCGGTGCCGTCGTCTATCAGGTCTATATCCGCTCGTTTTGCGATTCGAATGGCGACGGGCAGGGCGACTTTGCCGGTGTCATTTCCAAGCTCGATTACATCGCTACGCTCGGCGTCGATGCGATCTGGCTGTCGCCGATCCATCCCTCGCCGAACCGCGATTGGGGATATGACGTCTCCGACTATGACAGCGTGCATCCCGATTACGGCTCGCTCGCCGATTTCGACGCGCTGCTGCACGCGGCACATGCCAAGGGCCTCAAGATCATCCTCGACGAAGTGCTGTGCCATTGCTCGGACGAGCATGCGTGGTTTCGCGAGAGCCTCGATGCGGCGTCGGACAAAAAGGATTGGTTCGTCTGGGCCGATCCGAAGGACGACGGCACGGTGCCGAACAACTGGCTCGCAGTGTTCGGCGGGCCGGGCTGGGCGTATCAGCCCGCACGGCGGCAATACTACCACCACAAATTCCTGCGCCAGCAGCCCAAGATCAACTGGACGAATGTCGACGCCAGGCGCGCCTGTCTCGACGTGCTGGAGACCTGGCTGGCGCGCGGCGTCGATGGCTTCCGCCTCGACGTCGCCAACGCGTATCTCCATGACGCCACGCTGACCGACAATCCCGCGATCCCGCCGGCAGAGCGCGGCGGCTATGAGTGGTCACACGCCGCGAACATGCAGCGGCATTTGCACGACTCCAATCTGTTCGAGAACCGCAAGGAGCTGGTCGATATCCGCCACGCGGTCGAGAAGTTCGACGACCGCTTCGTGTTCGGCGAGTTCTCCGAGGAGTTCGAGCGCTCCGGCGCCTACCTGGCGCCAGACGAAGGCCTGCATGCCGGCTATACGTTTGCGCTGCTGGTCGCGAGCCGCCTCGCGCCGAACTACATCCGCAGGCATTTCGAGGGGCTGAACGAACACCCGAAGCACTGGCCATGCATCTCGTTCTCCAACCACGACGTGCCGCGCACCGTGACGCGGTTCGGTGCGCCGGCGGAGGGCGATCCGGCGCTGGCCAAGCTGATGTTCGCGCTGCTGTGCAGCCTGCGCGGCACGACGCTGATCTATCAGGGCGAAGAGCTGGGCCTGCCGGATGTCGATCTGCGCCGCGACCAGCTCAAGGATCCGGTCGGCGATCTCTATTATCCCATCGCCAAGGGCCGCGACGGCTGCCGCACGCCTATGCCGTGGGATGCCAAGGCGCCGAACCTCGGCTTCTCGTCGGGCACGCCGTGGCTGCCGTTGGGGCCGGCGCACAAGGCGCTGGCGGTGTCGGAGCAGGCGGGCAATGCGGACTCGCCGCTGGAGTTCGCGCGGCACTTCCTCGCGGGGCGCAAGAAGAGCGCGGCGCTGCGGCTCGGCGAACTCAAATTTCTCGACGCCGAAAAGCCGGTGCTGGCCTTCACGCGCGAGCATGGCGGCGAGACGATGCTGTGCGTCTTCAACATGAGCGGCGGCGACGCGGCGTTCACCCATCCACTGGTCGCGCAGAGCAGGGTGGTCGGGCTCGGCTGCGGCAACTCGCTGGACCGCGGCGCGACGCTGAACCTAGGCCCCTTTGCCGCCCGGTTCGCCGAACTCTGAGGCGTCGAACGCCAGCAGCACCGCCTCGATCGGCAGCAGCACGCATTTGTGCCGCGCCTTGTGATCGGCGACGCCGTCGAACACCGCGAAGACATCGAACGGCGCGGGGGGCGGGGCTGCGCCCGCGAGCATCTTCGTCACCGCCCGGTGCAGGTCGGACACCTCTTCGCGGTTCAGTCCGGTGATCTCGGCGCCGAGGATCGCGGCCGCCGCCTGGGTCAGGACGCAGGCCTGGGTGTGGTGCGCCACGCCGACGATGCGGCCCTCCGCGATGGCGACGTCCATCACGACCTTGTCGCCGCAGGTCGGATTGTGCGCCGTCCCGGTGCCGCACGGCACCGTCAGCCGCCCGGAGCCGGTCGCGTCGGCGGCGAGGCGGAGGAGCTCTTTCTTGTAGAGGGGATCGCTCATTTCATGGTCGCAGCTTCATAGGCCCTGAGCGCGTCGGGCGTGTCGATGTCGGTCAGCGGACCGTCATCCGCCGCCTCGACCTCGCAGACCAGGTCGCTGTATTGGCCGACCAGATGACGGGCGCCAACATCGCCTTCGATCGCCAGCATTTCGGGGAAAAAGCGCCGCGCCCATAGCACCGGATTGCCCCGCCTGCCGTGCCGTGTCGCGATGCAGATGGCGCGGTCCTCGCCCGGATCGAAGGCGGCGATCACGGTGTCGAGAAGGCCTGCCCCCACGTCCGGCATGTCGCCGAGCAAGACAAGAGCGCCATCGCAATCCTCCGCCAGGCTGCTGAGACCGCACTTGAGAGACGTGCTCAAACCCTTTGAATAATCAGGATTGTCGACATATTCGACCGCAAGACCGGTGAGGGCGGCGCGGATCGCGGCGCTGTCGCGGCCGGTGACGACCACGACCGATGCCGCAGCGCTCGCCAGCGCGGCTTCGACGGCATGGCGCACCAGCTTCTTGCCGCGCACGGTCTCCAGCAGCTTGTTCGAGCCCATCCGCGACGACAGCCCGGCCGCCAGCACGATGGCACCGATCTTGGGCAGGCGCGGCATCTCGGACGGCCGCTCGTCGCGCGGCTGAGGGCGGGACGGGATCTCGCTGAGCAGGCCCCCGACTCCCATCGCCGCGATTTCCGCGCGGCCCACCGGCAGCCCGGCGAGCAGCCGCCACAGCACGAAGTCGAAGCCGTTCAGCTTGGGCGAGCGGGCGCAGCTCGGCAACCCGACCACGATGCGGCCGCCCACCGCGCCGAGCAGCAGGAGGTTGCCGGGGTCGACCGGCATGCCGAAATGGTGGACCGCACCGCCGGCTTCCACGATGGCCGCCGGGATCACGTCGCGCCGGTCGGTGATGGCGCTGGCGCCGAACACCAGGATCGGATCGCAGCCCGCCGCTGACGCTTGCGCGATGGCCGCGGCCAGCGGCGCGGGCTGATGCGCGACGCGGCGCTCGAAGACAAGGGACGAACCGAGGCTCGCCAGCCGGTCTTCCAGCGCCGTTCGGTTCTTGTCCAGCAGCGACGACTTGGTGTCGGGCAGGGCGGTCGAGATCAGCGCGACGCGGTGCGCTGCGAACGGCGCCACATGCACCGGGGCGGTCTTGAGGAGCCGCTCGGCGGACTCGACGGCGGCGCGGGGCGCGGCGAACGGGATGATCTTGATCGTCGCCAGCATCTGGCCTTTGCCGATCCGGGCGAAGCCAGGAACGGTCGCGATGGTGATCGCTTCGTCGAGATCGTTGAGCGCCGCGATGGCACCGGCATCGATCAAGGCCAAGCCGGCTTCGAGCGCATAAAGGTTCGCGCGCCCCGTGAACGCCGCGCCGATGCGCACACCGGCGCCGCCGCAACGCGCCGCGATCCGTGTCGCCGCCTCGTCCTCGCCGACATCGGCGCGTTCGAGCCGCACGACGGCGAGTGCCGCGATCCCGGCGCCCGCGATCGCGTCGAGATCGCATTTCGACAGCACGCGCCCCTTGCGGAACCGTGTCTCGCCCGCGCGCACGCCATGCGCCAGGATCGCGCCCAACGCATCGGCAGTGGGGACGGTTTCGAATTCCATGGGCAGAGTTTAGAGGAATTTTGGCGCAAATCTAAAACCATTCGTCATGGCCGTCTTTTCCCGGCGGGCCATCATGGGATTGCGCTTGCTAATCCAATGCCGCCGCGGCGCCGTCCAGATAGTCGGTTGTGGTCAGGAGTTCGGTCCACTCATTGACCCAGATGAGTTCGGGGTCGGGAGCGACCGGCGGCGCATCTTCGGTGCGCAGGCAAAGGAACGCCTGCCCGTCATAGCCATAAGTTACAGCTCGGCAGCTTATCAACGAGCGCACCATGAAATAACGCCCCAATCCGCTGAAGGGATCGCCCATACCGATGAGCGCCGTTCGCAATTCGGCCTCGGTCTGGAAATGCGTAACGCGGTAGCGCCCGAAGATGGACTCTCCGGGCGCGGCGGCTGGATAAGGCGGGTTCAGCCCGGTCAGTCCCACAATTGCAGCGAAGCTATCCGCGCGAAAATAGTCGAGGATCAGATCGGCAATCGGCGCGATCGCCGCACGCATGCGCGCGTCGACAACCTCTTCCGCCATCGCGGCAGGGTTCACGTTCGGGCCGATATAATAGAGCTTCAAATTGCAGGCTGTCGTTTCGAGGCTGGTTCCGCCGTCTGCGCCGCCACGGCCTCGCGCGGCAAACTGAGGCGGGCGCGCAAGCCGCCTTCGCTACGGTTCTCCAGCGTCACGCCGCCGCCATGGCCTTGCGCAATGGCCTTGACCAGCGTCAGCCCAAGACCCGTGCCGCCGGTCTCGGCGTTCCGCGAGCTTTCCAGCCGCACGAAGGGCTCGAACACGCGGCCCTGGTCGCCGTCGGGAATGCCGGGGCCTTCATCCTCGACCACGATCTCGTAAGACGCCGGCGTCTGCTGGATCTGCACATCGGCACGGCGGCCATAGGCGACCGCGTTCTCGACCAGATTGCGCACCGCGCGGCGGATTTCGTCGGGACGGCATTGCAGCGGCGCCGGGCCGTGGGCCCGCCACGTCACCGGCTCGCCGAGGTCGTCGAGGTCCGCGCATAGACTTTCCACCAACGCCGACAGGTCGATATTGCGCTTGGTTTCGCCGCCGGCGCCGCGCGCCGCCGAGAGCACGGATTCGGTCAGCGCCTGCAGCTCGTTGAGATTGGACGTGAGGCGCTCGCGCAATTCCTCGTCGTCGACGAATTCGAGATTGATCCGCATCGCGGTGAGCGGGGTGCGCAGGTCGTGGCCGACGGCGGAGAGCAGCTGGCGCTGGCTTTCCATCGTCTTGGTCACGCGCGCGGTCATCGCGTTGAATGCGATGGCGGCGTTGCGCACGTCGTCGGGGCCTTCCTCCGGCACCGGCGGCGCGGTGCCGCCGCGTGCCGCGACGCCGGCGGCGGCGGCCAGCGCGGTCAGCGGCCGCACCACGCGGCGCGAGATATAGGCGGCGGCGGCCGAGGCCACGACGATCGCCATGCCGGCCGCGATCATGACCTCGGTCGGCCAGGGCGGCGAGGGCGGGCGGTAATAAGTCGCCTGGAGCTGCGTGCCGCGCACCACGGGCAGGGTCATCTCGACCGCGGGACCGATCTCGCGGTGCAGCCGCGCCCGCCCGTCATTCGGCGGGCTGGCCATGACGAATTTGAGCGACGTCACCTGCTTCGCCTTGTCGTCGGGCAGCAGTTCCCTGAGACGGGCGAGGAGCCTGGCTTCTTCCTCCGTCTCGGGCACCGCCGCAGGCTTGCCGTGCAGCAACATGTAGCGCCAGGCGCCCGAGCTCATCGCGACCGCGGCGCCCTCGCGCGCCTTGGCCGGGATCGCCGCCAGCAATGTCGACATCGCGGCGGCGCGGTCGAGCAGGCGGTCGTTCTGGTCGCTCTCGCTCATGCGCTGGTTGCCGAGCTGGAACCAGGCCGCGACGCCGAGATTGGAGATCAGCACCGCCGACGCGGTGACCATGATGAGCTGGACGCCCAGGGTACGCGGCCACAGCTTCATTGCACTTCCGGATCCATCGCGAAGATATAGCCGCCGCCCCACACCGTCTTGATGTAGCGCGGGTTCTTGGGGTCCGGCTCGATCTTCTTGCGCAGCCGGCTGACATGGTTGTCGATCGAGCGATCGAACAGGTCGGCGTCGCGGCCCTTGGTGAGGTCGAGCAGCTGGTTGCGGGTCAGCGCGATCTTGGGCCGCTCGAGCAAGGCGCTGAGCAACCGGAATTCGCCGCTCGACAGCGGCAGCGCCACGCCATCGATCCCGATCAGCTCGCGCTGGCCGGTGTCGAGCAGCCAGTCGCCGAACTTGATGCGCTCGGCGGTCGGCGGCTTCTGGCGCGGCGGCAGTGCATGGGTGCGGCGCAGTACGGCGGCGACGCGCGCGATCAGCTCGCGCGGGCTGAACGGCTTGGGGATGTAGTCGTCGGCGCCCATTTCGAGGCCGATGATGCGGTCGACCTCCTCGCCGCGCGCGGTGAGCAGGATGACAGGGATTTGCGAGGTCTCGCGGATCGAGCGGCACAGGCTGAGCCCGTCCTCGCCCGGCATCATGATGTCGAGCACCACGAGGTCGATCGCCGAGCCCTTCATCACCTTGCGGGCCGCGATGGCGTCGGCGGCCGTGGTGGCGCGGTAGCCCTGTTCGCGCAGATAACGGGCGAGGGGCTCGCGGATGTCGCGCGCGTCCTCCACCAGCAGAACGTGAGGCTTGGTGTCGTCCTTGATCATGTGTCTGCAATCTGAGCCTTCGGAACCGGCTCTGCAAACCCGATTGCGACAAAGTTTCCACGGCAATGTTTACGGCACACTTTGATACGGTCACGTTTTGTTCCGGTATCCTTTTGCGACCCCGGGTTGGTCTTTTGCAACCGCAGGATTTGGAAAGGCATTCATAATGACCCGGAACACCAAAATCGCGCTTTTGCTCAGCGCTGCTGTCCTTTTCGGCGGCTCGACCCTCGCTTACGCCCACATGGATGGGCCGATGCCGCCCGACGGCCCGATGCAGGGCCTCCTGCATCGCGGCAAGCTGAGCGACCGCATGCTGGCCGAGTTCGACGCCAACAAAGACGGCAAGGTCACCCGCGCCGAGTTCAACAACGTGCTGGGCACCCGCTTCGCCGCGGCGACGCACAAGCAGCCGGGCATGACGGAAGATCAGTTCATCGCCATCCATCAGGACGAGTTCAAACAGCACGTCGCCGAGATGTTCCGGCGCATCGACTGGAACGGCGACGGCAAGCTGTCGCTCGACGAATTCGCCGCGCCGCAGCGGGCGCATTTCCAGATGATGGATCGCGACGGCACCGGTTCGGTGTCGTGCGGGTCGACGGTGCATGCCGATTATCGCTCGGGCGGTTCGGACGATGGCGCGGATCGCGGCCGGCGCCGTGGCGACTGGCATGGCGGCGGACATGGCCCCGGCGGTTTCGCACGCGGCGGTTATGAGCATCGCAGCAGTGGCGGCAGCGGCTTCGGGCGCGCGCGGTTCTGCGGCGACGCCGACATCACCCGCGACGGCACGGTGACGCGCCCCGAGTTCGACAATGTCATGGCGAAGCATTTCCAGGCCGCGTCGGGTGGCGCGGCCTATCTGACGCTCGCGTCGTTCACCGCCGACATGGCGGTGCATTATCACGACATGAACGACAAGATGTTCCAGCGCCTCGACAAGGATGGCGACGGCAAGCTGTCGATCGCCGAATTCGCCGCGTCGCCACTCAAGATGTTCGCGCGGCTCGACCACGACCATGACGGCGTCATCACCGCCGACGAAATGAAGCCGCATTTCCACAGCCGCAGCCATGGCGACTGGGACCATGGTCGCGGCGGGGATCATTCGTCGGGCGACGAGTAATGCGCGGGTCTTCACCCTCCCTCAAGGGGAGGGTAGCGGGCTGCGTTTGTTGCCCCTCAACACCAGCGTCATCTCCGCCAGGATCGACACCGCGATCTCCGCGGGACTTTTCGCGCCGATGTCGAGGCCGACCGGGCCGTGAATGCGAGACAATGCGTTGTCGCCAAATCCCGCCGCCCGCATCCGCGCGGCGCGCGCGGCCTGCGTCTTCTTCGAGCCCAGCGTGCCGATATAGAAGCACTCCGACTTGAGCGCCGCGATCAGGCCGGGATCGTCGATCTTGGGATCGTGGCTGAGGAAGACGATGGCGCTGCGCCGCCCAAGCGGCGCCTTGGCGAGCGCTTCATCCGGCCAGTCATGGCTGATCGCCACGCCGGGAAAGCGCGCCGGCGTCGCGAACGCGGTACGCGGATCGACGATGCGAATCTCGTAGCCTGTCTCGCGCGCCATCCGGCACAAGGGCTGCGCGATATGCGCCGCGCCGACAATGACGAGATCGAGCGGCGGGTTGAACACCGACAGGAACCACGAACGCCCCTCGATCTGCGCCGGCCCGGAGGTGTCGGCGCGCGCTGCGCCGGCGGCCGCCTCGCCGAGCGGCGAGATGTCCGCCGCGGGATCGATCAGCCGGTCTTCGCCGGTCGCCAGATCGGTGGCGCGGACGATGGCGCGGCCCTCGCGGCGGGCGGCGTTGAGGGCCTTGAGGAGTTCAATGCGCATGACATTCGCCTGTCATGCCCGCGCAGGCGGGCATCCAGTCAGTTGCTTCTGGATTCCCGCTTTCGCGGGAATGACAATCAAACGACCGGCTCAACGAAGATCTCGATCTTCCCACCGCAGGCCAACCCGACCGACCACGCCGTCTCGTCGCTCACGCCGAAATCGATCGTCCGCACCTTGCCGTCGGCCATTGCGGAGAGGGCCTCTTCGATCACCGCGCCTTCGATGCAGCCGCCACTGACTGAGCCGACAAACGCGCCGTCGTCGCGCACCGCGATCTGGCTGCCAGCCTGGCGCGGCGCCGAGCCCCAGGTCCTGATCACGGTGCCGAGCGCCACCTTGTGGTTCGCCGCGATCCACGCCTCGGCGGTCGCCAGCACGTCGCTGTCGGTGCTCATGCCGCTTCCGCCACCGCGCGCTTGGCCATCACGGTGACGAGATTGGCGCGATACTCCGCCGAGCCGTGGATGTCCGAGTTCAGTCCCGAGGCATCGACCGCGATCTGCGCCACCGCTTCGGCGGTGAAATTCTTCGCCAGCGCCGCTTCCATCTCCGGCACGCGGAACACGCAAGGCCCGGCGCCGGTGATCGCGACGCGGATGCTGCCGTCCTTCAATTTGGCCACGAAGGCGCCGGCCATCGCATAGCGCGACGCGGGATTCTGGAATTTCTTGTAGGACGATTTTTGCGGGATCGGGAACGAGACCTCGGTGAGGATCTCGCTGTCTTCGAGCGCGGTCGAGAACATGCCGGTGAAGAAATCGTCTGCCGCAATGCTGCGCTTGTTCGTCGTGATCGTCGCGTTCAGCGCCAGGACCGCGGCGGGATAATCCGCCGCCGGATCGTTGTTGGCGACCGAGCCGCCCAGCGTGCCTTTGTGGCGCACCGCAGGATCGCCGATGATCGAGGCGAGATGGGCGAGGGCGGAGATGGCGCCCGCGACCTCCCTTGAGGTCGCGACTTCAAAATGCGTCGTCGCCGCGCCGATGGCGATAGCGTCGGGGCCGACGCGGATGTAATTCAAATCCTTGATGCCCGAGATGTCGATCAGGTCCGACGGGTTGGCGAGACGCATCTTCATCGCCGCGATCAGCGTCTGGCCGCCGGCGAGCAGCTTGCCTTCCGGCGAGTCGCGCAGCATCTCCTCGGCCTCGGCCACCGATGTCGCGCGCTTGTAGTTGAATTGATAGGGGATCATGCCGCCTTCTCCGCACTTTCGGTCATGCGGCGCGACGCATCCTCGATCGCCGAGACGATGTTCACGTAACCGGTGCAGCGGCAGATATTGCCTTCGAGCTCGTGGCGAATCGTGTCGCGGTCCATCGCGCCTTTGCGGCGGATCATATCGACCGCGGTCATGATCATCCCCGGCGTGCAGAAGCCGCATTGCAGGCCGTGATTGTCACGAAACGCCTCCTGCACCGGATGCAGCTTGCCGTCTTTGGCGAGGCCTTCGATGGTGGTGACCTGCGCGCCTTGCGCCTGCACCGCGAACATCGAGCAGGATTTCACCGCCTTGCCGTCGACATGCACGACACAGGCGCCGCACTGGCTGGTGTCGCAGCCGATATGGGTGCCGGTCAGGCGCAGCTGCTCGCGCAGGAAATAGACGAGGAGGGTGCGGTCCTCGGTTTCGACTTGCACCGGATTTCCGTTCACCGTCAGTGAGACAACGGTCATGAGCAGTCCTTTTGGGGCGTGGGAAAGGAAGGTTTCGGAGTCTATGATAACACCAAAGCCGGTCAATCGGGGAGCGCTGCATGCCTTTCGCCATCGTCCATATTGCCGCCGGCCGGCCGCTGGAGAAGCGCCGCCGCCTCGCCATCGCGATCACCGATGCGATCAGCGAGATTTTCGAGCTCGACCGCGACCAGACCCAGGTGCTGATCCAGGAGCACGATCGCGACAGCTGGTCGATCGGCGGCGAATTGCTCAGCGAGCGCCAGGTTGCCAAGGCGTCGGACGAGGATCTGCCCGATCTCGATTCGCTGTTCAGGAAGGCGGCCGCGGCTAAGGCGCCGCTCAAGCCCGCACCGAAAACACCAGCAGCAAAATCGCGACCACGGCGATAAGCCCGATCACCCAGACGGCCGGCGAAAGCCCCCGGCGCGGCGGCGCATCGGCGACGACTTCCGCCGTCGCATGCGGCGTGTGGTGGAGCAGGCTCTCGACCGGCGGGTCGGGCATCAGCTCGGGCCCGATGGCGGCGCTGAAGCGCTTGAAGAAATCGTCGGCGATCATCTTGGCGGCGCCGTCGATCATGCGCTGGCCGATCTGCGCCAGCTTGCCGCCCACCGTCGCCTGCGCGGTGTAGCTGAGGATCGTTCCGTCGCCCTCCGGCGTCAGCGTGACGACCGCGCCGCCCTTGGCGAATCCCGCGACCCCGCCGGCCCCTTCGCCCGACAACCGCAGGCTGTGCGGCGGGTCGAGATCGCCGAGCTGAACCTTGCCTTTGAACACGGCGCTGAGGGGACCGATTTTCAGCCGCGCCGTGGCCACGAATTCGGTCGGCGTCGTCTTGTCGAGTTGCTCGCAGCCCGGAATACAGGCCTTCAGCACCGCCGGATCGTTGATCGCGTCCCACACCCTCTGCGGCGGCGCGGCGATGACATAACGCCCGGTAAAGTCCATCTCGAATTCCGTTCCGCTGGTTGTAGGCAGCCCTGACTACCCCCCTGAATGATGGGTACAGGCCATCTCTGTATCGTGACAGATTCAGCCCGGGTGCAAGAGGCTTGCGCCCGGTTTTTTTGCATATTTCATGAGGCACGACATGGTTATGGCAGCAATGTCAGGCGGTATGGACGGCGGCGGTCCCGGCCTCGAGGTCATGGGGCTGGTCAAATGGTTCGATCTCAACAAGGGCTACGGTTTCATCCGGCCCTCGGGCGGGATCGACGGCGATATCCTGCTGCATCAGACCTGCGTGCGGCAATCGGGCTTCAAGGCCGCCTATGAAGGCGCCAAGGTCGTCTGCGAAGCGGTCCAGGGTCCGCGCGGATTGCAGGCAACGCGCCTGATCTCGCTCGACAACTCGACCGCCCAGGCGGTGCCCCAGACCGCCCCACGCCAGGCGCGCTACACCGCCGAGCCGGCCGGCGAGCCGTTCGAAGCCATCGTCAAATGGTTCAACCGCGGCAAAGGCTATGGCTTCGTGTCGCGCGGCGGCGATACGCCGGATGTCTTCGTCCATATGGAGACCCTGCGCCGCTCCGGCATCCGCGAGTTGCGCCAGGGCCAGCGGGTCCAGGTGCGCACGGGCGAAGGCCCCAAAGGCGAGCTTGCAGCGGAGATCGTGCTCATCGATCCTTAAGCCGGGTCTTTACCGGGTGAATCGATGAGCGATGTCGTAGCGCGCCTACGCGCCTTCCAGGCCGAGGCGCCGCATTGGATGGCGCTGCTGGCGCAGGTTCCGGCCAAGCACGTGCTGCGGCACGACACGGCGCATCCCGCCTTCCATGGCTGCATCGATTGGCACTCCGCGTGCCATGCCGTGTGGGCGCTGCTCGCGCTGCGCGGCCAGAGCGGCGATCCGCAATACGATTCGATCGTCGACAACATCCTGATGCCGGCCAAGCTCGCGCTGGAGGCCGCCGACCTGACGGCGCGGCCGCAATTCGAGATGCCCTATGGCCGCGCCTGGTTCCTGCGCCTGGCGCTGGAGGATCGGCTCGTGACGGGCTCGACCCGGCTGACCTTCATGGCGCGCGACGTGGCCGCATCGCTGATCGCGCAATATCGCGGCCGGCTGAACGATCCTTTCGCGCGCGAATACGCCAATCCGTGCTGGGCGCTGATCAACCTGCTCGATTATGCGCAGGTGGAAAGCCGTCCCGAAGTCGCCGATTTCGTGCGCGAGGCCGGCGCCGCGATCGCCGGCGCTCTCGACCGCCTGCCGACGCAGAGCGAAGAGGAAAGCTGGCCCGATTTCATGGCGGTCACGCCGATGTTCTGCGAAGTGCTGGTGCGCACCGGCGCCGCGAGCGTGGAGCAGGTGATGGACAAGGCGGGTTCGCGCCTGCTGGCGCTGCGCCCCGTCACCGCGCCGCGCAAGGCGCATCACT
Source organism: Rhizomicrobium sp. (assembly GCA_036271735.1). GTDB lineage: Bacteria > Pseudomonadota > Alphaproteobacteria > Micropepsales > Micropepsaceae > Rhizomicrobium. The sequence goes on from DATAZZ010000054.1 coordinate 34,026, forward strand.
ACGCCCTCAATTTCAGCCGGGGCTGGGCCTTGCTGGCGCTGGCCGAGGCGAGCGGCAACGCGGCCCTGCTGGCCAGCGCGCTCGATCACATCGAGGTTAACCTGCACCATCCCAGCTGGTGGCGCGGCGATTACCGGTCGGTGGCCCATTGGGTTCCGCAATTCGGAATCTTTGCGCTTCAGCGCGCGATGCGGCAGACTTTCGAAAAATAAACATCCAACTCGGGGGAGTTGAACCATGCGCTTGGCTGCTTTGGGTCTCATGGCGATGTCTTTGGCGTCGTGCGCGATGTTCGGCGATGTGTCGCCGCGCCATTCGGGCTTGCCGGTGGAGACGATCCGCGTCGATACCGCGAACGGGCCCAAATCCTTCACGGTGGAGATCGCGGCCGACGCCGCCTCGCAGGAGCGCGGCCTGATGTACCGTCACGAGCTGCCGCCGGACGCCGGCATGCTGTTCGACTTCCACGAGGAGGCGCGGGTCTCGTTCTGGATGAAGAACACGCCACTGCCGCTCGACATGGTGTTCATCAAGGCGGACGGTACGGTCTCCTCGGTCGAGCCCAACGCGGTGCCCTATTCGCTGGCCTCGATCTATGCCGCCGAGCCGGTCCAGGCGGTGCTGGAGATCAATGGCGGCGAGGCCCACGCGCTCGGAATCAAGCCCGGCGACAAGGTCCATTCGGTGATTTTCCACAGCGCGCGCTGAGCGCCTTGCCCCTCCGGGAGGCATGGGCTATCTGACCCCGGTCCGGTTCGGGGCGTAGCTCAGCCTGGTAGAGCATTAGCTTTGGGAGCTAAGGGTCGCGAGTTCGAATCCCGCCGCCCCGACCATCCGCCTTCGCTGGCGCTACGGCGTGATTTGAGGGCGGACGGCTGTCGACGTAAGGAGTTTGATCATGCGTGCGCGCATCTATCAGCCGGCGAGGAACGCCATGCAGTCGGGCAAGGCCGGGACCCGCATGTGGCTCCTGGAATACGAACCCGAGGCCGCCAAGGCGCCCGATCCGCTGATGGGCTGGACCAGCTCGCGCGACATGCGCCAGCAGCTGGTGCTGGAGTTCGACAGCAGCGAGGAAGCGGTCGCCTACGCGCAAAAGAACGCGATCCCCTATCAGGTGTTCGAGCCGCACAAACCGGCAGCCAAGGCCAAGGCCTATTCCGACAATTTCCGCGTCGACCGCAAGGAGCCGTGGTCGCACTAGCTGCGGCGTGCCGGCCCTCGAAATCTAGTCTAAGCTCCGCCGAACGGATTGCGGAGCGACGAAATGAGAGCGGCGGCGATCGCGGGATTGATCCTGCTGTTGAGTGGCGCGGCCAACGCGGCGGGGATTTCGCCGAACATCAAGCTGCCCACCGATGGCGACGACTACTCGGCCCTGGTCGCAAGAGCCGCGGCGCATGACGAGAGCGTCGATTTCCGTGCCTTGCGTGTCGCCTATCTCAAGAGTGCCGCGCGCCGGCGCGCGGGCGCGGCCTACGACGCGATGAAGCAATTGAACGCCGACCTCGGCGCGGCGCTCAAGGCCGAGGACGCGCCGGTCATCCGCGACAAGGCCGAGCAGATCCTGTCGCTCGATTTCACCGATATGTGGGCGCACAAGCTGCTGCGGCAGTCCTGCGCGATCTTGCACGACGATGCCTGTGCCGATCTTCACCATTTCCTGGAATTCGGATTGCTGCGTTCGATCACCGGCACCGGCGACGGCAAGACCTGCGCGACCGGCTGGGAGGCGACGCAGGTGAAGGAAGAGTACGTCATGCTCGCCATGCTCGGCTTGCGGTTCACGCAACAGGCGCTGATCTCGGACGGCGGTCATGCCTGCGACGCGATGTCGGTGGTAGACGAGAATGGCGCCGCGCAGACCTATTATTTCAACATCGACGTCATGATGGCCGACGAAGCCGCCGCGCTGACGCCCAAATAACGCGCGGGGCGAACCGGCCGGCCGCCGCTATCCCGCGCGCGGGACGGCGACACAGTGGAAGACGCCGTCATAGGCGGTCTTGCCGTCATGGCTGATCAGATCGCCATCGTCGCGGCGGTAGGTGACGGTGTACTCCTGCTCGACGAACTCGATCGTATCGGCATCCGCCTTGGTCAGGCGGACCGTGCTGCCATTGCCGAACGCCACCACGCCCTTGCCGAAATCGTAGAGCAGCGAAACGCTCATGCCGCCCAGGCCGTCCGCGACGGTGCCGTCCCGGCCGGGACCGGATTCGGTCGGATCGAAGATGCAGGTCGCGTAAAGGTTCGTCCCGGCCGCCGCCGCGCCGCCCGTCGGCACGGACAGCAGCAATCCCAGCACCAGTCCTGCGGTCTGCTTCATCGTCTACAGTCCCGAATTTCCGGCATTTTCTAACTCAGCCATCGAAAATTTCCCAATCCCCGTGTATTCCCCCTGTCGGCGGCCCTTTGGCAGGGCTGCCGGACGGTCGCCAACAGGACCCCGTAGCTCAACTGGATAGAGCACCTGCCTTCTAAGCAGGATGTTGCGTGTTCGAGTCACGCCGGGGCCACCATTGCGTAACCAGCGGAACATAATCCGGCGGCGCCGGTTCTGTTGTTGCCTCGCCCTTCAAGGAGCTTCGCGTGGAACATCTGCACTTCCCCAACGAGAGCGACGAATACCGCGCGACGCGCAACACGCTGCTGCTGGCGGAGATCGCGCTGCGCCGGCAGGTGGAGCAGGTCGCCGCGCGGCGCCGCAAGCTGCCGCTGGGTGGCGCGATTCCCGAAGACTACCGCTTCGTCGGCGTGGACGGTCCCACGCATCTGTCGCAGCTGTTCGCGCCCGGCAAGGACACCCTGGCGGTCTACAGCTTCATGTACGGGCCGGAGCGCGAGCGGCCATGCCCTGGCTGCACGCATTTCCTCGACGGCATCGCCGGCCAGGTTCGCCATATCGAGCAGCGCATCGCTTTTGTCGCCGTCGCCAAATCGCCGCTGCCGCGCATCCTGGATTTCGCGCAGCTGCGCGGTTGGAACGACCTCAAGCTACTGTCGACGGACGGAAACAGCTACAGCCGCGACTACTATGGCGACTCCACCGGGCTCAGCCCGGCGATGCGCCGCCAGCAGGATTTCAAGGAAGGCGAGGAATGGGACATGCCCATCCTCAACGTCTTCCGCCGCGAGGGCGATAGGGTCCGCCACTTCTGGGGTTCGGAGCTGCTCTATGTGCCGCCCGAGCCGGGGCAGGAATATCGCCACAACGATCTGCTGGATCCGCTGTGGAATCTGCTCGACACCACGCCGGAAGGCCGCGGCGATTTTCACCCCAAGCTCGATTATCCGTAGGCGCATTGAACCGCAGGGCCGAGCCGCTACGCTGTGCGCGGTTCACAGCGGATTCTTCTCATGGCGCGCCGTCCGAATTTTCTCGTGATCGTGGCGGACGATCTGGGCTTCTCCGACCTCGGCGCGTTCGGCGGCGAGATCGCGACGCCGAACCTCGACCGCCTTGCGATGCGCGGCCTGCGCTTCACCGATTTCCACACCGCGCCGGCCTGCTCGCCGACCCGCGCGATGCTGCTCACCGGCACCGACCATCACATCGCGGGGCTCGGCACGCTCGACGAGGTCGCGACGCGCGAGCAGCGCGGCAAGCCGGGTTATGAGGGTTATCTCAACGACCGTGTCGTCACGGTGACCGAGTTGCTGCGCGATGCCGGCTACTTCACCGCGCTGTCGGGCAAGTGGCATCTGGGCATGACGCTGGAGACCGCGCCGCACGCCCGCGGCTTTACGCGCTCCTTCGCGTTGCTGCCCGGTGCTGCGAACCATTACGCATCCTCGCCCAAGGCCGGCACGGGGTTCCGCCGCCAGGAGATGCTCTACACCGAGGACGGCGCCTTCGTCGGGTTGCCGGACGATTTTTATACGTCCGACGGTTTCACCGATAAGATGATCGAATGCCTGGGTGCACCGCGCGATGCCGACACGCCGTTCTTCGCCTGGCTCGCCTTCTCCGCGCCGCACTGGCCGCTGCAGGCGCCGGACGATCTGATCGCGAAATATCGCGGCCGTTACGATGCCGGGCCGGACGCGCTGCGCACCGCGCGGCTCAAGGGATTGATCGAACGCGGCCTGTGCGCGCCCGATGTCGTTCCGCATCCCGTCGTCGCGCGCAACAAGCCGTGGGACGAAATGACGGTTGAGGAACGCGCGGTCTCTGCGCGCGCGATGGAAGTCTATGCCGCGATGGTCGAGCGCATCGACTGGAATGTCGGCCGACTGGTCGATCACCTCGAACGCAAGGGCGAACTCGACGATACCGTCATCGTGTTCCTATCGGACAATGGCGCGGAAGGCGCGCTGATCGAGGCGGTGCCGGTGTTCGGCCCCAAGCTGATGGAATTTATCGCCGAGAACTACGACAACCGGCTGGAGAATATCGGCCGGCCGAACTCCTATGTCTGGTACGGGCCGCGCTGGGCGCAAGCGGCGACCGCGCCGTCGCGGCTCTACAAGACCCACACCACCGAAGGCGGTATCCGGGTCGTCGCGTTCATCACGGGCAGGGACTTGGCCCGCCAGAACGGCATCAGCACGACTTTCGCGACCGCGATGGATCTTGCGCCGACGCTGCTCGAACTCGCGGGCATCGCCCATCCCGGCGGCAGCTGGCATGGCAAACCCATCGAGAAGATGCGCGGCAGGTCGCTGCTGCCCTATCTCTCCGGCACGGCGGAGACCGTGCATACCGATGCCACCGCGACGGGTTGGGAATTGTTCGGGCGCTGCGCGATCCGGCGCGGCGACTGGAAAGCGCTGCTCCTGCCGCCGCCGGATGGGCCTGGGACATGGCAGCTCTACGACCTGGCCGCCGATCCCGGCGAGACCGACGACCGCGCCGCCGCCGAGCCCGCGCGTCTCGCCGGCCTGGTCGAGGACTGGCACCGCTATGTCGAGGAGACCGGTGTGCGGATCGTCAACATCGCGACATGATGCAAAAATTCCCACAAGCCCATGGAAACAACACGGGGATTCGCCGTTCCCTCCACGAGCGGTGAGTGTGCCGCCGGTTTGTCAGGGATGGTTGCGATGAGCCCCGAATTTGTCCGCGTATGCAAAAGACTGACACTGGCCACGGCCATCGCGGTGCTGGCGCCGCTCGGCACCGCTGCCGTGCTCGGCGCGACGCAGGCCGCCGCCTCGGATGCCGACACATCGCCGGCCGTAGCGCCGCCGGCGCACAGCACCGCCTCGCTCGACACGCTGGGCCGCGCCACCGCCGTCTCTTGGGTCAGCACCGGCCACATCGCGCGCTACTGATCAGCGGCCTTCGAATTTCGGTTCGCGCTTGGCGAAGAAGGCGCTGACGCCCTCGCGCACGTCCTGGCTCGGATTGGCGATCATCACCGACAGCGCCGCGTCGTCGAGCGAGTTCTCCAGGCTCGAATCCAGCCCCTTGCGCATCATGTTCTTGGCCAGCCGCACCGCGAGCGGCGCGCGCTTGGCGATGGCGCGAGCGAAGGCGAGGGTGCGCTCCGGCAATTCGGCCGCCGGCACGACCTCGGTGACGAGGCCGAGCGCGAGCGCTTCGGCGGCGGGATAAACCTCCGCCAGCAGCGACATCTTGAGCGCGCGGTCGAGCCCCATGAAGCGCGGGAAGAACCAGGCGCCGCCTTCGTCCGGCAGCAGCGCGAACTTGCCCGAGGTGTCGCCGAGCCTGGCGGTGTCCGCCGCAATGCGGAAATCGCAGGCCAGCGCCAGCGTCAGCCCGCCCGCCACCGCCGCGCCGTTCACCGCCGCGACCACCGGCTTGTCCATCCGGTGCAGCGTGGCGACCACGCGGTGCATGCCGACGCGCATCTCCTGGCCGTGGCCCATCTGCTTGTTGCGGAAGTGAGGCGAGGGCAGCTCGCCCTCGCGCGGACTGCCGCTGACGTCGCCGCCGGAGCAGAAGCCGCGCCCCGCGCCGGTCAGGATCAGGCAGCGCAAGGCGTCGTCATCCATATAGGCGTGCAGCGCCGCCACGATCTCGTCGCACATCGGGTTGGTGTAGGCGTTCATGTGGTCGGGCCGGTTCAGCGTCAGCCGCGCGACGCCGGGCTCGACTGTCTCGAACAAAATGGTGCGATAAGTTTCCGTCATGGAAGGCTCCCGATGGCCACGGGAATATGGGATCATGCCCGGCAGGCCGCCGCAACAGAGCGGGCCGCGCGGAGGACGACATGAGCAAATATCCCGACATTCTCTATGACGTGAAGGACCGCATCGCGACCATCACGCTGAACCGGCCCGACCGGCTCAACGCCTATACCGACGGCCTCGCGACCAGCCTCAAACACGCCTTCGCCGACGCGGCGAACGACACGCATGTCCGCGTCATCGTGCTGACCGGGGCCGGGCGCGGCTTCTGCGCCGGCGCCGACATGGACCTGCTGCAAGGCATCCAGGGCGCTGGCGGCCGCGAGTCGCTGCCGCCGGCCGATGCCGAGCTGATGCCGCGTTTCAAGTCCGGCTACGGCCCCGACCTCGACGAGGATTTCGGCGACATGAAGCGCTTCGCCTATTTCATGCGCACCAAGAAGCCGGTGATCGCCGCGATCAACGGCCCCGCCGCCGGCATCGGGCTGATCATGGCGCTCTATGCCGACATGCGCTTCCTCTCCGACAAGGCGGTGATCACCACCGCCTTCGCGCAGCGCGGCCTGATCGCCGAGCACGGCATCTCGTGGCTGCTGCCGCGCCTGGTCGGTCCCGCGCATGCGCTCGATCTGCTGCTGTCGTCGCGCCGCGTCTCGCCGGCGGAGGCGATGCAGATGGGCCTCGTCAACAAGGTGTTCGCCGCCGACACCTTCATGGACAACGTCATGGCCTATGCCCGCGGCCTTGCCGACACGGTGTCGCCGCGCTCGATGGCCGTGATGAAGGCGCAGGTGTGGAAGTCCTACTTCCAGGATTTCGGCGAAGCCCTCGTCACCGCCGACGCCGAAATGCCGCCGAGCTTCAAATGGCCCGACTTCAAGGAAGGCGTCGACCACTTCCTGGAGAAGCGCAGCCCGAAGTTCGCGGATATCTAGGGCGACGGTTGCGCGCCCGGAAACCATTCGACATGGCTGTCGCCGGTGCGGCCGTAATAGACGACACGTTTGCCGGCAATGAAGACGTCATAGCCCACGCAGCCCGAAGCGGCCGCCAGCGCGCAGAATTCCTTGTAGCGGACTGTGCCGGCCTGGGCCGCGCGCACGGCGGCTTTCATGCTTTCGGGCGAGAACCGTGCCGCCGGCGCTTCGGCAATAGGGGCATTCGGCACCTGCTCGGATGCTCCGTCCGGCCAGTAGTAGGTTTTTTCGGCGCGCGTCAGGTCGGCATGGTAACGCTCGACTTGCGCTGCGCCGAGGCGGCCGACGATCTCGGCGAAACTTGCGGAGCCTTCATCCGACAGCGCCGAGCACTCGTGTGCCACGGCTTTTGCATTCACATTCATCGTTCTCTCCTATTGTATCGGCACGCTGCGAAGCCCGCAGCGGCGGACGATGTCTTTCATGACGGTTTCGATCATGGCTTGTTCGGCGGGCGTCAGGTGCCCGAAGAATTCCGCATCGTTGCGGTCGGCGAGGGCACAAAGCTCCGGCACCAGTTTGCGGCCCTGTGGCGTCAGCGCCAGCGCCTGGAAGCGCCGGTCGGTCTCGTCCGCCGTGCGCGCCAGCAGCCGCTTGTCCGCCAACCGGTCCGCGAGCTTGGAGATCGCACCGCGCGTCATGCCGAGACGGACGGCCAGCGCGCTCGGCGCCGTCGCATCTCCGTCGTATAATTCCCGCAAGACGACCCATTCGGCCACGGTCACGCCGCGATCGGCCAGCTTGCCGCCGAAGGCGTGCGAGATGTGATTGGAGACATAGCGCAGCCAATAGCCGAGGTGCGCGTCGATAGGGGAGTTCGCCTTGCGCTTCATCCGATATCCAATGGTTGATAAGGAAACTATATATTATGGTTTCCTTGTCAACCAATATTCGCCTTCGCAACTCATTGCCGCCGCAAAAAGCAAGATTGACGCCGCCGTCACGAGGTCTAAAACGCCGCCGGTCATCTTCGGGCGTCAGCCATGAAAATCGTCGGCGGGAAGTGGTCGAACTGGTCGGGCGGGGTGGTGTGCAAACCGCGCCAGATCGTGACGCCGAAGGACGAAGTCGATCTCGCCGCCGCGGTGCGCCAAGGCAAGGCGCCGGTGCGCGTGCCGGGCAGCGGACACTCCTTCACGCCGCTCAACGCGACCGACGGCACGCTGATCGACCTCTCCGCCTTCACCGGCCTCAAGGGCTTCAATCCCGATACCCAGGTCGCAACCTTCGGCGCGGCGACCCCGCTGTGGGAGATCGGCTCGCTGATCCATCCCTTCGGCTGCGCCCTCAAGAACATGGGCGACATCGACCGCCAGACGCTGGGCGGCGTGGTCGGCACCGGTACGCACGGCACCGGCCCGACGCTGGGCAGCTTCTCGGCTGAGGTCGCGCATTTCCAATTGCTGCTGGCGAGCGGCGAGACGCTGCATTGCTCGCCGGACGAGAACCCCGAGGTGTTCGCCGGCGGGCGCACCTCGATGGGTACGCTCGGCGTGATGCTCGAGATCGCGATGAAGCTGCGTCCGGTCTACAAATTGCTGGAAAAGAACTTCCTGCTCCCGCTCGACGAATTGTGGAGCAAGCTCGACACGCTCGTCGCCGAGAATCGTCATTTCGAGTTCTTCTGGTTTCCCTATTCCGACGTCGCGGTGTGCAAGACGCTCAACGAGAGCGACGCCAAAGCGCCCGAGCCGCGCTCGGCGGAATATATGCGCGACCGCGGCCTCAAATCCGGCGCCGATGCGCGGCTGTTCGAATGGATCAACGAGGTGCTCCCTTACGCGCCGTTCCTGCTGCGGCGCGCGCACGGCATCTTCTCCGGCGGCATGGGCGGCGGCGAGCGTGTGCGCTGGAGCCACGAGATACTGCCCAGCCCGCGCAATACGCGGTTCAACGAGATGGAATACGCGGTGCCCTACGAGAAGGGGCCGGAGACCATCCGCAAGATCGTCGCGGAAATCCGCAAGCGCCGCATCAACACCGGCTTTCCCATCGAATACCGCACGGTGCATGCCGACGACGTCTGGCTGAGCCCGTTCTACCAGCGCAAAAGCGCCACAATCGCCGTGCACCAATATCACCGGGTCAACACGGCGCGGCTGTTCGACATGTGCGAAAGCATCTTCCGCAGCGTCGAGGGGCGCCCGCACTGGGGCAAGCGCCACACGCGCGGCCATGAGGAATTCGCGGAACTTTATCCGAAATTCGGGGATTTCTGCGCGCTACGCGAAAAGCTCGATCCCGCCATGACGTTCTTGAATTCGCACTTGCGCAGCATATTTGTGGGCTGAGGCTTCCGAGGGGCCGACCATGCGAAAACGGACGATGTACCTGATCTGCGCGGTGCTGGGAGCGGTAGCGCTGCTCGCCGTCGCCGAATCGAACTGGCTGCTCGCGCTGGTCGTCGGCGCCGGGCTTGGCCTGACCGTCGCGCTGATGGTCCACAATTATCCGGGCGACATCGCGCCGCCCGCCGACCGCCGGCACGAAACAAGCCAGCGCCGCAAGGGCCTCAAGGTTTAAGGTCGATCCTCGCCTGCCGGAAGAAACAGCTCGGCGCGCCGGTGTGGCAGGCCGGGCCGATCTGGTCGACCTTCATCAGCAGCACGTCGCCGTCGCAATCGATCCACGCTTCCACGAGGCGCTGAACGTGACCCGACTCCTCGCCCTTGCGCCACACCTTCTTGCGCGAGCGCGACCAATAGGTGACGTGCCCGGTCGCCAGCGTCTCTTCCAGCGTGTGCTTGTTCATCCATGCAAACATCAGGACCTCGCCGGTCTGCGCGCGTTGCGCGATCACCGGCACGAGCCCGTCGGCGGTGAACGCGACTTCGGAAACGAATTGCGCGTGGGAAAGCGTGTCGGTCATGTCGCCGATGTGAGCCGTTCGAAGCCCTTGGTCAAGTCTGCGATCAGATCGTCCGCGTCTTCCAGGCCCGCATGGATGCGGATCACCGGCCCCTCCGCCGCGAAGCGTTTGGCGGTGCGGTGGATATCCGACGGCACAAGAAGACTCTCATAGCCGCCCCACGAAAATCCGAGCCCGAAATGCGTCAGGCCGTCGATCATCGCAGCGACCGCGGCCTTGCTCGCGGGCTTCAGCACCACGCCGAACAGGCCGCAAGCGCCGGTGAAGTCGCGGCTCCAGATCGCATGCCCCGGATCGCCGTCGAGGGCAGGGTAGAGCACCCGCGCCACCTCCGGCCGGCCCTGCAGCCAGCGCGCCAGGGCCAGCGCCGTCTCCTGGTGCCGCTTGAGCCGCACACTGAGCGTGCGCAAGCCGCGCAGCGCGAGGAACGCGTCGTCGCCGCTGACATAGAAACCGGTATGGTGATGGAAATCCTCGAGCCGTCTGGCCCAGGCCTCGTTCGCCGCGATATAGCCCATCATCACATCGGCATGGCCGCCGATATATTTCGTCACCGCCTGGATCGAGAGGTCCGCGCCGCGCGCCAGCGCTGGATAGAACAGCGGCGTCGCCCAGGTGTTGTCGAGCAGCACGGCAGCGCCATGCGCATGCGCCACGGCCGCGATGGCCGGCACATCCTGCACCTCGAAGGTCAGCGAGCCCGGGCTCTCGCAGAACACGGCCTTGGTGTTCGGCTGGAACAGCGCCGCGATACCGGCGCCGATGGTCGGGTCGTAATAGGTCGTCTCGACCCCGAATCGCCGCAGCACCTTGTCGCAGAAAATCCGCGTCGGGGCGTAGCAGGTGTCGGCCATCAGCAGATGATCGCCGGCCGAGCAGGCGACAAGAATCGCGCCGGTCGCGGCGCCGAGCCCCGAGGGGAACAGCGCGACCTTCGCCGCGCCTTCCAGCGCACCGACCGCGTCCTCCAGGCTGCGCACCGTCGGATTGCCGCGCCGCCCATAGGAAAACGGCATGCGATGCGCGTCCAGCGTCGCGACATCGGGGTAGAGGATCGTCGATGCCCGATAAACGGGCGTGTTGACGACGCCGAAATGCGCAGCGCTCTCGCGCCCGGCGTGGCTTAGCAGCGTTTCGGTTTTTTCCTTGCCGTCGGTCGTCACGAGGCGCTCCCCATCGGGAAAAATCCTGTTAGGCTGGCATCCGTAAACTGCCGGGCGTCGCGCCGCAATGCGCGTGGGCGCAGGTCTGTCATGGGGGCGTATGTCTTGAAAATTCGAGCAATTCTGCTGGGTCTGGCGGCACTTTTCGCGCTGGCCGCGCCGGCCGGGGCCAACACCTTGGATACCGTGCGCAAGAACGGCTTCATCCGCTGCGGCGTTAGCGAGGGCCAGCCCGGCTTCTCCAATCCCGACGCCCGCGGCAACTGGACCGGCATCGACGTCGATTATTGCCGCGCCGTGGCAGTGGCGATCTTCAACGATCCGAACAAGGTGCGCTTCGTGCCGGTGTCCTTCGCCGAGCGCTTTACAGCGCTGCAGGCCGGCCAGTTCGACATCCTGTCGCACAACACGACCTGGACGATGGATCGCGACGTGGCGCAGGGCCTCGAATTCATCGGCACGATCTTCTATGACGGCCAGGGCTTCATGGTGCGCAAATCGCTGGGCATCAACAGCGCGCTCAAGCTGAACGGCGCGACGCTTTGCACCCAGACCGGCACGACCAGCGAGCTCAACGCCGCCGACTTTTTCCGCGCCCACAACCTCAAATACAAGATCCTCGTCTACCAGAAGGAATCCGAGTACATCGCGGCCTATGATGCGGGACGCTGCGACGCAGCCACGACCGACCGTTCCGGCCTCGCCGGCGACCGGCTCAAGCTGAAGAATCCCGCCGACCACATCCTGCTGCCCGACACGATCTCGAAAGAACCGCTCGGCCCGGCGATCCGCCAGGGCGACCAGCAATGGGGCGATCTGTGCCGCTGGACCCTGTTCGCGCTGGTCAATGCCGAGGAGCTCGGCGTCAGCTCCAAGACCGTCGACGCGCAGCTCAACTCGACCTCGCCGGAAGTGCGCCGCCTGCTCGGCAAGGAGGGGGGCTTCGGCGCCGAGCTCGGCCTGACCAACGATTGGGCCTATCGCATCATCAAGCGGCTGGGCAATTACGGCGAGATCTACGAGCGCGGCGTCGGCCTCAGCACGCCGCTGAAACTGCCGCGCGGGCTCAACGCCCTCTGGAACAAGGGCGGTATCATGTACGCGCCGCCGATCCGCTGAGGGTGCGAGCATGCGGCCATCCTTCGACAAGCTCAGGATGAGATCTCATCTCAATCCTCATCCTGAGCTTGTCGAAGGATGGCAACAGACTCGATTCGAACGACACATGATCCCGACTTCATGAGTTCACGCTCCCCACGCCACGCCTGGTGGCGCGACACCAAATGGCAGGCCGTTTTCTATCAGGCGTTGGTGCTGCTGGCGCTGGCGGTGGTGTGTATCTGGCTCGGGCACAACGCAGCCGATGCGCTGGCGCGCCGCCACGTCGCGTCGGGCTTCGCCTTTCTCGACAAGACCGCCGGCTTCGGCATCTCCCAGACGCTGATCGATTACACCGAGGAGTCGAGCTACGGCCGCGCGATGTGGGTCGGCCTCGTCAACACGCTGCTGGTGTCGGCGATCTCGATCGTGCTATCGACGCTGATCGGCTTCATCGTCGGCATTGGGCGGTTGTCGAGCAACTGGCTCGTCGCCAAGCTGTGCACCGTCTATGTCGAGACGCTGCGCAATATCCCGCTGCTGCTCCAGGTCGTGTTCTGGTATTTCGGCGTGCTGCAGACGCTGCCCGGCCCGCGCGACAGCCTGCATGCCGGCGAATGGATCGTGCTCAACAATCGCGGCGTCTATGTGCCCGAGGTGATCTTCCAGCACGGTTCGTGGATCGTCATCGCAGCTCTGGTCGTCGGCCTCGCGATCTCGTTTGGCCTGCATCGCTGGTCCCAGATCGTGCAATTGCGCACCGGCCACCGCCCCTCTGTGTGGTGGGCGATGCCACTCCTGATCGCCGGCCTGCCGACGCTCGCACTCTACGCGACGCACATTCCATTCGGGCTGAGTTGGCCGGAATTGGCGGGTTTCAGCTACGAAGGCGGCCTCCAGATCAATCCCGAACTCGCCGGCCTCACGCTGGCGCTGTCGATCTACACCGCGGCGTATATCGCCGAGATCGTGCGCGCCGGATTGCTCAGCGTCGCGCGCGGGCAGGGCGAAGCGGCCAGCGCGCTCGGCCTCAAGCGTAGTCTGGCGCTGCGTTTGGTGCTGGTGCCGCAGGCGATGCGCGTCATCATTCCGCCGCTCGCGAGCGAATATCTCAGCCTGACCAAGAACTCCTCGCTCGCCATCGCCATCGGCTATCCCGACCTCGTCGCGGTGTTCGCCGGCACGGTGCTCAACCAGACAGGGCAGGCGATCGAGATCCTGTCGCTCACCATGGCGATCTATCTGGTGCTCAGCTTGATCGTTTCGGCGTTGATGAACCTCTACAACAAGGCGCATGAGCAGGAGGGCTTCGCGTGAGCGGCACCGCCTTCCGCAGCCCCCCGGTGCACCATGTCGGCGTGGTCGGCTGGCTGCGCGCCAATCTGTTCTCCAGCATCGGCAACTCGATCCTGACGCTTTTGATCTTGGCACTGCTGTTGTGGGCGATCCCGCCGCTGCTGAACTGGGCGGTCTTCTCGGCCGTGTGGCACGGCACGACGCGCGCGGCATGCAACGATTCCGGCGCCTGCTGGCCCTATATCTGGCAGCGCATGGGCCAGATCGTCTACGGCTTCTACGATTACGACCAGCGCTGGCGCGCCGACATCGTCTATGCGCTGGGCGCGCTGGGCATCGCCTGGCTGACGATCCCGCGCCTGCCGCACAAAGGGTGGGCCGGCGCGCTGATGCTGACGGCCTATCCGGTCATCACCTTCGTGCTGCTCAGCGGCGGCGTGTTCGGCATGCCGGTGATCTCGACCGAGCGCTGGGGCGGCCTGCTGCTTACGCTCGTCGTCGCCTTCATCGGCATCGTCGCCTCGCTGCCGCTCGGCGTGCTGCTGGCGCTCGGGCGCCGCTCCCATCTGCCGGTGGTGCGCATCCTGAGCGTGATCTTCATCGAGGTGTGGCGCGGCGTGCCGATGATCACGGTGCTGTTCATCGCCAGCTCGATGCTGCCGCTGTTCCTGCCCGAGGGCTTGCAGATCGACAAGCTGTTCCGCGCCTTGATCGCCATCGCGCTGTTCAACGCCGCCTATATGGCCGAGGTGATCCGCGCCGGGCTGCAGGCGCTGCCGCGCGGCCAGCGCGAGGGCGCCGCGGCGCTCGGGCTGGGCTATTGGCGCGCCACGACGCTGATCATCCTGCCGCAGGCGCTGCGCATCGTGCTGCCCGGCATCGTCAACAACATGATCTCGATGTTCAAGGACACCTCGCTGGTCTCGATCATCGGCTTCTTCGACCTGCTCGGCGTGATCCAGGCCGGCTCCACCGATCTGGAATGGTCCAGCCCCAACACCGCGGTGACGGGCTATCTCTTCGCGGCGCTGGTCTATTGGGCGTTCTGCTTTTCCCTATCGCGCTACAGCGCGAAACTCGAACACGATCTGGCGGCAGGTGACAGGCGATGACGATCGACACGAACGGAGCGCCCATCATCACGCTGGACGGCGTGTCCAAATGGTTCGGCCAGTTCGCCGTGCTGAAGGACATCAACCTGAACGTCCGCCCCGGCGAGCGCATCGTGGTGTGCGGCCCTTCGGGCTCGGGCAAGTCGACGCTGGTGCGCTGCATCAACCGGCTCGAGGAGCATGACGAGGGCCGCATCGTCGTCAACGGCACCGAACTGACGCGCGACGTGCGCAACATCGACACCGTGCGCCGCGAGGTCGGCATGGTGTTCCAGCAGTTCAACCTCTTTCCGCACCTCTCGATCCTGCACAATTGCACCCTGGCGCCGATCTGGGTGCGCAAGATGCCCAAGAAGCAGGCCGAGGAGATCGCGATGCATCATCTGACGCAGATGCGCATCGCCGACCAGGCGCACAAGCATCCGGCGCAGCTCTCCGGCGGCCAGCAGCAGCGCGCCGCTATCGCGCGCGCGCTGTGCATGAATCCCAAGATCATGCTGTTCGACGAGCCGACCTCGGCGCTCGATCCCGAGATGATCGGCGAGGTGCTGGAGGTCATGGTCGACCTCGCCAAGCAGGGCATGACGATGATCTGCGTGACGCACGAGATGGGCTTCGCGCGCGAAGTCGCCGACCGCGTCTGCTTTATGGACGCCGGCGAGATCATCGAGGAAGCGGATCCCGAGACCTTCTTCACCGCTCCCAAGCACGAGCGCTGCAAGCTGTTCCTGAGCCAGATTCTGGATCACTGATTACAGATGACCTCTCCGGCTTTTCGCGGGAGAGGTTAAGCCGCAATCTTATGCCGGCGGTGCCTGATACGGCGCTTCCGGAGTCACCATGTTGTCCTCGTGCTGGCTCGCGACGAGGCGGCGGATCGGGATGTTGAACAGGAGAATCACCGGCACGGCGGCGCCGATGATCGCGGCGATCATCAGGAAGAACGTCACCTTGTTCATGCCGTCCCAATAGCTGCCGATATAGCCCGCAAGCAGGTTGCCCGGGAAGCTGGTCGCCAGGAACACCGCCATCATCAGCGAGCCCAATTGACGGGGCGCCGCTTTCGCGTAGAGCGACAGTCCCACGGGCGAGAAATACAGCTCGCCCACCGTCAGCACGCCGAAATAGACGATGGCCCAGACCCAATAGACCTTGCCCGTCGGTCCCGCGAGATATTGCACGCCTGCGAGCAGCAAATAGGACAGCGCGATGAGGGTGCAGCCCAGCGCCATCTTGTTGATGATCGACGGCTCCTTGCCGCGCCGCTGCTGCCACGACCACAGCGCCACGATGCCCGCCGTGAAGGTGAAGATCATCACCGGGTTCACCGATTGCAGCGTGGTGACGCTGATTTCGAACAGCCCGCCGACCGAGCGATCGACCAGGTCGCGCGTCCACAATTCCACCGTGTTGCCCGATTGCTCATAGGTCGCCCAGAACAGCGTGCAGGGGATGAAAAACAGGCAGAGCAGGGCGACGGCCCACCAGTCCCTGCGGGTCAGCGGCGTGCGCGGCACGGCGGCCGCGACGACTTTCGTGCGGCTCGGCCGGTCGTTGGGCAGCTGACGCATGGCGAACAGATAGGTGATCGTGCCGATCAGCATCGCGACGCCTGCCGAACCGAAGCCATAGCGCCAGGCGAGGCCCTCGCCGATATTGCCGGCGAACTCCTGGCCCAGGAACGCGCCCAGATTGATGCCGACGTAAAAGATCGAATAGGCGCGGTCGATGCGCTGGTCGCCCGGCTTGTAGAGCCCGCCCACCTGACTCGAGATGTTCGGCTTGAAGCCGCCATTGCCCAGGATCAGGAACAGCAGCGCGAAGAAGAAATAGTTCTCGAACGCCATCATGAAATGGCCGATGGCCATCAGCAGTCCGCCGATGACGACGGTGTAGCGGCGGCCGAAGAAGCGGTCGGCCAGGAAGCCGCCGATCAGCGGCGTGAAATAGACGAAGCCGGTATACAGCGAATAGATCATCGACTCGAGCGGCTGCACCCCAAGCGGTCCGCGAATGCCTTCGAGGAAATGCTTCATCGTGTGGTAGCCGATGACGTGCTCGGCATGGCCGGGCAGCAGCAGATAGCCGGTCAAGTAGATCGGCAGCAGCACGCGCATGCCGTAATAGGAGAAGCGCTCCCACATTTCGGTGGTGAAAAGCCAGGTCAGTCCGGTCGGATGGCCGAACAGGGTCTTCTCCGCCGGTGCCGTATCGATAATCGCCATGCCGCGCACGTCCCCCGAATGAAGACCGGAGCATGCCCAAGGATTGGGCCTACGGCAATTCGATGTAGCGGTCCTCGCGGCTATAGGGCGTGAAACCGAGGCGCTGGTAGAGCGGCAAGGCGCGCGGATGGTCCAGCGTGCAGGTGTTGACCAGCAGCTTGGAGATCGGCCGTGCCCAGGCATTGGCGACGGCATGATAGAGGAAGAAATAACCGAGTCGTTTGCCGACCGCTTCGGGCATCAATCCGAAATAGGCAAGCTGGCCGGTCGCCGCGTCGCGCATGTCCAGCTCGGCCATGCCGGCCGGATTGCCGTCGAGGTAAAGGACGTGGATCTCGACCTCGGGGTCCTGGACCACGGCGCCGAGCGCGTCGTCCTTCAGCTTGCGGCGGTCGACCCAGAAATAGGCGTCGCCGATCGTATCGTAGAGATAGCGGTAGAAATGCACCGGCGGGTGCAGCGCGCGCATGATCGCGACCTTGCCCTTCGGGATCGGTGGAGGCAATGCGGCGGGCTTGGCGGTCATCTCCAGGAAGGTGACGACCATCGGGATGCGCCGGCCGGATTCGCGTCCTCCGGAATCCTTGGCCGTCATCCGCCCGTCTCCACCGGCGCGTCGCTCGCGCCCCACTCGGCCCAGGAGCCGTCATAAAGCGCCACGTTCTGCGCGCCCGCGACCGTCAGCGCCAGCATCACGATCGCCGCCGTGACGCCCGAGCCGCAGGTCGTGACCGTCGGCTTCTTCACGTCGACGCCATGCGCGGCGAAGGTCGCGAGCAGGTCGTCCCGGGATTTCAGCGTCCCGTTGGGATGGGTCAGCTCCGTATACGGAACATTGAGGCTGCCCGGAATGTGTCCGCCGCGCACCCCGGCGCGCGGCTCGGGCTCGATGGCGCGGAAGCGCGGAATGCCGCGCGCGTCGATCACCTGCTCGTGGCTTGTGTCGAGATTGGCCTTCATCTGGCGCAGATCGCGGATCAGCGCGTTGTTCGGCCGTGCCGTGAAATGCCGTGCAAAGGGCTGGGCGCTCATGTCCTCCAGCGCGCGGCCTTCGCTGCGCCATTTCGGCAATCCGCCGTCCAGCACCACGACATCATTGTGCCCCATCGCGCGCAGCATCCACCACGCCCGCGCCGCGGCGTACACGCCGGCGCTGTCATAGACCACGATCAGATTGCCGTCGCCGAGCCCGAGCTTGCGCATCCGGCTGGCGAACTTCGTCGCCGGCGCCAGCATGTGCGGCAGCGGGTTCTTCTCGTCCGAGAGGTCGTCGATGTCGAAGAAGATCGCGCGCGGGATATGCGCCGCGGCGTATTCGGCGCGCGGATCGCGATTTGCCTGCGGCAGGTACCACGACGCGTCGGCGACGCGCACGTCGGGCGCGTTGATCCGGCTGGCAAGCCATTCGGTCGTCACGAGCGGCGAAGCGGGGGTCATGCGAACGGCACGTCGATGAGTTTCCTGGGTCCGGTCAGCCAGCGCGGCACCGGCAGGTGCTTGCCGCGCAGGAATTCCGGGTTGAACAGCTTGCTCTGATAGCGCGTGCCGTAATCGCAAAGGATGGTGACGATGGTGTGACCCTTGCCCATCTCGTTCGCCATGCGCACCGCACCGGCGATGTTGATCCCGGTCGAGCCGCCCATGCACAGGCCCTCATGCTCGAGCAGGTCGAAGATCGGCGGCAGCGCCTCCTCGTCGGAAATCTCATAGGCGTCGTCGATCGGCGCGCCTTCGAGATTCGCCGTGACGCGGCCTTGCCCGATGCCTTCGGTGATCGACGAGCCATGCGATTTGAGCTCGCCGGTCTTGATCCAGGAATAGATCGCGGCGCCGAACGGGTCGGCCGCGGCGATCTTGATCGACGGCATCTTCTCTTTCAACGCGATCCCGACGCCCGCCAGCGTGCCGCCCGAGCCGACCGAGCAGGTGAAGCCATCGATCCGCCCATTGGTCTGGTGCCAGATTTCCGGCCCGGTGCCTTCGATATGCGCCTGGCGGTTGGCGACATTGTCGAACTGGTTGGCCCAGATCGCGCCGTTCTTCTCGGTCCGCGCCAGTTGCTCGGCGAGGCGGCCGGAGAGCTTCACGTAATTGTTCGGGTCCTTGTAGGGCACGGCAGGCACTTCGATCAGTTCGGCGCCGAGCAGGCGCAGCGCGTCCTTCTTCTCCTGGCTCTGCGTCTCGGGAATGACGATCACGGTGCGAAAGCCCATCGCATTGCCGACGACGGCGAGCCCGATGCCGGTGTTGCCCGCGGTGCCTTCGACGATAGTGCCGCCGGGCTTCAGCGTGCCGCGGCGCATCGCATCCTCGATCATATAGAGCGCGGCGCGGTCCTTGACCGACTGGCCCGGATTCATGAACTCGGCCTTGCCCAGGATTTCACAGCCGGTGAGATCGCTGACGCGGTTCAGGCGGATGAGGGGTGTTCGGCCGATCGCGGCAACTACGTCTTTTTTTATGTCCATCTTCGCGCGAATAAGGGAAGGGCCCGACGAACCTAATGAACGGGGCAGGGCCCTTCAAGGAGAACCGGCGCTCATTCCCGCGAAAGACCTTTGAACGCCGCGAGCGCACGCGCACGGCCTTCCGCTAGGTCGACAATCGGTTCGGGATAGTTTTCCGGCGGCGTCGGCGCCAACCATGGCTTGTGGATAAATTTGTCGGCCAGGCCCGCGAGTTCCGGCACCCAGCACCGGACATAGGCGCCATCCGGATCGAACTTCTCGCCCTGCAGCACCGGATTGAAGATGCGGAAGAACGGCGCCGCATCCGCGCCGCAGCCCGCGACCCACTGCCAGCTCGCGGCATTGTTCGCCAAGTCGGCGTCCACCAGCGTGTCCCAGAACCACGCCTCGCCGCGCCGCCAGTCGATGGCCAGATGCTTGATCAGGAACGACGCCGCGATCATCCGCACGCGGTTGTGCATGTATCCGGTGTGCCAGAGCTGGCGCATCCCCGCATCGACGATGGGATAGCCGGTTTGGCCCTTGCTCCACGCCTTGAACTGCGCATCCGAACCCGTCCACGGGAAGTGCGCGAATTTCGCGTCGAGCGGCGCCTCGGGCAGCGCCGGATTGTGGAACAGCAGATGATAGGAGAACTCGCGCCAGCCCAGCTCGGAGAGGAACTTGTCGCCGTCGTCGCCGTGCTCACCGGTCTGCACCGCGTGGCGCACCTGGCGCGGCGAGATTTCGCCGAAATGCAGATGCGGCGACAGGTGCGAGGTCCCATCGTCGTCGTCCGGCCGGTCGCGCGCCGCGCGGTAGCCCTTGAGATGCTTGAGGAACCGGCTCAGCCGCTTGCGCGCCCCCGCCTCGCCCGGCATCCAGGTCTCGCGCAAGCCGCCGGCCCAGTCCGGCTTGTGCGGCAGCAGCGCCCAATCGGCCAGCCGGTCGGTCGCGACCTTGCCCACAAACGGCGTGATCGCCTTGGGGGCCGGCAGCGGCTTGCCGCTGTCGGGCAGGGCACGAAGCGCCCGCCAGAACGGGGTGTAGACCTTGAATGGGGTGCCGGCGCCGGTCCGAACCTCCCAGGGCTCGGCCAGCAGCGACCCGTTGAAACTATCTGCGGCGATTCCGGCCTGCGTCAGGTCGGCCTTTAACCTTTTGTCCCGCTCGACCGCATAGGGCTCGTAGCACCGGTTCCAGACGACTCCGGCCGCGCCGACCTCCTTGGCCAGCGACGCAACGGCCGTATCGGCCCGTCCCCGGCGCAGGATCAATCTTCCACAGATCTCTGCAAGATTGCTGCTAAGCGCCTGTAAACTCTCGTGAAGCCACCACCGTGAGGCACCGCCCAGGCGCCACGCTCCGGGAGTCTCATCGTCCAGCACATAGAGGCCAAGAACCGGCGCTCCGGTTGCCATGGCATGGGTCAGGGCCGGGTTATCGGCCAGCCGAAGGTCCTGGCGAAACCAGACGATGACCGGGTTCATGTTAACGAATACGTCGAATTATCCGCTGCGGATCAAGGACTTGTTTAGGGAACGAAGCGCCGGGCTTGGCGTTTCTGCAAGGACTGGCGGGGTAGGTTGCACCGGTCTTGGGGCGTCTCATGTCGAATTCACCCGATTACAGCAAGGACCGTGGGGCGCCGGTAACTTCTCTCGCCCTGGAACGGATCGTGCGCTCTCCCGCCGCCCTGATAGAGAACCTTCCCATCGGCATCTGTACCTGCGACCGCAACGGGGTGCTGATCCAGCACAACCGCCGTGCCGCCGAGCTCTGGGGCCGCGCGCCGGCGCCCGGCGAGTCGCTGAGCCACTTCTTTGGCGCCTTCAAGACCTTCGAGTGCGGCGGCGCCGAATTCGACCTCGAGCAGTCGCCCATGGCCATGGTCCTTCGCACCGGCGAGCCGGCGCGCGACCGCGAACTGACGATCGAGAAGCCCGGCGGCGAGCGCCTCACGCTCCTCGTCAATGTCGATCCGGTGTTCGACGAGCAGGGCAATTTGGTCGGCGCGATCAACTGCTTCCAGGACATCACCGAACTCACCTCCATGCGCCGCCAGGTGAGCGAGAACCGCCGCCTCGGCCGCCATGTCATGGAAGCGTTGCCGACCGCGATCTACACCACCGATGCCGAGGGCCGGCTGCTCTATTTCAACAAGGCGGCCGAGCAGATGTGGGGCCAGACCCCCAAGCTCGGCGAGCAGCATTGGTGCGGCGCCTGGAAACTCTACACCGCCGACGGCACCCTTTTGCCGCACGATCAATGCCCGATGGCGGTGGCGATCCGCGAAGGCCGTCCGATGATCGGGCCTGAGGCAATTGCCGAGCGCCCGGATGGCTCGCGCGTCTCTTTCCTGCCGCATCCCACGCCGATCTTCGACAGCGCTGGCAAGATGATCGGCGCGGTCAACATGCTGGTCGACCTCAGCGACCGCAAACATGCCGACGCCCGCCAGCGCGGCCTGATCGACGAGCTCAACCACCGCGTCAAGAACACGCTTGCCACCATTCAGTCGCTGGCGACGCAGACGATGCGCGGCTCGCGCGACCAAGGCGCCAGGGATTTCGAGGCGCGGCTCCTCACGCTCAGCCGCGTGCACGACCAGCTCAGCCGCCACAGCTGGGAATGGGCCGATTTCACCATCATCGTGCAGCAGACCTTCGCGCCTCTGCGCGGCTCGGCCAATTGCAACGTGCATCTCGACGGCCCGTCGGTGCGCCTGTCGCCCAAGCGGGCGCTGGCGCTCGCGATGGTGCTGCGCGAACTCGCAGCGAATGCCGAGAAGCATGGCGCGCTCTCGACGCCCGCCGGCTCGCTGACGCTGACCTGGCATCTGGGCGGCGGCAAGCTAATGCTCGATTGGCGCGAGCAGGGCGGCCCCACGGTCTGCGAGCCGCGCAAGCGCGGCTTCGGTACGCGCCTGTTCGAGCGCAGCATCGGCGCCGAGCTCGGCGGCGTGGCCCATATCGACTATCTGCCCGCCGGCGTGCATTGCACGATGGAAATTCCGCTGCCGGAATAGTACGCAGAGACCATGAGCGCCAAGCGCATACTCGACGGCCTCGTTGTGTTGGTCGTCGAAGACGAAGCCATCATCTCCTTCCTTCTGGAGGACATGCTGGCCGAGCTCGGCGCCGCCGATGTCCGCCACGCCGGCAACGTCGCGGCGGGGCTGGCGTATCTGACGGATCACAAACCCGACCTCGCGGTCCTCGACGTGAACCTCGGCGGCGAGCGGGTGTATCCGGTGGCGGAGCGCCTGGAAGCACTCGGCGTGACGTTCCTGTTCACCACCGGCTACGGCAAAAACGGCCTCGATCCGAAATGGGCCGAGAAGCATGTGGTACAGAAGCCGTTCGACGCCGACACGATGACCGCTGCGTTGAAAGAATTGCTCGGATAACGTTCACCTCCCCACAAAGGGGGAGGTGAAAGAAGATCACGCCGCCCGCGTATTCAACAGCTCATCCAGCCGCGTGAAGCTCGTCTCGTCGATGAACGACACCAGGGTCGCACCATCCGGCAGACGCGTCAGCGCCAGCGACAGCGTCTTGCCGTCGGAGCGCTCGATGTTGCCCCATTTGCTGTAGCTCTCGGGCTCGGCCGACGACACCGCCGATGAGATGATGTTCCACGTATTGTCCTGCTCGAAACGCTGCAGGCTGAGGCTCGCGAGCGTCTTGAGGTGCGGCTCGCCCGACAATTCGGTCGAGGAGAACTTCCACAACGCCGCGAAGGCCGAATTGTGCAGCTTGAGCCGGCCGTCGGTGCCGAACACCGCCATGCCGTCCTCCAGCGTGTCGAGCGTCGCGCGCTGCACCCGGATCAGATTGGTGTAGGAGCTTTCGAGCCGCAGCTGGTCGCTCACATCTTCATAGAGGAACGACACGCCGCCGAGCAGATCGGGCTGGGCGCTGACGCGCAGGCTCTGGCCGTTCGGCAGGTGCCAGTATTCCTCGTCCGCCTTGGCGTTGGTCTCGAACAGCGACAGCCGGTCGAGCTTCCAGCCCGCGAAGTCGCGCTGCTCCGGCAGTTTGCGCAGCTCGCGCATCTTGTCGAAGATTTCGCCGGCATGCGGCCGCGAGGCGAGCCACGCCTCGGGCAGATCCCACAGCCGCACATAGGCGCGGTTGAAATGGCGCAGGCGCCGATCCTCGCCGAACATCGCGACGCCGATGTCGAGCCGGTCGAGCACTTCGGCATTCGCGTCGGCTTGCAGCCGCAACTTCGCCTCGGCTTGCGCCGTGTCAGTGACGTCGAGCGCGGTGCCGATGATCGCGCCGTCGGGCAGGGTGTCGAGCATGAAGGTGAAGGCGCGGCGCTTGTCGCCGGCGAAGGCATAGCGGCGCGCTTCCGCCGGACCGCCGAACTCGCGCACCGTCTGCGCCAGATCGCGCTCGGATTTGTCGAGCGCCAGGTCGCCGGCGACCGCTTCGTCGACGGTCTTGAGGCCGGCTACTGCCAGGAATGCGCGATTCACCCAGGTCAGCCGCTGGTCGGCGGCGCTGCGCAGCCATATCGGCTGCGGCAAACGGTCGAGCGCGGCGCGCGGATCGGCGTTGGCGCTCACGCCCTCGGCGCGGCGCAGATAGAGCACGGCACGCCGCCCGATCGGATAGCCGCGCACCCGCGCATGGCCGCCGCTGGCAATCCGCGCCGTCAAATCGAACGCCACGCCGGCCTCGAGCAGCCGGTCGAGCGCCGCGGCGAGGCCCGCCGCATCCTGGCCGGACAGGCAATCCTGCAGCATCGAGCTGCCGCCGCCGAATGTCAGCGGCACGCTCATGTCGACGCCCATCACCACGATGGCGTCGCCGCCGCCCTCGATGATCGCATCGCGCAGGAGCAGAACCGCGCGGCTGCGCGCCAACTCGCTGCGCATCTCGCGGCGATGAAAGGTGAAGCGGGTATGCGCCGCCGCGGCCCACAGGCTGGCCGCGATGCCGACCACGACTGCCGAGACGATGAACGCCGCGGTCAGCGCGGTCTCCCAGGTCGGAGCGTGGTTGCCGATGCCGGCGATGGCTTGCGACACGAAATTGGAAAGATAGGCGAGGGGCGAGAAAAGATTGGCGATGAATTGCGAGAAGCCGCTCATGGTGTTGTCTAGACCTCGACGGCCAAGGCGCGCAGCGCCGGCAGATTGGTCAGCACAATCTCGTTGACGTTCGGCACCGTCGCGATGCCGGCGCGGTGGAAGGCGCGGATGGTGCGGCACACCGTCTCGATGGTGAGGCCCAGATGATCGGCGATGTCCTGCCGCCCCATCGGCAGCGCGAGGCGCGCCCCGTTCTTGAGGCCGGCACGGCCCGACAGGCGCAGGAAGAACGACGCCATCTTCTCGCGCGCATCCTGGCAGCCCAGGATCAGCAATTGCTGCTGCGCCGTGAGGAGATCGTCCGACACCGCCGACAATATGCGCCGGCGCAGCACCGGATCGCCCGCCGCCAGCTTGTCGAGCCGGCTGCGCGAATAGGAGATCAGCACGACATCGGTCACGGCCTCGGCGGTGACGGTATGCTCGCTGTGCTCCAGGAGGCCGAACACCTCGCCGGGGATCACGAAATCGAGAATGTGGCGGCGGCCGCCCGGCGTGTGCTTGGCGAGGCGCACCGTGCCGCTGACCAGCTCATAGACCTGGTCGGTGCTGTCGCCTTCGCTGAAGATCGTGTGGTTGCGTGGCAGGCTCTGGCGGACACCGAACAGCTGGGCGCGGTGAAGGAACTCGACCAGCGTGACCGCGTCCGGGTTACCGGCCGGAACCAGGGTGGGCGCCGCAAGGCGCGGCGGCGGGACGAAACGCGTTTCCGTAAAGACAGCTCTGGCTGCGACTGACATATGTGGGGCCCCTCATCCAATTTCTTTGGACTTGTCGCTCTGATCTGCGTTCTGCAAACCATCTGCACACTGACTGTCGATGTGATTCGAACGGAGCGATAGGTTGGGAATCCACGTACGAGACTCCACGTAATCCTTTCGATCACCGCGCGACAAAACGCGCGCGTTTCATTTGATCCAGTATTTTAACGGCTTTCGTCATCGAGTGTTCCAAAATGGAACACAAATCGACAGCGTCTCCGAAGTCCGGACTTCGTAAACGCGCGTACACTCCATACTTGCGTATGTGCGTGGTTTCCCTCTGCACGCGAGTGATTTGTCTGCCTAACTTAGTAAACAATTCGAACCGGAAAGGTTATTTGTGATGAATGCGTTCAGTAAGGCCGCGCATGAGTTCCGCGTCGGCGAAGATCACCCGAAACACCGCACCCATGCCAGACGGCCGGGGCGGATATTGGTGGCGACCAAGGCGGGTGCGCATCGCGCGTCGCTCAGCAACTTCCTCTTCAATCGCGGCCAGGCCTGCGTCGTCGCCGAGACCGCGCGCGAGGTCCTCTTTCATCTCAAGGCCGGCGGTTTCGACCTTGTGGTGTCGGCGTTGCGCGATGCCGACGGCTTCGAGCTGATGCGCCTGGTGCGCCGCGTTTCGCCCGGCCTTCCGGTCGTGGTCGTCGCGCTCGGCGAGAGCGACCTGGACGCCGCACATCTGGATTTCGCGACCGGCCTCAAGCGCGAGGTGTTCGGCGAGACCGTCAATGCGCGGCTCAGCGGCCTCACCGCGCGCGAGCGTCAGGTGCTCGGCCTTGTCGTCGCCGGCCGCACCAACAAGGTCATCGCCTACGAGCTCTCGATCTCGCCGCGCACGGTGGAGAACCATCGCGGCCGCATCATGGAGAAGCTGAACGTCAAAAGCGTCGCCGAGCTGGTGCGCCTGTCGCTCGCCGCGGAGAACGTCGCGCCCGGCACGCTCGAGATCGCATCGGCGCTCGATGCCGCACGCCATCCGCCGGCGGTCGCCGCGCTGTAGGCCGGCAGGCCCGGCGGGCAGGGAGAGGGCACCCCATACTTAAGTATGTGCGTGCTATCCCTCTGCTCGCGTGCGTTGGAACCTTGCCCGAAGTACATCCCGCGCCCTTGAGCGAAGGGCAACGGGCATGACAGACGTGAATACCGCAATCGAGTCGTTTTGCGACTTGGGTTCTCTGGGCGAGCGGTCCGCAGGCGGCAGCCACGTGCTGGTCGCGACGGTCGACAATGGCCGCCGGGCCGCCGTGTCGCGCTTCCTCGAAGGGCGCGGCTACACGTTTGCCTTCGCCGACACGCCGCAGGAAGTGCTGGCGCAATTGCGCACCGGCAAGTTCGATCTCGTGGTCTGCGCGTTGCGCGATGCCGACAGCTTCGAGCTGATGCGCCAGGCCCGCCGCCTGATGCCCGGCCTGCCGGTCATCGTGATCGCGCTCGGCTCCGGCGAGCTCGACATGCTCCATCTGGATTGCGCCACCGGCCTGGCGCGCGATGTCGTCGGCGAGGGCATGGGCGCGCGGCTCGCGAGCCTCACGCTGCGCGAGCGCCAGGTACTCAATCTCGTCGTCGCCGGTCGGCCCAACAAGATCATCGCCTACGAATTGTCGATCTCGCCGCGCACGGTGGAGAACCATCGCGCCCGCGTGATGGACAAGCTGCGCGTCAAGAGCGTCGCCGAGCTGGTGCGCCTGGCGCTCAGCGTGGAGGACTTCGCGTCGGTGCGCGCGGAAAAAATCCTGCCTTCGAATGACACCGGTAGCCAGCTTCACCTGCCGGCCTTCACTGCGGCGCAGTGACTTTGCCGACGAAGATGTAGCCATCATTACGCACGGTCTTGATCAGGCGCGGGTCGCGCGGATCGTCGCCCAGCTTCTTGCGCACACGGCCGATGCGCACGTCGATGCTGCGGTCGAAGGCCGGCGTGTCGCCGTCATAGATCAGGTCGAGCAGCCGGTCGCGGCTCAGCACGCGATTGGCGTTGCTCGCGAAGACTTCGAGCAGCTTGTACTCGCCGCTGGTCAGCGGCACCGGATTGCCGGCCGCATCGCTCAGCGAACGTGAGGTCATGTCGAGTAGCCAGCCGTCGAAGGCGAGGCGCTGGCGGCGCGTCTGCGGCAGCGGCGCCGCGGCGCTTCGGCCGTTGCGGCGCAGGACGCTGCGCACCCGCGCCAGGATCTCGCGCGGCTCGAACGGCTTTGTGACGTAGTCGTCGGCGCCGAGTTCGAGCCCGACGACGCGATCGGCGAGGTCGCCGCGGCCGCTGACGATGATGATGCCGCCGTCGAACGAGGCGCGGATCTGCCGCGTCAGCGTCAGCCCGTCGATGCCGGGCAGGCCGACATCGAGGATGACGAGGTCGTGATGTTGCGCGGCGAGCATCTCTTCGAGTCCGACGCCGGAGCAGAGCGCCGTCACGCCATAGCCGTCTGCGGCGAGGCTGCGTTGCAGGATCGCGCGCACATCCGGATCGTCCTCGACAATCGCCAATTGCTGGTTCATCGCTGCGTTTCCCCGAAATGAATTGTGGTAAAGCGACATAAAGCGAAACCATTACGAAAAACCTTCGTCACGCAGCAACCTTAGCGTTGCAAGCGCCGGACATGCTCACCGCAATCCGCGCGCCGCTGACGGAGATGCATTTGAGCAAGGAATTTTGGGCACTTCTGGCGATCCGCGCCGTGTTCTGGGTGATTATACTCAGCGTGCCGTTCGCCGCGCATCGCGCCAATGCGCAGGACGCGCCGGCGCCGTTTCACGTCGCAGCGAGCGATGTCGGCGACGTGCTCGACAATGCAGTGGGTGGGTTGCGTCCCGGCGCGCGCGTGATCGACAAGTTCGATCTCACCGCGAGCTATCTCGCCGATACGGATGGACCGCTGTCCGGCTGGTCCGCCTTCGCCGATCTGCAATGGACCGACGCAGTCGATTTCAACGGCGTGCTCGTCGGCACAATGCAAGGCATCTCGAACATCGACGCGCCGTCGGGCGTGCGCCTCCTCGATGCCTGGATGGCGCGGGACTGGGGCGGCATCGGCGGCATCAAGGCCGGCATCGTCGATCTCAATTCCGAGTTCGACGTGCAGGCGACCGGCGCGCTGTTCCTCAATCCCTCGCACGGCATCGGCCCCGATTTCTCGCAGTCGGGCGAGAACGGCCCGTCGATCTTCCCGTCGACCGGCCTTGGCGTCGTCGCCTGGTGGTTGCCCGGCGGGCACTGGCAGGCGAAAGCCGGCCTGTTCGAAGGCATTGCGGGCGATCCGGCGCATCCCGGCCGCGAGTCGATCGCGCTGACCGCGCGCGAAGGCGTGTTGGCCGTGCTGGAGTTGCGCAACCACGTCACCGAGCACTTCGTGGTCGGCGCCGGCGCCTGGGCTTATACAGCCGCGTTCGACACCTTCGATGGCGGACGCTCGCACGCCAATTCCGGCTTCTACGTCATCGCCGACGGCAAACTCATCGCAGTTGATGGCCATGACGATCAAGGTCTGAGCGGCTGGCTGCGCGCCGGCTTCGCCAACGCCGCGATCAATCCGGTTCAGGCCTATGTCGGTGGCGGCATCGTCTACACCGGCATCTTCGCCGACGGCGACCAGGCCGGCCTCGCTGCCGGATCGGTCGCTCTCGGCGGTCCCGTCCGCGATGCCGCGGCGCGCGCCGGCCAGCCGCTCGGCAGCGGCGAGACCACGCTCGAAGCGACCTACAGCGTGCCCGTCACCGGCTGGCTGACGCTGCAGCCCGACATTCAATACGTGATCGCGCCCGGCGCCGACCCGAGTCTCGACGATGCGCTCGTCATCGGCACCCGCGCCACCCTGACCTGGAACTGAGCCCCCTTTACCGGAGAACCACCATGCACGACATGCAAGCGTCCCGCGCCATTTCGCGCCTCGTCACCTCGGCGCTGATCGGCGTCGCGGTCCTCGCCATCGCCGGCCTCGCGGCGGTGATCCTGACCTATCGCGGCGCCGACCATGCGACCGCCGAACTCGTCGCCGGCGCGGTCGCGTCGCATCAGCGCGCCCTGGAGTTGGCGGTCGCCGAGAAGAACATGGAGATCGACATCACAGGCATCCAGGAGCAGGCCGAGGACGCCGGCGACGTCGGCGGCACGCCGGCCTTCGCCGATGACGTGAAGGAAGACTATGACGGCGTGCGGAAATCCGCCGAGGATTTCGCCGCCGACGCGGCCGAGGCGCGCGCCGTGGCCGCCGCGTTCGGCGACAGCGCGACGATGCAGACCATCGACTCGATGGACAGCGCGGTTCCGGCGTTGCGCGATGTGGCGTTGCGCATGGCCGCGGCCTATGTCGTCAAGGGCCGCGATGCGGGCAACATCGAGATGAAGCCCTTCGATGCCGAGGTGGAGCGTCTGAAAGGGCTGACGGCAACGGTCCGCAACAGCGTCGCGGCGATCGTTGCCCGTGCCGCGTCGCAGATGGACGCCGCCAACGCCGAGCGGGCGCAGGCCGAATCCACCTCGCTTCTGGTTGGCGGCCTGGTCGGGCTCCTCCTTGCGGCGGCACTCGGCGGCATCGTCGTTCTGTTCCAGAAGAAGCTTCTCGTCCCGATCCGCCGGATGACGCAGATCATGGCGCGCTTGGCGCAACACGATCTCGCCGCCGAAGTCGAAGGCGCCGGCCGCAAGGATGAGATCGGCGCGATGGCCGCGGCGCTCCAGGTCTTCAAGACCAGCCTGATCGAAGGCGACCGCCGCAAGGCCGAGCAGGAAGACGAGCGTCGCCGCGCCGACGCCAGGAGCCGCAAGCTCGAAGAGCTGTCGCACGGCTTCGAGACCCGCGTCGGATCCATCGTCCAGACCGTCGCGGCGCAGGCGACACAGATGCAGGCCTCGGCCCAGTCGATGTCCGTCACGGCGCAGGAAACCACCAAACAGGCCGGCGCCGTCGCCGCCGCGTCGGAGGAAAGTGCCAGCAACGTCCAGACCGTGGCCTCGGCGGCGGAGGAGCTTTCGTCTTCCATCGCCGAGATCGCGCGCCAAGTCGGCCATTCCAGCCGCATCGCGTCCAACGCCGTGACCGAGGCCGGCACCGCCAATGCCATGGTCAACAGCCTGGCCGGCGCCTCGCAGAAGATCGGCGAGATCGTCGCGCTGATCAACGACATCGCCGACCAGACCAACCTGCTCGCATTGAACGCGACCATCGAGGCGGCACGCGCCGGCGAGGCCGGCAAGGGCTTCGCGGTCGTGGCGTCCGAGGTCAAAAATCTCGCGACCCAAACCTCCAAGGCGACCGAGGACATCCGCGCCCAGATCTCCGGCGTGCAATCGGCGACGCAGGACGCGGTGCGCGCCATCGACTCGATCGGCGGCACGATCGGCGAGATCAACCAGATCGTCACCACCATCGCCGCCGCGGTGGAGCAGCAGGGCGCCGCGACCAAGGAGATCGCGCGCAATGTCGAGGAAACCGCCAAGGGCACACGCGAAGTCTCCGCCAACATCGCCGGCGTCACGCATGCCGCCAACGGCACGGGTGAAGCGGCGGGCCAGGTGCTGGGCGTCGCCCGCGCCCTCAGCGGCCAGTCGGCGGATTTGCGCAAATACGTCGTCGAGTTCCTCGCCGACGTGAAGGCGGCCTAGCGACACACGCCGACACATTCCGACGCCGTCGCGAAATCGCCGCATCACGCAGCGCCGTCATTCTCATTCCCGCAACGGGGGCAACGCATGGCTCCCATCGACATCTCTCGGAGACTTTCATGAGCTGGCTCACCAATCTCACCATCCGCACCAAGGTCGTCGGCGCGTTCGCCGCGGTCCTCATCGTCACCGCCATCCTCGGCCTGTTCGCGATCCAGCGTCTCGCGCTGGTCAATGCCTCGACCGTCGAGCTGACGACGAACTATCTCACCGCGCAGACCCAGCTCGGCATCATCAACGGCTCGGCGATGCGCTTCCGCCAGCTCGAGGCGACCCACGTCTTCGCCGACACGCCGGAGAAGAAGGCCAAGGAAGAGACGACGATGACGGCTGTGCTCGGCGAGGTTCAAGCCGCCTGGGCGATGTACGCACCCACCGTCGATGCCGGCGAGGAAAAGGACCTGGCCGACCAGCTCACGCCGGCCTGGTCGCAGTATCTCGAACTGCACGAGAAATTCCTCGCGCTGTCGCGCAGCGGCGATGCGCGCGGCGCCCAGGGCTTCTATGTCGGCGAGATGCGCCAGTCGTTCAACACCTATTACGGCCTGCTGCACAAGCTGATCCAGCACCAGATCAAGGGGGGTCAGGACGAAGCCGCCAGTGCCGCCGGCACCTATGCGTCGGCCTGGGACTGGATCGTCGCCATGCTCGTCTTCGCGGCGTTGATGTGCATCGCAGCGGGATATTTCATCGTCTCGGGCGTCTCCAAGCCGATCCGCGTCATGACCGATGCGATGGGCCGCCTGGCGAAGCACGATCTGGCGACTGAAATCCACGGCGTCGGCCGCAAGGACGAGATCGGCCAGATGGCCGCCGCCGTCCAGGTCTTCAAGGACAGCATGATCGAAGGCGATCGCCTCAAGGCCGAGCAGGAAGCCGCGCAGAAGAAGGCCGAGGAGCGCGCCCGCCGCCTCGACGCGATCACCGCGACCTTCGAAACCAATGTCGGCAGCGTGGTGCAGACCGTCGCGGCGCAGGCGACGCAGATGGAATCTTCCGCCCAGTCGATGAGCGCCACCGCCGAAGAGACCACCAAGCAGGCCAGCGCCGTCGCCGCCGCGTCGGAGGAAAGCTCGGCCAACGTCCAGACCGTCGCCTCCGCGACCGAGGAACTGTCCTCGTCGATCTCCGAGATCGGCCGCCAGGTCAGCCACTCTAGCCAGATCGCGGCCAACGCCGTGTCCGAGGCCGGCAAGGCGAACGACAAGGTGCAGGGCCTGGTCGGCGCCTCGCAGAAGATCGGTGAGATCGTGTCGCTGATCAACGACATCGCCGACCAGACCAACCTGCTCGCGCTCAACGCGACCATCGAGGCGGCGCGCGCCGGCGAGGCCGGCAAGGGCTTCGCGGTCGTCGCCGCCGAGGTGAAGAACCTCGCGACCCAGACCTCACGCGCCACCGAGGACATCTCGGCCCAGATCACCAGCGTCCAGGCCGCGACCCAGGATGCGGTGCGCGCCATCGGCTCCATCGGCAAGACGATCGGCGAGATCGACCAGATCGCCACCGCCATCGCTGCTGCGGTGGAAGAGCAGGGCGCCGCGACGCAGGAGATCGCGCGCAACGTCGAAGAGGCCGCCAAGGGCACCCAGGAAGTGTCGTCGAACATTGGCGGCGTGACCGAAGCCGCCAACGGCACCGGCGCCGCCGCCGGCCAAGTCCTCACCGCCGCGCAGGCGCTGACCGGCCAGTCGGGGCATCTGCAGACCCTGGTCCAGAAATTCCTCACGGATGTGAAGGCCGCGTAGCGCCTTCCGCCGCAGGAACCCCATCGGGCAGATCGAACGACTTGCCGACGCGCCGTCCCCCCCCGTGCGCTTCCGGCACAGATCTTCGGTCTGCCCGGCCTACCCAGACAGAACGGACGAACAGATGCAGGACCTATCTTCGACCGCGACGCGCCCCGAGGCGGTTTCCTTCGTGACCTTCGAGGTTGCCGGACAGTTGTTCGGCGTGCCGGTGACCAAAGTGCAGGACATCCTGACCCCCGACGCCATCGCCCCGGTGCCGGGCGGCCCGGCGGAGGTGAAGGGCCTGATCAATCTGCGCGGACGCATCGTCACCGTGATCGATCTGCGCACCCGCCTTGGATTGAAGGCGGATGAGACCGCCGCCCGCCGCGGCATGTGCGTCACGGTCGAGAACGAGGGCGAATCCTACACCCTGTTCGTCGACCGCGTCGGCGATGTCGTCACCTTGCCGGCAGCCTTGCGCGAGGACGGCCCCGCGACGCTCGACGCCTTGTGGCGCGACGTCTCCGACGGCATCTGGCGCGCCGGCGACCGTCTTCTCGTCATCCTGGATGTCGCGCGCCTGCTCGCCATCCGCGCCAAAGCTTGAAACAGGAGAGCCCCGTGGACGACCTGCTCCAGGAATTCCTCACCGAGACCAATGAAAGCCTCGCCACGCTCGACAGCGAGCTGGTGCGCTTCGAGCGCGAATCCTCCGACGCCAGGATTCTCGGCAACATCTTCCGCCTGATGCACACCATCAAGGGCACCTGCGGCTTCCTCGGCCTGCCGCGGCTCGAAGCGGTGGCGCATGCCGGCGAGAATGTGCTGGGCAAGTTCCGCGACGGCGAGCTCGAGGTCACTCCGGGCGCCGTGACGCTGATCCTGCGCGCCATCGACCGCATCCGCGAAATCCTCGTCGTCCTGGAGGAGACCGGCGCCGAGCCCGCCGGCGACGACAGTGTGCTGATCGCCCAGGTCAATGCCGTCGCGTCGGCCGATGACGCCATATCGGCCGATGCCGTGACCATCGACGACGAAGGTTTCCCCGTCGCCGCCGAGCTGCTTGCCGAAGTCGCGCAGGCCATCGGCCAGGACGCCTCGCTCGGCATCGCCATCGTCGCGCCGAAACCGGTGACCGAAGCCGCGGCCGAACCGCGCGAGGACGCACCCGTCGCTGCCGCCGCCTCGTCGATCCGTGTCAACGTCGATGTCATCGAAAACCTCATGACGCTGATCAGCGAGTTGGTGCTGACGCGCAACCAATTGCTGCAATTGCAGCGCGTGCAGAAGGGCAACGAGTTCAAGGTCCCGCTGCAACGCCTCAGCCACATCACCTCGGACCTGCAGGACGGCGTCACGCGGATGCGGATGCAGCCCATCGGCAATGCCTGGGCCAAGCTTCCGCGCATCGTTCGCGACCTCGCGGTCGAGACCAAGAAGCGCATCGAGCTCGTCATGCAGGGCGCCGAGACCGAGCTCGACCGCCAGGTGCTGGAGATCATCAAGGACCCGCTCACCCATATGGTGCGCAATTCGGCCGATCATGGCATCGAGAGCGCCGCGGCGCGCCTCGCCGCCGGCAAGCCGGAGACCGGCACCATCACGCTCAAGGCCTATCACGAGAGCGGCCATATCTTCATCCGCATCTCCGACGATGGCCGCGGCCTGAACGTCGAAGGCATCCGCCGCAAGGCGCTGTCCAACGGCCTGGTCACCGAATCCGAGCTCGCGTCGCTGAGCGAGCAGCAGATACTGCAGTTCATCTTCCGCCCCGGCTTCTCGACGGCGGAGAAGGTCACCAGCGTCTCGGGCCGCGGCGTCGGCATGGATGTGGTGCGCACCAATATCGAGCGCATCGGCGGCATGATCGAGATGACCTCGGTGGCCGGGCAGGGCAGCACCTTCCTGATCAAGATCCCGCTGACCCTCGCCATAGTCTCGGCCCTGATCGTCGAGGCCGCTTCGCAGCGTTTCGCGATCCCGCAGATCAACGTCATCGAGCTGGTCGGCGTCTCCGATCGCTCCGAGATGAGCATCCAGACGATCAACAACGCGCCGGTACTACGCCTGCGCGACCGGCTGTTGCCGCTGGTGTCGCTGCGCGGTCTGCTGCATCTGGGCGAGGCCGAGCCCGGCCGCACCGACTACGTCGTGGTTGCCGAGGTCGGCGCCGCGAAATTCGGCATCATCGTCGACCGCGTCTTCGACACAGAGGAGATCGTGGTCAAGCCGGTCTCGCCGATCCTGCGCGGCACGCCATTCTACGCCGGCAACACGATCCTGGGCGACGGCAGCGTCATCCTGATCCTCGATCCCAACGGCATCGCCACCGCCGCCAAGCAGAACGCCGCCGACGAAAGCACGGCTGCGGACCCTCAGGCCAGCGCGCATGAGAGCAAGGACGAAACCGCCTTCCTGCTGTTCCGCGCCCGCGGCGAGGAACTCAAAGCCGTGCCGCTCGAGCTGGTGGCGCGTCTCGAAGACATCGATGCTGCGAGCATCGAGCATGTCGGCGGCCGCCATGTCGTGCAGTACCGCGAGCATCTGATGCCGCTGGTGCCGTTCGACGACGCGCATGCATGGCCGGCGTCCGGCAAGCAGGCCGTGCTGGTGTTCAGCGATCACGGCCGCTCCATGGGCCTGGCGGTCGACGCGGTCGTCGATATCGTGCGCGACCGCATGGCCATCGAGCTGTCGTCGGAGCGCCTGGGTCTGCTCGGCAGCGCCATCATCGCCGGCAAGGCGACCGACATCGTCAATATCGGCCATTTCCTGACGCAGGCCTTCGCCGATTGGTTCGACGGCCAGGATATCGCGGCGCGTGCCGTCACCGCACTGCGCCGCGCGCTGGTGGTCGACGACAGCGCGTTCTTCCGCAACCTGATTGTCCCGCAATTGCGCGCCGCCAAATGGCACGTCACCAGCGCGGCCGACGGCACCGAGGCGCTGTCGCTGATGGAAACCGACCGGCCCTTCGACATCGTGATCAGTGACATCGAGATGCCGCGGATGGGTGGCCTCGACTTCGCCGCCGCGGTGCGCCGCGACCAGCGCTGGCAGAGCGTGCCGATGATCGCGCTGTCGAGTCACGCCAACGCCAACGACATCGCGCAGGGCCGCGCCGCCGGCTTTGACGACTATCTCTCCAAGGCCGACCAGCCACATCTGCCGCAGAACCTCGCGCGCGCCATGGAAACGGCGACGCAAGGCCGCGCCGCGAACGGGAGGGCCGCCTCGTGACCGCGTTCTTTAGGCCTTCCACGACCATCGACGGTGATCCCATGGCGCAATTCGACGATCTGCCGAAATTCTGCCTGGTGGTCGACGACAGCTCGACCATCCGGAAGTTCAGCAGCCGGCTGCTCAAGGCGATGAATTTCGCCGTCGGCGAGGCCGAGCACGGCCTGGTCGCGATCGAAGCCTGCCGCCTGGTGGTGCCCGACCTGATCCTGCTCGACTGGAACATGCCGGAGATGGACGGCCTCACCTGCCTCAAGGCGCTGCGCGCAATGGATTTGCAGCCGCGCCCGCGCATCGTGATGTGCACGACCGAGAACGTGATGCCGAAGATCGCCCAGGCGCTGGACGCCGGCGCCAACGAATACATCATGAAGCCGTTCGACCGCGACGTGCTGCGCGACAAGCTCGCGCAACTGGATCTGGTGTAGCCACGATGTCGCTGCCCAACACCACCGCGAAAATACCGAGCGGCGCCATCCGTGTGATGGTGGTCGACGACTCCGCGGTGGTGCGCGGCTTCATCGTACGCCTGCTCGAAGCCGAGCCCGGCATCGACGTGGTCGCGACCTGCGGCAACGGCCAGATGGCGGTGCAGCATGCGGCGCGCACCGCGCTCGACGTGATCATCCTCGATGTCGAGATGCCGGTAATGGACGGCCTAACCGCCGTGCCGAAAATCCTCGCGGTCAATCCGTCGGTGCGCATCGTGATGGCCTCGACCCTGACCCAGCGCAACGCCGGCGTCAGCCTGGAAGCCCTGCAGAACGGCGCCGCCGACTATTTGCCCAAACCGACCACCAGCGGCATCTGCACCAACGGCGATTTC
Source organism: Rhizomicrobium sp. (assembly GCA_036271735.1). Classification (GTDB taxonomy): domain Bacteria; phylum Pseudomonadota; class Alphaproteobacteria; order Micropepsales; family Micropepsaceae; genus Rhizomicrobium. Next base: position 70,638 of record DATAZZ010000054.1, read on the forward strand.
CGCCGCGAATTGATCGCCAAGGTCATCGCGCTCGGCCGCAGCGCGCCCAGGCGCGCCATCGATGTGCCGGCGAAACCCGCCCCGCGCGCGCCGCAAAAGGCGGCCGCCGCGATTGCCTTGCGCGCCGCCCCGCCGTCGCGCCCACAAATGCTCGTGATCGGCAGCTCCACCGGCGGGCCGCAAGCCCTCATGACGCTGCTCGCCGCGCTGCCGCCCGCCGTCAACGTGCCGGTCCTCATCGCGCAGCACATGCCGGCGACCTTCACCGCGATCCTGGCGCAGCACATCGCGCGCGCCTCGGGCCGGCCCTGTGCCGAGGCCGTCAACGGCACCGAGCTGCGCGCCGGGTCGATTTATCTCGCGCCCGGTGATTTCCACATGGAGGTCGCGCGCGGCGGCACTGCGCACATCGTGCGCCTCACCCAATCCCCGCCGGAGAATTTCTGCCGGCCTTCCGTCGATCCCTTGTTCCGCAGCGCGGCGCGCCTGCTCGGCGGCGATGTCTGCGCCGTCATGCTCACCGGCATGGGCAGCGACGGCCTCGACGGCACGCGCAAGCTCGCCGCCGCCGGCGCACCGGTGATCGCGCAGGACGAAACCAGCAGCGTCGTCTGGGGCATGCCCGGCGCCATCGCCAATGCCGGCCTGTGCAGCGCCGTCCTGCCGCTCAAGGACATCGCGTTCCATCTTGCAAGCTTGTTCGGCGGAGGCCGCCGATGATCCCCGGCAATTTCGACTTCATCGCCGCGCTCCTCAAGGAGCGCTCCGGCCTCATCGTGACGCAAGACAAGCTCTATCTGCTCGATGCGCGTCTGTCGCCGATCGCGCGCAGGCACAACCATGCCGGCCTCGACGCGCTGGTCGCCGCGATGCGCGTGCCGTTCAGCGAGCCCTTGATCGGTGAGGTCGTCGACGCGATGACGACCAACGAGACGTCGTTCTTCCGCGACCGGAACCCGTTCGAGGCGCTACGCACCGTCCTGATCCCCGGCCTGATGACGCGCCGCGCGTCGCAGCGCGCCATCCGCATCTGGAGCGCCGCCTGCTCGACGGGGCAGGAGCCCTATTCGCTCGCCATGCTGCTGCGCGACCATTTCCCGGCGCTCAGGGACTGGCGCATCGAGATCGTCGCCACCGATCTGTCGCCGACCGTGCTGGAGCGTTGCCGCGAGGGCGTGTTCAGCGCCTTCGAGGTCCAGCGCGGCCTGCCGATCCAGATGCTGGTCAAGCATTTCGACCAGGAAGGTCCGACATGGCGCATCAAGCCCGAGCTGCGCCGCATGATCGACTTCCGTCCGCTCAATCTGCTCGGCGGCATCGAGTCGCTCGGCCGCTTCGACATCATCCTGTGCCGCAATGTGCTGATCTATTTCGACCAGCCGACCAAGACCGGCGTGCTCAACCGCATGGCCAAGATGCTGCCGCCTGACGGCGCGCTGATGCTGGGCGGCGCCGAATCCGTGTTCGGCATCTGCGACGCGCTGCACGATGTCGCCGGACTGCGCGGCGTCTACGGCCCCGGCAAGCCCGCAGCGAGACCCGCTTTCCACACCGCGCCCCCGGCGCGCATCGCGTCCTAAGGAGACCGCCATGACCCTCGACAAGAAAATGCGCATCCTCATCGTCGACGACTACACCACCATGCTGCGCATCCTGCGCAACCTGCTGCGCCAGCTCGACCTCAACAATGTCGACGAGGCGCAGAACGGCGAGGAAGCGCTGTTCAAGCTGCGCAAGGAGAGCTTCGACCTCGTCATCTCCGACTGGAACATGCAGCCGATGACCGGCATCGATCTGCTGCGCCAGGTCCGCGCCGACGCGAAGCTCAAGCGCATCCCGTTCATCATGGTCACCGCCGAAAGCAAGACCGAGAACGTCATCGTCGCCAAGCAGGCCGGCGTCTCCAACTACATCGTCAAGCCGTTCAACGCCGAGACGCTGCGCCTCAAGATCGAAAGCGTCTTCAAAGTCGCGGCGGCCTGAGCCATGTCCAGCGCCAGCGAGCAGGGCATGGCCCTCGACAATGCGCATGTCTATCTCGACCGCGTGATCCGCGAGCTGCACGGCATGCGGACGGAGAAGAAGCATCCCCTGGTCGGCGTGCTGCAATATCTCTCCGACCACATCCGCCACACACGGTCCGAGCTAGGCACGCTGCGCCCGCGCGGCGCCAGCCTGGCCTCGACCGCCGACGAGCTCGAGGAGATCGTCGCCGAGACGGCGCGCGCCGCCAACGAGATCATGGGCGCCGCCGAGGCGATCGAGCAACTCATGCCGCGCGTCGACAGCGACGTCTCGGTGCAGCTGCTCGCCGCCGTGACGCGGATTTATGAAGCCAGTGCGTTCCAGGACATCACGGGCCAGCGCATCACCAAGATCATCCGCGCCGTCCAGGACATCGAGGAGAAGATCGAGACCCTGGTGGGCGCCTGCGGCAACACGCTCGATCCTCCGCTCGACGGCCGCAGCGGCGACGACGCCCTGCTCAACGGGCCGCAGCTCAACAAGGCCGCGAACAGCCAGGACGACATCGACGCCCTGTTCGACTCCCTCTGACCGCCGAGCACCGCCCATGAACGCGCATGTCCCAGCCCCCGCCGAAATCCAGGATGGCGACCGCGACGCGCTGCACATCCTGCCGCTCGCGACCCTGCCCATCGCCCACCCGGTGCTGCGCCGCGCCAAGCTCGTGAAGAACGCGCGCCTCGACGCCGCCATAGAGATCTTCAACGCGCCGGGCTGCGGCAGCGGCCAGTTCGACGTGCCGGAAATCTCCAAGCTGCTCGGCCTGCAGAAGACGCCGCCCGATCCCGATGTCGATCTGCTCCAGCGCGTTGCCGTGCTGCCGAGCTACGACGTCTACAGCCTGCGCATCCTGCTGCGCGCCTGCGCCATCCCGATCGCTGCCGACAATTCGGTGTTGAGCCTGTCGTCCGCCAAGATCGAATCGCTGAGCGCCTATATGGCGACCTTCACCCGTCCGCTGGTCGAGGAGATCTTCGGTGCCGAGACCAATGTCGCGCACTTCACCGACATCCTTGGCATGTTCCGCGATTGCAGCGCCCAGACCGTGCTGGCCCGTCTCGCCACCATGGCGCAGAAGCTCGGCATCCCGGTGCCCGGCATTCCCAAATTCCTCGAGGACTATGCCGACATCTTCATGTCGCTGTCCTACTACAAGCAGTGCCTCGACCAGCTGCTGCCCCAGGTCCAGGCCTTCATGATCTCGCTCGCGGATATCCGCAGCAATCACCAGCTCAGGAACGACACGAACCTGATGAAGACGGTGGACTTCACCGAAGCGACGATCAACGGCACCCTCGCCAACATCACCGGCCGGCTGGAGAGCTTCGACAAGAGCACCGCCGACATGTGGCGCAATCTCTCCGCCGAGCGCTTCCGCAAGATCGAGCAGCTCATCCTCGGCTACCACACCGTGATCGGCGGCGTGCTGTGTGCGCTCAGCGTCAAGATGAACGCCTGGACGCGGCAGTTCCCGGCGCCCGGTGCGGCCGGCCCGGTGCGCCGCGCCGCGTTCATCATGTCCGACATGCGCCAGGGCATCGACCGCATCAGCGCCATTGAGGACACCCGCCCAGTCCTGTCGGAGCTGAACGACTGACCCTGCGCCGCAATACCCAAATCCGGCAGGTGAAAATACGCGATTGGCGCTATGCTCGTTCTGGGCGACAGGTTGGGCATGACAATCCCATCGACACAGCAACAGGACGGGCGCCGCCGCACCGCGGCGGATGCCGCTATCGCGGCCGGCGCTGTGGCGGCCACTGCCATCCTGTTTTACATCGACAGCACCCAGCCGCGCGGCGTGATCGACGGCGTCGGCTATCCCGCGGTCGTCGCGCTGTCCTCCTGGTTCGGCCGCCGCGTGCTGCTGGCAGCCGCCGCGCTGTGCTCGGCCCTGATCGTCGCCGCGCATTTCCTGCTGCCCGATGCCGGCATCAGCGTCGTGGGCGAGCTCGGCAACCGCGCCTTCGGTCTCGCCTCGATCTGGATCATCGCCGACCTCCTGCGCCGGCGCATCGCCATCGAGGCGCAGCGTACCGAGCGCGGCGCGATCCTGCGCCGCAACCAGGCGGCGCTGGCGCGGATCGTGCGCGACGCGCTGGTCTCGGAGCGCAGCTTCATCGAGCGCATCCGCCTGGTGAACGAAATCGCCTGCGAGACTCTGGACACCGACCTCACCGGCACCTTCCGCTTCTTCGAGCGCGGCCTGCTGATGCGCTGCATCGACGCTTTCCAGAAAGGCACGGCGAAGCATTTCGCCCTGATGGATATCCGCACCGAGGACACGCCGGGCTATGACCGGCTGGCGCGTGAGGACTACACGCTGGTCATCGACGACATGGACAAGACGGCGGCATTCGGCGCCCGCCAGTTGATGATGAACGCGCTCGATATCAAGGCATCGCTCGCGGTCGGCATCCTGTCGGGCTCCGATCTCGCCGGTCAACTCATCTTCGCCCGGCTCGGCAAGCCGTACACATGGACAGAGCCGGACATCGCCTTCGCCCGCGCCGTCGGCAATCTCCTCACCACGCTGTTCGCCGCCGAACGCAATGCCGAAACGCTGGCGGCGCTCGATCTGGTGGGGGAGGGCATCTTCACCGAGAACGAGGCCGGCGTCGCGATCTATGCCAACAGCGCCGCGATCGAGATCGCGCTGTCGGGCAAGACGGACAGCGCCACGCTGCCGCTCGCCGCGATTGCGTTTCCCCGCCCGCCCGCGCCGCTCACCGCCGCGGTCGATCGGACGCTGGTCGCATTCGCCGGGCGCGAGCTCGAAATCCAGCGCACGCGTCTTCCAGACGGTGGCATCATCAGCCGCATCAACGATGTGACGGCGCACAACGCGGTCCAGCGCGAACGCGACCAGCTCCAGGCCCGCCTGCAAACCGCCGCCAAGATGGAAGCCATCGGCCAGCTCGCCGGCGGCGTGGCGCACGATTTCAACAACATCCTGGGCGCCATCATGGGCTTCGCGGGATTCCTCGATCAGGACCTGCCGGCGAATTCGGAGCAGCATCATTTCGCGGCGCGCATCCTCTCGGCGTCGCAGCGCGGCAAGGAACTGGTCGATCAGATCCTCACCTTCGCGCGGGGGCGCGGCGAAGGTGGCGACAGCGCCGATCTCGGCCGTGCGCTGCGCCAGGCGGCCGATTTGCTGCGCGGCTCTTTCCCGTCCGCCATCGCGCTCGACATCGCCACCGATGCGCAGGGCCTGTTCGTCGCCTGCGGCGCCTCGCGCCTGTCCCAGTTGCTGCTCAACCTCTGCATCAACGCACGCGACGCGATCGGCGAGAAGCCGGGCAAGATCGCGCTGCGCGTCGCCGTAGCACCCGGAAGCGAGCCGGCGGCACTGGCCGCGGCGGATGCGCTGGGCGAAATCAGCGTCGGCGAAGCCGATACGTCGCGCAGCTATGCCCGCATCGAGGTCAGCGACACCGGCGGCGGCATCGCGCCCGAGATCCTCAAGCACATCTTCGAGCCGTTCTACACCACCAAGGACCGCCACCGCGGCACCGGCCTGGGTCTGGCCGTCGTTTACGGCGTCATCGAATCCTGCGGCGGGTTCGCCCATGTCCGCGTGGCGCCGGGGCAGGGCACGATTTTCAGCGTCTATCTCCCGCTCGCCGCCGGCGCCGAATTGCCGTCGGACGAAAACGCCGCAGCGCAGGATCAGCCGCGCGGCTCCGAACGCGTCCTGGTGGTCGATGACGAGCCTGACATCGTTGACATGATGGTGATCGGGCTGGAGCGCCTGGGCTATCACGCCGTCGGCGTCAGCGATCCGCACGAGGCGCTGGAAGCCCTTACCGAAGATCCGTCCGCTTTCGACATCGTCGTCACCGATCTCGTCATGCCGACGCTGCATGGCAGCGAATTGATCCGCCAGATCAAGGCGATACGCCCCGACATCCGCGCCATCCTGTGCACCGCATTCAGCGACGGCGCCAATCTGGGCGAGAGCACGCAGGCCGACGCGCATTTCCGCAAGCCGGTCGCCGCCGTCGCCATCGCGAACTGCATCCGGTCACTGCGCGAGCAGACCGGGTAACACTACAGTGCTGCGCGGTGGCGGCGGATGGGTTACCATCCGTGCGTCATGAGGCAGAAGCCGCAATGAAGATCCTCGTCGCGGACGACCATCCGCTTTATCGCGAGGCCGTCATCACCCAGATCCGCCGGCTCTACCCCGACGCGGAGGTCGATCAGGTCGGCACGTTCGACGACATCCTCGCCGCCGCCAGGCGCGGCGGTTCCGCTTACGATCTCTTCCTCGTCGATTTCCACATGCCGGGCATGATGGAGCCGGGCATCGCGCGCCTCGCCGAGGCTTTCGCCGGCACGCCGATCGCCGTGATCTCCGGCACCGCGAACTCCGACGACGTGCGGGCCTCGATTCGCGCCGGGGCGCGCGGCTTCGTCTCCAAGACCGCGACCGCCGATCACCTGGCGCACACCATCCAGCTCGTCATCGCCGGTGGCACCAGCGTGCCGGCCGACATGCTCTCGGCGCCGCCGCAAGGCCTGCCGGGCGGCGGCCCCGAATGGTTCGGCCGGCTGTCGCCGCGCGAGCGTGAAGTCTTGGCCGCGGTGGCGCGCGGCATCTCCAACAAGCAGGTGGGACGCGAGCTCAACCTCGCCGAGGTGACGGTGAAGCTCCATCTGCGCGCGATCTTCCGCAAGACCGGCGCCCGCACCCGCGCCGAAGTCGCGGTGCTGGCGACCAAAGCCGGCATCGGCTGAGCGGAAATACGCACCGTAAATCCCCGCTATCCTTCCGCCCCCTATCCTTCCGTATGTCCGTCATATCCCTCTGCACGCAGGCATTTCCACGCATGCCCCGCTATGCAACGCGCCGCATCATGGGGAGAAGCACGTGTCGGATGGCGAGAAAATGGCGGCGCTGGTCGAGCTCGCGGGCGCCGTCGCGCATGAGCTCAACAACATCTTCACCGCCGTCACCGGTAATCTCTCGCTGCTCGACGAGGAATTGCCCGACGGCAGCGAGACCGGCGCGCGCCTCGGCGAGGTCATCCGCACCGCGCAGCGCGGCATCGTGCTGTCGTCCAAGCTCCAGGCCTTCGCCGGCCGCCAGCCGCTGCGCCGCAAGCGGATCGATGTGAGCCGTCTCGCCGGCCGCGTCGTCCAGGAGCTGCCCGCCGAGCAATTGGAAAACGTCCACATCCGCATCGCGCTGGCGCGGGAAGCGTGCCCGTCCTTCGTCGATGAGGACAAGCTGCGCGCCTGTCTCGGCGAAATCCTGCGCAATGCGCTCTCCGCGATGCCGGGCGGCGGCCAGATCGTCGTCGAGACCCGCATCCACACCGCCGGCGACGCGCCCGCGAAGAACGCACTGGCCTTGCGTCCCGGACGCTATGCGATGGTCGCGATCGGCGACACCGGCAAGGGCATGGCGCCCGAGATCGCGGCGCGCGCCGTCGATCCGCTGTTCACGACCAAGACGCCCGGCATCAATGCCGGCTGGGGCCTCTCCAACTGCGCCGGCTTCGTGCGCCAGTCGGGCGGCTACATGACCCTCGCCAGCAAGCCCGGCCTCGGCACGCGGGTGGAGATCTATCTGCCCTTGCAGCCGGGCTGAGTTGCGCACCGCGCGGGCGTGAAGCATGCGATGCTTCGCGGCGGAATCGGACACGGACGCGCGCGATGTACACGCTCTATTATTTTCCCGGCAATGCCAGCCTGATGCCGCACATGCTGCTGCGCGAGCTCGGCGTGCCGTTCGAGCTGGCGCTGGTCGACCGCGCCAACCACGCGCAGAAGAGCGACGCCTATCTCAAGCTCAATCCCAACGGCCAGATCCCGGTCCTGGTCCATGACGGCGCCGCTGTGTTCGAGACCGCCGCGATCGCGCTCTACCTCGCCGACCGCCATCCCGAAAAGCATCTCGCGCCCGCCTTCGATTCTCCGCTGCGCGGCGACTACCTCAAATGGATGGTGCTGTGCACCAACGCGCTGCAGACGCAGTTCCGCGCCTGGTTCTACGCCCACGAGTTCGTCAAGAATCCCGCTTATGTGGATTCGGTGAAGGCCGCGACCGCGGTCCGCCTCGCCAGGACCTTCGCCATCTTCGGTGCGCAGCTCGAGGCCAACACCTGGCTGCTGGGTGACACGTTCAGCGCCGCCGACCTCTATCTCTTCATGTTAACGCGCTGGGGCAGGGCCCTGCCGAACCCGCCGCGCAACACTCCGGCGCTCGCCCGCCATGCCGAGCGGGTCGCGGCCCGTCCGGCTGTGCTGGAGGCATTGAAGGTGGAAGGAATCGCGCCGCCCTTCGTGTGAGGGCGGCGGCGGAAAAATTGGCTCCCCGGGCGGGATTCGAACCTGCGACCATCCGATTAACAGTCGGATGCTCTACCGCTGAGCTACCGAGGAACACAGTGGGAGGCGGTGTCTAACGTGTCTCTTTCGGCTTGGAAAGCCCAAAGTCGCGACCCGCTAAAACGCCCCTTTGCCCCACAAAGAAAAAGAGGCCGGGTGTTAGCCCGGCCCCAAGGCGTTGGGTAATGGTGGGGTGTCTTCAAGGGAAGACGGCGGAACTCTGCACCCTCAGGGTTAATAAAACCTTAACATGCCCAATTATGGGGCATGGGCGAAAGCAAGTGGTTGTACCTGGGCGTTCTCCTGGCCCGCAAAGGCGGTGGTGAGGAGAGCGAAGCCGTTGGCTGGGTTGTGTTTTGGGAAGGTTGGAGGCCACGCCCGGAATTGAACCGGGGTTCGCGGATTTGCAGTCCGCTGCGTCACCACTCCGCCACGTGGCCTCATCGTCCTTTTTCCAAGCCGCTAGGCGGGTTTGGATGCGGACGCGGCCTATAACAGATGCATGTGCCAGCCGACAACCGGCATCGCGGCGAAGGGGCAGGGAGCGTGCCGTCCTGGCTGATTGTCAGGCCGGAACCTGCCCCGTATAAGCCACCCTCTTTAACCACGGCGAATCGCTCATGGCCGACTACGCGACCCAACGCTTCAACATGGTCGAGACCCAGGTCCGGACCAACGATGTCACCGATCCGCGCATCCATGCGGCGCTGTCGGCAGTGGCGCGCGAGACCTTCGTCCCCACCGCCCGGCGCGCCACGGCCTATGCCGACGTGCCGCTCGAGATCGCGCAGGGCCGCTATCTGCTCGACCCGCGCAGCTTCTCCAAAATGCTGCAGCTCGCGACCCTGCGGCCCACCGACCATGTCCTCGATGTCGCCTGCGGCACCGGCTATTCGTCGGTCGTGATCGGCCGGCTGGTCAAATCCGTCATCGCGCTGGAGCAGGACGCCGATCTCGTGCGCGTCGCCTCCGACATGGTGCCGGCAAGCGGCGCGACCAATGTCACGGTGGTGCAGGGCGGCCTCACCGAAGGCGTCAAGGCCAAGGCGCCGTTCGACGCGATCTTCATCGAGGGCGGCATCGAGTCGGTGCCCGATCAGCTCACCGCGCAGCTTGCCGAGGGTGGCCGTCTCGTCGCCATCGTGATGCACGGTGCACAGGGCCAGGCGCATATCTATGTCCGCGAGAAGGGCCGCGTCGGTAGCCGCGCCGATTTCGACGCGACCGTTCCGCTCCTGGGCGGATTTCGCAAAGTGGTTGGATTCGTCTTCTGACATCCCCATGTGTGGGGGGCGAAGACGATTTGAGGGGCTAGTATGAAATCGCACTACCGGATGGCTGCCATCCCCATGCTGGCGCTTTGCATCGCCGTGCCTGCATCGGCGGCCCGGCATCACAAGCCCATGAAGGCGCCCGGTCCCGTCATTGCCGCGAACGAGCTCACCGCACCGCCGCCAGCGCCGGCCGAGAAGCCGAGCCTGACGCTCGCCGAAGCGCTCGCCATCGCCTACGAGACCAACCCGCAGCTCGCGGCGCAGCAGGCCAGCCTGCGCGCCACCGACGAGAACGTCGCGATCGCCAATGGCGGCTGGCGCCCGACGATCTCCGCCGGCGGCACCTATGCCTACGACCAGTACTACTTCAATCCGGTGGCGGTGCCGGGCATCGGCAATATCTCGACCATCTCGGCACACCCGGCGCAGGCCGCGATCACCGTGACCCAGCCGATCTTCCGCGGCGGCCGCACCTATGCCCAGATCGGCCGCGCCAAGGCGCAAGTGCGCTCCGCGCGCGCCCAGCTGATCGCCGCCGAGCAGACGGTGCTGCTCAGCGCCGCGACGTCCTACATGGACGTTGTGCGCGACACCCAGGTGCTCCGCCTGCGCGAGCACAATGTGCAGGTCCTGCAGAAACAGGCCGACGCGACGCAGGCCCAGTTCAACGCCGGCTCCTTGACCCGCACCGACGTGGCGCAGGCCCAGGCGCGTCTCGCCGGCGCGCAATCCGATCTCACCGCGGCGCAAAGCCAGCTCGCCACCAGCAACGCCAATTTCGTCCAGGCCATCGGCCGCATGCCCGAGACGCTGGAGGCCGAACCCGCGCTGCCGCCGGCGCTGCCGACCGGGGTCGACGATTCCATCACGCTGGCGCTCAAGCAGAACCCCGCCATCGTGCAGGCGCGCGAGAACGAGATCGTGGCCGATTACTCGGTCGACGACGCGATCGGCGCGATGCTGCCGACGCTTTCGGTGCAGGGGCAGTACGGCGTCAGCCAGGGTTCGCTGATCTCGCCCTTCGGCACGACGCAGCTCGGCGGCGGCACGACCTCGCACGCGCTCACCGTGACCGGTCAGCTCAACGTGCCGATCTACCAGGCGGGTGTCGAAGAGGCGACGCTGCGCCAGGCTAAGGAGCTGCACGCGCAATCGCAGCTCAACGTCGCGGTGTCCGACCGCCAGGTGCGCGACGCCGTCGCCGTCGCCTGGGCCGCGTTCGAGGCCGCCGAGGCCTCCATCGCCTCCAACGAAGCGGCGGTGCGCGCCAACGAGATCGCATTTGAAGGCGTCAGCAAGGAGCAGCAGGTTGGCGGCCGCACCATCCTCGACGTGCTCAACGCCGAGCAGGAATTGCTCAATTCCTCGGTCGCGCTGGTGACCGCCAAGCGCACCGCCGAGGTCGCCGCCTTCCAGGTCCTCGCCGCCGCCGGCACGCTGACCGCGCAGAATCTCGGTTTGAAAGTGAAGCTCTACGACCCGCAAGAGCACTACGACAACGACGCTGCCGCGTGGGTCGGGTTCGGGGATTGATAGATCGCGCCGGTTGCCCATCCTTCGACAAGCTCAGGATGAGGTCTAAGCTCAATTCCTCATCCTGAGCTTGTCGAAGGATAGGCCCCCCGCACATCTGACGCGATCAATGCGGCCGCGTCACCGGCCGGCTCGCCGAGCGGTCCAGCGCGCCCGGCTCATCCCAGCGTCCTTCCGGCCGGATGATCACCATCGGGTCGCTGCGCATCGTCACCGCTTCGGGATGCGGCTCCAGCTCGCGCACGATCTCGACATAGTCGTGATCGGAGAAATTGAACTCCGCGTTGCGGTCCATCACCGTGAAGCCGTAGCGCTCCCAGAACGTCACCAGGCGCTTCTGCGAATGACCATAGGCCTGGCGGTAACCCTTGCGCCGCGCCAGCTCGAACGCAGCATGGATGATGTCGTCCTTCGCCGCCGTCTTGCGGAAGCGCGGCAGCACCGCGAGGCGCTCCAGCTTCACCCAATCGGCGAAATAGCGCATGCGGATCGTCGCCGCCGGCTCGCCGTCGACCAGCGCGAGCAGATGCGACGAGCAGAAATCATTGTCGTCGAATTCCTCCTCATACGGACAATCCTGCTCGGCCATGAACACCGCGGCGCGCAGCGCCATCGCCTTGGCGAGCTCATCCGCCCGCGAGACCACGACCACCGTGACCTTGGGCAGCTTCACTTCGATCGGCGCTTCGGGTTTGGGCACGAAGCCGTCGAACAGGAAGAGGTCGTTCAGACCGTTCTTGCCGTCATGCACCGGCTTGTAGCCCATCTTGAGGGCCGCGCGCAGGCCCGCCTCGGTGACGACGATGGCATAGACCGGCAGGCGCTTGTGGATGCTCGCCATCATCATGATGATCGCCGGCCCGGCGGTCTTGCTGAGGCCTGGCCCCACCACGCACCAGATGTAGATCGCTGCCGGCCGCTCGCCCTGTACGGTCAGGTACATGTCCTGTGGCCGCCTGGTGTCGAGCGTGCCGTCGATCAGCGCTGCCTCGCCCGCCTGGTTGAGGAACATCACCGCCTGGTAGCCCGCCAGCTTCAGCGTGCCGTCCGGCTGGCGCGCAAAAGCGCCGAAAAACGAGTCCGGATTGCGGGCATGGACGCGCCGCAGGCTCTCGGCCGGAGCGGTATTGTCCTTGATATACAGGGCCGTCAGATCGAGCAGTTCGTCGATCCGCGAGGCCGGGAGGCGGCTGACCAGGAGGTCCGGCGCCACCTCGACAAGCCCGTCCCAATGCTCCGGCGAAGCGGAATCTGTATTTTCGTTATGGTCCGTCATGGGGTCCACGCGCTATAGTGGTGTCGAAGGCGCCTCGAATAGCGATGCGCGAAACGAATGTGACCGCCGCCCGATGCCGACGAAACCCGATAAAGCCGTATTGGGGCATACCCATATCGACAGGGCCCATATCGACAGGCCCCGGGTCGACGGCGCCGCGATCGATCGGGAAACGCCACTGGCGGGCGCCGATCTCGATTGGGACGAATTTCGCATCTTCGCGGCGGTGGCGCGCGCAGGTAGCTTTACACGCGCCGCGTCCGATCTGGGCGTGCAGCAGCCGACGGTCAGCCGCCGCATCGAAAGTCTGGAGAGCAAGCTCGGCACGAAACTGTTCGATCGTGGACCGAGAGGGCCCGTGCTTACTTACGAGGGAACCAGGATCGTGAACGACGTGATCGCAGCCGGCGTATTGTTCGAGCGTGCGGCCCGCCGGGCGCGCGAGGCGGAAAAGGCGGTGGCCGGCGAATGCAAGATCATCATGACCGATGGTCTTGCGAGCTTCTGGTTCGTGCGCAACTTCCTGCCGATGTTCGTGCGCCAGCATCCCAACATCGATTTGCGCCTGTTCACGACGACGGAGCAGGGCAAGTCGCATGTCCCACCCTTCGACATCCAGCTTCAATTCGCGCCCGCCGGCGACCAGAACCTGATCAGCACCAAGCTCGCGACCTATCACTTCAACTTCTTCGCCTCGCGCGGCTACATCGCCGAGAACGGCGCGCCCAGCCTGGTCGACGACCTGACGCATCACCGCCTGATCGATGTCGGCAGCTCGCTGACCTCGCCGGGGCATCTGATGATGTACTCGGTCGCCGAACGCTCCTCGCGTCCCATGCTGTTCACCAATTCCGGCGCGCTGGCGGCGGAGACGGTGCTGAGCGGCTCCGCCATCGGCTTCCTGCCGAGCTGCGCGCTGCTGACCTCGCCGGAATTCGTGCCGGTGATCCCCGGGTTCCATTTTCAGACCGGCGTCTTCGTGAATTACGCCCGCGAAACCGCCGAGCGCGCGCCGGTGCGCGCCATGCTCGATTTCCTGCGCCGGGTGGTGTTCGACCGCCGCCGCATGCCGTGGTTCGACGAGGAGTTCAACTTCCCGCACGAAGGCTGGCGAACCTCGTTCCGCCATATCCTGGACGAGAGCGAGACGGTAAGGCCGTTCAAGCAGGGCTGACGCAGACATTTCCGTGCCTGCCATCCGACAAATGTCATTGTGTTAACTTATTTTTTGCCTTCCAGGCCCCACTGTCCTAGGGTCCAAGGGCAATCCAAAGCCGCGCGCAATCCGGAGCACCAGTCATGGCGTCAAACCCGCAGCATGAACCCACGATGGAGGAAATCCTCGCCTCCATTCGCAAGATCATCTCGGAAGATTCGACCGAGGCAGCGCCGCCTGCGCCGGCTGCAGCCGCACCGGCTCCGCACGAGGCGGATGTCCTGGAACTGACCCAGGAGCTCCCGGAAGAGCCCCCGCCGCCGCCCGCGCCCAAGCCGGAGCCCGTCAGGGTCGCCGCGCCCGCGCCGGTCGCCCCGCCCAAGCCCGACGATATCGCATTCGAGACCGTCGAGGAGCCCGCGCCCGTCGCGCATGACGACATCTTCTCCGACAAGACCCGCAAGGCGCTGGACGACAGCTTCGGCCGCATCCCGCAGGCCGTCGCGTCCGCACCGGCCCCGGCGCCTGTCGCGGCTCCTGCCACCATGTCGATGCCCGAAGGCGCCTCGGTCGAGGCGGTGTTCGAGCGCGCCGTCATGGGCGCCTTCGACCCCTTGCTCCATCAGTGGATGGACAAGAACAAGACCGACCTTCTCACCGCCGTGAAGCCCCTGATCCGCGAGTGGATGGACGAGCATTTCCCGGCCTTGCTGGAAGGCGCCGTCCGCAACGAAGTCGAACGCGTCGTAAAAGCGCGCGGCGGAAAATAAGGGCGTGGACTTGACCCTCCCCTTGAGGGAGGGTCGAAAAAATCGTAGCGAAGCGAAGATTTTTTCGGGGAGGGGTCCGGCACCGAGCCATGACCCCTCCCCGAAATCGTTTTCGCTTCGCTAAACGATTTCGACCCTCCCTCAAGGGGAGGGTAGGTGGTAGTAACCTTCATGCTCGACAAGACATTCAATCCCAAAGACGTGGAAGGGCGCATCTACGCCCAGTGGGAGGCGTCCGGCGCCTTCAAGGCGGGCCGCCGTCCCGGCGCCGAAACCTTCTGCATCATGATCCCGCCGCCCAACATCACGGGCCGGCTGCATATCGGCCACGCGCTGAACAACACGCTGCAGGACATCCTGGTCCGCTTCGAGCGCATGCGCGGCAAGGACGTGTTGTGGCAGGTCGGCACCGACCATGCCGGCATCGCGACGCAATTGATCGTCGAGCGCCAGCTTGCCGAGCGCCAGATCAAGCGCACCGACCTCGGCCGCGAGAAATTCCTCGAAGCGGTATGGAAGTGGAAGGACGAAAGCGGCGGCGCGATCATCCAGCAGCTGCGCCGCCTCGGCGCCAGCGCCGACTGGAGCCGCGAACGCTTCACCATGGACGAGGGGCTTTCACGCGCCGTCCTCAAGGTGTTTGTGGAGTTGCACAACACTAAGGGGCCAGACGGACGGCCGCTTATCTACAAAGACAAGCGCCTGGTGAACTGGGACCCCAAGCTGCAGACCGCGGTCAGCGATCTCGAAGTCGAGAACATCGAGATGAAGGGGCATCTCTGGTACCTCAAATATCCGATCGAGAACCAGCCCGGCCAGTTCATCACCGTCGCTACGACGCGGCCCGAGACCATGTTCGGCGACACCGCCGTCGCGGTGAACCCGTCCGACGACCGCTACAAGGATCTCATCGGCAAACACGCGATCCTGCCCTTCGCCAACCGCGCCATTCCCATTGTCGGCAACGAGCATTCCGATCCCGAGAAGGGCACCGGCGCGGTCAAGATCACGCCCGGCCACGACTTCAACGATTTCGAAGTCGGAAAGCGGCATAACCTGCCGCTGATCAACATCCTGAACAAGGACGGCACGCTCAACGACGCGGTGCCGCCGGCCTATCGCGGCCTCGACCGCGACGTCGCGCGCAAGCAGGTCGTCGCCGATCTCGAAGCGCTGGAACTGATCGACAAGATCGAGCCGATCACCCATTCGGTGCCGCATGACGAGAAGACCAAGACCGTCGTGCTCGAACCCTACATGACCGAGCAGTGGTACCTGAACGTCGCGCCGCTGGCCGAGCGCGCGATCAAGGCGGTCGAAGACGGCCGAACCAAATTCGTCCCCGACAACTGGACCGGCGTCTATTACAACTGGATGCGCAACATTCACCCCTGGTGCATCTCGCGCCAGCTGTGGTGGGGCCACCAGATTCCGGTGTGGTACGGGCCGGACGGCGAAATCTATTGCGCCGAAACCGAAGCGGAAGCGCAGGCGCAAGCCGGCGGCAAGACGCTGACGCGCGACACCGACGTGCTCGACACGTGGTTTTCCTCCGCGTTGTGGCCGTTCTCGACGCTGGGCTGGCCCGACAGCACGCCGGAGCTGGCGCGCTTCTATCCGACCTCGGTGCTGTCCACCGCGTTCGACATCATCTTCTTCTGGGTCGCCCGCATGATGATGATGG
>DATAZZ010000055.1:0-4871 GCA_036271735.1 Rhizomicrobium sp.
CGAATCGGGCCTCGCCTCGACGTCTGCGAGGAAAGCCGACGCATGCGCCCTCATCGCCGGCAGTTCGCCTCGGACGAGGCTTCCAACAAACAAGCCATAATCGATCGCCAATCGTTCAGGCGCGTCT
Source organism: Rhizomicrobium sp. (assembly GCA_036271735.1). GTDB lineage: Bacteria > Pseudomonadota > Alphaproteobacteria > Micropepsales > Micropepsaceae > Rhizomicrobium. The sequence continues at coordinate 128 of DATAZZ010000055.1, forward strand.
TTGTCGCCGCCAGCCCGCTCGCGGGCCCTGGTGAACACCTCTGTCGTTTCAGGCGCGCCGGGTCCACGCGCTGCGATCAGCGCGTTGCCGTATGCGGAGTGCAGTTTCTGCCGCTGGGCTGAGACCCCCACCGCCTCCCCGGCGCCCGCCTTGTCCGCCATCGCGATCGCCTTGCCGAGGTGGGATATCGCCTCCTGGAATGCCGAGCGGCGCAGCGCCTCGTCGCCCGCCTTGCCCCACCATTCGATCGCCAGATCGTCGAGCCGGGCCTGGGTGAAGTGATGGGCGATCGCCTCGGGTTCGGGCGACGCGCTTTCGCGCAGGGCTTCGGCAGCCTGCGCATGGAGCGCCTGACGGCGGCTCTTGAGCAGGCTGTCGTAGGCGGCGTCCTGGATCAGCGCGTGCTTGAAGCGGTAGGTCGCTTGCGCTCCATCGCCCTCGATGAACAGAATGTCGGCCTCGGCGAGCCGCTCCAACGCCAATTGCAGCGCGCCCTCGTCGAGGCCAGCCACGGACTGGAGCAGCGCATACGAGAATCCGCGCCCTAGCACTGCGCCGATCTGCGCGGTCTCGCGCGCAACGCCGAGCCGATCGAGCCGTGCGGCGAGCGACTGCTGCAAGGTCGGCGGGATCGCTTGCGCGCCGCCCTGCTCGCCACGCTCCACCAGGAGGCGCGTAACCTCCTCGACGAACAGCGGCACGCCGCCGGTGCGCTCGCTGACCCCTTCGACGATGTCCCTTGGCAGCGCATGACGGGACGAGAGTTCACGAACCATCTTCGCGATCTGCACGCTATCGAGCGGAGACAGCGAGATCGCGCTATGGTGGGACCTCACGCTCCAGGGAGGGCGGAACTCCGGCCGCGCCGTCGCGATGATCAGCAATGGCGCCTGCGCCCCGCGCTCAGCCAGCGCGCGCATGAGGTCGAGCGAAGTCGGGTCGGCCCAGTGCAGGTCCTCGAAGGCGAGCACGACCGCTTGCGTCCGCGCGGCCGCCAGAATCCATGCCGTCATCGCCGCCAGCTGCCGGCGGCGCAACTCTTCTGGCGCGAGTTTCGCTGCCCTGTCCTCTGGCAAGAGGACATCGACCAGAGGCGCGACCAGAGGCGCGTATTCGGTTGGGTCCAGGCCGATCAGACCCAGAGTGTTCTCGAGGTCGGCCAACCGCTGTTCGGTAGGCAGGTCCGCGCCGAAGCGTTGCCGGCCCCATTCGGCGATGGGGTGCAGCGGCGTATTCTGCAATAGCTGCGACGACGACCACTCGACCCAGGTGTGCGGCGTTTCGCCGAGGCGGCCGTGAAACTCCTCCATCAGCCTCGACTTGCCCAGGCCAGGCTCGCCGACGATCAGCGCGAGTTGGCCCTCGCCTTTGCGCGCGCGATTCCAGCGTCGATTGAGAAGATCGAGCTCCTCGTCGCGCCCTACGAGGGGGGTTAGAGCGCGCGCCCCGCCGCGCCGGCCGCCGCCGCTCGCGCGAACCACGCGATAGAGCGTCATCGCCGCCGACACCCCCTTGAGCTCGTGTTGGCCGCGGTCCTCGGCCACGAACAGTCCGGCGGTTTGCCGTTGGACCGCTGCGGTGATGAGGATCGAGCCGGGCGCGGCGGCGCTCTGGACCCGCGCGGCGATATTGGGCGCTTCGCCGAACACTTCGCCGGTCGCGTCGACCACAACCTGTCCGGAATCAAGGCCGATCCGCGCTTGAAGCTCCGGGGCGCCTTTGCTGGCGTTTCTGGCGTTGATTTCGACAAGCGCGCGCTGGATCGCGAGCGCGGCGCGAACCGCGCGCTCGGCGTCGTTCTCCTGCGCGTGGGGATACCCAGGCTGGAAGCAATCCTCCTGCGGGCTGCCGGCGAGGCGTCGCGCGGCGACGCGCGTGCTCTGCGCCTGCTGCTTCAGTTGACCGAGCGCTACGGAGAGATCGTTCAAACCGGGGCCGACCGCGAAGTGACGGGGGCCGAGGACTTGGCGATCCTGCGCCGTTACCTGCCGGACTTCGACGACCCTTCGTGCTGAGGTCGTACCTATAGCGACTGGACCATGAGGTCCGATAAGGCCGCAAACGAACCGGCGGACGCAACCTCCGGGTAATACCAGTCCTCGTTGAGGCAGACTCACGGAGGGGGGATTCCCGAATCGGCTGAATTTTGATTCGCCAGGGCGGACAGAAGGAGGTTCGCCATGGCGGCAGCGATTGGTCTTCGGGATGACTATGACGCGGGCGCGCTTCGGGCGGCGGCGAAGCGATCGAAGGACGGTCCGCAAGCGCGAAGACAGCTGGCTCTTGCGGCGATCTACGACGGGGCCACGCGCACCGAGGCGGCGAAGATCGGCGGCGTCGGATTGCAGGTGGTTCGCGATTGGGTGATGAAGTTCAACGCCGATGGACCGGAAGGGCTGATCGATCGCAAAGCTCCGGGACAGCCGCCGCGGTTGAACGACGGGCATCGCGCGGCGCTGGCCGCAATCCTCGAGAGCGGACCGATTCCGGCGGTCCACGGGGTGGTGCGCTGGCGGATTGTTGATCTCTGCCAATGGGTTTTCGAGGAATTTCGTGTCGCCGTCTCCCAGCAGACTCTCAGTCGCGCGCTGCGCAAGATGGGTTATCGCAAGCTCTCGGCCCGCCCTCGCCATCATGCCCAGGCCGAAGGCGCTATCGAGGATTTTAAAAAAGCCTCCCCACGCGCCTGGAAGAGATCGGGCGCGAGAAGGGCGTCGATCCCAGCGCGATAGAACTTTGGTTCGCCGACGAGTCGCGGGTCGGGCAGAAGAACAAGATCACCCGCCGTTGGGCCAAGCGCGGCTCGCGCCCAAGCGCCCCCAGCGACCAGCGGACCGCCTCGGCCTACATTTTCGGCGCGATCTGTCCGAAGGAAGGCAAAGGCGCCGCGCTCGTCATGCCGCGTTGCGACACCGAGGCGATGAACCTTCACCTGGCCGAGATCGCCACGCAAATCGCGCCCGGCGCACACGCCGCGATCCTCGTCGATCAGGCCGGATGGCATCTCTCCGGCGGATTGAACGTCCCCGCCAACATCACGCTCATCGCGTTGTCCGCTAAGTGTCCCGAGCTGAATCCCCAAGGTCCCGTCGCGACTTGTGTTGGAATTGACTGGCGCGTCTTCGGGCGACATGAGGCTATCCGATCATGCGGCGAGGTCAATGATCTGATTGTCTGGTTTCTCGGCGAGGGCCTGCCATCCGTCGACCTTGCGCATGGTGATCTGTCCTGAGGCGAGCAGCGCCCAGAACAGCATGGCGGCGGTATCGGCGCAGGGCAGCACGGTCTGGGTCTTGATCCGGCGCTTGAACTCCTCATGCAATCGCTCGATCGCGTTCGAGGTTCGGATCGATTTCCATTGGCTGGGTGGGAACCGGGTGAAGGTGAACAGCTTGTCGCCGGCTTCCTCCAGGCTGTCGGCGACGGCGCGGCATTTGAGCCGCCATTTGCGGATGAACGCCTTGCGCCGGCTCTCGACCTCGCCGCGCGTCGCGGCGTAGATCATGTCGCGGTAGTCATTCGAGATTTCCTCGTGCAGGCGCTCAGGGGCATGGGCGAGGAGATTGCGATGCTTGTGCACGGTGCAGCGTTGGACAGCCATGTCGGGCCACAGCGCCGCCAGCGCCTTTTCGAGCCCCGGCGCGCCGTCGACGACGACCAGCTCCGGCGTTCGCAATCCGCGCCGGATGAGATCGTCGAGCAGCGCGCGCCAGGCCGCCTCGCTCTCGCCGCCCATGCTCTTGATCGCGAGCAGCATCTTCTGGCCGTCGGCGCGCACGCCGAGCGCCACGAGCAGCGAGATCGAGGTCGCCTTTCTGTCGAGCCGGACACGCGCGACCGTCCCGTCGAGGATCAGCCGCACGATCGGCTCTTCGGCGAGCGAGCGCGCATTCCAGGCGTCCCAGTCGCCCTTCGTCTTGCGCCAGACGCGGCTGACCACATCCTTGCCGACCGGCCCGGCAAACACCGCGTTCAACGCGCGCCGCACGCGGCGGGTGTTGGTCCCTGCGAGATAAGCCCCGGCGATCAAGGCGTCGGCGGCCCGGGTGCGGCGCTGGTAGGCGCGCAGCGAACCGCTCCGCCATTCACGCCTCTTGCCGTCCTCGCCGGTCAACCGCGCGCGCGGCACGGCGATCCGCGTCTTGCCAAACGTGCCCGTCAGCGTCCGCTCGCGATGCCCGTGGCGCACGCCGACAACCGACGGCGTCGCCTCGTCCTCCCCCGGTTTGCGCCGGCCGTAGCGCCGACGCGACAACGCCTCGGAAAGTTCCTCCTCCAGCATCGTCTCGATGAAGCCGCGCACCCGAGCCCGAACCCCGTCCTCGATCGCGTCGAACCAATCATCGAAAAGCAAACCCCCGGCGGCCGCAGTCGCCTCTTTCGTGGTATCCTTTGTCATGGCGTGGTCTCCGTTCCAGCGCGCCAACGCCGGAATCATTTGGGTTGAACGACCCGGAGACTACGCCAACCCAATTCCAACCACCCCCGCGACGGGACCGGATGTCGAAGCGGTCGCGGCTTATCCAGTCGAGGCGGGCGAAGGGTGCATCGAACTCTTCGCCGAGGTTATCCGCGAAGCCGGAGCGATAGCGCTGGATAAATCGATATTTGGCGCCGTGCCATTTGCCGAGGATATCGACGGGATAGTTGAACTCCGTCGGCTCGATCGCGGGCAGGAATCTCGGCTTCAGGAACGCCTCGATCAACTGTTCGCAGGCCGCGGTAACGCTGGCCTTTTCAGTTT
>DATAZZ010000056.1:0-26641 GCA_036271735.1 Rhizomicrobium sp.
AATTGCGAAGCAATTTCGACCCTCCCTCAAGGGGAGGGTATAAGAGTCTCCAGCTTCTTCCGGAGGACAGCCATCATGGAAACCACCCGTCTCGGCAAGACCGGCCTCAAAGTCTCGCGCATCTGCCTCGGCACCATGACCTATGGCTCGCCGAACTGGCGCGACTGGGTGCTGGGCGAGGACGAGTCGCGGCCCTTCATCCAGCGCGCGCTGGAAGCGGGCATCAATTTCTTCGACACCGCCGACGTCTATTCCGTCGGCCGCAGCGAGGAGATCGTGGGCAAGGCGCTCAAGGATTTCGCCAAACGCGACCATGTCGTGCTTGCGACGAAGGTCTGCGGCGTGATGAGCGACGACGCCAACGACCGCGGCCTGTCGCGCAAGCACATCCTGTCGTCGATCGACGCTTCGCTGCGCCGCCTGCAGACCGACTATGTCGACCTCTACCAGATCCACCGCTTCGATCCGACGACGCCGGTGGAGGAGACCATCGAAGCGCTGCACGATGTCGTGAAATCCGGCAAGGCGCGCTATATCGGCGCCTCGTCGATGTATGCCTGGCAGTTCTCGAAATACCTGCACACCCAGGACAAGCTCGGCATGACCAAGTTCGTCTCGATGCAGGATTTCTACAATCTCGTGTACCGCGAGGAGGAACGCGAGATGCTGCCGCTATGCCGCGACATGGGGATTGGCGTGATCCCGTGGAGCCCGCTGGCGCGCGGCTTCCTGGCCGGCAATCGCTCGAGGAACGGCGAGGCGCAAACTACCCGCGCCAAGAGCGACGCGAACATCCTTACGCCCCAAGCGTTCCGCGACAGCGACTACGCGATCCGCGACAAGGTGGACGAGATCGCTGAGGCGCGCGGCGTCACCGCGGCGCAGATTGCGCTCGCTTGGCTGCTGCACCAGCCCGTCGTGAGCGCCCCCATCGTCGGCGCGTCCAAGATGAAGCATCTCGACGACGCGATCGCCGCGGTCGAGGTCAAGCTCACGGAGGACGAAGTGAAAGCGCTCGCGAAGGGCTACCAGACCCGCCGCATCATGGGGCATCAGTAGGGCGCGGGGGGCGATTCCGTCCGAAAGCGAATTGCTCTACCGCGCAGACGGCGCCGCACCGTAGGTCGCCGTCGTCGTCCATTGGCCTTCGGCGACGCTCTGATTCACGCCGGTGATCAGTGCCGTGCCGTCGAACCGGTCACCCAGCCCGTCCAGCGTCATCGCGGCGCCGGGCACCGCCAGCGCGCTGCCGGCAAACCGCACTTCGCCGCCGGTCTTGGCCGTTTCCCCGTCCAATGTCGTGGCGTTGAGCGCCAAAATGCTGTCGCCGTAGACCAGAGACAGGACCGGTGGCGGCACGCTGCCGGACCACACGGCAATGTCCTTCGCAATTGCTTCCACGATCAGCCGGGAATTGCCGGTTTCGTCGATCTCGATCTTCTGCGCCGCGATCGTGCCGTTGAAGACCGTCGTGTGTGTCCCTTCGTAACCGAGCGCGATGGCGATGCTGGCGCCGGGTGCGAAGGTCGCGCTGCTCGAGATCGCGAATGTCTGATCCGCGCCGTCATAGACCGCGACACGGGCGCGCGGAATGGTGCCCAAGGCGGTCCACACGCCGATCTGGAATGTGCTCGCGACCGGCGTGCCGTTCGTCGTGATCTGGAAGCTGACGAGCGCTCCAGCCGCGGGGGTTGGCGATGCCATGGCGCGTCTCCTGGAAGAGAGGAACCGCGAGCCTAACGCAGGCGTGCGCGCCCCGACAATCGCGGCGCCGTTACCGCACTTCGGTGATGGCCTTCGCGATCGGGAAGTAGTCGAGCGGCGAGAAACCCGTGTCCGGCGCGGCGTTGGGATCGGTCGCGACCGTCCAGCCGCCGCCCAGCGCGCGGTAGAGTCCGACGCCGGCCTGCAGCCGCGCCAGGCGGATCTGCACCAACTCGTCCTGCGCCGTGAACAGCGTCTGCTGGGTCTGCAGCACGTTGAGCAGATCGGTGACGCCCTCGCGGTATTGCAGCTCGGCAATGCGATAGGCTTCCGCTGCATTGGTCTCCTGCTCGTGCACGAAACCTTCCTGGTCGGTCAGCGATTTGACCTGACCCATCGCGCTTTCCGCATCGCTCAGCGAGTTGAACACCGCCTTGCGATAGGTCACGAGCAATTCGGTCTCTCGCGCCTTCTGCAGGTCGCTCTGCGCCGACAGCGCGCCGCCGTCGAACACCGATTGCAGCAGCGAGGCGCCGATGTTCCACGCCAGGCTCGACGGGTTGAACGCCTGGGTGACGCCGGCGGAGAGGTCGAGATGCGGGAAGAACGCGGCGCGCGCCGCGTCGACGTCGGCATGGGCCGCCAGCAGGCTCGCCTCGGCCTGCGCCACGTCGGGACGACGGGTCAGGAGTTCGGTCGGAATGCCGGCACGCACCGCCGGCGCCACGATGCCGGTCAAATCGACGGAATTGACGTTGAAGCCTTCCGGCGCGTGGCCGAGCAGGATGGCGAGGGCGTAGCGCGCCTCGCGCTCCTGTTCCTCCAGCGCGGGGATCGCGGATTCCTCGCCGGCGACTTGCGCCTTCTGCTGCGCCAGTTCGAGGTTGGATGACACGCCGTTGGTCACCTTGGCTTCGGTGATGACCAGGATGCGCTTGGCGGCATCGATGTTCTGCTTGGCGATGGTGATGCGCTGGCGCAGCGCCAGCACGTCGAGATAGGTGTTGGCGACGTCCGAGGTGATGGTCAGCCGCACCGTCTCCTCGGCATAGCGCGAGGCGAGTTCGGACTGCTCGGCCGCTTCCAGCTGGTCGCGGTTGAGGCCCCACAGGTCGATCTCATAGCTCGCCTGTCCGCCGACACCGAAGGTGTTGCCCGTCGTGTGCGGAATGCTGGTGCCGCTGCGCGACGCCGTGGCGGTGCCGTCCAGCGTCGGAAACAACGTCGCGCCGGCGATGCCGGAGGTGGCGTGCGCCTGCTGCACGCGGGCGGCGGCGGCAAGAAGGTCGAGATTCTCCGCCAGCGCGGTGGTCTCCAGCGGCGGCAGTTCCGACGCATTGAACCCGCTCCACCAGTCGAGCGCCGGCCACACGGGCGCGGTTGCGGTCTCGGGCGTGGTCGGCGCCGTGAAGGCCGGCGGCACGTCGCCCGTTTTCAGCGGGACCGGCGGCGGGGTGGTGCAGGCGGCGGTGGCGAGCGCCAGAGCGGCGACGGAGGCGGAACGCAGCAAAAATGTCATGGAATCTCTCTTTGGCGCCCAACTTAGATAGCGGCTCAAGGGCTGAACACAAGGGACCACTACACCCACCCTTGGCCTCGCGACAATGAGGATTTCTGAACCATGGCTTGCGATATGGGGAGCCCGGGAAAGTGGGCGGCCAGACCGCGTGCTTCGACTTGGGGGCGTCTTAGCAGGTCCGGCCGCCCGATTTGACCGCGCCCAGACTGGAGCGCCAAGGAAGACACGGTCAAAGCGTTACGAACGCCCAGAGTGTGCTGCCGGGCGGCTTTTGGGGGAAGTTTCTATTTGTAACCTTGTGTCGCCGCGCCCGGCGGGCGGCGAGGCTGGCGAAACAATATTCTGTAATGCCGCCTGGAAGCCCGGCCTGCCGGCTCACGAGCCGCTGGTTTGCACCTTGAAGCGGCTTAACTGCTCGCTCGCGAGTGTGAAATCCGGCGCTAGCGCCAGCGCCTGGCGATAGTCGTCATAGGCGGCCCGGACATTGCCGAGCCCTTCATTGGCCACGGCGCGGTTGAAATAGGCGAGCGGCGGCTGCGACACGCCGAGCGTGATGGATTTGTTGATGTCGTCGAGCGCCTCCTGATAGCGCTTGTGCGCGATGTAGACCGCCCCGCGGTTGAGATAACCGTCGCCCAAATCGGGACGCAGCGCGATGGCGCGGTTGAAATCGGCCTCCGCCTCGCGGAACTGGTTCAGCGTCAGCAGGACGATGCCGCGATTGTCGTAGGTCGCGGCGCGGTCGCGCGACGTGACGTTCTCGCTCAGCGCGTCGTTGCAGAAGGTCAGTGCCGATTCGGTATTGTCCTCACCCGCGGTCGCCGCGAGATAGCACAGCTTCGTCGATCCGCCGGCAGCGACATCGGACGCCGCCTGCGCCGCCGAACATCCAAACGCCAAGGCCACAACCGAGGCGACAATCCAAATCTTGTGCATCTTTCCCTCCCGCATGCGGCGTTACGCGCCGCTCGGCTTTTCCACGATCTTGAAGCGCGCCAATTCCTGGCTGGCGGCGGTGAAGTCCGGTGCCAGCGTCACGGCTTGGCGATAATCGTCATACGCCGCCTGCAGATTGCCGATCCCCTCATAGGCGACGGCGCGGTCGTAATAGGCGTTCTGCGGCTCCTTGGTGCCGAGCTTGAGACCCTTGTTGATGTCGAGGATCGCCTCCTGATAGCGCTTGTGCGCGATCAGCGTCGCGCCGCGGTCGACATAGGCCTCGCCCAGATCGCCGTTGAGCGCGAGCCCGGCGTTGAAATCCGCGGCCGCGGAATCGATGCTGCTCATCGCGAGCTTGAGCACGCCGCGGTTTACAAAGGTCGCGGCGCGGTCGGCATTCGACAGGTCGCCGGCCAGCGCCTGGTTGCAATAGGTCAGCGAGTCGAAGGGCGAGGCGCCGGTATCGGCCGCCTGGTAGCAGAGCTCCGCCGGGCCGGAGCCGATCACGCTGATCGCCGCTTGCGCCGGAACGCTCAGCAGCGCGGCGCCCGCCGCGGCCAAAAGGAGCGGAAAAATGCGATGGTTCATGGCAGCCTCCTCGCTGTGAACGCCCGCAGCATGGCATTTTTGCACCGTCACCGTCCAACGGGAACGGCGTAAATAACGGCGCGTTGTCGGGCGGCGCGCGATTTTAAGAGGGCTTTCCATGACCTGGCCGATGATCTTCCCGATCCTGCTTCTGTGCTGCTCCAACGTGTTCATGACCTTCGCCTGGTACGGCCAATTCCGGCTGCCCGCCTGGCCGTTGTGGCAACTCGTGCTGATCGGCTGGGGCATCGCCTTCTTCGAATATTGCCTAGCCGTACCCGCGAACCATTTCGGGCGCCAAGTCTATTCGCCGGCCCAACTCAAGACGATACAAGAAATCGTGACGCTGCTCGTCTTCGCCGTGTTCTCGGTCGGCTTCCTCGGCGAGGCGCTGAAATGGAATCACCTGGCGGCGTTCGCCTGCCTGGTCGGCGCGGCGTATTTTTCGTTCATGAAATAAGCCGTCCTGCTCGCGACGCGTCTGGAAGGGGCCTGCGATGACCGGCCGCAAAATCGCGCTCTATTATGCCTGGAGCCGCCCCGGGGAAGTCGGCGCGCCGCTGGAGGTCATCGAGAACCGCTTTCCCGCGCTGTTCGAAAGCCGCCGGCTGTTCTATCCGCACTACCGCGAATTCTCGGATCCCGAACGCTTCGACCAGAGCGTGGCCGGCTTCCTCGACCACATCATGAAGCCCAATTTCACCGACTTCCTCGAGCAGGCGGGCGCGCAGACCGGCCATCCGGTGACCGCCGTCGAGCGCATCGATGACGGCGGGGCGTGCAGGCCGCTCGATACCGCGCTCCTGGCCGGGATCGACACTCTGATCGTCATCAGCTTCGATTCCGTTCGCACGAAGCAAACGGCCGGCGTCGCGGAGATCGCGGCGGTGCGCGATTTCCTCGCCGATCCCGATCATCTGGCGTTCATCTGCCCGCATCACGACATCGGCGGCGATGAGACACTTGCGGGCGATGTTCGCGCGCGGGTGGAGGAGGTGGACTTCCTGCACCACGGCGACCGCTCCATCCCGCCGCAGCAGCGCTTTGGCGGGTTCTCGCGCTCGTTGCTGGCCGGGCTCGGCATCGCGGTGGAGAACCGCTTCGGCTTGCGGCCCGCCGCGGCGGCGGATGGATCGCCGGCACCTATCGAAATCGAACACGCGCAGGACCGGCTATGCCTGCTGGACGGCGTGTCGACCTTCAACCTCCATCCGCATCTGCCGCAGCTCGAGCGTCTGGGCGATGCGGCAACAAAGATGGACGTGCTGGCCCGGCAGGCGATCGACCTCGCCGCGCCGCCGCATCCTTATGTGCAAAGTGGACGCGCCACCTTCGACGCCTTGCTGCAATCGAAAGAGGGCGTGTTCGCCGGCACCATCCTCGTCAGCGATGCCACGCTATGGAGCGGGACCGCAGGCGGGCTGGACAACCTTCGCCGGCTCTGGACGAACGTCGTGCTGCGTCCGAGGCGCGGCTAGCCATGGATTGGAAGTCCTGGCACGACAAATACGATCGTCCTGGTTCGGGGATGGCGCGGCGGCTGCAAGCCGTCCAAACGCAGATTCGGGCGGCTCTGGATTCCGGCCCACCCGGCCCGCTCCGGATCGTCAGCCTGTGCGCCGGTCAGGGGCGCGATCTTCTGGAGGTGCTCGCCGAACATCCGCGGCGCGGCGAGGCCCGGGCGCGGCTGGTCGAACTGGACCCGCGAAACGTGGCGCTCGCCCAGGAACGCGCCCGTGCCGCCGGACTGCGCCATGTCGAGGTGGTGACCGCAGACGCCGCGCTCACCGAACACTATCGCGGCATGGTGCCGGCGGATCTGGTTCTGGTCTGCGGCCTGTTCGGCAACATCGTCGACGCGGATATCGCGCGCACGATCGATACCTGCCCGCAATTGTGTCGGACCGGTGGCATCGTCGTATGGACCCGCCATCGCGACGCGCCCGACCGCGTGCCGCTGATCTGCGAATGGTTCGAGCGGCGTGGTTTCAAGCGTCTATGGCTGTCGGAACCGCAGGCGGAATTCGGTGTCGGCGCGCACCGCTTCACGGGCGAGCCGCAGCCGCTCGCGGCGGGCGGGCGCATGTTCACCTTCGTCGGATATGATGTGCTCAGGGCGCGCGAAATGCCCTGAGCGCGCCGTCTTTCTGCTTGCGCGATCAACCCGTCGGGCCGTCCTCGTGGTCGCCGCCGTGATCGCCGTCGTCGCCATGATGTCCGTGGTGACCGCCGCCATGCTCATGCGGACCATGATGCGGTCCGTCGAACACCATCTTCTGCTCGGGCGTCAGGGTCTGGTAGAGCGCCGTCAAAGCCGGCAGTTCGGAATCGAGGAACGCGAGCTGCGCCTTGAGCATGTGCTCGCGATGCGTCTCGCGGTCGATCGCCGACGGCGGCCCGCTGCGGTCATGCGTGTCGCTCAGGCAGGCATCCTGCCGGCCCTTCGCGTCGGACAGGATGATGTTCTTCCAGGCGTCGAATGCCGGACGCTGCGCATCGGTGAGCGCCAGCCGCGTCTCGATGAACGCCATGCGGCTCACGCCATGGGCATATTCGTCGGCGCACATTTCGTGGTGCCAGGCCGCGCGCTCGGCATCGTTCGGCATGCCGCCCTGCGGATGACCGTCGCGCGGCGCTGCATAAGCCACCGCGCCGGCGAGTGCGAGCCCGAGTGTCAGCGCGGGGACGAGATAAAGTGATTTCAACATGGGAAGACCTTTCGTTGGGACAAGGAGAGCCTAGCGCGGCACCGACAGCGCGATCGGCAGCAGAAGCGTGGCCGCGAGAAACAGGATCAGTGCCACCGCCGCGAAGCCGTCGAGCGCCCAGGCCTGAAGGCCACCAGGCTGTACGAGCGTCGTGGCCGGCATCTCGCCAGTGTCATGGGTGGGCATCGGACGGGTGCTGTGGCTTTTGAAGCTGTCGATCTCGAAACGGCTCATGCGGGTTCCTTGCGAAAAACCCCTGCTCATCCCGAGCATCGGCAATCGCCCGCGCGCGGTCGAGTGAACTCCGCGCCATGCCCTGTCACAAACCCTCTCAGCCGTCGCGAAGGGGCGACGCGGGACTTAATGGCTAACAGGCTGTTGCAACCCCGGTTCACTTCGGCGGTCGTCGGCCTCTGCGATTGTCCAGGCCAATGTCAGAAGCGAAATGCCCGCCATCACCAGCAGCAGCGTGAGTGCTGGCGCGGAAACCTCGCCCGACAGCCAGTCCCGCCAGCCGGCGCGTACCAGCGGCACCGATTGCAGGCTTAGCCAACAGACCGCCGCGCCCACTACGAGCCCCACAGCCAACGGCCACGCATGGCGGCGGCGGCGGGACGGCAGGCGGTGCATCACGGCATCGCAAAACCCTTCGTCGGGCACCGGGCCTTCGAACCGCGCGAGCAGCAGGGCTTCGACTGCATCGTCTTCGCTCATGATGTCTGTTCCTTTCGGTCGGTGTCGTGCCAGTCCGCCAGCAGCGCGCGCAATTTCGCCTTGCCCTGCGCCGCATGGGTTTTGACCGTGCCGAGCGGCATCGCCAGCACGTAAGACGTCTCGCTGTGGCTCATGCCCAGCTGCACGCAATGCAGCAGCACCGTCTGTTCGGCGGCAGACAGGCGTTGCATCGCGCTCTCGATATCCAGATGCAGATCCATCGCATGCGATGGGGCAGTCTGTTGGGCGGCTTCGTCGTCATGGCGGTCCGACGGCAATGAAGGCTTGCGGCGCGCCTGGAGAAAGCAGGTATAGGCGATCCGGTGAAGCCAGGTGGAGAACCGCGCGTCACCCCGGAACTGATGGAGCTTGCGCCAAGCCAGCAGGAATGTTTCCTGCGCCAGATCGTCGGCGCTGGCGTGATCGCCGTTCAGCAAACGGCGCAATTGGGCGCGCACCAATCCCTGATAGCGGCGCAGCAGCTGTTCAAACGCGCGCCGATCGTCCGCCAGCAGCACACGAGCCACCAACGCCTGATCGACGCGCGCTTGATCGGCGCTGTCCGTCACATGTCACCACGCCGGTTCAGCCACCAGCTCGCGAGATAGCCGAACCCCGTCATCAGAGGCAGCAGGCCGAGCCCCCACAGGCTGCTGACGTTCTGGCCGCTGGCGAGTTGCAGCGGCAGCGCCAGGAACAACGCGCTTAGCCCAAGGCCGCTGCTGATCAGCACCAGCGCCCTGCGAAGGTCGGAATGCGCGACATGCGGATCGGCGAGCAATTCCGGCGGCAAGGTCACGTTCTTGTCGGCGAGCTGCAGCAGCATCTGATAGCGCGCCTGCGTCTGCAGATAGCGATATCTCAATAGGATGAGAATGGCGGCCACGGGGGCCAGCATGACCACAAAGGGGATGAAGAATTCCGGCGCCATGTCGGTGCTCCTTGGAAATGTTGGTTTGAGTCTTAGGTGAAACTGCGTGTTGTTCGGCTGTGCCGCGTCACGGCTTCGCGCCTTGCGCGGCGAGCAGGTCGGCGATGTTTTCAGCCAGCATCAGCGCCATCTGCGAGTCGCCTTCGTTGCTCGTAATGGCGACCGTTGCTCCGGTTTCCCACACGATCGCGAGGTCCGCATTCATGCCGTCGGCGCCGCCCGCATGTCCGCGGATATGGCGGTCATGCGAAGGGCGATCGCCGAATCCCGCGGCGTATCCGCCCGGCCCGGCCGGCACCTCGTTGTCGAACATCTTTTGCAGGGTTTCAGGCTTGACCAGCTTGGCGTCGCGCAGCGCCCCGGCAAACCGCAGCAGATCGGTGTTGGTTGAATAGCCGCCGCCGGCCGGGCTTCCCTTGAATGGCAGCGTCATTGCGTTCGCCTTCCAGGCGGTCGCGAACGGCCCGTCATGGAAATATCCGGTCGCGAGCTGCGGCGTGACATCGTCCTGGGCGTCGAACCCGCTGGCGGTCATGCCAGCGGGCGCGAACACATGGCGTTGGACATAGTCGAAATAGTTTTCGCCGGAGGCCTTTTCGACGATGCGGCCCAGCAGGATGTAGCCGGCATTGCTGTAACTCCAATCGCCGCCGGGTTCGCCGGCCTTGGGCTGACGGGCGATCAGGTCCAGATAGTCCGCCGGATTGACGAATTTTTCGCGGTTCTGGAAGAACTCCGGAACGAAAAAATCGCCCAGGCCCGCGGTGTGGTGCAGGAGCTGCCAGACGGTGATTTTCCGCGCCGTTTCCTGGTCGGGATATTCCGGCACCAGCTGGGCCAGCGTGGAATCCCATGACAGTTTCCCCGCATCGACAAGCTGGGCAATGGCGACGGCAGTGAACATCTTGTCCATCGAGCCGATGTGGAAGCGCGTTTCGTGATTCACGGGCGTGCCAAAAGCGCGCTCGGCCGCGCCGCGGCATTCGTCGAAGATCGTGGTGCTGCCGTCCGAGACTGTCAGGCAGCCGGAGAAATCGGAGGTGCGCACGATCTGGTCCAGCGCATCGTGCGCGAGGCGCGCGATTTCGGCATGCGGCACGGCCTTGTCCGGCCAGGCGGCATACAGCGCGGGATCATCGACAGGCACCAGGCCGGCCACCGCCAGCACGCCGGGCTGCGCCGGATCGGGAGCCAGGAAGAGAGCCGCCCTCTGCCCGGTGCGGCGCGCCTTGATCGTGACGGCGAGCATCGGCCCTTGCGTGTGTGCTTCGACCAGATCCACCCCGCCGCTGTCGCGCGCCGCGGATGCTAGGCCCTTGAGGAAGTCGGCCTTGTCGCCGCCCGCGACCGCGGGCGACAGGATGGACGGCGCCCATTGCGCGATGCGCTCGGCGGTGTCGGCATTGATATGCCGGATCAGTTCGCTGCCCAGCCTGCCTGCCGGGGTGTCGGGCAGGGTGGCCACGCCGGCAAGCGCGGTGGACGCGCAAAGGGCCGCGGAGAATGCGAATATCGGCAGGAGCGAACGGCCCGCTCCGCCGGATTTTGTCTGGATGCAAAAGTTCATGGCTGGTAATCCCTCGAAAAGGCGCAGCGCGCGTCGCGTGTGCGTTTCGAAGGGTTAGATGCGTCCCTCGGCGAAATTGGATGTGCCGCCGATTTAGGGCGCCCCCGTCTTCCACGGGTCTTCGCTGAAATCGCTCACCGCATGCAGCGGGATGCGGATCACCGGCTGCGTGCCCAGATAGACGTCCAGCGTCATCGTCTTTGCTCCCGCGTCCCATTCGATCTGCGGGGCGATGCCGCCGGGCTTGCGGAAAATCTTGCCGTCGAAATCCATCGTGCGTGGCGCGATCTCGCCCCAGCCGCCGGCCAGCCGCGCGGCCATGTTTTGGCGCATCGCCGCGCGGTCGTCCTCGCTGGCGATGTTGCCGTCGGTGACGTCGGGCGCGCTGACCCGGACCTGCGGTCCCGCCGCGATCTCCAGCCGCGCCGCCACGAACGTGTCGCCGGATTCGTACGTTCCTTCCCAGCGCCCGGTCGGCACCGGCGCCTTGGAGCAGGAGGCCAGAAGGAGTGCGCCGAACATCAGCGCCAGGAGCGGCCGCATCTTCGAACCCTCGAATCGGACGCCCTAGGATAAGCGAGGCGCGCCAAAGCGTCATACCGGCCCGTCGCGCGGCGGATTCGCGCCATTTTCGCTTGGCCCGGGGCCGCGCGGTTGATAGGTCAGTGCCTCGCTCAAGAGTTCAGGTGCCATGTCGTCCGCTCCCAAAGCCCTGCCGCCCGGTTTCCTTGCCGAGTCGCTGAACCGCATCCAGCCGTCGCCGACCATCGCGGCGACGCAGAAGGCGCGCGACCTCAAGGCCGCCGGCCGCGACGTGATCGGGCTGGCCGCCGGCGAGCCCGACCACGACACGCCGCAGAACATCAAGGACGCCGCCGTCGCCGCCATCGGCCGCGGCGAGACCAAATACACCGCCGTCGAAGGCATCCCCGAGCTGCGCGCCGCGATCGTCAAGAAGTTCAAGCGCGAGAACGGGCTCGACTATGCGATAGCGCAAACCTTCGTCTCGCCCGGTGGCAAGGCGATCGTCTACAACGCGCTGCTCGCCACGCTGAACCCCGGCGACGAGGTGATCTGCGTCGCGCCCTATTGGGTGAGCTATCCCGACATCGTGCTGCTCGGCGGCGGCAAGCCGGTGATCGTCGAAGCGAAGATCGAGGACGGTTTCCGCCTGACGCCGCAGGCGCTGGACGCGGCGATCACGCCCAAGACCAAGTGGCTGATCTTCAACCAGCCCTCGAACCCGACCGGCGCCTGCTATTCGCCGGCGCAGCTGAAAGCGCTGACCGACGTGCTGATGAAGCATCCGCAGGTCTGGGTGCTGACCGACGACATGTACGAGCATCTGGTCTATGGCGGCTTCAAATTCTCGACCATCGCGCAGATCGAGCCGCGGCTTTACGACCGCACGCTGACGATGAACGGCGTGTCGAAAGCCTATTCGATGACTGGCTGGCGCATCGGCTACTGCGCAGGACCGGAGTTGCTCATCAAGGCGATGGCCAAGCTGCAGTCGCAATCGGCGTCGAACCCGGCGTCGATCTCGCAATGGGCCGCGGTCGAGGCGCTGAACGGCACGCAGGATTTCATCCCGAAATTCCAGAAGATCTTCGAGGCGCGCCGCGACCTCGTGGTCTCGATGCTGAACCAGGCGAGCGGCATCGAATGCCCGACGCCAGAAGGCGCGTTCTACGTCTATCCGTCGGTGCGCAAGCTGATCGGCAAGACCGCGCCGTCGGGCAAGGTGATCGCGACCGATGCCGATTTCGCGAACGAGCTGCTCGAGACCGAAGGCGTCGCGGTGGTGCATGGCGCGGCGTTCGGCGCCTCGCCGTTCTTCCGCATTTCCTATGCGACCTCGACGCAGGCGCTCGAAGACGCCTGCCGCCGTATCCAGCGCTTCTGCGGAAATCTGCGTTAACCGCCGTCGCGTCTGCGGCAGGGACGCACCACCCGGCCTATTTCATGCCGCCGCTCTGGCGCCGCGTCTTGTGCCCGCTAAGGTCCGAGGCTCAGGGGCGAGGGCGGCATGACGGACGCGACGGTCGAAGACAGCACGGGCACGTGGCAGCGCTATCGCTTCGTGCTGTGGACCGATCTTCTCGCACCGCTCTCGGCGGCGGTCGTGTTCTTCGGCCTCCTGATCGTCGTCTATACCGTCACCCTGTCGCTGGCGCCGCGCCTGGGCCTGTCGCAGCCCCAGATCGCCCATATGCTGCCCGGGCTGATGCGCCAGCCCGGCATGACGCAGCTGATGACGGCGTTCTCCGATCTGCTGATGCTGTTCTTCCTGTGGCGGATCGCGCGCCGCGTCGCGGACAGCGCGCTGATCGCGCGCTATCGCGGCGTGGGACGGCTCCTGCCGCTGCTCGCGGGGATCGGCGGCGTGCTGCTCGCGGTGGGCACGATGTTCGGCATCGAGGCGCTGATGACCCACCACGTCGTCACCTTCCATCCCAAATCCAGCGATGCGTTCTTCGCGCCCACCGGGCTCTTGCAGTATCCCATCGTCATCGCGACCGCCGCGCTGATCGCGCCCTTCGTGGAGGAATTCTATTTTCGCGGCGTGCTGCTGAGCTGGTTGAAGAGCAAGATCACGATCGCACCCGCCATTCTCGTCAGCGCCGCGCTGTTCGGCCTGGTGCATCTGCGCTTCGTCGGCCACCCCGGCGCCGAGGGCTGGGTGTTCACCGGCGTCATCGCGCTGGTCGGCCTGATCAATGCGATCCTCGCGAGCACGACCGAGTCGCTATGGCCGCCGTTCTGCCTGCACGCCGCCTACAATTCGACACTGCTCGCGGTCGCGCTCCTGCCGCGCCTCCTCGGCTAGATCTTGAGTTCGAACGCGGCGATCTCGATCCACTCCATTTGCGCTTGCGCCACCAGCGCGAAGCGGCGGTCCGCCGCCAGCGCATCGCGCAGCCAGGCGACCGCGATGATCCGCACCGGCCGCGCCGCCGCATAGGCGAGCAGCCGCGCGCGGAAGCGCCGCCAGGCGCTGGGATAGAACGGGCTCATCGCGATCAATGCTTCGGCATCCGGCCATGACAGTGCGAGCGCGTCGCCCTCCAGCACCGTCATGACGCCGTCCGGCAGATGCCGCGCCGCCGCCCGCCGCGCCAGCGCCACGCGTGAGGGCAGGATCTCGATCCCCGCGACGCGCGGCGCGCCCAGCAGCCCGGCATAGAGCAGCACCCGGCCGCGGCCGCAGCCGATGTCGAGCAACGTCATGTCGGTGCGCGGCAGCAGCGACAGCGCGGCCCGCACCAGCGCGTAGTCCGGCGCATCTTCGTCGAATTTGTGCAGGCCGTGCCGCAGCAGGGCGTCGCCGAGCCACGCCTCCGGCGCCGCCGCGCCGCGTCCGAACAGGCGCCGCTCGATCGCGCTATCCGCGAGGTGGACGCGTCCCGCGTGGTATTCGCCGATGTCGCGCGCCACTGCCAAGTGTCCGCTCCGAAAATTCATGCCGATACTGGTTGCTATATTTGACGAATACTGGCAGCTTTTTCGCGAATTCAAATGGGAGGGACTCAATGGCCATCAAACCTTATGGCGTCGCGATCCAGCAGGCCGTCGTGTCGGGCAATCTCAAGAACATGAAGGCGGTCGCCAAGGCCGCGGAACAGCATCTGGCGCAATATGGCGATGTCGGCACGTCGCTGGCGCTGCTGAAGATGGAAATCGCCAAGCTCGAAGGCAAGTAAGCGTCAAACCGCGAGGCATCCCATGTCCGTCGAACCCTATGGCACCGCCATCCAGCAGGCGGTGGTGTCCGGCAATCTCAAATCCATGAAGGCCGTCGCCAAGGCGGCGGAGCAGCATCTTGCCCAGTATGGCGACGTGCGCACCGCACTCGCGCTGCTCAAGATGGAAATCGCGAAGCTCGAAGGCAAGAAATAGCGCTGCCGTGGTCGCGCGCTGGCGCACGGCGGAGGATCTCAAGCGGCGGGCCCCACGGCACGCCGTGTGGGAGATCACGCTGTCCTGCAATCTCAAATGCCGCCATTGCGGCAGCCGTGCCGGCGCGCCGCGTAGCGACGAACTCGACACCGCCGAGGCGCTGGCGCTGGTCGACGATCTCGCTGCCGCAGGCGTGCGCGAGGTCACGCTGATCGGCGGCGAGGCCTATCTGCGCCGCGACTGGCTGCAGATCGTCGCCGCGATCCACCGCCACGGCATCCTGTGCAACATGCAGACCGGCGGCCGCGCCTTGACGCGCGACAAGCTCGCCGCCGCGGCGGCGGCCGGGCTCGGCGGCGTCGGCGTCTCGATCGACGGGCCGAAGGACATCCACGACGAGATCCGCGGCGTGCGCGGCGCGTTCGAGCATGCGCTCGCCGCCGTGCACCAGGCGAGCGACGTGGGGCTCGCGGTCAGCGCCAATTCGCAGATCAACGCGCTCACGGCTCCGGCGCTGGACACGCTGTTCGAGATCCTCGTCGATGCCGGCATCACGCATTGGCAGCCGATGCTCACCGTGCCGATGGGCAATGCGGTGGAGAACGAACGGATGCTACTGCAGCCGCACGAGCTGCTCGGCGTCATCCCCAGGCTCGCCGAATTGTGCCGGCGCGCCCCCGAACACGGCATGGTCGTCACCACCTCCAACACGATCGGTTATTTCGGCCCGCACGAGAAACATTTCCGCGGTCTCGCCCATGCCGAGCGGCACTGGACCGGCTGCGAAGCCGCCGCCTCCGGCATCGGCATCGAGGCCGACGGCACGATCAAGGGCTGCCCGTCGCTGGAGACGCGCAAATATGCCATCGGCAAGATACGCGAGACCGCCTTCGCCGACATCTGGTCCGCCGCCGAGCCGGTGCGCCAGCGCAAGGCCGCGCCGCCACAAGGCGCGCGCAATTTCTGCGGCACCTGCTATTACCGCGACACTTGTCTCAGCGGCTGCACCTGGCAGGCGGATTCGCTCACCGGCGACGGCCGCAACAATCCGTTCTGCCATTACCGCGCCTTGCGGCTCGACGCGCATGGCCTGCGCGAGCGCATCGCCAAGGTCGAGGACGCCGCGAATGAATCCTTCGCGGTCGGCCGCTTCGACGTGTTGTGCGAAGACAGGGACGGCGCGCCGGCACGCGACGCGGTGTGGCAGGCGCTGGTCGCCGAAGAGGCCGCCAAATCCGCCGGCGTCCCGCCGGGCGACATGCTGCTCTGCGCGGCGTGCGATCAGTTCTTCCATGCCGGGCATGAAACCTGCCCGCATTGCGCCGTGCCGGTGAGCGCGGCGGCG
The DNA here is from genome assembly GCA_036271735.1 of Rhizomicrobium sp. Classification (GTDB taxonomy): domain Bacteria; phylum Pseudomonadota; class Alphaproteobacteria; order Micropepsales; family Micropepsaceae; genus Rhizomicrobium. The sequence continues at coordinate 15,916 of DATAZZ010000056.1, forward strand.
CGCGACGACCAGCTCGGCACGCTCGCCGCCTATCGCGCGATGGATCTGCTGCGCGACCGCCTCGGCGAAATCGGAATCCTGCCGGCGGATGAAGAGATGGCGTCGGCGTAATGCACGGGAACTTGCGGTAAGAACGCGGTAACGCCCGATTGCTCCGTGTACGGTTTAGTACTGTAATAAAGCCGCCGCTTCGCTGTCGCGGCGCGCAATTCAAAGTCATCTTTAAATATTCGCGCCTAGCCTTCCCGGCATGCGGCCGGGGCCTTTCATACTTCTGTGTGCAGCGATCGCGTTTCCACGCGAAGCCGCCGCGATGGACCTGTCCTTCACCGGTTACATCGATTTGCGCCTCGTCGCGCCGGCGGGTGAGAAGAGCTGGCTCGACGGTGGCCTCGGCAAGTTGCGTTTCGGCGCCGCGCAGCCGTCGCCGGACCTGCGGCTCACCGAAGCGGTTGGCCAGGCGACGCTCGCGGTCGGCGATGACATGCACGCCGTCGCCACGCTGCGCCTCGAGCCGGAGCAGCGCACCGGCATCGACATCCTCGAAAGCTATATCGCCTGGCGCCCGCCGGCATCGGGCGACTGGCGCTGGTCGGCCAAGGCCGGCGCCTTCTTTCCGCCGGTGTCGGTGGAGACCGACGATCTGGGCTGGACCAGCCCCTACACGCTGACCCCGTCGGCGATCAATTCCTGGGCCGGTGAAGAGCTGCGCACCATCGGCGGCGAAGCGACGTTGGCGCATACCGGCGCCGCCGGCACGCTGTCGGCCACCGCCTCCCTGTTGCTGCAACGAACCGGCCGGTATCCTCATGGCCGATCGCGGCTGGGCGCTCGATGACCGCCCCACCGGCCTGTTCGAGCGCCCGCGCATTCCCGACGCCACCGCCGCGCTTTACGGCATGCCGGCACCGTCGCGCACCGGCCTATTCGAGAATGTCGGCGGCGATGTCGGATGGTATGGACAATTGAAATGGGACATGCCGGAAATCGGCCAGATCGCGGTGCTGCGTTACGACAACGAAGCCGACCCCAACGCCGCCACCAGCCGCGACTCGGCGTGGCTCACGCGGTTCTGGAATATCTCGCTCAAGACCCGCCTCGGCGGCGTCGCGCTGCTGGCGCAGGCCTTCACCGGCGACACCGCGATCGGCGGCGGCAGTCTTTCAACCACCTATTTCGATTCGGCTTTTCTGCTCGCGAGTTACGACATCGGCGACTGGCGCCTGTCGGCGCGCGCCGAAGCGTTCGACAGCCGCACCGCCCATTTCACGCTGATGGATGAGGACGGCCACGCCCTCACCGCCGCGGCGATCTGGAACGCCCGCGACTGGCTGCGCCTGACCGCCGAAGCGCTCATGATCGACAGCCGCCGCACCGAACGCGCCCTCGAAGGCATCGCGGCGCGCAGCATCGACACGCAAGTCCAATTGAGCGCGCGGGTGTTTTTGTGACTTACACCTCCCCAGCATGGGGGTCCGTAGCGACAGCGTACGGACGCGGAGCGAAGCGCAGCAGGGTCGACGGTGAGCGGAGCGAGCAACGTCGGGTGGGGAAGTGTGACTCCCCCACCCGAAATGCTTCGCATTTCGACCTCCCAAGCTGGGGAGGCGAAGTATTTTAGTGGTGCCAGCGCCCGCGGCCGCAGACCAGCTGGCCGTTGTTGTTGTCGATGCGCCCGTCGCAATCATAGGCGTCGTCGAGCCAGGTCCAGCGCCAGCTGCCGTCGCGCCGCTGGCACGTCGCCTTCAACGTGTAGCCGTCCATGCGGATGTTGGTGCAGCTGCGCTCATAGGAGCCCGACGGTCCGCCGTCATCGCCGCCGCGGAAATGATCGCGCCCGTGCCAGGTAGTGTAGCCGCATTCGAGCTGGCCGTCATTGTTGACGATCGACGCGTCGCAATTGTCGGCATCGGGCAGATAGCTGTTGCGCCACGAGCCGTCGCGGCGCTGGCATGAGGCGGTGAGCAGGTCGCCGTCATACTGGACATGACGGCAGGTCGATGCATACGAGCCCGACGGCGCCCAGCGGGCTTCGGCGGCCGGTGCGAGCGCCAGCATGCCGGCGATTGCGATCAGGGCCAGCGCCCCGGACTTCCAAATGTTCATTGCGGTCCTCGGTTCAAAATCGGATGACGCCGGCAACATGCCTGCAATTCGCGGCACTTGCCAGCGTCTTGGGCCGCATCCAGTCACACGCAACGCATTGCGGTCAGACGATTACCGGCTCGATCGGATAGGGCGCCGTTGCCGACATGAGATAGAAGTGCATCTCCAGATTGAACTTGTCGAAGCCGCGCGCCAGGAATTGCGCCTTCATCCGCTGCATGACGCCCCTATGCTGCGCGAGCTCACCGGCGCCGTTGTCGCCATTGTAGAGCGGGCCGAACTCCTGCCTGTAGGCGCCGCAATCCCGGTGATCCAGCACCACCACGCGTTTGATGGCATGCAGCGTGTGGGCGATCGTCACGTGATTCCACAGGGCGTCGACCGAGGCTGGAAACATCTGCGAGACGCTCGCCAGCGAGGCGCCCGCGAGCACGGCCAGGTCGTAGGAGCCCTTGAGGCTCCAGCCGGGGCCTCTGAGCGCGTCGAAGAATTTTACACCCTGGTCGACCAGGCGATAGTCGATGCACATGACGCACAGCGCCTCGACGGGCGCACCGGCGGCCAGCGCCCGCATGGGCAACAGGCTCAAGCCCGCGCCGGCGGTGGCGGCCATCGCCGCGAAGCCGCGCCGACTGATACCGTCTGCAGTCTTATGATCTGAACACATGGAAATTCCCCTCCCAATATTGGAATCGAGGAGGGAACTATAAGTATTGCCAAGATGAGGGTAAATATTCAATTTTGTGAAATTGTGCGCCGGTCAGCGGCAAATCTGCCAGGCGGCCTCGTCGAGATGGAAATGCGTTGCGTGCAGGCTGTTATAGTCTGGGCCCAGCACCTCGCCGAACACGCTGCACGCTGAATCGTGCGCTGCGCGCAGGAAGCGGCCTTCGTCGCTTGGCTTGCCCCAATCCTTCGCGACGGTGATGCGCCGCCCGTCGGCGGTCTCGAAGGCCTCGATGTCGATGGCGTTCGCCGTCGCGTGCTCGCTGCGCGGCCCCGACGCGGCGGAGTTCACATTGCGGCATTCATAGGTGCCGACCTGATCGATCCGCTTGATCGCGGTGTGGAGCTGCTGCGCCGCGATGCTCTGCAGCTGCGCCTGCCACCAATAGAGCGCCGCCGCCAGCGCGCAGGTCGTCACCGGCGCCTCGTTGAAAGCGATCGGGGTGTGCGTCGCGAGCACGACATCGGCATAGCCGCATCCGGTATCCGCGGTCATGTCCGCTTGCGGCGTGTAGGAGAGCCCCGGCGCATGGTCGAGCGCGGTGAGACACGAAGCCTTGTCGTGCAGCAGCCGCTGCATCTGCACATGGGCGAAGAATCCCGGCGGCGCGGCAAGCTTCGGCGGCTCCCACGGCACCGAGTTCGGCGGCAAGGTGACGAAGCCAAACTCGACGGCGGCCCAGTTCAAGGCGACCAGCACAAACAGCGCCGCAAAGCCGATCACGCCCGTGCGCCGCGCATGGGGATGCGATTTCTTCAAGCGATTCAACGGCGGAGGCGGGGAGGGGGATTCACTCACCTTCTGTAAACGATGTGCCGCCGCAAAGGTTCATTGCACCGCAACAAGCCTTGCACCGAGACGCCAACGGCGCGACGATCCGGCGATCGAAGTGGGGCGCGTGACGCGACCCGAGTACCCGGGATGCACGCCCGCCGCGCCCCCGAGCTCTTCCCAGAAGAGCCCGACGGAGGCGCACAATGTCAGGACAACATCAAAGCGGCAGAGAACCACGCACCGTGGCCGTGGTGGGACCCTATGGCAGCGGCAAGACCACGCTGCTGGAGAGCATCCTTTCCGTCACGGGCGCGGTGCACCGCAAAGGCTCGGTGGCACAGAAGAACAGTGTGGGCGATTCGAGCGCCGAGGCACGCGCCCGCCAGATGAGCGTCGAGGTGAACTGCGCCACGGCACGCTACATGGACCAGTGCTTCACATTCCTCGACTGCCCCGGCTCGATCGAATTCCTCGCCGATACGCTGAACGTCCTGCCCGGCATCGACGCCGCCATCGTGGTGTGCGAGCCGGAGCCTGCCAAGATTCAGATGCTACAGCCTTATCTCAAGCGTCTGTCCGATCTGCGCATCCCGCATTTCCTGTTCGTCAACAAGATCGACAAGGCGAGTGGCTCGCTGCGCGCGCTGCTGACGATGCTGCAGGACGCCAGCGGTACGCCGCTGCTGCTGCGCCAGATTCCGATCTGGGAGAACGACATCGTCACCGGCTTCGTCGATCTCGCGCTCGAGCGCGCCTACATCTACCGTCCGCATTCCGCGAGCGAGATCGTCGATATCGCCGACAAGGACCGCGAGAAGGAAGCGCGCTTCGCAATGCTGGAAAAGCTCGCCGACTATGACGAGCATCTGATGGAGGAGCTGCTTTCCGATATCGAGCCGCCCAAGGAAGAGGTGTTCGGCGACCTGAAGAACGAGCTGGCGCAGGGCCTCGTCGTGCCGGTGCTGATCGGCTCGGCCGAGGGCGATAACGGCATCCGCCGGCTGCTCAAGGCCTTGCGCCATGAGGTGCCCGACGTTTCCGCCGCTGCCGCGCGCCTTGGACTCGCGCCGAGCGGCGACACGGCGGTGCAGATCCTCAAGACCTATCATTCGAGCCATGGCGGCAAGCTCAGCCTGGCGCGCGTGCTGTCCGGGACGCTCAAGGACGGCACGCTGCTCAAGCGCGCCGACGGCGGCGAAGCGCGCGTCGGCAGCATCGCGCTGCTCAAGGGCGAGGCGCAGAGCAAGCTGGCCGAGGCGCATGCCGGCGAGTGCGTCGCGCTCGGCCGTCTCGAAGGCGTCGTCACGGGCGAGACGCTGTCCACCGGCAAGACCAGGCTGGGCAACGCCGTCATCGAGCAGCTCACGCCCGTCTACCGCCTCGCCATTGCCGCCACCGATCGCAAGGACGAGGTCAAGCTCACCGCCGCCATCGCCAAACTGCGCGAGGAAGATCCGTCGCTGATCTTCGACCAGAACGCCGAGCTGCAGGAGATGGCGTTGGTCGGGCAGGGCGAAATTCATCTCAAGGTCGCGGTCGAGAAGCTGCAGAGCAAATACGGCCTCAAGCTCGCGGTCCACGCGCCGCGGATGCCGTACAAGGAGACCATCCGCAAGGCAGTCGCGCAGCATGGCCGGCACAAGCGCCAGAGCGGCGGCCATGGCCAGTTCGGCGATGTCCAGCTCGAAATCCGCCCGCTGCCGCGCGGCGCGGGCTTCGTGTTCGAGGACAAGATCAAGGGCGGCGTCGTGCCGCGCAACTTCATCCCGTCGGTGGAGAAGGGCATCGTCGATTATTTGCGCAGCGGCCCGCTCGGCTTCCCTGTGGTCGATGTCGCGGTGGCGCTGGTCGATGGCTCGTATCATGCGGTGGATTCCTCCGACGCGGCGTTCCAGACCGCGGCGCGGATCGCGCTCAGCGAAGGCATGCCGAGTTGCGCGCCGGTGCTGCTCGAATCCATCATGCATGTGAAGATCCACGTGCCGAGCGACGCGACGGCCAAGGTCAACGCGATGGTGAGCGCTCGCCGCGGCCAGCTCATGGGCTTCGACGCGCGCGCGGGCTGGAAAGGTTGGGACACGGTCGAGGCGCAGATGCCGCTTGCCGAACTCTCCGACCTGATCATCGATCTGCGGTCGCTGACCCAAGGCGTCGGCACGTTCGAATCCATGTTCGATCACCTCGCGGAGCTGACCGGCAAGCTGGCCGACCAGGTGGTATCGACCGCAAAGGCCGCCTGACAGGGAGGCAACGGCTTAAGAGGGGGAGCGAGACGAGAGGGGGAGCGAGACGGCAGGGCAGGCGTCTCGCTTTTTCCCTCCGCCTCTCCCGCGAGAGAGAGGGCGCGTTACAGCGTGCTCGCTCCGAAGGTGTCGCACTGATCCATGTCGCCGTTCGCCAGCCCGCGCTGGAACCAGCGTTCGCGCTGTTCGCTGGTGCCGTGCGTGAAAGAGTCCGGCACGACATAGCCTTGGGCCTGCTTCTCCAGCGTGTCGTCACCGACGCTCGCCGCGGCGCGCAGGCCGCCCGCGACGTCGCCGTCCTGCAGGATGTGGAATTGGGCGTTGGCGTGATAGGCCCAGACGCCGGCGTAGCAGTCCGCCTGCAATTCGGTGCGCACCGATGCGCCGTTGGTGCCCTGCTCGGTCGTATCGTGCGCGTTCATCGTGCCCATCAAATTCTGGATGTGGTGGCCGTATTCGTGCGCGATCACGTAAGCCTGCGCGAACTGCCCCGGCGCGCCGAACTTGTCGGCGAGCTCGTTGAAGAATGACAAATCGAGATAGATATGGCTGTCCGCCGGGCAATAGAACGGCCCGGCCGAGGATTGCCCGTCGCCGCAGCCGGTAGGCGTCTCGCTGTCATAGGCGGTGAACGTCGCGGGCGTGAAGGTCACGCCCTTGGCACGCAGGATCGGTGTCCACACGTCCTCCGCCGAGCCCACGATCTTGCGCGCGAACTGGAACGCGGCGCCGTCGCTGCGCGGGCCGGCATCGCTTTGCGTCTGCTGGTTCGGCGCGCCGCCATTGCCGCCGCCATTCAGCAGCTGGTTCGGATCGATTCCCGTCAGCAGCGAGATCACCACCACCGCGACGAGGCCGAGTCCGCCACCGCCGACCGCCAGATGCGGGCCATAACCGCCGAAGGATTGGCCGCGCCGGTCGTCCACGTTTTCGGTGGGGCGAAGATCGTCGAGGCGCATGGAATGATTCCGTGACTGGTGGGATGCAGACGATACTACGCACGATTTCCGTGAAAAGTGCCGGCGCGGCACAAAAAAACGCCGGAGCGCGTCAGCGCCCCGGCGTCAGTCGTTGCTTGGGATGCGCGGGCCGCGAAGCCCGCGCCGGTCCAATGCTTTGGGGGCAATGGGCCGCACCGCAGGCCAAATGGGGGGACGGCCCGCGGTCTTCCTGATTTGGGTTGCGATCCGGAACCTTCAAGGGGCGCCGCACAAAAATCTGCTCAGAATTTCCAGTCTTTCGACGCCTTGACCAAAAAGTCGCGGAAGGCGGCGACGCGCTTGGATTGCCGCAGGGCGTCCGCGTAAACCAGATGCACGTCGAAGCTCGGCCCCGGCACGTCGGGCAGGACGCGGATCAAATGCGGCCGGTCTGCCGCCACGTAATCTGGCACCGCCGCGATACCCACACCGGCTTCCGTCGCGCAAAGAATGCCGGTGACATTGTTGATGCGCACCGTGCGGCCCTTGCCCGCCATGCGGCGGCGGGTCTGCTCCAGGAGCCAGTTGATTTCGCGGATCTCCGGCGCCGCCGTCTCGCCATAGGCGATGATGGTGTGCTCGGCGATGTCGTCCAGCGTCTTGGGCGTGCCGAATTTGTCGAGATAAGGCTGCGTCGCATACATGTGGTAGTGCACGGTGAACAGCTTGCGCTGGATCAGGTCGGCCTGCACCGGGGCGCGCATGCGGATCGCCAGGTCAGCCTCGCGCTGCGCCAGGTCGAGTTCGCGGTCCTCCATGATCAGGTGGACCTCGACCTCGGGATATTCTTTGAGGAAATCGTCGAGCCGGGGCACCAGCCAATAGGTGCCGATGCCATGGCTGGCGGTGATCTTGAGCGCGCCGCGCGGCGCCTCGCGCACGTTCTTGAGCGCCTCTTCCGCCTGCGCCAGGCGCGACAGCACGTCGGTCACCGCCGCGTACAGCATCTCGCCTTCATCGGTCAGCGTCAGGCCGCGGGCGTGGCGCTGGAACAGCGGCGTGGTGATTTCTTCTTCCAGGGCACTGATCTGGCGGCTGACGGCGGATTGGCTGAGCGTCAGCATCTGTCCGGCATGGGTGAAGCTCCCCGCCGAGGCGACCGCGTGAAAGATGCGAAGCTTGTCCCAGTCCATCGTACTTGCCTTTTTCGCGCCGCTGTCATGCGGTCGCTACCTGCGCCATGCAATGCAAAGTTCGTGACGCTTAATTTCAGTGGCCCTCCGGCCACGGGTCATTACACCGTTTACGAACCATGCCCTCCGGCGAGAAAGCGCTCCGCTTCCAGCGCCGCCATGCAGCCCATGCCCGCCGCGGTCACCGCCTGGCGGTAGATCTTGTCCTTCACGTCGCCGGCCGCGAACACGCCCGCGACGCTGGTATGCGTCGAATCCGGCGCGGTCTTGATATAGCCGCTCGAATCCATCTCGATCTGGCCCTTGAACAACTCCGTCGCCGGCGAATGGCCGATCGCGATGAAGAGGCCGTCGACCGCCAATTCGCGAGTCGAGCCGGTGACGGTGTTGCGCAGAACGATGCCGGTGACGCCCTTGGGATTCTCGGTGCCCTTCACCTCGGCGACTTCGGTGTCGAACAGGCAGTCGATCTTCTTGTTCGCCAGCACGCGCGCCTGGTTGGTCTTATCGGCGCGCAGCATGTCGCGGCGGTGAATCAGCGTGACCTTGTCGGCGAAATTGGTGAGGAACAGCGCTTCCTCCGCCGCGGTGTTGCCGCCGCCGACCACGGCGACGTTCTTGCCGCGGAAGAAGAACCCGTCGCAGGTCGCGCAAGCCGAGACTCCGAAGCCCTGGAATTTGCTCTCCGACGGCAGCCCGAGCCAGTTTGCGCTCGCGCCCGTTGCGATGACCAGCGTGTCGGCGGTATAGGTCGCGCCGCTGTCGCCCGTCAGTGTGAACGGCCGGCGCGCCAGGTCGACGCTCGCGATCGTGTCTTGCACGAATTTCGTGCCGACATGCGCGGCCTGCGCCTGCATCTGCTCCATCAGCCACGGGCCCTGGATCACGTCGGCGAAGCCCGGATAGTTCTCGACCTCGGTCGTGATGGTGAGCTGGCCGCCCGGCTGAATGCCGGCAATCAGCGTCGGCTCCAGCATGGCGCGCGCCGCATAGATCGCGGCGGTGCAGCCGGCCGGTCCGCTGCCCAGAATGACGACCTTGGAATGGGTGGAATTGGACACGGGATGGCTCCGGCGGGAAAAGGCACGTTGCCCATGAGCGCCCGGCCTTGTTGCCGCGCACCCCAAAAGCCTCAAGCCCCTTGGCGTGATGCGTCTGATATCGGAAGCGGCGGCGCAAAGGTCAAGCAGCCGCGATTGCACTTTTGCGACAGGGGTTTGCCGGCGCCCTCCGCAACTTTGAAAAAGCGGTATGGCGAATCGGAATGCGGAACTTGCAAGGTGTAGAAATATTATTGCGCTGGGCGCCCCGACAGGGTTAAATGACGCCGTTTTCCCTTACCCGAAGGTTGTCCCCCGTGGAGCATCACAAGCTCGATTCCATCGATTTGCGCATTCTGTCCGAGTTGCAGGCCAATGGCCGCATCACCAATGTGGAACTGTCGCGGCGGGCCAAGATCACCGCGCCGCCCTGCCTGCGGCGTATGCGGGCCTTGGAGAAGACCGGCTTCATCCAGGGCTACCACGCCGACCTCGATGCCCGTGCGCTGGGCTTCGAGGTGACGGCTTATGTCTTCGTGCGGCTCGACAGCCAGCATGACACCGACCTCAAGCATTTCGAGGAACGGGTGCGCTCCTGGCCGGCGGTGCGCGAATGCTACATGCTCTCGGGCGAGGTCGACTTCCTCCTGAAATGCGTCGCGACCGACCTTTCGAGCTTCCAGCGCTTCGTCACTGAAACCCTGACAGCGGAGAAGAACGTCGCCAGCGTCAAGAGCTCGCTTGTCATCCACTCCAGCAAAAGCGAAGCCGGCGTGCCGATCGACGTGAAGGGCTGACGCTTTATCGATATCTGCTTCCTCCATCGGAAACAGAGCGGTGCTTAGGTTTAAAAGCTAACGCGCTTTTTTCTTGGGACGCTTCTTCAGGGGGCTTTTGGCGGTCTGTCCTGAAAATTGTCCCTTATAGCCTCGTTCCGGTGTGCCTAGCGTCGTTTCAAATATCAGCTGGCAAATGCGCATTCCGGTGCGGAGGCGAATAGGAACGTTGCCGTGATTCACCATTTCCAGCTGAATCTGACCAGTGAATCCTGCATGTATGGTTGGCGCTGTGACATGGACGCCGAGGCCCAGACGGGCAAGAGAACTCTTGCCTTCGACTCTGGCTGCGATACGGGTCCCGATATCCAATCCGACATACTCTCTAGTCCAGGCCAAAACCAATATTTTTGGTGGCAACAGATAGCCACTGCTTGGGATATTTTCTGACTTGGTCAGTTGCTGGAGAATATCTGAAACATTGGCTTGGCTGGGATCGATCACTCGTTCAATGCCGGGAAGCTGGACGTCGAATGTTATAAGCGTGGCATCAAGCGTGAGATCGACAGCAGTGGAACTGAAAGCGACCTCTGAGTCCGGCGGCGGATCGATAAGAATTAGACCTCGCTCGACCGCGATCTTGATTTCGCGGTCGGTAAGAATCACGCGGCGCGGACCTTCGAGGGCTCATTCACAAGCGAGCTCGATTTAATCCAAATTCGCCACACGCCAGCCATAGTCTCGCGAGGCAATTCCACCAGCCAAAGATCGCCATTTCGTGAAATCGGAGATCCAATAGACACAGTGCTGTTTTCAATGGCGCGCCGGTCTACGATCAGGCGCTCTTTTCCGGTGGCAGTTTTTACTTCGACAACACGTTCGCTTGGATGCAGAGCGCTACCAATTTCTTGGACTTTTATCCGCATAAATCCCCCGCTTGGGTGTTC
>DATAZZ010000057.1:0-132984 GCA_036271735.1 Rhizomicrobium sp.
GTCATGCGTCAGCGCGTTGCGGTCGTCCATGCAGTCGGCGGCGAGGGTGCGCCACAGCGTGCGGTTCCAGTCGACCGCCTCGGCGAGCGGGCCGCCCTTGATCTCCTGCTTCTGCGCATCGATCAGCGCGCCGGTGACCTGGCCGAACAGACGGTATTCGGTCGAGCGCGGGTTTTCAGTAACCGCTTGCGTGTTTTTGTAGGCTTTCAGGGTCATAGTTCAGACATTCCTGTTCGAAGTCGAAGAGTTTGCGGCAGGAGATCAACGCTTTGTAATACGCACCGGCCATGACATCGCGGCTGATTTCGATGCATTGCGCGAGCATCTGGCGGTTCTGGATGGCGCCCATGAACTCGGTCATGCGCAGCGCGAATTCGGTGTAGTATTGCTCGGTCGCTTCCTCGTCGAGATACATCATCATGATGGGAACATAGATGCGCCGCGCCGGCGTCGTCGCCTCGCTGGGCTGCATGATGTCCTTCTCGCGCAGGACGCAGGCCTTGTTCTGGATGACAAGGCTGGCGCGCTTGTCGCCATTGGTGAGGACGGCGCCGTTGAGGACGAATTTCTCGCCGGGCTTGAGCGACAGTTTCAGCGGCATCGGTTCAAAACTCCTGAAGCAGCCCTTCGAGCGGCCCGTGCGAGCGGAACCATAAGTCCGGCACGGTTAACAAAAGCCTTGCGATTTTCCGATTATCGTTCACGCGGGCTTAAGCATAACCGCGGTTTTATCGCGCCTGGAAAAACGAAGGTTCCCGCTCATGGCGCGCCCCAATCCCCTGCCCTCCCTCGATTCGCTGACCGGCGTCGACGCCAAGTTCCAGGCGCTCGCCAAGCTCGAAATGATTCAGGAGGAGATCAACGCGGCGCGCGCCTTGAAGAAATCCAACGTCATCCTGCGGCGCGCGATCAAGGCGTGGAAGCGCGGCGACATCACGCGCGCCGGCCAACTCGCACTCGCCGCGACCAACGCCGACGAGACGAACGCCAAGGCGTATCACGTGCTCGGCATGGCGCTGGAGCGCATGGGGCATGTCCATAAGGCGCTCGTGACCTATGAACGCGCGTTCGAGCTCGATCCGGACGATCCGGAGTTGCTGATCAATCTCGGCCTCATCGCGTGGAATTTAAAGCAGAACGACGGCGCGGCGCGGATGTTCAGCCTTTATATCGACGCGTCGCCCGACAGCCCGCTCGGCTACAACAATCTGGGCAGCGTGCTGTGCGACATGGGCCGGCCCGAGGAGGCGATCGACACGCTGCGCAATGCGATCTTCCGCATGCCGGAGGAATCGATCCTGTGGAACGCGCTCGCCACCGTGCTGGCGGAGGAAGGCCGCGCCGAGGAGAGCCTCGTTTTCTACAACGAGTCCGTGCGGCTCGATCCCAATTTCGCGCGGCTGCATCACAATCTGGGCTATGCCTATGCGCATCTGGGCATGCTGGCGGAATCGCTCGCGGCGTATGATCATGGGCTCAAGCATGCCGTCGATCCGGCCGAGCGGCTTGAGACCGAGCATTCTAGGGCCATCTGCCTGATCGGCATGGGCAAGCTGGACGAAGGCTTCCGCGAATTCGAGAAGCGCAACAGTCCGCGTTTCCGCGCCTATGTGAACCATCTCATCAAGGCGCCGCAGTGGCAGGGCGAAGACCTGACCGGTAAGCGCCTCGCCGTGGTCGGCGAACAGGGGCTGGGCGACGAGTTCATGTTCGCGACGATCCTGCCCGACCTGCAGCGCATGGTCGGCGACAGCGGCAAGCTGCAGATCGCGGTCGATGCGCGGCTGGTGACGCTGTTCCAGCGCTCATATCCCAACGCCGAGGTCGGTGCCTATGACGACCGCACGCTGCTCGATCCCGATGGCAACAAGCCGCTGCGCTTCGTGAAATTCGTCACCGATGTGCAGGAGCCCGATTATTGGGTGCCGATGGGATCGGCGCTGCAATATCTGCGCAAGGACATCGGCGACTTCCCGCACGAGGCGTTCGTCACACCCGACTCCGTGAAGGTCGAGACGTTCCGCGCCGCGCTGAAGGCCCGGGGGCCGGGGCCTTATGTCGGCATCTGCTGGCGCTCGATGATGCTGGCCGCGAAGCGGGCGAAGTATTACAGCGCGCTGTCGATGTGGGAGCCGATCCTCAAGACGCCGGGCGTCACCTTCGTCAGCCTGCAATATGGCGAATCCGCCGCGGACATCGCGTATACCAGGGAGAAATTCGGCATCGACATCCATGTGATGGATGTCGATCTCAAGGACGATCTCGACGGCGCAGCGGCGCTGTCAGCGGCAGTCGATCTCGTGATCTCAGCCCCGACGGCGGCGGCGGCAAATGCCGGCGCGGTGGGCGCGGAGGTGTGGTTCATGACGGCGGGACGCACCTGGCCGCAGCTCGGCACCGACGAATATCCCTGGTACCGCAAGACGCATGTCTACAGCCCGGCGAAGTTCGGCGATTGGCACGCGCTGATCCCGCAGGTCGCGGACGAGCTGGCAAAGTTCGTGAAGGCGCGCGGGTAGAAGGTAGGCTTGTCATTCCCGCGAAAGCGGGAATCCAGTTGCTCAGAACGTGCCTGTGGATCTGGATGCCCGCCTTCGCGGGCATGACAGACGAGAATCTCAGCGCATGCCCTTGCGCAGGTCGCTTTCGACCGAGACGATGCAGCGCTGATAGCCATCGCTGCCCGGCGAATAGCCGCGCGCGGCGCAGAAGCCGGGCGCCTGCGGGCAGCCGGCAGGCGTACAGCCATTGGCCGCGACAGGCGGCGCGTCGTCGCTATCCGAATCGAAGGCATGGGTGAGGAAGCCCTGTTCCGGCAGGCCACCATCTTCGCAACCGGCGAGGCCCAGCGCGACGATGGCGGCAACGGCAAGCAAACGAAGTCTCACGGCGTGTTCTCCTAGAAATTCATCGATACATGCACCATGCCGCCGCCGCCCGGCACGGGATCGGCCGAGACATGGAAGCGGCCGGGATGATAGCGGTCGACCAGCGCGTAGTTGAAGCCGAATGCGATCACGCCGGTGCCCAGCGTGTCGTACCAGTGGTTCTTCCGGCCGTCGGTCAGTGCATAGCTGACGACGCCGGATGCGATCCAGGCCGGCACGCCGTAGCGCCAGCCATAGCGACTCCACAAATAATCGGACGATGCGTCGGCAAGCGCGAGATCGGGCGGTGTGAGGCCGTGATAATCCGAATGATCGGGCCGCCGGTCGCGAATGCTCTGGCGCAGCAGATAGGCGGTGCCGACGGTGAGCCCGGCGGAGACCGCGAATTCCTCGATGCCCTTCCAGTCCTCGTGATGTAGCAGCGAGACACCGATTGCGGTCACCGGCAAGGCGATGGTGATGATATTGGCGGCTTTGCGCAGCGAGGGATCTGGTGTCGATGAGGCGGCGGCCGGCACGGCTGCCAGCATGAAGGCACAGGCCAGAAAGGCGCCCCATTGCGCTATGCCACGCACCATCCCGACGCCCCCTTTTATGTCGACAGTAGGCGCGGTGCGACGCACCGGGTCAAGCGGCGCGGGGGTTACTGCTGTTGCTGCTGCTGTTGATGATAGAGGTGCTCGGGCATCGAGGGCGTCGGGCGCGGGGCGCTCATCGGGCGGGCAACGCGCAGGAAATCCTCATGCCGGACCGGCGCCTGGGTCGGCTCGACCGCGACCGAGATCGCCAGTTCGTCTTCCGCCGCGCCCTTGTAGGTGCCGCGGGTCGGCGGCACGTCGGCGTAGTCGCGTCCGACCGCGGCGCGGATATGGCGCTCGCTCGCCAGGGCGTCGTTGGTGGGATCGAAGCCAACCCAGCCGAGACTCGGCAGATAGGCCTCCATCCAGGCATGCGTCGCGTCCTCGGTCGAACGGTCGGCGCGGCCGCGGTGATGCAGGTAGCCGGAGACATAGCGCGCCGGAATGCCCCACGAGCGCGTCACCGCGATCATGATGTGGGCGAAGTCCTGGCAGACGCCGCGTTTCGCTTTCAGCGCCACGTCGATCGGCGAATGCACTTCGGTGATGCCTTGCGAATATTCGAAGGCGTGGCGGATCGTGCGGCTGAGATGCTTGAGCGCGGTGAGCGGATCGTCCTTGGGCCTGGCGAGATCGTGCGCGGCGATGAACTGCGCCAAGGCCGGCGTGATCAGGGCGTAGGTCGAAGGCTCGAGCAGATCGAACTGCTCGTCCGACAGGTTCAGTGCGTTGTAGCGGCCCCATTCGAGCATGTCGGCACGCTCGGGCCATTGCGGCAGGGCGCCGATCTCGACCACCGCCTGCGCCTCGATCTTGAGCTCGTCATGGGCGCGCAGCACGTTGAAATGATAGACCGCGTTGCCGAGGTGATCGGTGTAGGCATAGAGCTGGGCGCGCGGATTGGTGGTGATCTGGAAGCTGCGCAGCGATTGCGGCCCTTCCGAGCGCGGCTGCATGCGCAATTCCATGACGGATTCGCGGACGGCGGAGGAATAGCGGAAGCGGGTGACGTGGCGGATGGAGTAGAACATTACAGCACCGTCTCCGCGCCGTAGGAGATGTAGGACAGGTGCACCGACTCGTGGATGCCTTCGCACTGCTTGGTGATGTCGGCGAGGAACGGGACGATAGCGCCACTCATGAGCTCCTCGATCTGGCCGAAATCGACAGTGGCTTTCAGCTTGCCGGCGAGGCGTTCGACGACGGCGCGGCGGGCCGGCGGCGCGGCGGGGGCGACACGGAACAGCGCGTCGCAGACCCGGTCGATCGAGAAGCGCACCGAATGGGGGAATTCGCCGTCGAAGACGAGGAATTCGGCGATCTTCTCGGGCCGGATCTGCGCGGTGTAGGCTTTGCAGTAAGGCTCGAACGCGGTGCAGAACTTGAGCAGCACCAGCCAGTCGAAATATTTCGGCGCGGTGACGCCGGGCACCTGGCGGTAATGCAGGTCGAGCAGGCGGCTGACGAGCTGGGCGCGTTCGAGATGGCGGCCGAGCTGGATGAAATGCCAGCCTTCATTGTGGCTGAGCGTCGAATAGACGACGCCTTCGAGCGTATGGAAGTCCTCCAGCGCCTCGCGGAAGACGCGCGCCGGATGATGGCCCCACACCGCCTCGGCGGTGACGGGCTGAAGCCGCAGATAAAGCTTGTTGAGATGCTCCCACACTTCGGTCGAGAGCTGCTCGCGCACCTGGCGGGCGTTGTCGCGTGCGCCGCGCAGCGACGAGACCAGCGAAGAGGAATTGACCCGGTTGAAGGCCAGCGCCTGGGTGATGACATAGGCGTCGTGCGCCTTGGGTGCGAACTCCTGTCCCGACAGCGCCTCGACGACGCGGTGCCAGGAGGCGTCGGCGTCCTCGCGCGTCTGCTCGACCATGGATTCGAGCTTGACGGCGATGAGGCGGGCGGTGTGCTCGCCGCGCTCGATATAGCGCGCCATCCAGTAGAGGCTGTCGGCGACGCGGCTCAGCATTATTCGCTCAACACCCAGGTGTCTTTGGAGCCGCCGCCCTGGCTGGAGTTCACCACCAGGCTGCCGCGCTTGAGCGCGACGCGGGTCAGCGCGCCGGGGACAATGGTGGTGTGCTCGCCGTGCAGGATGAAGGGGCGCAGATCGACATGGCGCGGCTCGACACCACCATCGACGAAGGTCGGCGCGGTGGAGAGCTGGATGGTCGGCTGGGCGATGTAGTTGTCGGGATCGGATTTGATCTTCTGGGCGAAGTCGTCGCGCTCGGCCTGCGTCGCATGCGGACCGACCAGCATGCCGTAGCCGCCGCTCTCGCCCACCGCTTTCACTACCAGCTTGTCGAGATTGGCGAGGACGTGGGAGAGCGATTTCTCCTCGCGGCAGAGATACGTCTCGACATTGTCGAGGATCGGCTCCTCGGAGAGGTAATAGCGGATCAGGCGCGGGACATAGGCGTAGACCGCCTTGTCGTCGGCGACGCCCGTCCCGAGCGCGTTGGCAACAACGACGTTGCCCGCCCTGTAAGCGTTGAACAGGCCGGGGACGCCGAGCGACGAGTCTTCGCGGAAGATCAGCGGGTCGACGAAATCGTCGTCGATCCGGCGGTAGATGACATCGATGCGCTTGAGGCCGGAGGTCGTGCGGGCATAGACGACGTTGTCGTTGACCAGCAGGTCGCGGCCCTCGACCAGCTCGACACCCATCTGACGGGCGAGAAAGGCGTGCTCGAAATAGGCCGAGTTGAAGACGCCGGGCGTCAGCACCGCAATCGACACGTCCTCGTGGAACGGAGCCAGACTCCTCAGCGTCGCGAGAAGCTCGTTGGGATAGTGCTCGATCGGGCGCACGCCGACGGAGCGGAACACCGCCGGGAAAGCGCGGCGCACCACGTCGCGGTTCGCCAGCATGTAGGAGACGCCGGAGGGTACGCGCAGATTGTCTTCCAGCACGACGAAATTTCCCGCCTCGTCGCGCACGAGGTCGCTGCCGCAGACATTGACATAAGCGCCGTGCGGCACCGGCAGGCCGCGCATCTCGCGGCGGTAGTGCTTGGAGCCGTAGATCATCGAGCGCGGGACGATGCCGTCCTTCAGCACGCGGGCGTCGCCATAGATGTCGCGCAGGAAGAGGTTCAGGACATGGATGCGCTGCTTGAGGCCGGCCTCGATGCGGGCCCATTCGGCGGCAGTGACGATGCGCGGGAGAAGATCGGTCGGGATGATCCGCTCGGTCGCCTGGTTGTCGTTATAGACCGTGAAGGTGATGCCTTGGTGCAGGAAGGAGAGCTCGCACGCCTGCTGGCGGCGCAGGAGCTCGCCCGGCGGCAGCGTGGTCAGGCGGCCGTCGAGCGCGGCGTAATGCGGATGCACCGTGCCGTCGCGGGCGAACATCTCGTCATAGGGCTTGCCGAGCGTGTAGTGCTCGTAGGGGGCGTCGCGGCCCGGGACGCAAACGCGGTTGGGCTGGTGTTGATCCGGCCCGCCGAAGTCCTCCGTGTGCGCCAGCGCGTCTTGCTGCATCGCGAAATGTGACGGGATTTCAGGGGGTGCCGTCAAGCGGCTGGACGAAATGAGTTTGGCGGCGGCGCGGTCAAAAGCGCGCAGTGAGGGTGGAATATTGTCCCGGCGCAAATCCGTTGCTCACCATGGCCGGCATAAAGCCGGCCATGGCGGAGTGTTGTTTGCGCTAATGCGCCCGCGCGTGGCGGGCGTTTGCCGGTGGCGCGACGGCCTGGCCGATGCCGTGGGATTGCAGGAAGTCGCGAACGTCACTGGACGACTGGAAGTCGAATTCCTCCATCGGGATATGGCCGCTGCCGGCGTAGATCAGGAGCTTGGAGCCGGGGATGGCGTCGCGCCACACGCCGGCGGTGGCGACCGGGATCAGATGATCCTCCTCACCCCACAGGATCAGCACCGGCATCTTGAGCGCGCCGATATGGTTCTTGATGTAGTCCGCGTCGCTATTAGCGTATTGGGCGAAGCGTTCGGCGGTCGCGGCGCGCGAGCCTTCGAGCAACGCCATGTCGGAGTACAGATCGATCATGTCGTTGGTCAGCACCGATTTGCGCACGATGGCGTCGTTCAGGCCTTCCTTGATCAGGGGCTTGGGATCTAGGTGCCGGAGCAGCGGCTGGAGCCAGCCCTGGCGCAGCAGGCGGAAGCCGAGCGGGATCTTGTCGCCGGCCTTGGACGGCATGCCGCCGGCATCGACCAGGATCAGCGCAGTGACGCGGTCGGGATGATCCTCGGCAAAGCGCGCGGCGACACCACCGCCCATCGAATTGCCGGCGAGCGCGAAGGTCTTGAGCCCGATCTTGTCAGCGAAGGCGAGGACGAAGGCGGCCATGCCGGCATTGGAATAATCGTGGTTCGGCGTCGCGCCGGTCAGGCCATGCGCCGGCAAGTCGACGGAGACGACGCGGTATTCGTCGGACAGGCGCTTGGACCACGGCTCCCAGGTGAACAGCGAGGCGTTCGAGCCGTGCAGCAGGAGCAGCACCGGCGCGTCGTCGCGGCCGCGGATGCGGTAGTGCACGCGGGCCGGCTTGTCGTCGGCGGGATCGGCATCGGGCCGCGTCGATTTGTAGGTGACGTCGACGAATTGCGACGGCGGGGTGGCGTATTTCGCTTCCAGCGCGGCGCGCGGAATGCTGGGCGCGCTGTAGACGTAAAACAGGATGCCCAGGATCGCCAGAAGCACCGCGATGAAACCGAGGAACATACGCATGGAAGTCTCCTAGTACTCGATGCCGCCGGGACCGGGATCATCCGGTGGGCGAGGCAAGGTGACAACGCCGGGACGGTCTTGCGGAACCTTCGCGGGAACAGGTTTTTTTGCCGCCATGGGCAAGGGCGCGACGGCGTGCGCACGAGGCGCACTGCCGGCAGCGGACCAGGACAATGTGTCGAAACTGGCGCAAGCGGGACAGACGGCAGACCATTCGGACTGGACCGCGCCGCAATGCGCGCAGCGCCATTCGGCATCGCGGGCGGCGCGCGCGGCGCGGGCGAGCCAGGCATGCGCGGCGGAGGCGTCGCCGTTTTCGCCTTCCTCGATCTCGGCCATCAGGGCGCAGACGCGGGCGCTCGGCGCATCCTGCGTCAGTGGTGCGAGCAGGCGGCGCGCTTCATTCCAGTTCTTCGCCAGCACAGCCTCTTCGGCTTCGAGCACGCGGCTTTCGAAATGCTCGCGGTTGAGATGGGCGAGGCCGACGAGACGCGCGGCGCGCTGCTCATAGACCTCGTCCGGCTTGATCGCGGCATAGACGGCGGCGAGATCGGGATGCGGCGACAGCGCCCAGCATGCCTCGACCACGCCTTGCGCGCGCCACGCCTTGCCGGATGCCGCCAGACGCCGCGCGGCGAGAACCGCAGCAGGCGCAAGGCCGGGTTCGAGCGCGAGCGCGCCTTCGGCCAAGGGCAGCGCCGCGTCGGGATCGCCGCGGCGATCTGCGTCGAGCGCTTCAGCGGCGAGCAACACCGCGCGGTGGCGGCCAGCGGTCTTGGCGTCGAAGATTTTGTGTTTGGTGCTGTCTTCGAGCACGGCGCGGGCGCCGGTCCAGTCATGGCGCGCGGCCCGCAATTCGAACAGCGCGTTCGCCGACCACGCGACGCGCGGGCGCAGCTCGTAGGCGCGTTCGGCGAATTGCAGAGCTTGCTCAGGCTGGTCCTCGCGCACGGCGAGATCGAACAGGCCGCGCAGGCCGAGGAATTCGGTCGTGTCGTGGCGCAGCATGGCGCGATAGGCGTGGCGCTGCGCGATGCCGTCATTGTCGAGCTGCGAGGCCTGCGATTGGAGCAATAGCGCGAGCGGATGAGTGCCAAGGATGCCGCGGGCGCGGTCGGCATGGCGGCGCGCTTCGTGGAGATCGCCGGCGGCAACGGCGAGGAGGCCGTGGCTGAGCGAGTCATTGCCACGGCGCATGCGACGGGCGTTGAACCAGGCGCCGATGGCGCCGGGGCTGGTGACCAGCGTGGTGATCAGGTGCGCGAGGAGCACGACCAGTGCGGTGAACAGCACGGCGAGGAAGATCGTCGCGGCGGCGCTCATATGGATTTCGAACGCGTCGAGCGTGAAGACGAGCTCGCCCTGGCGGTCCGCGATCCAGGCGACGCCGCCCGCGACGAGGCCCGCGGCGATCAGGATGCCGAGGAGACGGATCATGGCGCCGCCAAGGCTTGCGCCATGCGGCGTGCGAGGGCGGCGGTGTCGTGCGCAATGGCCTGACGCGCCAGCGCATCATTGCACCAAGCTTGCGCTGAGGCGCGCGCCGCGCCCTTGAGCGTCTTCATTTGCGCCACCGCGCCGTCGAGGTCGCCGGCGCTCAGCCGTGCACCGGCGCGGGCGAGGATGCTTTCGCTGTCCTGACCGGCAGTCTCGCCGAGGCGGCGGATGACGATGACGTTGCCGAGATTGGCCCAGAGACGGCCGAGCCAGCTTGTGGCGCGTGCCTCCTTCTCCACCGCCAGCGCCTTTGCCGCCATGTCAGGAAAACGATCGATGAGAGTGGCTTGCGTGGGTGCGCCGCGTGGTGCGATGGGCGAAAGCTCGGCGGCTTCCGACGCATTGGGCGAGAGCGCGCGGAAGGTTTGCAGCTCGGCCGTGAAGGGTTCGGCGGTGCCGCTGGCGCGCACGAGATTGGCGAGCGCAAGCTCGGCGGCGGCGCGCTTCATGGTGACGGAGGGCTCGATGGTCTCCAGATGATTGACGCGGGCTTCGAGCGCCGCTTGCGCGCTCGTCAGCGCGGCGAGGCGTTGCGGCAGGTCGGAGCCGAGGGCGTTGCGCTCCAATGCGGCGAGCCGCAGATCGGTGTCGCCGCGCGCGGCGGAGAGGCGGCGGTCCATATCGTCGAGGCGGGCGGTGGCTTGCGGATCCGGCGCGGTCTCCAGCTTGCCGACACGGGCTGACAGCGAGGCGAGGTCGCCTTGCGCCTGGGCGAGGGATTTCACGCTCGTGCCATCGCCGCCATCATTGCGTTCGAGCGCGGCGAGGCGGGCTTCGTCGCTGGCGAGACGGTCGCGCAGCGAGGCGACGTCGCCCTGCTCGCCGGTGCCGAGCGCCAGCGCGTTCGGCGTCTTGTTCTGGTTCAGCGACCAGAAGAACAGGACCACGATGCCGGCGACGATCACCGTGCCGATGAGCAGCGCGATGGCGCCCAAGCCCTGATAGCGCGACGGCGCCGGGTGGACGACGTGGACCGTGTGCGTGCCCGGAGGGGGTTGCGGCGGGGCGGTGGAATCGGTGGCGCTCATGGCGGAAATTATGGCGCGCCTGACGCGGCTAACCAAGGCAGTCCAGCAGAGATGCTTGATTGGGCCGCGCCGCGATGCGGATTTCCTTAAAAGCCAGTCCGGCGAGCGGCTTGGCGGCGGCTTCGCTGATGCACACGGCGATCAGGCGGCGGCAGACGGCGGTCAATCGGGCTTTTGTGACGACTTCGACGAACACCGTCGCGCTGCGGGCGGAGAGGAAGAGAGCGGCGTCGAGCGTGCCGGCGTCGAGCGCGTCGCGGGCGGCGGGCGGAAGGGTCGTCGCGGCCGGGACGTCGTAGAGGACCGTGGTGCGTACGGCGTAGCCCGCCATGCTCAGCAGATCGGCGAGACGACCTTCGGCTTCGGCACCCGCAATGTGGAGCAGCGTGCCGGCTTGCGGCGACGCCCAGCCGCGCACGGCGGCAGCGAGGTCCTGCGAATTGCCGTCGGCGTTGCGGACGTCGGTGAAGCCGGCGACGCGTGCGGCTTCGGCGGTTTGTGAGCCGACCGCGAACACCGGGATGTCGCGCGATGCGCTGCGGCGGATGAAGGCACGGATGCCGTTGACGCTGGTGGCGAGGAGCGCCTGCACGCCGTCGAGATTGAGGGCGTCGCCATCGTGATAATGGACGCCGAGCAGCGGCGCGCTCACCGCTTCGTGGCCACGGGCGGCAAGCAGGGCGGCGGTCTCGGCGGCATCCTCCTGCGGCCGCGTCACCAGCACGCGCATCACAGCACGAGCCATTTCTCCACACGTGGCTTCAGGGCGGCGCCGGCACGGCTGCCGGAATTCTGCGCCGCTTCACGCGGGTTGTGGCCGAGGTCGGCGGTGAAATGCGAGGTCGCGTGTTCGCTGCCGTCGGGCGCGAGAACTTCGCCGTGGAAGATGAGCGTCTTGCCGTCGAGCGTCGCGAGGCCGGCGATGGGCGTGCGGCAGGAGCCGTCGAGCGCGGCCTGGAAGGCGCGCTCGCAGGTCAGCGCGAATTCGGTGGGTTCGTGATTGAGCAGGCCGGTCAACTCGCGCGCCTTGGTATCGCCTTCGCGGATCTCGATGCCGACGACGCCCTGTCCCAGCGACGGCAGCCAGTCTTTCGGATCGAGGATCGCGGTGGCGCGGTCCTGCAGGCCGAGGCGTTTGAGACCCGCCAGCGCGAGGAAGATCGCGTCCATCTCACCGGCGTCGAGCTTGCCGAGACGCGTATCGACATTCCCGCGCAGCAGGACGACTTGCAGATCGGGACGGCGGCGCAGCGCCTGGGCATGACGGCGCACCGAACTGGTGCCGACACGCGCGCCTTTGGGCAGCGCGTCGAGCGACGCGGCCTTGGGCGAGAGGAAAGCTTCGCTGGGATCCTCGCGTTCGAGGAAGGCGCTGAGCGACAGGCCGGGCGGCAGCGCGGTCGGCACGTCCTTCATCGAATGCACGGCGAGATCGATGGTCTCGTTCAATAGCGCGTCTTCGAGTTCTTTCACGAACAGGCCCTTGCCGCCGGCATCGGCGAGGCTGCGGTCCTGGATGCGGTCGCCCGAGGTTTTGAGGATCACGATCTCGCAGGACGCGCCCCGCGCGGTCAGGCGGTCGCGGACCATGTTGGCCTGCACCAGCGCGAGCTTCGAGCCGCGCGTTCCAAGGCGAAGGGTGCGATTTTGCGACATCGGGCCAAAGGGTTTAGAGGACGGCCGGACACTATCAAAGACGACAACGCTTTGCGCCCTCTGACCGTCCTCGGCATCGAAACCAGCTGCGACGAAACGGCCTGCGCCGTGGTGCGTGGCTCTGCGCCCGGACCGGGCGAGATCCTGTCCAACATCGTGTTCAGCCAGCTCGACGCGCACCGGCCCTATGGCGGCGTGGTGCCGGAGATCGCGGCGCGGGCGCATATCGATCGCCTCGATGGAATCGTCGAGGCGGCGCTTGCCGAAGCGTCCCTCAAGCTTTCCGACCTCGATGCCATCGCGGCGACGGCGGGGCCGGGCCTGATCGGCGGGGTGATGGTCGGGCTGACGACGGCAAAAGCGCTGGCACTGGCGGCGGGCAAGCCGCTGGTCGCGATCAACCACCTGGAGGCGCATGCGCTGACGGCGCGGCTGACCGAGGGGGTGGAATTCCCCTATCTGCTGCTGCTGATATCCGGCGGGCATTGCCAGCTTCTGGCGGTCGAGGGCGTCGGCAAGTTCACGCTGTACGGAACGACGATCGACGATGCGGTCGGCGAGGCGTTCGACAAGGTCGCCAAGCTGCTGCGCCTGCCCTATCCCGGCGGGCCGAAGCTGGAGGAGGCGGCGCGCGGCGGTGACGCCAGGCGTTATACTCTGCCCCGGCCGATGCGCGGGCGTGCGGGCTCGGATTTTTCGTTTTCAGGCCTCAAAACCGCGGTGCGGCTGATCGCGGATGCCGGCGGGGTCGATGTCGCCGATATGGCGGCGTCGTTCCAGGCGGCTGTCGTGGATATCCTGGTCGATCGCACGGGGGCGGCGATCAAGCGCTTTCGGAGCCACTATCCGGAGGCGAGCAGCCCGGCCATCGTGCTGGCGGGTG
The DNA here is from genome assembly GCA_036271735.1 of Rhizomicrobium sp. Classification (GTDB taxonomy): domain Bacteria; phylum Pseudomonadota; class Alphaproteobacteria; order Micropepsales; family Micropepsaceae; genus Rhizomicrobium. The sequence goes on from DATAZZ010000057.1 coordinate 13,230, forward strand.
GGGTGGCTTCGAACGGAGCGATTAGGTCGGCGCTGGGTGCGCTCGCCGCGCGCGACGGCTTCCAGACAAAAATACCCCCGCCCAGGCTTTGCACCGACAACGCGGCGATGGTGGCCTGGGCGGGGGTGGAACATGGCCAGCTGGGCTTGTTCGACGGCATTGGGGTATCGCCGAAGGCCCGCTGGCCGCTTGCCGGAACGCCGCTCGGGGGAGGGGATGGCGCGCCGGCGAAGCTGGTCAGTCCGCGTTAAATGACGTTCGCGAACACCGCGAAGGTCAGAACGCCAGCCATCACGAGGATGGCGACCGAGAACAGGCTCGAAACGGCGCCATGGAAGGCCGAGCTCTGGGCGGGGACGTAGGTGTTGTAGTTGGTCATGGACCTCTCCTTTTCACTTCCGCGGTGGAGTGGACGACCGCCTCTCACCACCGCTGAATTTCGTTGCCGGCCTCGGCCGACAAGTGGGATATAGGAGCGGTTCCTTATGTTTCAATGAACGGTTTCATTAATATTCAGCGTTCATATATCGGTTTACATCGTATAAGTAGCTGAAAATATTAGACTTTTGTGCAGTGCAACGTAAAGCCATGCGCCAGAAGCATGGAAGGAATGCCCCAGACGTGAAGATCGCCACGTGGAATATCAATTCGGTCCGGTTGCGGGCGCCGCTGCTCGCGCGCTTCCTCAAGGAGCACCAGCCGGACGCCATCGCGCTGCAGGAAACCAAGGTCGAGAACGGGCTGTTTCCGCGCGCGGCGTTCGAGAAGCTCGGCTATGTCCACCAGGCGATCCACGGCCAGAAGGGCTATCACGGCGTCGCGGTGCTCTCGAAGATGCCGTTCAAGAGCCAAGGCGTCGATGATTTCTGCCGCGAAGGGCATTGCCGGCATATCGGCGTGACGTTCGAGAACGGCGTCGAGCTGCACGATTTCTACGTGCCCGCGGGCGGCGACGTGCCGGATCCGGACGTCAATCCGAAGTTCTCGCACAAGCTCGATTTCCTGCGGCGGATGGAGAGCATCTTCGGCAAACGCAAGGATGGGCGGTCGCAGCCTGTAATCCTGGTCGGCGACCTGAATGTCGCGCCGCTGGAGCATGACGTCTGGAGTCACAAGCAATTGCTCAACGTCGTCAGCCATACGCCGGTGGAGGTGAACCTGCTGGGCGAGGCCAAAGCGGCGTTTGACTGGACCGACGTGACGCGGGAGTTCGTGCCGCCCGATCAGAAGAGCTATTCGTGGTGGAGCTATCGCGCCGCCGACTGGGCAGAGAGCAATCGCGGGCGGCGGCTCGACCACATCTGGATCAGCCCGGCGCTCAAAGGCGGACTGAAGAGCCAGACGATCGTCACCAAGATGCGCGGCTGGCAGAAATGCTCCGACCACGTTCCGGTGGTGGCGGAGTTCGAAGGCTAACCGACAGCCTTCGTCGCATCCGGCCGCTTCAGCGGCGCGATCATGATCGTGGCGGTGGACGTTGCGACGATCTTGCCGTCGGCGCGGGTCAGCGTCGCTTCGAGGAAGTTGATGGTGCGGCCGCGCTTGAGGACCTTGGCTTCGGCGACGTGGCGGCCGGCGCCGCCTTGGTTCAAATAGCTCACCTTCATCTCGAGCGTCGGCGCGATCTCGCCCCATTGTGCGATGAAGCCGGCGGCGACCGCGAGCGCGTCATCCATCACGCAGGCGATGGCGCCGCCATGCAGCGCGCCGAAGCGGTTGAAATGCGGCTCGCCGAGGTCGTAGCCGATGCGGACCCAGCCGCCTTCAACATCAATCTCCAGTAACTCCTGGTTCAGCCAGGCCGAGCATGGCGCGGCGCGCTTGAAGATCGCCTGGATGTTGGGCGGGAAGTCTTCGGGCTTGGATTTGTCGATGGCGCGGCGCATAGGAGCATCCTGCACAGCTCGTTAAGGAAAACAAAGTGCGCATCGCATTCCTGCGCCACGGACCGACCGACTGGAACGAGGAAGGCCGCATCCAGGGCCGGCTCGACATGCCGCTCAGTGCCCCCGGCCGCGTGAAGATGGCAGGGCTGTTGCCGCCGCAGGGGTTCGAGACGGCGCGGGCATTCACCAGCCCGCTGGGGCGCGCGCGCGAGACGGCGATGCTGCTGGGCTATCCCGACGCGGTCGCCGATGCGCGGCTGACGGAGCATCATTGGGGCGAATGGGAAGGGCTGACGCGCGAAGAGATTTTGGCGCGGGACGGCACCGACGCGTTCGCGCGCGCCGGCAGCGCCATCGACTTCACGCCGAAGGGCGGGGAGTGCACGCGCGACCTGCTCGCGCGAGTGGCCGATTTCCTGCGCGATGTCGCGCAAGGCGATGCGCCGGCGGCCGCCATCGCGCATCGCGGTGTGCTGCGCAGTGCTTATACGCTTGCCACCGGCTGGGACATGGCGACACCGATGCCGGCGAAGCTCGACCTGTCGGCGGTGCTGGTGCTGGAGGTGGATCGCGGTGGCGCAGCACGGATCGCGGAATTGAACGTGCCGCTTAGGCCCAGAACGGCTTGAGCTTGCGGAACGACTTCCAGCTTTCCATCGCCTTCTTCGTCAGGCGCTGTTCGCGGGCGCCGTGCCAGCCGGCGACGACGCCGGCAGCGTGGCGCAGCTCGGGCATGTCGCCGAGCCGAGCCAGCATGTCGCCGATGCCATGCACGTCATTGGCTTCGCCGAAACGATCGAGCAGGGTCTTGAGCGATTTGATGTAGCGCGCCGTTTTCTTGCGCGGATAGAGCGGCGCGAAGAATTCGGCGGCGTAGCGCAGCTTCTTGAGCGCGATGCGCAGGCGGTGGGTGCGCTCGCTGTAACGGACGCCGACCTGCTTGCCGCGCTTTTTCGCCTTCGCCCAATGTTCGTTCAGCGCGCGGTTGCTGACCTTGCCGATGCGGGTGGCGTCGAGCGGCACGGTCTCGGCGGCCGCGGCCAGATCGTTGAGGAAAGCGCCGAAATCGGGGTTGAGGATTTCCGACAGCGCGTCGTCCCATGCCTCGCCGCGCGCGTGACGCAGCGCCAGCGCGAGGGCGGCGAAGGATTCGTGGCCGGCATATTTGCGCATCACCGGCTCGAGCAGCTCGTCGGCGAAGACATCGAGATCGCGGGCCGGGCCGAACGCATCGGCGATGGCGCGGCCACGCTTGCCGAGCGCTTTCAACTCGGACGATTGCGCGTAATCGCCGAAGGATTTGAGCGCCATCTGCAAGCGGCGCAAGCCGACGCGGATCTGGTGCACGCCGCGCGGGTCGCGGGCGCGGATCGCCGGCGCGTTGCCGCCTACCTGGGCGAGGCATTCAAGCACGGTGGCGCGGAACGCCTCCTCCACCGTCATGCGGCGGCGCAGATGGACGCGGCGAGCGCCGACGGCGCGCGCGGCCGGGTTCCCGGAACTGGGGCGATACGAGCGGACAATGGCGACACGCGGCTCTTCCATGCGCGGATCATGTGTCATGCGAGGCGCACCGGCAATCCGGCTTGCGCGAGCGCAGCCTTCGCCTGCGCAATCGTGGCCTGGCCGAAATGAAAGATCGAAGCGGCAAGCACCGCGCTGGCATGGCCGTCGCGCACGCCGGTAACGAGATCGTCGAGATTGCCGACACCGCCCGAAGCGATGACGGGAACCGGAACCGCGTCGGCGACGGCGCGTGTGAGCGGAATGTCGTAGCCGGATTTTGTGCCGTCGCGATCCATCGAGGTCAGCAGGATCTCGCCGGCGCCGTATTCGACGAGCTTCATCGCATGCGCCACCGCGTCGATCCCCGTCGCCTTGCGGCCGCCATGGGTGAAGACCTCGAACGGCGGGCCATTATGGTTGTGCGAACCCTGCTTGGCGTCGATCGCGACGACGATGCACTGGCTGCCGAATTTCTCGGCCGCTTCACGCACGAAGTCGGGGCGCGTGACAGCCTCGGTGTTGATCGAGACCTTGTCGGCGCCGGCGAGCAGCAGCGCCCGGATGTCGTCCAGCGTGCGGACGCCACCGCCGACGGTGAGCGGCATGAAGCAGACCTCCGCCGTGCGGCGCACGACGTCGAGCAGGATGCCGCGCTTCTCGTGGGAGGCGGTGATGTCGAGGAAGCACAGCTCGTCCGCGCCGGCGGCGTCGTAGATCATCGCCTGCTCCACCGGATCGCCGGCATCACGCAAGCCTTCGAAATTGATGCCCTTGACGACGCGGCCGTCCTTCACGTCGAGGCAGGGGATGATGCGGACTTTGAGCATGGGGATTGTTTAGCGCAGGCGGAGAACGAGCGCGATGCCTACTTAACCTCTCCCGCCCTTCGCGGGAGAGGTCGGCGAGCGAAGCGAGACGGGTGAGGGCCCGTCGCCCAGTCGGTTCCCCTCACCCAGCAAAAAACTAAGGCTTAGCTGCGCGAAGTGCTCCGCTAAACCTAAGTTTTTGCGTCCCTCTCCCGCTCGCGGGAGAGGACAAGAAAGTCAGCGTCTTCCCATGCGCGCCATGGCGGCGATGCTGAAGAGCGCGCGGGCGGTGACGGTTTCGCCGGGCACGGCAGTCGTCTTGGTCAGGGCTTCGGTTTCGAGGAGGAGGTCGAGCGCTTCGAGCAGGCGCGGGACGTCCCAGATGGCGGCTTGGCTCTTGAACGACGCCTGGCGCATGAAATGGATCGGCGGACGCAGCTTGCGCAACGCGCCGTCTGCGGTTTCGCCTTTGTCCATGTCGCCTTTGGCGAGCGCGAGGCGCTGGAAATGCGACAGCGCCATGCGCAGGATCGCGACCGGTGCGGTGCCGGCGATCCACAAGCGTTCGAGCGCGAGGTCGAGGCGCCTCAGATCGCCCTGGCCGGCGGCGTCGAGCGCTTCCTCGCTGCGCACATCGGCCTCGTCGCCGAGCACCGCGCGCACGTCGTCGAGCGTGATCTGCTTTTGACCGTGGGCGTAGAGCGCGAGCTTTTCGAGCTCGCGGCGGGTCACACCGCGATCCGAGCCGAGGCGCGAAGCCGCGTCGGCGAGCGCATCGGGCGCGATGGAGAAGCCTTCGGCTTTCAGGGCGTCGCGCACCACGTCGGGCAGGTCACGCGCGGTATCGCCATAGCAGGCGATGGCGGCGGCGTTGTCGGCGCCTTCGAACACTTTGCGCAAGCCCGTGCCCTTGGCGAGATCGCCCCCCTCGACCACGACCAGCGCGTCGCCCGCAGGATCGTCCAGGAAACGCTCGAACAATTTGGCGAGGCCGTTGCCGGCGCCGCGCACCCGCACCACGCGCCGGCCGCCGAGCATGGAGATCGCCGCCGCCTCGTCGGCGAGGCGCGCGGGGTCGGAGCCCAATGTCGAATCGTCGAGGTCGGCGATCAGGAATGGGTCTTTGAGATCGGGCACGATGGATCTGATCAGCTTCTCGGCGCGCTCGCGCACCAGGCCCTGGTCGGGGCCGAAGATCAGCGCCGCCACGAGATCCTTGGGCGGATGGCTCAGCGTGCGCTCGATGCCGGCGCCCTTGATCTCGGTCATCGCTGCGAGAAGTAGACGTTGAGATCGAGGCGGATGCGCTCGGCAATGCTGGCCGCGGCGCGGCGGTCGGCATCCTGCTGCGCGGCGAGGGTGCCGTAGTTGGCGTCGGACTGCTGCTGGCGGGTGATCGACGGCAGCACGTTGTAGGCCGACAGACCGGTCTCGACGCCCGAGGTCACGACTTTGCCTTTGAGATCGGTCAGCGTGTAGGTGACCTTCAGCGTGTCGTTGTAGCGCGTGATCGCCGCGTCGTTCTGCAGCGCGACGCCCTGCGTCGTCTGGGTGAGGGCGAGCTTCAAGTGATAGACAGCGCCCGCCGGCGTGCCCGGCCCGTCGAGCAGGTCGATCATCGTGTTGCGCAGCTCGTAACCGATCTTGTCCGGCACCGGCTCGACATAGATCGTCGCCAGCGTGGTCTGCATCCCGCCATTGCTGCCGCCATAGAGCGGATGGAACCCGCAGGCGGAGACCACGAACGCGGACAGCAGGGCGGCGGCGCGTTTCATACGACGATGTTCACGATGCGGTTGGGCACGACGATGATTTTCTTGGGCGTCTTGCCGTCCAGCGCGCGCGTCACCTCGTCGAGCGCGAAGGCCTTGGCCTGCGTCTCCTCTTTCGAGGTTCCGGTCGCGGTCTGGAAGGTGGCGCGCAGCTTGCCGTTGATCTGCACCGCGATGGTGACGCTGTCCAAGGCGGTGAGCGCGGCGTCGGGTTTGGGCCACGGCGTATCGACCAGCATCGTGGTATGGCCGAGCGCTTCCCAGCAGGTCTCCGCCAGATGCGGCATCATCGGGCCGCACAGCAGGACGATGGTTTCGAGCGCCTCGCGGCGCACCGCGCCATCGACGGCGGATGCAGCGGCGATTGCGTTGGCCAGCGTGTAGACCTGCGCCACGGCGCGGTTGAAGCGCAATGCGGCGAGATCGTCGGTCACCGCGGCGATGGCGCGGTGGGTCGCCTGGCGCAGCGCCAGCGCCTCGCCCTGCGTCTCGCCGATCTTCGTGCCCGGTGGCGGCAGGCCTTCTGCCTCGGTCGCGAGGCGGTGGATGCGCGAGGCGAATTTCCAGCAGCCTTCGGCGCCCGATTCCGACCAGTCGACATCGCGCTCCGGCGGCGAGTCCGACAGCATGAACCAGCGGATCGCGTCGGCGCCGAACACGTCGATCATGCCCATCGGCGCGACGACGTTCTTCTTGGACTTCGACATCTTCTCCGAAGGACCGACCGCGACCTCGGTGTCGGTGCCTTTGAGGAACGCCTGCTCGCCGCGCTTTTCGATCTGCGCCGGCTCGACCCAGGCGCCGCTCGTGTCCTTGTAGGTCTCGTGGCAGACCATGCCTTGCGTGAACAGCGCTGCGAAAGGCTCGTCGATCTTGGTCCAGCCGGTGTCGTGCATGCCACGCGTGAAGAAGCGGGCGTAGAGCAGATGCAGGATCGCATGCTCGATGCCGCCGATATATTGATCGACGGGCAGCCAGTAATTCACCGCGTCGCGGTTGACCGGGTCCGATGCCGTCGGATCGGTGAAGCGTGCGAAATACCACGACGAATCGACGAAAGTGTCGAGCGTGTCGGTCTCGCGCCGCGCCTCGCCGCCGCAGGACGGGCACGTGGTGAACTTGAAGGTGGGATGCGCGTCGAGCGGGTTGCCCTTGACGTTGAAGTCGAGATCGTCGGGCAGCTTGATCGGCAGGTCGCTCTCGCGCGCCGGCACCACGCCGCATTTGGCGCAGTGGATCATCGGGATCGGGCAGCCCCAGGCGCGCTGGCGCGAGGCGAGCCAGTCGCGCAGCCGGTAGTTCACGGTGCGCTTGCCGACGCCGCGCGCTTCGAGGCGCGCGGCGATTTCGGCCTTGGCCGCGTCGACATCGAGACCATTCAGGAACTGCGAGTTCGCGAGCTTGCCGGGCCCGACATAAGGCGCCTGCTGCACGTCGAAATCCTTCGCGTCCTCGGGCACGACGACGGGGAGGATCGGCAAATGGTATTTCTTCGCGAAATCCCAGTCGCGCTGGTCATGCGCCGGACAGCCGAAGATCGCGCCGGTGCCATAGCCCATCAGCACGAAGTTCGCGACCAGCACCGGCAGTTTCCAGTCGGGATCGAAGGGATGCGCCGCGGTGAGGCCGGTGTCGTAGCCCATCTTCTCCGCCGTCTCGATCTCGGCTTCCGCGGTGCCGGTCTTGCGGCACTGGGCGACGAAATCGCGCAACTTTTCGTCGCTCTTCGCCAGCTCCTCCGTGAGCGGATGATCGGGCGAGATCGCGACGAAGCTGGCGCCGAACAGCGTGTCCGGCCGGGTCGTGAAGACATCCAGCTTGGTCATGTTCGACAGATCGAAAGCAAAGCGCAGGCCTTCGGAGCGGCCGATCCAGTTCTTCTGCATCACGCGCACCTTCTCCGGCCACTTGTCGAGGCCGTCCAGCGCGCGCAGCAATTCGTCTGAGTATTTCGTGATGCGGAAGAACCATTGCGACAGCTTGCGCCGCTCGACCACGGCGCCCGAGCGCCAGCCACGGCCGTCGATCACCTGCTCGTTGGCGAGCACGGTGAGATCGACCGGGTCCCAGTTCACATCGGCTTCGGAGCGATAGACGAGCTCGTCCTTGTAGAAATCCAGGAACAGCTTCTGCTGGTGCTTGTAGTAGGACGGGTCGCAGGTCGCGAATTCGCGCGTCCAGTCGATCGCGAGGCCCAGCGCCTGCAACTCGCTGCGCATCGCGTTGATGTTCGCATAGGTCCATTCGCGCGGATTGGTGCCGCTGTTCTTGCCGCTGGCCTTGTTGTCACGCGCCGCGTTCTCCGCCGGCAGGCCGAAGGCGTCCCAGCCCATCGGATGCAGGACGTTGAAACCTTGCGCGCGGCGGAAGCGTGCGATGACGTCGCCCATCGTGTAGTTGCGGACGTGCCCCATATGGATGCGCCCCGACGGATAGGGGAACATCTCGAGCACGTAGCATTTGGGCTTGTCGGAGACCGCGGGCGTCAGGAAGCTGTCGGCGGCGTTCCACGCCGCCTGCCACTTCTGTTCCGATTCCTTGGCGTTGTAACGCGCCATCGCTGAAAGTCCTCACCGTGTCGGATTTGGGCGCTGAAGGCCTCCGGCACGGATCAGGCTACAGCGATTTGACGAGAATTAATTGCCATTGCCTTCGCTTGCGAGTCGAAGCTCGCGGGCGCGCGTCAGGATGGCGTCTTCGAGCCGGGTCGAGGTCTCGCCCGCCACCGCCGCGTCGGCCCAGCTGCCGGCCGCGTCCTTGGTCTGGCGGAACACCGCGACCTTCAGGCCGTCGGCGCGCAGGCTGCGGTCCAAGATGTAGACCGTGACCTTCATGCGCTCGCCGGGGGTCTGGGGCGGGGAGTACCAGTCGGTGATCACGACGCCGCCGAACGGATCGGCACTCGCCAGCGGCACGAAGGACAGCGTGTCCAGAGTGGCATGCCACATATAGGAATTAACACCCAGGGTACGGGCGCCGGAGATTGTGGTCGCGCCGCCGGTGTCGGGCATGGAGTTGTCGGAGCCGCAGCCGGCCAAGCCCAAGGCGAGGGCCAAGACGGGCGCCAAGGCTACAACGGAAGAAAATCGCATCGGGCCGCTTTCAGTTTTTAGACGCCTGGACGGCGCCATTCGCGCGTCCCCCCTGGGCGGCGCTTATAAATGGCGCTGCCGGGCGGCGCAACCACATGAACGCACAAGGCTAATGGCCGGGCACCCATCCTGGGGACGGGCTTGTGTCCCCCCGGGGGCCTATGCGCAGATTGGGCCTCATTCGGGGTCTTGCGACGCATGCGGGTTTCTTTTCTGGCCACGACGGCCTTGGCGCTTTTGTTTGGAGGCCCGGCCCAAGCGGCGTGGGACGACTGGAGCATCTCGCCTGCCACCGGCTTCATCGGCGACGATTTGCAATATTCCGTCGGCGGGCAGGTCAACGCGACGCTGTTCAGCGCCGACCAGCCGGGGCTTTCGGACAAGAAGAACGTGACGGGCGCCGCGACGCTGTTCGCCAGCATCAAGCGCGACTACGACAGCGGGCTGTCGCTGGCGCTCAAGGGCCAGTTCGAGGTGTTCCACGACAAGCTGTCGGGCGACAATTACGGCAGCGATTTCCTCGCCAAGCTGTACGGCTCGGCCCAGACGGGGCTGGGGCGGATCGATGTCGGGATGGCGGACGGCGCGGCCTATGCGCTGGCGATCACCGGGCCGGTGGTCAACCCGGAAGTGACGATCGACAATCCCAACGCGACCTTCTTCCGCGATCCGTCGACCGGCGGCGCGTTCATCAACGTGTTCGCGCTGAACAGCGCCGTGGAATCGTCGCTCAACTACGCCAAGATCTCGTATTACTCGCCGCGCCTGTTCGGCCTGCAGATCGCCGCCTCGTTCACCCCGTCGGAGGGCAAGGAGGTCATCCCGTTCCTCAACAATGGACCGGACGTGCCGAACCGGCAGAAATATCTGTGGGAAGCGGCGTTCAACTATAACGACAGCTTCGGGCCGATCACGCTGAGTGCCTATGGCGGGCTGACCTTCGGCCATGGCGACCACAAGACGCCGGGTCACGCCGGGCTAACCGATTGGGGCACCGGCGCCCAGGCCGACTGGGACATCGACGACGACACCAAGCTGTCGTTCGGCGGCGCCTATCGCAGCGCCAACACCTATACGTTCGATATCAACAACGCGCTGACCAGCGGCGCGACGACGAGCCTGCATCTGAGCACCGTACTGACGCGCGGCTCGTGGTCGCTGGGGGGCGAGTTCGGCAATGGCAATGCCGATGGCGCGCTCGGCATGCCCACGCTGGGCGTGCATGCGTATCTGGTCGATGCGGGCTATGCGGTGAACACGAATCTGCAGCTCAGCGGTGGCTGGCAGCAGCTCAACTACCAGCGCAATGCGGGTACGTTCTACAACGGTTTGCCGCGCATCGAGATGGATGCGCTGTTCCTGCACGCGGTGCTGAACATCTAGACGGCGAGCGCGCCAATCGCGGCGATGCCGACGAAGCCGTGCAGCAGCGCGGCGTTGCGGGCATCGATTCCGCCCAAGGCATAGACGGGGACACTTGACGCTTGCGCGATGGCGTTCGCGCGTATCGGCGTCAGGGCCCCGCGGCCGGGATGCGAGCGGGTCGGGAAGATCGCGGAGAGGAACACGGCGTCGAGATGCGGCGACACGGGACGCGTTCCATGTTGCGCGGCGGTGATCAGCCAGCGCGGGTATCGCGCGCGCCAGTGGGCGGCTTCCTGAGCGCGGGATTCGGGCAGATGCAGGCCGTCTGCTCTCGCGGCGAGAACGGGATCGCCGGCGACGACGACAAAAAGGTCCTTGGGCATGGCGTTCAGGAGGCCGGCGCGGCGGGTCGCGTCGCGGGCGCGGATCACGACCAGGGAGCCTTTCGGCAGAGCCCGTGCGGCGGCAATCGGATCGGGCAGGCGCGCGTCGTCGGTGAACAGCGCCAGCGGCGGGAGCAATCCCGCCATTCGATGCGACGCGTTGAGGCGGGCGGCAGCCCTTGCTAGCGTCCGGCGCGACAATGGATCGGTCATGACCCCCGAGCAAATCAACGAGAACCTCTCCGCCATTGTCGCGCGCATCGACGCGGCGCGAAAGGCGGCTGTGAAGCCGGCCGCCGCCACGACGCTCATCGCGGTGAGCAAGACGCATGGGCCGGAGGATATTCAGCCGGCGCTGATCGCCGGCCAGCGGGTGTTCGGCGAGAACCGGGTGCAGGAGGCGCAAGGCAAATGGCCGGCACTGCGCGAAGAATATGCCGATATCGAGTTGCATTTGATCGGGCCGCTCCAGAGCAACAAGGCGCGCGAGGCAGTGGCGCTGTTCGACGCAATCCACACGCTCGACCGGCTCAAGCTCGCCGACGCGCTGCGGGGGGAGATCGACCGGGCGGGACGCGCGCCCTTCCTGTTCATCCAGGTGAACACCGGCGAGGAGCCGCAGAAGGCCGGCGTAAACCCACGCGAGGCCGATGCGCTCATCACGCATGCGCGGAGCCTGGGGCTGCCGCTCAGGGGCCTGATGTGCATCCCGCCGGCGGAGGACGCGCCGGCGCCGCATTTCGCACTTTTGCAGAAAATCGCGCGCGACCATGACCTGCCGCTGCTCAGCATGGGGATGTCGGGCGATTTCGAGACCGCGATCCGCTTCGGCGCGACGCATGTGCGGGTCGGCAGCGCGATCTTCGGGGAACGGATTAAAGCCTGATCGCGATCGTGCTGGCGTGGCCCAGATGCGGCAGGAGTTCGCGCAGATCCGTCGCCGCGATCGCGACGCAGCCATCGGTCACGCTGTAGGTCGGGCGTGCGATGTGCAGGAAGATCGCGCTGCCCTTGCCGGGCATAACGGGATCGTCGTTGAAGCCGATCACCACGATGAGGTCGTAGAGATGATCGGTGCGCCACAGCGCCTCGTTGCTGACAGGATAGGGGCGCTTGACCTGCTGGTTGTAGCGCGGGTCGGTGGGGGCATCGCACCAGCCGTCGTCCGGCGTGAGCGCCATGCGTGGCAGGCCGGTCAGCGGCGGCGCGCCGCGGTCGACGCGATAGAGCACCCGGCGCAGCGCGTAAGTCCCGAGCGGGGTGATGCCGTCGCCTTCGGCAATCTTGGCGCCGATGCCGCTGCGTCCGATGGCGGCGCGGCGCGCGCCCTTGCCCCAATCGAGCAGCGCTTCATGCGGGCCGTTGCCGGTGACGGTCACTTTCATGCGGAGAGACTAGCGGAAAATCGCGTCTAGAACGATCCACCCAGCGCGGTCGCCATCGTGTTGTCGTTGGCGTTGAGCGTGCGGCGATAGGCATCGGCGGCGCGCATCGCGACGTCTTGATTGACGCCGCTGCGGCTCAACGCCATCAGCAGCGCATCCTGGCCCGGCACGACGACGTTATCAGCGGGAGCGGCGGACGAGGTTTGCAGCGGCGTCGGGGCAGCGGTCGCCGCGGGCAAGGCAGGAGATGCGACGGGCGCCGGCACGGAGCCGACCATCGGCGTCACGTTGACCGCTGTCGCCGTGTCGCCATGCGACGAAAACAGATGATCGAACCAGTCGACGATGCGGTCGCCGAGATTCTCCGTGGCGGGCGCGGTCGCCGAGGCTTCGGCCGGCGCGGCAGGCGTCGCGACGTCGGCGACGCCGGTGGCTTCGGGCTTGGAAGGTGAAAACACGTCTTCGGCCATGGCGAGCGCGGTGTCGCCGAAGCTCTTGCCGGTGATTTTGGTGAAGATCAGGTCCGCCATCGACGAGGCAAAGCCCTCGACGCCGCCATAGAGCGTGTCGCCCGCAATCTTGGGGAAGGTCTTGATCGTGTCGCCGGTGATCGCCCGATAGAGCGTGCTGACGACGGGGATGTGCTGCAGCGGGTTGACGATGTCGATGAGGTCGTCGAACGAGAAGCCCTCGTCCGGCGCCGCCGCAGTCGCGGACGCGGAACCGGCCACGGTCGGATTCACGGCATGTGTGGAGAAGTCGACGGCGGCCATGGTGCAACCAACGCAAGAGGCCTGCCAGTTTTAACCTGTTGATTCGGTTGGCCCGAGAGCGGAGCGGCGGCAAAGTTTGCCGAGCGCCTACAGCAAATGTCCGCTGCGTTGCGCTTTGGTCTTGAGGTAGGCGCGGTTGTGTTCGTTTTCGGGGAAAGCGTGGCGGACGCGGGCGGCGACGCGGATGCCGGCGGCTTTGAGACCGGAAATCTTGAGCGGATTGTTGGTCATCATGCGCACCGCCTTGTAGCCCAAGAGCTGCAGCATGCGGGCGGCGATGCCGTATTGCCGCTCGTCGGATTCGAAGCCGACGCGCTCATTGGCATCGACCGTGTCGAAGCCCTGGTCCTGCAGGCGATAGGCGCGCAGCTTGTTGATCAGGCCGATGCCGCGGCCTTCCTGCGCCATGTATAGCAGCACGCCGCCGCCGGCTTTCGCGATCGCCGTGATGGCGCCGCGCAATTGGCTGCCGCAATCGCATTTCAGCGAGCCGAGGAAATCGCCCGTGAAGCATTCCGAATGCATCCGCATCAGCACCGGCTTGGCGGTCGACGGCGCGCCGATGACGATCGCGTAATGCTCTGGCCCGCCATCTTCGGGGCGGAACGAAACCATCTCGGTCTGCTCGGCGCCTTCCAGCGGCACGCGCGCCCGCGCCACGATTTTCAGGGTACGGACGATCTCGTCGTCATAAGTCTGGATGTCCGCGGCCTTGAGCGTTGTGGCGGGTTTGACCGCACCACGCGCGGGGCGCACCAGCGCCGCCGGCAGAAGTCCCGCGAGCTTGGCGAGTTTCACCGCGGCGGCATAGGCTTCCGGAAGAGAATCGCGGATCGCGTCGAACGGGCCTTTCAGCGGAAAGGCGAGATCGTCGGTCGGATCGGCAATGGCGCGCAGGCGCGCGATCTCCATGTCGCCTGGCATCGCCAGCGCGACCACATCGGGCGTGTAGAGACGAATTTTCAGCGTGCGGGCGCGAGCATGGCTCAGCACCAGACGCGGCGGCGTGCGCCCTTGCAGGACGCGAAGTGTCGCCGCCGTTAACGTTTCCACGGCAAAAGCGAGGGTCGTGCCGCCCCCACCTGCTATCGCCACTGGCTTGCCACGCCGGAACGCGTCGACCGCCAGGATGACGGCATCGACGGGGGACAGCTTCTGACGCGGAGTTGATTTGCGGGGGCGGGTCATCCGGTTTCCACATACACCCCCGCCACAAAACCGGGTAGACTCCACGTCGCCCTTTGCTTCGGATTGCCCCAACGTCATGCCCAGCGCCAAGCGCGTTCTTCTTGCCGACGACGATGCGATGCTGCGCACCTCCCTGGCCGAGCAGCTGGCGAGCGAGGGGCCGTACACCATCGTGCAGGCCGCCAATTGCGCCGAGGCGCGGGCGCGCGGCGCCGAAGGCCTCTACGAATTCATGATCCTCGACGTCTCCATGCCGGATGGCGACGGACGCCAGCTGTGCCGCAGCTTCCGCGACAGCGGCGTGACCGCGCCGATCATCCTGCTGACCGCCGCCGATTCCGATGCCGACACGATCGAAGGCCTGAAATCGGGCGCCAACGACTATGTCACCAAGCCGTTCCGCTTCGCGGTGCTGATGGCGCGGGTGCACGCCCATCTGCGCAGCCATGGCGCCAGCGAGGAGGCGGTCTATCGCATCGGGCCCTATACGTTCCGGCCCAGCGCCAAGGTGCTGCTCGACAGCCACGACAAGAAGATCCGCCTGACGGAAAAAGAGACCAACATCCTCAAATTCCTGTACCGTTCGGGCGAGACGGTGCCGCGCGAGACCCTGCTGCACGAGGTCTGGGGCTATAACCCCGCCGTGACCACGCATACGCTGGAAACCCATATTTACCGGCTGCGGCAGAAGATCGAGACCAATCCGGGCCAGGCCCGTATCCTGGTGACCGAGAGCGGCGGCTACCGCCTGATGCCGTGACGGGCGGCCACTAGTTTGTTCCCCCTCCGTTTCAGCATGGCGCCCTCGCAAAATTAGCGTTCGTGTCTCACTAATGGGGACACCCTATGTGTCCTTGCGAGATGAGACGCCCTGGAGGGCGAAGACAATGCGTAACGGAACAAGTTCCATGCTGATCGGCGCGACGGTCGCGGCCTTTCTGGTGCTGCCTGCGGTCGCCGGCGACAATGGCTGGGTGGTGTGGCCGACCAAATCGTTCACCACGAGCGCGCTGCGGGTCGACGACGTTGTCGGCAGTGTCCGCGTCAACGTCGCCGACGGGCCCATGAAGGTGGACGTGTCCGGCTCGCGCAACCTCGTCGGCGGCCTGACCGTGCGGACCGAGGGCAATCTGCTGCACATCAGCGGCGGCGATCCGGTCGGCTTCAATGTGTGGGACTGGAAGAAGTGGTTCGATTTCTCCCACATCCATGACGACACCGACGGCAAGCTGTTCATCAAGGTCACCGTGCCGAAGGGCAGCGATGTGCGGATCGAGGACCTGGTCGGCAATGCGACGGTCGGCGACACCTATGGCCCAATCCGGATGGAGACCACGGCCGGCGATTCCACTGTCGGCCGCGTCGCGCAGGCGCGCATATCGATGGCGGGCTCGGGCAAGACGTCGATCGCCGACGTCGCCGGCGAGCTGCGGCTGGAGATCGCGGGCTCGGGCCGCGTCACGGCCGGCCATGCCGGCAGCGTGCGGGCCGAGATCTTCGGCTCGGGCAGTGCGCAGATCGGCGCCATCAACAGTGGCGCGCATGTCGAGATCGCCGGCGCGGGGGATTTCTCCGCCTCGCGCGTCAACGGTCCGGTCAATGTCGACATCGCCGGCTCGGGCAATGTGAAGATCGCGGACGGCGTCGCCGATCCCCTGCGCATCGATATCGCGGGCTCGGGCGATTTCTATTTCGGCGGCACGGCGGTCGATCCGCGTATCTCGGCGGTGGGCTCGGGCAATGTGAAGATCAAGGCCTATCGCGGCCAGATGCACAATGACGGCATGGCCGAGGTGCAGATCGGCGGCGTGGCGATGCCGGCGACACCCGCGATCCCGCCCATTCCTCCAGTGCCGCCCATCCCGCATATGCCCAACATGCCGCCGATGCCGCCGGCTCCGCCGCATCATCATCACAGCGACGATGACGACGACGATAACTGAGGCGTTGTCACTCGTGCCGTAGCGCCTCGATCGGATCGAGGCGCGCGGCGCGGCGGGCGGGGAAATAGCCGAACGCGACGCCGACGCCGGCCGCGAACAGCACAGCGATGACCACGATCCCCGGCTGGAAGATGAACGGGATGCTGAGCGCCCGCGCGATGGCGAAGGAGCCGGCGAGGCCGAGCAATATCCCGACGATGCCGCCCGAGGCCGACATCACCACCGCCTCGATCAAGAACTGCAGCAGCACGTCGCGCTCACGCGCGCCGATGGCGAGGCGGATGCCGATCTCGCGGGTGCGCTCCGTCACCGAGACCAGCATGATATTCATGATGCCGATGCCGCCGACCAGGAGGCTGATCGCGGCCACCGCCGAGAGGAATGCGGTGAGGATGCCGGTGACGCCCTGAACGATCTGCGTGATCTCCTGCATGTCCTGGACGGTGAAGTCTTCGGCCTGGCCGGGCAGGATGTGGCGGCGCTCGCGCATCAGCCGCTCGATGGCGTCGCTGGCGTGATGCATCTCGCCGGCCTCGGCGACCGAGACGCGGATCACGTTGACCTGGGTGTTGCCGGCGAGCTTGCGCTGCACCGCTTTCAGCGGCATCAGCACGACCTCGTCCATGTCCTGGCCGAAGGAGGAGGTGCCTTTAGCTTCGAGCAGGCCGATCACCTCGCAGGTGACCTTGTTGATGCGGATGCGCTCGCCGATCGGGATCTGGTCGCCGAACAGGTCGTGGCGCACCGTCTCGCCCAATATACACACCGATTTGCCCGCGAGGATTTCGGCGGGCGAGAAACCCCGGCCATAGGTGATCGCCCAGTTGCGGCTGCGCAGATAGGAATTGTTGGTGCCGTCGATCTGGGTGGAATGATTGTGGTTGCCGTTGACCGCGACGCCGTTGACGGCGAGCTCGGGCACGACTTCGGCGAGGCCGGGGATGTCGCGTTGGATCGCATCGACGATCGACATGTCGAATGGCGTCACCGCGGTCGGCGGGCCGTTGCGCTGGCCGGGGAAGACGACGAGCAGATTGTTGCCCATGGTGGCGATGTCGGAGGTGACGCGGCTGTTGGCGCCGGCGCCCAGCGTCACCATCAGGATGACGGCGCCGACACCGATGACGATGCCCAGCGTGGTCAGCCCGGCGCGCATCAAATTGTTGCGGATCTCGCGCAGCGCCAGCAGGAAGGCGTTCAGCATCATGGCCGCCCCACCTTCTGACTTTGTAACGTTGCCGTGTCGGATTCGATGAGGCCGTCGCGGAAGCGCACCTGGCGGCTGGCATAGGCGGCGACGTCCTCCTCATGCGTCACCAGCACGATGGTCAGCTTCTGCTCGGCATTGAGCGTCTTCAGAAGCTGCATGATCTCGTGGCTCTTGGCGGTGTCGAGATTGCCGGTCGGCTCGTCGGCGAAGACGACAGAGGGTGATGCGACGAGGGCGCGGGCGATGGCCACGCGCTGCTGCTGGCCGCCGGAGAGCTCCGCGGCGGTGTGATTCTCGCGGCCGGTGAGTCCCACCTTGGCGAGCGTGTCGAGGCTGAGGCGGCGACGCTCCGCCCGCGCCACGCCGCGATAGATCAGGGGCAGTTCGAGGTTTTCCAGCGCCGTGGTGCGCTTCAACAGGTTGAAGCCCTGGAACACGAAGCCGAGATAATGCCGGCGCAGCAGCGCGCGCTGATCGCGGGTCAGTGAGCTGACATCGGTGCCGCGGAACAGATAATGCCCCGCAGTCGGCGCGTCGAGGCAGCCCAATATGTTCATGCAGGTCGATTTGCCCGAGCCCGACGGCCCCATCACGGCGACGAACTCGCCGTCATGGATCGACAAGTCGATGCCGGCCAGCGCCGCGACCTGCGCTTCGCCGCTGCCATAGACCTTGGCAACACGGCGCAGTTCGATCAGGGGCGCGTCGGCCATGGCGCTTTAAATTGCCGGCTTGGCGGCGGGCTTCGTTCCGGCCGTATCGGTGACGGCGAGATCGCCCTCTTTCAGATCGCCCGACAGCACGCGCGTCTGGCGGCCATCGCTGGGGCCGAGCTTGATGTCGCGCGGCACGAGCGTCTTGCCCTGCAGCACCCAGACGCGGCCCCAGTTGATGCCATTCTGCGGCACGGGCTGCGGCGGGGCCTTGGACTTGATGTCGTCTGCGGGCACGAAGCGCAGCGCGGCATTGGCGACCATCAGCACCTTGCGCAGGTTCGCCGCTTCGATCTCCGCCGTCGCGGTCATGCCGGGCTTGAGCAGACCGCCCGGATTGTCGACCAACAAAACGCCGCGATAGGTGACGACGCCCTGCACGGTTTGCGGCGCATTGTGGATCGAGACCAGCTTGGCCGCGAAGTGCCGTGCCGGATAGGCGTCGACAGTGAAGAACGCCGTGGTGCCGGAGTGCAGCAGGCCGACATCGGCCTCGTCGATATCGACGTCGAGCTCCATCAGCGACAAATCGCTGGCGAGCGTGAAGAGGAGCGGCGTCGTCATCGCCGCGACCACGGTCTGCCCGGCTGAGACCTTGCGGTCGAGCACCACGCCGTCGATCGGGGCATAGATCGTCGCCTTGGACAGGATCGTCTCGTTTGAATTGACCTGCGCTGCGGCAAGCCGCACGCCGGCCTCGGCACGAAACATGTCGGCATTGGCCGAATCGATAGCCTGGCGCGAGGCGGCGCCGGAGCGCAGCAGCGCCGCGGTGCGCTGCTGAATCTGGCGGGTCTGGACCAGCGTCGCCTGCGCTTGCATCAGGCTGGCGCGCGACTGGGCGAGCGCCGCCTCGAAGTTCAGGGTGTTGATGCGCGCCAGTTTCTGGCCTTTTTTTACGTGGTCGTTGAAGTCGACCAGCACCGCGTCGATGCGGCCCGAGACCTCGGCGCCGACGTCGACCTGGTCGCGCGGCTGCAAGGTGCCGGTGGCGCTGACCGTGATAGCGAGGTCGCCGCGGGTCACGGCCTGGGTGACATAGGTGGGGCCGGCCGCGCGGCCGAAGACCATGGACAGGCCGACCAGCGCCGCCACGATGCCGCCGGCGATCCAGAACCATTGGGCGCGAGAGAATCTGGCCTTGGCGAGCGCGCCAAGGCCGAGGCGGTGGGCCAGGTCGTCGGTACGGTCAGCCAATGTCGAAAGCCCCCAGAGCCGGCAGACAGGTAGTTATCCTTAAGGCTATCTGCAACCGAAAAAACGGCACTTTTTGGGGCGTTACGCTCATATCCGCGTGTGACGCAGGGTCGGCGCGGATCATGTTTAATGCCCGTTAAGGATTGGCGCCTAGAACCGGCCTGACGAGGTCGGCCCGATGGCACGCAAGGCGCAAAACGAGAGACGCGAACCGGGGGCCGGCCGTGAAGGGCCCCCGCGGAACAGCGCGCCGCCGCCCAAGCCAAAACGCCGCCGCGCCTGGCCTTACGCCCTGCTCCTGCTGGTCGCCTGGGGGGCGATTTTCGGGGCGGTGTTCTGGTCGCACTTCCTGTCGGACCTGCCCGATACCACCAAGCTGCTGGTCAAGGGATCGTCTCATGACGTGACCATCCTCGATGTCCAGGGCCGGCTGATCGCGCGGCGCGGCCTGACCATGGGCGAGCGCATCGATGTCTCGCGCCTGCCGGTCTATGTGCCCAACGCGTTCATCGCGATCGAGGACCGCCGTTTCCGCTCGCATTTCGGGCTCGATCCCGTCGGCCTGTTCCGCGCCGCGTATGAGAACATGGCAGCGGGACATGTGCGCCAGGGCGGCTCGACGCTGACCCAGCAGCTCGCCAAGAACCTGTTCCTGCAGCCCAACCGCACCTTCGAACGCAAGATGCAGGAGGCGATGCTCGCGCTGTACTTGGAGTCGCGCTACTCTAAGGACCAGATTCTGACGCTTTATCTCAACCGGGTTTATTTCGGCGCCGGTGTCTATGGCATCGAAGCGGCGGCGCAGCGCTTCTTCGGCAAGCATGCCGAGCAGCTGACCTTGCCGGAAGCCGCGATGCTGGCCGGCAGCGTGAAGGCGCCGGCGAGGTACAATCCGCTTGCCGATGCCGACGCCTCGATGACGCGCGGCGCCGTCGTGCTGCGCGCGATGGAGGACTGCGGCTTCATCGACGACAAGACGCGCGCCGACGCGCAGGCGACGCGGCCGCGCATCGTGCGCGGCTCGGGGACGCCGGGTTCGGGCTATTTCACCGACTGGCTGATCGCGCGCCTGCCCGGCTATATCGGCGATTCCGACGAGTCGCTGATCGTGGAAACCTCGTTCGATCTCGACGCGCAGGCGCAAGCCGAACGCGCGGTTGCGCAGGGCCTTGCGGCACAGGGCGCGGCGCTGCATGCGAGCCAAGCGGTACTGGTCGCGATGACGCCGGACGGCGCGATCCGCGCCATGGTCGGCGGACGCTCCTATGAAGCGAGCTCCTACAACCGCGCCACCGATGCGATGCGCCAGCCGGGCTCGGCCTTCAAGCCGTTCGTCTATCTCGCCGCGTTCGAGCATGGCCGCACGCCCGACGACGTGATGAATGACGGGCCGGTCGATATCCATGGCTGGAAGCCGCAGGATTATGAAGGCCGGTTCGAAGGCGCGATGTCGCTGACCCATGCCTTCGCCAAATCCTCCAACGCCATCGCGGCGCAGCTGACAGCGGAGGTCGGCGCCGGCGTGGTGGCGAAGACCGCGCACCGGCTCGGTATCGCATCGCCGCTGGAAGCGGTGGCGTCGCTGGCGCTCGGCACCTCGACGGTGACGCCGCTGGAGCTGACATCCGCCTATGTGCCGTTCGCCAATGGGGGGCATGGGGTCAATGCTTTTTCCATAATCCGGATCCGGACGCGTGACGGCAAAGTCCTCTACCAGCGCCAGAGCTCGGGCCTCGGCGATGTGATGAGCGCCACCAGCGCGGCGCAGATGACGCGGTTGATGGTTGAGACCGTCACCACCGGCACCGGCAAGGCGGCGCGGCTCGACGGGCGGCCGACTGCCGGCAAGACCGGCACGACGCAGGATTTCCACGACGCGTGGTTCGTCGGGTTCACCGCCGATCTCGTCTGCGGCGTGTGGATCGGCAATGACGACAACGCGCCGATGATCAAGGCGACCGGCGGCACCTTGCCGGCGAAAATCTTTCACAACTTCATGACGAGCGCGGAAGACGGATTGCCGGTCCGCCCACTCGCCGGCTCGCTCGCCGTCGCTGCGACCGAGCCCGCGCCGATCCCCGACGGGACCATGCCGTCCGAGCCGGATGCGCCTCCCGCGCCGACGGACAAGCCGGATTCGATCGGCGGGCTGATCGACAAGGTGCTGGGCGGCGGGACCTAGCCGAAGGGCGACGCCATTTCGACTACCAGGTCGAGACGATAATGGTCGGCGGCGGCGACAGCGCACTGACCAGCACCGCGGCGGCCAGCATGCGCATCGTGTCGGCTTCCTCGCGCTGCAGAGCCTCGGCAACCTTGCGGTCATGCGCCTGCGCCGCACGGATCTGCTTGAGCCAGGCGCGCGCTTCCTTGTCGCCTTTCTGAGCCGGCGGCTCGAGCCAGCGTTGCGCCTCGTCCATGTCCTGGGAAATTGTGTCGAGACCCGTCATGTAAATGCGGCCGACGACTTTGTCCGCGCCTAGATTGTTGCTGTCGGCGGCGGCCTTGATCCACTTCCAACCTTTTTCCAGGTCCTGGCCGTCCGCATCGCCACGCAGATAGATGATGCCGAGATTGTATTTCGCTTCGGCGACGCCGCCATTGGCGGCGATCAGGAGCCAATGGACGGCCTGATTAACGTCCCGGGGCAGGCCATGGCCGGTAAGATAGGCCAGTCCGATATTGTTCGCCGCCTGCGGCTGGCCGCCCTTCGCGGCAGCGAAGAACATTTCCATCGCGCGCTGCGGATCGCGCACCGTACGTCCGTTCGTGAGCAGAACGCCCAGGCGAAATTGCGCCCAGGCATGATTTTGCGCGGCCGCGGCTTCGTAATACCGCACCGCCGCGCGCTCATCGATCTTCATTCCACCGATGCCGTATTGCGCCACCATGCCCAGCTTATAAGCCGCGACAGGGTCGCCGTCGGCAAAGCGCTGCTCGAGCACATCGCGCGGCTCGCCCCGGTAGGTGTCGCTATCCTGCGCGGCGGCGTGCGCATCTTCTTCCGGACTCGGTGGCGCCTCGTCGGCGCCCTGGGTGCGGCAACCGCTTTCATCGCAGACCCGGATCGGGGTTTGCGGCGGGTCGGCAAGGGTGGCGGAGCTCACCAGCAGCAGAGCAGCGGTAGCGGGCGCCACCCGCTTCAGCCAGGTCTTGGCCGTATCACTCGACACCGAGATGCCCATCGTCGATGTTCTGCTGACGATAATTGTTGAGCGCCGGCACGATCTGCCGGAAGGCGTCCAGCGTCGCGGAGTCGATCGCGCGCATCCTGGGATCGCCGTCGCTTGCGGTGAACGGCATGTCCATCGACGAATGCGAGCTCTTGCCGGTCGCCGAGCTGATCAGGACCTGAGCGTTCGCGTCCCACAACTCCAACGTCACGGTGGCCGAGCCGCTATGGACATCGGTGCCGCCGACCAGATTGCCCAACCCGCCGAGGAAGCCGCCGATATTCAGGTGCGTTCCGCTTTCATTGCTGAAATTGACGGTGGTCTCGAAATAATAATTGCTGCCGACGCGATTGTTCTTGCCGTGGCGGCTGCTCGGACGGAATTCGCCGCCCCGCCCCTGATCGCGAACCGCGTCCATGTCGCCTTCCGACCGGCCACTCAATTGCGATGTGATGCGAAGACAGTTCGATTGCAGTACGTAACGCCGCAAGAGCGATGTCAGCGACGCATCGACGCCGCGGATGGCGACATCGCCATAGGTGTGCGGACAGCGCGGAATATCCGAATTGATCGCCGCACCACCGCCGGCCGAACCGCCCGAGCCATCGTCCCGGTCGCGCGCCGGCGCCGGGCCGATTGCAACAAAACACGCCATAGCGGCCATTGCCGCAATCCAGCCGAATTTCATGAAGCCCCCGCTGCGAAAAGTTGTGCAGACCCAGCTTCCTATATCCCAGGATGCGGTCGCCCGCCATTCCTTTTTGGTAATATTGGCGCGAATTCTTGGAGAGGTGCGAGCGAGTTCTTTGTGCGACGCACGCAGCGCATATTTACTTGGCGCCGTAACTGTGGAGCGCCGTTCCGTTCTTGCGAAGCCATGCCTGCGGCGTCTCGATATCCGCGACCAGCGTGCGCACCAGCTTCCAGAAGCGCGGGCCGTGATTCATCTCGCGCAAATGCGCGACCTCGTGCGCCACGACATATTCCAGCACGAAAGCGGGCGCGAGGATCAGGCGCCAGCAATAGGAAATGCTTTTGTTCGCCGAGCAGGAGCCCCAGCGGCTCGCCGTGTCGCGCACCGTGACGCGGCGGACCTTGGCGTCGATCTTCGCGGCATAGTCGCGCGACAGGGCTTCCACCTCGCTGCGTGCCTCGCGCTTGAGGAAATCGGTCAGGCGGCGCGGCGCGTGCTCGTCCCGGCCGCCGACGCGGATCAGGGCGGCATCGATGTCGGCACAGACGGGGCCACTATCGGCTTTCACGATCAGATGTTCGCGGCCGCGGAACGGGATGCGCTGCCCTGGCGCGAGACGCACCTTTTTCGGCACACGCGCGAGCTGGCGCGCGATCCACGGCGCTTCGCCTTGCGCGAAATCGAGCGCACGGTCGAGCGCGCGCTGCGACGGCGCGATGACCGAGACCTCGCCAGTGGAGGGATGCACCTTGACGATCAGCCGCCGCGCCCGCGGATTGAGACGCATCGTCACCTCAACCGCGCGGCCGTCGATGCGCAGCAGCGCCGGGGACGCACGCCGGCGGGTTGCCAGAGAGCTACGCATAAGCTTCGATATGCTCCACCAATGTTCGACTCATGAGATCGTCATGACCTCTCGCCCGCGTTTCCATCTGGCCTTTCCGGTTCGCGACCTCGGCGAAGCACGCGCCTTCTATGGAAACCTGCTCGGATGTCCCGAAGGACGCTCGAACGACGATTGGGTGGATTTCGATTTCTTCGGCCACCAGATCGTGGCGCATTTAAGCGCGGATTCATCGGATGATAAAGCGCATAATCAGGTTGACGGCGAAGAAGTCCCGGTGCGTCACTTCGGCGTCATCCTTTCGATGACGGATTGGCGCAAACTTGCGCAGCGCTTGTCACATGACAAAGTTCCGTTCGTGATAGAACCCGACATCCGATTCGAAGGCTTGCCCGGCGAACAGGCGACGTTCTTCATTCGCGACCCGAGCGGCAATGCGCTGGAGTTCAAGGCGTTCGACGACGACAGCCGGATATTCGCACGTTAATCGAGGCATGCATCCGCATGACGAACGCAACACGCATTGCATGGTTCGAAGGCGCCGTCGCGCTGGCGCTGATCCTCGGCGCGCTTGGCTTCCAGTACATCGGACATTTTCCGCCTTGCGAGATGTGCCATTGGCAGCGCTGGCCGCATATCGCGGCGGCGGTGGTCGGGCTGGGCGGCGCGATCCTCATCGGCCTCGGCGTGCTCGACAAGCGTGCGGCGCCGTTCATTGCCGCGCTCGCGATTCTCGGTGTCGCGACGGCGGGCGGGCTCGGCGTGTTTCATGCGGGCGTGGAATATCACTGGTGGCAAGGGCCTACGGCGTGCACCACCGGCTTCGTGTTCGACGGGCATCTGGATCTCAACGCGCCGGTACCGCATTGCGACCGGCCGGCATGGACGCTGTTCGGGATTTCGCTGGCCGGATTCAATGCGCTGATCTCGCTGAGCGTCGCGGCGCTCGGCGGAATCGCCCTGGCGCGCAAGCCATGAGCCGCAAAGCCCGCCCCGCCCCGCCTGGCACCTCGGCCGAGATCGAAGCGATGATCCGCGTCGACCATGCCGGCGAATATGGCGCGGTGCGCATCTATGAAGGCCAGCTTGCGGTGCTGGGCGCCAGCAATTCCAAGGCCGCCGAGGCGATCCGGCATATGGCGGAGCAGGAGCAGCGGCATCTGAAAACCTTCGACGGCCTCGTCAACGAACGGCGCGTGCGGCCGACCGCGCTGGAGCCGGTGTGGCGCGTCGCGGGCTTTGCGCTCGGCGCGGCGACCGCTTTGCTGGGCGAAAAGGCCGCGATGGCGTGCACCGCCGCGGTCGAGGAGGTCATCGACCAGCATTATGCGGCGCAGGTCGGGCGGCTTGGCGACAGCGATCCGGCGCTCAAAGCCACGGTCGAGGATTTCCGCGCCGAGGAGATCGCGCATCGCGACGCCGCGC
This sequence comes from Rhizomicrobium sp., assembly GCA_036271735.1. Taxonomy (GTDB): domain Bacteria; phylum Pseudomonadota; class Alphaproteobacteria; order Micropepsales; family Micropepsaceae; genus Rhizomicrobium. The sequence continues at coordinate 38,585 of DATAZZ010000057.1, forward strand.
TGGCGCATGGCGCGGAAGAGGCGCCGGGATACGAGGCGCTGAGCGCGGCGATCAAGGCGGGGTGCCGCCTCGCCATCCGTTTGTCCGAAAAGATATGAGTGAAGACCGTCACGCTCTGCTCGCGGCGGCGGCCAGCCCGCGCCGCGCGACGGTGGACGACACCGGCACGCTGGCGCGGCTCTTTGCTGCCGCTTTTGCTTCGGATCCGGTGATGAACTGGATCGCGCGGCCCGGCGCACGCCGCGCCGTCGCGCTGGAGCAGTTCTTCTTCTGGCTCCTGAAGGTGCGCGCGATTCCGTATGGCGAAGTCTGGTTGAGCGCCGATGGCGGGGTCGGCGCCGCGTGGCTTCCGCCCGGCGCCGAGGCAAGTCCAGGCAGTTTCCTCGAGCAGATGCGGCTGATGCCGATGTTCCTGCGGCTATGCGGTTTCCCGCGTTTGCTGCGCGGCTCGGCGATGGGCGACACGATGGAGAAGAACCACCCGCACACGCCGCACTTTTATCTCGCTTTCATCGCGGTGGCGCCGCGGCTGCAGGGGCTCGGCCTTGGCGGCGCGATGCTGGAGGCGACGCTGAAGCGCGCCGACGCAGTGAAGGCACCGGCCTATCTGGAAAATTCCAACTCTAGGAACACCAGGCTCTACGAGCGCGCCGGCTTTGTGGCGGGCAAGAACATCGCGCCTGCCGGTGCGCCGCCACTGATCGCGATGTGGCGGAACGCAGCCTCGACGTAAGACGAATTATTTGTCCGCCTCGCGATACGTCCCAGCGGCTGAACCTGGACTTAGAGATAAGGCTCGCGCGCCATCGTTTGAAAGCTCGTACTCGTCGATTCGACTGGTTTGCCATCAACGGTTGCCGGTACGTAGACCCAATTCATCGCGCAGGTGACGAGCGCTTTGTTGATATCGGGGTTTCCGCTGTCGTCCTTGACATCAACGCTTTTGACAGTCCCGTCCGGGTTCACGACCGTGGTGAATTCCGCGTGCAAAGGCACCAGATCGCCAAGCGCGTCCGCCGGAAGATATCGGTTGCAGGCCAGCACATGCGGACCTTTAAAGTGACCCATGATCTTGGCCGGCACCATGGTGGAGGTGGGCGGTGTTTGTTGCGATTGCGCCGCCGCGGGCATGAACAGGAGCGATGCGATCAGGATGGCGCGTATCTTCATGGTCTGTTTTACGGCTCCAGCTCGCTGTCCCAATAGAGGTAATCCGCCCAGCTGTCGTGCAGGTAGTTCGGCGGGAATTTGCGGCCGTTGGCGCGCAGCTCGTTGATCGTCGGGCGGTGCGGACGGTGCCTGGGATGCATGCCGATCTGCGCCGGCATGCGGCCGCCCTTGAGCAGATTGCACGGGGCGCACGCGGTCACGACGTTCTCCCAGGTGGTGCGGCCGCCGCGGCTGCGCGGGATCACGTGGTCGAAGGTGAGGTCCTCACCGTCGCCGCAATACTGGCACGCGAAGCGGTCGCGCAGGAACAAATTGAACCGCGTGAAGGCGGGGTTGCGCGCCGGCTTGATGTAGGTCTTGAGCGAGACGACCGACGGGATCTTCATCTCGAAATTCGGCGAGCGCACGACGCGGTCGTATTCCTCGAGGATGTTCACGCGCTCGAGGAAGACCGCCTTGATCGCGTCCTGCCAGGACCACAAGGACAGCGGAAAATAGCTGAGCGGCCGATAGTCGGCGTTCAGCACAAGGGCCGGGCAATTGTCGGGAAGCCGCGCGGCTAACACAGGATTCGTTCCTTTGACTGTTACTCCTCTAGACCGCGAAAGCTTACGAGCAAAGCGCGCGGCCTGCCAAGTTGGCCGCAACACTAAGCGATTCGGCGTGACAGAAAGGTAACGGTGTCAGGAAAGCGGGCTGGAAATCTCCGCTTCGCGCCGGCGCAACTGGCCGCGGAAGGCCCGTGTCAGGAACGTGCCACCCATGTCGAGGCCGACCGGATCGATGCCGTGGCCGACGCCGGGCGAGATATGCCACTGCACCGCCGCGCCTGCGCCGCCCAGCATCATGGCCGATGCGAGCATCGCCTGCACCGGAATCATCTGGTCGGCATCACCATGGACCAAGAGGATCGGCGGGGTATCGGGCGGCAGCGCCTCCAGCGCGGTGCCGCGCGCCAGCAGGCCGGAATAGCCGATGATCGCGGCGGGTTTCACGGCGCGGTTGAGGCCGACCTGCAGCGACATCATCGTGCCCTGACTGAAGCCGACCAGGGCGAGCCGCTCCGGTGGCAGTTCGAGCCGCGCGAGCTCGGCGTCGAGAAACGCATTGAGCGCCGCGGAGGCGGCTTCGACGCCGCGCTGCATCTCGCCGGGGTCGAGCCGCGAGATCGGAAACCATTGATAGCCGCCCGGTGCGCCGGCACAGGGCTCGGGCGCGTTGGGCGAAACAAAAGCGGTTGTCGGCAGATGGCGCTGCCATTCCGGCGCGAGGCCGATCAGGTCTTCGCCATTGGCGCCATAGCCGTGACACAGCACGACGAGATGCGTCGCGGGCCCGCGCTGCGGCGGCAGGCGCGGACCGGAAAGCGGACGACCGAGAGCCATGCGGAGCTTCTAGCGTTTTGCGGCCAAATCGGGAAGCGGGCGAAAGCCATAGGCGATCTCCCAGATCTCGCGGCCGTCGATCTCGAAGCTCCGGCGCGAATCGGGAACCACCGTGCCGCCGATGCCGTCGTAGAAGCGCCGGCCGCGGGCGTTGGCTTCCATGACCCAGAGGATCATGTCGCTATGGCCCATGCGCGCGAGGCAGCGCACGACTTGCGCGACCATGCGCGTGCCGTAGCCTTTGCCCATCGCTTCGGGCAGGTAGTAGGTCGCGTAGAGTTCGCCGCCATGGCCGAAATCGGGCGGCCGCGCCGCGCCATAACAGGCGAAACCGACCACCGCGCCTTCGACCTCGCAGACCAGCAATTCTGCGTTCGCGACCTCGCCTGCCGCGACGGCGCGCCAGTTGTTTTCAGTCTCTTCCGGGGTCATGGCGTCGAGCGCAGAATCGGGAACGGTGCCGCGATAGGTCGCCTGCCACGAGGTCACGCGGATTTGCGCGACGGCGTGCGCATCTTCAGGCGTGGCGGGGCGAATGATCATCGGCGTAGTCTCGCAGCATGATTGTCACCCGTTTCGCGCCGAGTCCAACCGGCTTGCTGCATCTCGGCCATGCGTTCGCCGCGCTGACGGCGGCGCGGGCGGGGGAGCGGTTCCTGCTGCGGATCGAGGACATCGACACGGCGCGGTGCCGCGAGGAATTCGTCACGGCGATTTTCGAGGATCTGCATTGGCTCGGGCTTCGGTGGGAAGAACCGGTACTGCGCCAGTCGGCGCGGAGCGAGGCCTATCGCGCGGCGCTGGACGTGCTGGAGGGTAAGGGCCTGCTCTACCCCTGCTTCTGCACGCGCAAGGAGATCGCAGACGAGATCGCGCGTGCAGCCGAAGCCCCGCATTATGATGGTTTGGCTGCTTCGCAGCCCGGGCCGGACGGGCCGATCTATCCCGGGACGTGTCGCCATCTGACGAAAGAAGAGCGAGGTGCGCGGATCGCGGCTGGAACGGCGCATGCGCTGCGTCTCGATACGGTAAAAGCGGCGGCGATGGCTGGGCCGTTGCAGTTCGAAGAGTTGGGCCAAGGGCCGAACGGCGAGCACGGCGTCATCGTGGCCGATCCGCTGCTGTTCGGCGACATCGTTCTGGCGCGCAAGGATATGCCGGCGGCTTATCATCTCGCGGTGGTGGTCGACGATGCACATCAGGGCGTCACGCGGGTGACGCGCGGCAATGATCTGTTCGCGGCGGCGCATGTGCAGCGGCTATTGCAGGCGCTGCTAGACTTACCGGCGCCGGAATATGCGCACCACCGGCTCGTTCTCGATGCGAGCGGCAGGAAGTTCTCCAAGCGCGATCACGCGGTGACACTGAGAAGCCTGCGCGCGGACGGCGTCACGCCGGACTCGATCCGCGCGGGATTGTCTCTCTGATCTTTTGGGGCTGCTACCAGTCGTTCAGGCCGGTGAAGTGCGCGAAGCCGGCGGCGGTGGCCCAGCGGCTCCATTCGCCGCGCAGGCGGGTGGTCACGACCGGGCTGTCGGTGCCCTGGCCGATGCCGAGGATCTCCATCTCGGCGCAGCCGCGGAACGGCTTGCCGTCAGGCGTGGGCAGATGCGCGCCGGGATGCTGCAGGCGGACATATTCGGAATCCTCGATCCCGTCCGAGGCAAGCACCACCGTGGTCGACATGCCGCCGCAGCCGATGCTCTGCGAGACGTTGTCAAGGAAGGCGAGGATGTTGGTGTTCTCCTGCGAGCGCCACTTGCCGCTGGAGACCAGCAGCGGCGTGCCGGCGATCAGCTTGTGGATCTCGGCGGCGACGGCCTCGGGCCGGTTCCGCGCCGAGATCAGCGCGTCGTAATAGAAATTGTTCGACGAGGCGTCATAGCTGCCGAAGGTGCGGACATGGACTTCCGACGCCATGCCGAGGCCGCGCACGATGTTCGACACGCGCGCCGCGACCTTCTCGGCAAACGCCGGATTGTCGACCAAGGGATTGCTCTTGGAAATGTCGATGCCGATCACGATGCGCCGGGGCGCGATCGCCGCTTCGTCGGTCAGCGAGGCTTCGATGCGTGTGACATCGCGCGCCGCCTCATAGGCGACGGCACTGCCGCCGACCAGGCCGAACACCGTCACGGCCGCGAGCAGCGCGTTCATCGCCTAGGCGGCGCCGGTGCGCTTGTCGGCCAGCTGCAGCAGATGGAGCTGCGCGAACTGGCGCTGGCGATGCTTGTAGTCACGCGCGATATGCAGGTTGCGCACGTTGTTCTCGACCGTGAGCATGTAGAGTGCGGCCACTGTCGTCACAATGAAGAAGATGACGCTGGCAAAGGCGAGCCAGAACCACGAATCCGCGTTGGCGAGCGAGGCGGTGGAGATGTGCGGCAGGCCGAAGGAAAAGCCTTCATTGGCGCTGGCCGGCGTGACCGCAGGCGCCGCGGCGGGCTTGGCCGGGGCGTTGAACAGCGCGTCGATCGAGTTGCTGCCACCGGCGCTGGCGCCGTCGTCGCGCGGCTGCTCCAGCGTCGCCGACGTGCCGCCGTTCATGTTGTTGTAGGCGACGAGATAGCCGAGGCCGCCGATCATCACCAGCGCCATGACGAACGCCGCTGCGATCATCGTGTTGCGGCCATAGACGCCGGTGATGCGCAGGAAGAAGTGCACGATCAGGACCGCGAAGATGACCTGCAGGCTCTTGAAGACCACCGAGCTTTGCAGCGCCGGCGGTACCACCATGAACTCGTTGGCGAGGGCGCGGGTCCAGACCTCGCGGATGATATGATAATCGACGAACATCGCGAGCAGCGCGATCACGGCGGCGAGGCCGACCGCGGCGATATAGAGAGGGCGGTAATGCGCGACCTGACGGCTCTTCTCCATGTTGCGCATGATGATGCCGGTGTCGTCGCGCTCGGCGATGGTGAGCGGATCGGGCGCCGCGTCCTCATCGATCTCGGTTTCTTCCTTGCGCCCGAAGAAGGCGAAGCGGGCGGGACGGCGGCCCTGCTCCGCGGCGGCGACGCGCTCGCCGCGCTTGACCCAATCGGGGCCCCAGCTCGGGACATCGACAGGAGTCTTCAGGCGCTCGACGAGTTGGGCTTCGAGACGGGTGCGGACCTGGGGCGTCATCGCTTCGGCGTCGGCGAGCGACTTGGCCTCAGCGGTGAATTCTTCCGGCGACAGGCCGTGGAACAGCTCGTGGCTCAGGGCGGTGCGGCGCACCGGCACGGCGGTCAGATCGTTCTTCTTGGACGTATAAGCGACCATGTGGAGTATCCCCCGACAGCTTTTGCGGACGCGATCCGCAGGAACACGGTAAATAAGTAGTTAAGCAAGATCGGGGCGGGAATGGGGCAAGCCGCCACAATTGGAGGGTGCTGTGATCATGTGTCGGATATTGGTGGGCGGTTTGCTCGCGTTGTGGGTGACGGGTGCCTGCGCCGCGCCGGCTGACGATCTGACAGCGACGGAACATGCGTTTTCCGCGATGGCGGAAAAGCAAGGCTATGCCGCTGCTTACCTCGCCTATTTCGCGGAGGATGCGGCCGATTTCGGGTCGGGGAACTTGGCTCCGATCTATGGCCGCGCGGCATTCGCGGCGTCTTTGAAGACCGGGCCGGGGAACTCGGCCGGTTCGGTGCTGAGCTGGGCGCCGGACCATGTGAAGGTCTCTGCCGACGGCACGATGGGCTCAGCGGACGGGGTGTGGACCTATCTTGGGCCGCCGGTGACGAGCGGCGCGCGGATGAAGCTCGGCGGGCATTATCTGCGCGTCTGGCAGAAGGATGCGAGCGGCGCCTGGAAGATCGCCGCCGACATGGCAACCAACGATCCGGCAGGCCATTGAACGCAAAGGGCCGCCGGTTCGTCCGGCGGCCCCCGCTCGATTCAGATGATCGCGAGATCAGTCGGCGTCTTCCATGCCCTGTTCGACTTCGTGCATCGCCTGATCCACCAGACCCATCGCCGTCACGCGGTGACCGCCCTTGTTGTGGGTGGCCTGGCTGAGCTCGCTGCGCGCGGCGCGCAGATCGTCGAGCGCGGCATGCATATGCGGCTGGGCCGCCAGGGCCTCACCGATGAAAACGCCGGCCGCCATCGTCACGGCAAGCGCGCAGACACCCAATCCCGTTTTCAATTTGCTGTTCATTTGTATCCTCCTCGATGACAATAAACACCGCAGCGACGCTGAGGCACCGGAAGGGTAACCGCGCCTTTTCCGTCGCGCGCATGAACTCTTGGTAGGCGACCGGCCATGTTGGCGCTGTCCGCGCTCAGCCGACGGCCAGCGCCACCAGCCCATGCATGATCTGGTTGAGGTCGTAGTCCTTTGGACTGAACACGGCGTCGATGCCGGCGGCCTTCAGCGTCGCCTCGTCCTCCGGCGGGATGATGCCGCCCGCGATGACCTTGGTGTCGCCGAGGCCGGCCGCCCTGAGCTTCGCGATCACGTCGCGCGCCAGCGAGACATGGCTGCCGGACAGAATCGACAGGCCGATGAGATGCGGCTTCGACGCCAAAGCCTCGGCGACGATGTCGTCGGGCGAATGGCGGATCCCGTTGTAGATCACGGTCATGCCGGCATCGCGGGCACGGATCGCGATCTGCTCGGCGCCGTTGGAATGGCCGTCGAGGCCGGGCTTGGCGACCAGGAAGGTCAGCGGACGGCCGAGCGTCTTCGATGCGGCCGCAACTTCTTCGCGCAAGGCGACAATGCGCTCGTCGTTGCGCGACGCGGCTTGCTGCGCGACGCCGGTGGGCGCGCGGTATTCGCCGAACACCTTGCGCAGCGTGCGGGCCCATTCGCCGGTGGTGACGCCGGCTTTGGCGCAATCGATCGAGACCGGCATGATGTTGACGCTTTCGTCCCGCGCTGCGGCTTCGAGCGCATCGAGTGCGGCGGCGACCGTCTTCTCATCGCGGGCGGCGCGCCAGGCAACGAGGCTGGCGATCTGCTCGGCTTCGGCAGCCGCATCGACCGTCATGAACGCGCCATTGCCGGCGGTGAGGGGCGAGACTTCGGTTTCGCGATAGGCGTTGACGCCGACGCGGACCTCTTCACCGCTTTCAATCGCTTCGACGCGCGCGGCGTTGGATTTGACCAGGCGGTCCTTCATGTATTCGAGCGCGTCCTGCGTGCCGGTGCCGCCGAACTGCGCGATGCGCGCCATCTCTTCGACGATCTGCGCCTTGAGCTGCGCCACCTTGTCGGCGATCACCCTGGAGCCGTCGAAGATGTCTTCGTATTCCAGCATGTCGGTCTCGAAGGCGCCGATCTGCATCATGCGCAGCGACCATTGCTGGTCCCAGGGCCGCGGCAGGCCGAGCGCTTCGTTCCACGCGGGGAGCTGCACCGCGCGGGCGCGGGCATTCTTGGAGAGCGTGACGCCCAGCATGCTGAACAGCACGCGATAGACGTTGTTCTCCGGCTGCTGCTCGGTGAGGCCGAGGCTGTTGACCTGCACGCCATAGCGGAACAAGCGCAGCTTTGGGTCCGTCACGCCGTAGCGGTCGCGCGTGATCTCGTCCCACAGCTCGCCCATCGCGCGCAGCTTGCAGATTTCGGTGATGAACTTGACGCCGGAATTGACGAAGAAGCTCATGCGGCCGACGGCCTTGGGGAATTCCTCCGGCGGGATCGCGCCGCGCGCCTTGCAGGCATCGAGGGTCGAGACCGCGGTGGCGAGCGCGAAGGCCGCCTCCTCCACTGCGTCGGCGCCAGCCTCTTGCAGATGGTAAGAGCAGAGGTTGATCGGATTCCACTTCGGGACTTCGGCGGTGGTGAACGCGATCGTGTCGGTGGTCAGGCGCATCGCGGGCCGGGGCGGGAAGATGTAGGTGCCGCGCGCGAGGTATTCCTTGATGATGTCGTTCTGCGTCGTGCCGGTGAGCGACGAACGCGGCGCACCCTGCTCATCCGCGACGGCGACATACAATGCGAGCAGCCACGCCGCCGGCGCGTTGATCGTCATCGAGGTATTCATCTTGTCGAGCGGGATGCCGTCGAACAGCTTGCGCATGTCGCCAATGTGCGAGACCGGCACCCCCACCTTGCCGACCTCGCCCTTGGCGAGCACGTCGTCGCTGTCGTAGCCGGTCTGGGTCGGCAGGTCGAAAGCGACCGACAGGCCCGTCTGGCCCTTGGCGAGATTGCCGCGATAGAGCGCGTTCGAGGCCGTTGCGCTCGAATGGCCGGCATAGGTGCGGAAAATCCAGGGCTTGTCGCGGGCCATCGGTTCGGGTGTTACTTAATTGCGGATGCCGGAGCCTAATCGAAACTTTGCTGCACTGCAAAATTGCTAGTGTCGAGGAAACGGAGACCACATGCGCATATCGTCTTTTGCCGCCGCGCTCGCAGCAGGCCTTCTCATGGGTGCGGCCGCAGCGCCGCTGCCGCCGGCAGCCGAATGGAAGAAAGAGATCGGCGAGGCGAACATCGCCTGGGCCAAGGCGCCGCATGGCCATCCTGAAAATCCAGGACGCGGCCTATCTCGGCGAGGGGCAGAGCGCGACGCTGACGGGCATCACGGGCAAGCCCGACAGCTACAAATGGGTGCCGGGCAAGATGCAGGACGGCGTCCTGTGGGTGGCGGTCCATGACGGCAAGATGAGCGGATCGCTGCACGGCAAGCCGCTCGACGACGCGACGCTGCAAAAGAGCGTGCCGGTGGACACGAATATCGACATCCAGGGTTTTCCGACGCAGGTGAGCGCCGGCGTCATCGGCGTGCGCGTCATGCTGTTCAATCAGTTGCGTGCCGATGCGCTGCACTTCAAGGGCGTCGAGTATTTCCCCTACGATCCCGCCTATCGCATCACCGCGACGTTCACGCCCGACCCCAAGCTGCCGCCGCGCGTGTTCCGCACCTCGCGCGGGACAGACAAGCAGTTCTTCCATGCCGGCGATGCGACGTTCACGCTGAAAGGCAAGACCTTCACCCTGCCCTTCTACAGCGGCGACAACGATCCGAAGAAGATCAAGGACGCGAGCGCGTTCTTCACCGACGACCAGGCCGGCACCGTCACCTATCCGGCAGGCCGCTATGTCGATATCGACAGCTTCGGCGTCTTCCCGCCCAGGACGGTCACCATCGATTTCAACTTCACCTACAATCCCAATTGCGCGCGCTCGGCATTCTACACCTGCCCGGTCGCGACGGATGTGCTGGCGATGGCCGTGCAGGCCGGCGAGAAGGACCCGCACGTCAAGCACTGACGCGGCGATTGCCTGCGCCAGCCGAAAGGCTCAATCTCGCCTTTGCAGACTGGCGTCAGTTCAGGGCGGGGGAAACATGAACATCGTGAAGTGGGCCGCGAGCGCGGCCGTGCTGAGTCTGGTGCTTGCGCCGGGCGCGGACGCCAAACCAGCGCATCCGGCGCCACAGCTGACGCTGGCGGCGCCCGACACAGTGGGCTTTGCGCCCGACCGCGTCCGCGCTCTCGATGCCGCGATGGATGCCGCTGTCGACCGCGGCGAGGTCGCCGGCATCGAGACCATGCTGGTGCGGCACGGCAAGATCGTCGATCTGCACCTGCACGGCGTGACCAACAGCGCCGGCGCGCCGATCGCGCGCGACACGATCTTTCGGATGTATTCGCAGACCAAGCCGATGGTCGGCGTCGCGATGATGATCCTGTTCGAGCAGGGCCGCTGGCGGCTGGAAGATCCGGTGACAAAGTTCATTCCGGAGTTCGCCAATTTGAAAGTGGTGGCGAGCGTCGGAGCGGACGGCAAGCCGGTGCTGGAGGACATGAAGCGCCCGCCGACCATGCGCGAATTGATGACCCACACTGCGGGCTTCGGCTATGGCCTGCGCACCGGCAATCCGGTGGACGACGCGTTCCGCGACCAGAAAGTGCTGGCGTCGAACGGCCTCAAGGACATGATCGACAAGATCGCCAAGATCCCGCTGCTGTATCAGCCGGGCACGAAGTGGTCCTACTCCGCCGCGGTCGATATCCAGGGTTACATCATCGAGAAACTGTCGGGCCAGCGGCTCGGCGATTTCATGGCGGAGCATATCTTCAAGCCGCTGCACATGGCGGATACCGGCTTCTTCGTGCCGCCGGCAAAGGCGGCGCGACTCTCGGGCATCTATGTGCAGAACCCGGCGAATGGAAAGCTGCTGGAACTGACGACGGCGCTGTTCCCGGCGCTGCAGGATTTCACCAAGCCCCCGCCGATGGATTCGGGGGGCGGCGGATCGGTCTCGACGGTCGACGATTATGCGCGCTTCTGCCAGATGATCCTGAACGGCGGCACATATGACGGCGCACGAATCCTGAGCCCGGCGACGCTGGCGCTGATGCAGGCCAACCATCTCGCCGACGGCGTGACGAGCGATCCGACCTCGGCCGGCGGGCTGGTGATCGGCAGCAACGGGCTGGGCTTCGGCCTTGATGTCGCGGTGGTGACCGACCCCGCCAAGCTCGGCGTGCTGCAGGGCAAGGGCTCGTTCTGGTGGGGTGGCGCGGCCGGGACCTGGTTCTGGATCGATCCCAAGAACGATTTGTTCTTCCTCGGCATGATCCAGCGCTTCGGCGGCGGCGCGGCGGGCAGCGCGCAACTGAGCGTCGACTCGCAGACCTTCGTCTATTCCGCCCTCATCGATCCGGAGCGCTGATCGTCATGAGCACCTTGGTGAAGGGGCTGCTGGCCCTCGTCGTGGTGCTGCTCCTCGTGGTGGGCGGCGCCTATTACTGGCTGATCCTGGAGAGCGGTACGCCGCCCACGACCTATACGCTGGACATGGGCGAAATCCGCCGGCTGGCGGATTCGATGCAGGGCGCCAAGCCGGTGGCGATCCGCGCCGCGCATGTCGCGCCGGTCAGCTTTCCGGGCAATGCGGTGCTGGCGGGCGACGGCTGGGCGCCGGTGCCGATGGAGATCTTCGCCTACAAGGTCGCCTTCGCCGATGGCAGCTCGGCCCTGATCGATACCGGGCTGACGCAGCGCGGCGCGGCACAGATGCAGGTGACCGCCGACGACGCAGCGGTGCAGAACGTGCGCGGCGCGATCAAATATGCGTCGCTCATTGTCGTCACGCATGAGCATGGCGACCATATCGGCGGGCTGCTCGGCTTCGTGTTCCTGCACGCCGAGATGGAATCGGGGCGCGTCAAGCTGAACGCCGAGCAGGTCGCCAATCTGGAGCGCTACAATCCCGGCTATCACGCCGAAGCGTTCGTGGGCTATCGCCCGCTCACTTACGACAAATACCTCGCGGTCGCGCCGGGCATGGTGCTGATCCGTGCGCCGGGTCACACGCCGGGCAGCCAGATGGTCTATGTGAAAACGGCGAGCGGTGAGGAGTATCTTTTTACCGGCGATGTCGCGTGGACGATGCGCAACATTGACTTGGTGCGCGAGCGGGCGCGGCTGATGACGTGGTGGTACCTCGACGGCGAGGACCGCGCGGCGGTGCTGTCGGAACTGGCGGCGCTGAACGCGCTCAAAAAGGCCGAGCCCCGGCTGCACATCGTTCCGGGCCACGATCTATCGGTCGTCACGGGACTGGAGACCGCCGGCGCGTTGAAGAAAGGCTTCGACGACATCGCCGCAGACAACACGCTACCCAATCCCTGACGCGATTGGTTCGCGCGGCGCAGGCTCAACCTGAAATTGCAACCCGCATTGCCCGGCACAAACCGGGAATGGCAGTCTGCTGGCGATGACGCGCAAGACTGACGATCCCGCCGAGAAGCGCCGCGCCGCCGCCAAGCGTGCAGCGCTCAAGGCGTTGCGCCGGGCTCGCAAGGCGGCGGATGTCGCCGGCGTGACGCTGTCCGACTGGGAGGGCGAATTCTTGGGCTCGGTCGAGGAACGCGTCGAAAAATACGGTCGCGCGTTCAGGGATATGGAGAAGGGTGAACCGGGATCGTCCCTGTCGGTTCTCCAAGCCGTAAAGCTCAAGGAAATCGCCGGCAAGGCCGCCGGCAAGCAGAAGCCGGGGTGGCAGCGCAGTTCGTTCAAGAAGTAATTTTGTTGCGTTAACTGCGACCTTTGCACAGCAAAAGCGAAGAATTTCTGTTGCAATGCAATAAGTCCGAGGGCCTACTGCGCCGCCGAGTGAGCAGTCGCAATAAGGCTGCCGATGGGGAAGAGGGATTAGAACATGGCGCAAGCATCCGCCGACGCGAAGCCGTCTCTGGAAGTCTACAAGGACCTGTACGAGATCGGCGAGATTCCGCCGATGGGCCACGTGCCGGCCAAGATGTACGCCTGGACGATCCGCAAGGAGCGCCATGGCGAACCGGAGAAGTCCTTCCAGATCGAGGTCGTGCCCACTTGGCCGTTAGACAGCCATGATGTCCTGGTGCTCGTGATGGCGGCGGGCGTGAATTACAATGGGGTCTGGGCCGGGCTCGGCACGCCGGTTTCGCCGATCGACAGCCACAAAAATCCCTATCACATCGCCGGCAGCGACGCGTCCGGCATCGTGTGGGCCGTCGGCTCCAAGGTGACGCGCTGGAAGGTCGGCGACGAGGTCGTCGTGCACTGCAATCAGGACGACGGCGACGACGAGGAGTGCAATGGCGGCGACCCGATGTTCTCGTCCAGCCAGCGCATCTGGGGCTATGAGACGCCGGACGGCTCGTTCGCGCAATTCGCCCGCGTGCAGGACCGCCAGCTCATGGAGCGACCCAGGCACCTGACCTGGGAAGAGGCGGCTTGCTACACGCTGACCCTGGCGACGACCTATCGCATGTTCTTCGGCCACCGGCCGCACATCCTGCGCCCCGGGCACAATGTGCTGGTGTGGGGCGCGTCGGGCGGGCTCGGCTCGTTCGCGGTGCAGCTCTGCGCAGTGTCGGGCGCCAACGCCATCGCGGTGATCAGCGACGATTCCAAGCGCGACTTCGTGCTCTCGCTCGGCGCCAAGGGCGTGATCAACCGCAAGGATTTCAAATGCTGGGGCGCGATGCCGCAAGTCGGCTCGCCCGAGTATGACATTTGGACCAAAGAAGCGCGCAAATTCGGCAAGGCGATCTGGGACATCACCGGCAAGGGCAACGACGTCGACATGGTGTTCGAGCATCCGGGCGAGTCGACCTTCCCGGTCTCGTGCCTTGTTGTGAAAAGAGGAGGCATGGTGGTCTTCTGTGCCGGCACCACCGGCTACAACATCACCTTCGACGCGCGCTATGTCTGGATGCGGCAGAAGCGCATCCAGGGTTCGCATTTCGCCAACCTCATGCAGGCGAGCCAGGCCAACAGACTGGTGGTCGAGCGCCGCATCGATCCGTGCATGTCGGAAGTGTTCTCCTGGGCCGACATCCCGCGCGCCCACACCAAGATGTGGAAGAATGAGCACCTGCCGGGCAACATGGCGGTGCTGGTCAACGCCCAGCGCACCGGCCTGCGCACCTATGAGGACGTCCTGGACGCGCAGAAGGACGCCTGACGCGTCCTACTGTCCGCTGAAGAAGTGCATGGTCTTGATCGTGGCCATGTTGGTCTTGCAGAAATCGGCCTGCGCCGGGGTCATGCGGTCTGCGAGTTGAGGGATCATGCTGGGATACTGCGCCGCGGTGCAGGCATCCATCAGGATCAGCGGCAGGAGCGAGGCTTCCATCTTGCTGAGGCCCTGCTTCTGGAAGAACGCGTAAAGCCTGGGATGCTTTGTCATCTTGTCGATCGTCGCGGCGATGGTCTGGTCGTTCTCGGATGAAGCGGCCGCGAGGTCCGCCTTCAACGACGGATCACCGGCCTTGGCCGCGGTCGTCAGTGCGCCATAGGCCGTGTCATAGGCTTTCACCTTGGGCATGGTGAGCACGTAGTCGTGCATGATCTTGTAGCCTGGATCTTTGTCGGGCTTCTCGGCGGCAACCGCCGAAACGGCAGCGAATAGAACAGCGGCGGCGGCGAGGATGAGCGTGCGCTTCACGAGAATCTCCTGTGTTGGCGCGATTGAATCGTGCGGGACGCGTTGCCGCAAGGGCGCGGACGAAGGTGCGCCGCACAAAGCGTTCCGCTAAGCTGCGGCAGCGCAATTTTCGAAGATATTTCCCATGCTCTCCCTGACCGTTCCCCATCTGCTGGCGAAGTGCGACGAGGCCGTTCTAGCAGCGGAAGGCTTCCTGATCGCGGCGAAAAATGCAGTCGCCGGGCTCGTCATGGTCGATGGCAAGATCGACGCCAAGGCGCTCGACCGCGAGCAGCGCGCAACGCATGGGTTGGCGTGGCTCGCGACCTATGTCGAGGCGCTGCGCCAGATGGCGCGCTGGGGCCGGCATCTGGAGCACGACAAGAAATTCGGCGAGATCGAGCAGCTTCTGCTGCATGCCGGCTTCGCCGAATACCTGGCGCAGATCGCCGGCGGCATCGCGATGAGCCAGAACGAGATCGCGCGGCCCTATGATTTCGGGCTCGACGATTCCGACATGGCCGGGTTCTGGACCGACACGGTGCGCGAGCTGGTGACGACCGGGCAGCGGCCGGAGGTGCGCGCCGCCATCGCCGCCTATATGGCCAAGCATCAGGGTGCGATGTTCATCGGCGAGCCCGGGCTCGACGACACGATGGGCCTGATCCGCGAGCAGTTCTTCCGCTTCGCGCAGGAGAAGGTCGCGCCGTTCGCGCATCAGTGGCATCTGAAGGACGAGCTGATCCCGATCGAGGTCGTGAACGAACTCAGTGCGCTGGGCGTGTTCGGACTGACGATCCCGGAAAGCTTCGGCGGCGCAGGCCTGTCCAAGACCGCGATGTGCGTGGTGTCCGAGGAATTGAGCCGCGGCTATATCGGCGTTGGGAGTCTGGCGACGCGCTCGGAGATCGCGGCCGAGCTGATCCTGACCGGCGGCACGAAAGACCAGCAGGAACATTGGCTGCCGCTGATCGCGTCGGGCGAGAAGCTGCCGACGGCAGTGTTCACCGAACCGTCCGGCGGCTCGGACGTGGCGGCGCTCAAAACGCGCGCGGTGCGCGACGGCGATACCTACAAAGTCTATGGCAACAAGACCTGGATCACCCATGCGGTGCGTGCCGATGTGATGACGCTGCTGGTGCGGACCAATCCAGACCGGCCGGGTTATCGCGGGCTTTCGATGTTCCTGGCGGAGAAGCCACGCGGCTCGGAGAAGGAGATTTTCCCGGCGCAGGGCATGAGCGGCGGCGAGATCGGCGTGCTCGGCTATCGCGGCATGAAGGAATATGAAATCGGGTTCGACGGCTTTGAAGTGCCGGCGGCCAATCTGCTCGGCCGCGAAGAGGGACAAGGCTTCAAGCAATTGATGCAGACCTTCGAATCGGCGCGCATCCAGACCGCGGCGCGCGCTGTCGGCGTGGCGCTGTGCGCGATGGATCTGGGCGTGCGCTATGCGCTGGAGCGCCAGCAATTCGGTCAGTCCCTGATGGAATTCCCGCGGGTGCGCGACAAGCTCGCCATGATGGCGGTGGAGATCACGATCACGCGGCAGCTCAGCTACTATGCGGCGCGCGAGAAGGATGAAGGGCGGCGTTGCGACCTGGAAGCGGGCATGGCCAAGCTGCTCGGCGCGCGCGTGGCGTGGACCTGCGCCGACAATGCGCTGCAAATTCATGGCGGCAACGGCTTCGCGCTGGAATATCCGATCAGCCGCGTGCTGTGCGATGCGCGCATCCTCAACATCTTCGAAGGCGCGGCGGAGATCCAGGCCAACGTCATCGCACGCCGGCTGCTGGAAGACCGGGCCAATTGAGCCAGGCGCGCGAGCCCAAGCCTGCCTGGCACGACGTGCCGGCGGGGTTGCGTGGCCGCGTCGAGGCGATCATCGGGGACAGAGTGGTGGCGGACGAGATCGCCTGGGGCGGCTTTGGGCCGACCGCGACCTTCGTGCTGACACTTGCGGCGGGGCGCAAGGTGTTCGTCAAGGGCACCCATCCCGGCAACACCGAACGCGGCCATGAGGCCACGCTCCGCGAATGCCGCAATCTTCGGGACTTTGCCGAATTGGCGGCGTTCGGTCCGGCATTTCTAGGATCGGCGGAGGCCGATGGCTGGCATTTGGCGGTGCTGGATTGCGTAGAGCGCGAGACCGCCGTGCCGCCGTGGACGCAACAGGCCGTGACGGAAACGATGCGCTTGATCGCCGGCTTCCACGCCGCGACGCCGGCGCGTGCCGCACGATTGTTGGAAGAGCGCAGCGCGTCCGATCTGCTGGCGCAGGCGGAGAACTGGCACAGCCTGCGCGATGCGGATGTGCGGGCGCGCTTTGCGGCGCTGTTCGCGTCGCCGGCGAAGGCGGAGCGCTGGCTCGATTCGCATCTCGAACGCCTGATCGCGCTGAAAGATCGCGCCGCGACGCTGGACGGGCCGCGAGGCTGGATGCATATGGACATCCGCTCGGACAATCTGATCTTCGGGGCGCGTCCGGTGTTGGTCGATTGGCCGGTGCTGTCATTCGGGCCGCAGCTGCTCGACATCGCATTCTTCCTGCCGAGCCTGGAAGGCGAAGACGGGCCGCGCTGCGCCGATGGGCTTGCGCTCTATGAGAAAGCCGCCGATACGCGCTTTGCGGCAGACGATATCGCCGTGGCCGCCGCCGCGGTGGCCGGGTTTTTCGCGGCGCGCGCAGGCGAGCCGGAGATCGCGGTGCTGCCGCGCCTGCGCTGGGTGCAGAAGCTGCAGCTGTTTCCCGCGCTGGACTGGCTGTGCGAGTCACTTGGCATCGAAGCATTGGCGAGGGATATTTGACGATGGCCGACCATCCGATCGACAGATTGTTCAAGACCATCGCATCACGCAAAGGCGCGGACGCAAAAACCTCCTACACTGCATCGCTGTTGAAGGACGGGCCCACGCGCTGCGCCAAGAAATTCGGCGAAGAGGCCGTCGAGGTCGTGATTGCCGCCGTCGCGCAAGGCAGCCAGGAGCTGGCCGCGGAATCGGCCGACGTCCTGTACCATCTGCTCGTCGTCTGGGCAGCGTGCGGCGTGACGCCGAAAGACGTCTACGCCGCGCTCGCCGCGCGCGAAGGCCAATCGGGTCTCGCCGAGAAAGCTTCGCGCAAGAAGAAAACCGCGGATTAGTCCGAAGCGTCTTCGGCCATCTGCTTGACGAGATCGAGGACCCGTTTGCGGAGCTTGGGATCTTTGATTTTCATGAACGCCAGGCTGAGCTGAAGGCCTTCACCGCTGGAGACGAACTCCATGACCGGCGGCGACGCTTCGTTCTCGCCGAAACCGCCGACGAGGTTGTTGCTGACGCCTTCGTAGAAATAATCGATGGGCACGCCAAGAATGCGCGAGACCTCGAACAGGCGGCCGGCACCGATGCGGTTGACCCCTTTTTCATATTTCTGAACTTGTTGAAAGGTGAGGCCGAGCAATTCGCCCAGCCGCTCCTGACTCATACCGATAAGCATGCGGCGCAGCCGAACGCGATTTCCGACCTGACCGTCGATGGGATTTGCTTGTTTCTTTGGCACGGGTTTTACACAACGCTCCGTTTCGTCCGGACCTCATACGCAGGCCGGATTGGGTTAAATAAGAAACGAGTCACACGCTAAGACGCCTGAACGCGGCGCGCCAGCACCCAGGAAAGACCGGCGCACAACAATAGTAGAATACCGAATCCAAAATCCCCAAATCGGGTATAGGGGGTCGCGGAAAAGGCCCTTGGCAGCCGGGAATCGACGACGCCAGCGCGGCCAAGGTCCAGACTGGACACCGTTCGGCCGGCCGGATCAATCATCGCCGAGATGCCCGTATTGGCGGCCCGGGCGACAGGAAGACCTTCCTCGATGGCGCGGACACGGGCGGCCAGCAGATGTTGCCGCGGACCAGCCCAGGGCCCGAACCACGAGTCGTCGGTCACGTTTATGAGCCAGCCGGGGCGGTTCCCCGGATCGACCACCGCGCCCGGGAACAGTATCTCGTAGCAGATCAGCGGTCCGGCGTCGGGCGCGCCTGGAATATGCAGCGTATGCGGCCCGTCGCCGGCGGTGAAGCTGCCCGGGAA
The DNA here is from genome assembly GCA_036271735.1 of Rhizomicrobium sp. Taxonomy (GTDB): domain Bacteria; phylum Pseudomonadota; class Alphaproteobacteria; order Micropepsales; family Micropepsaceae; genus Rhizomicrobium. The sequence goes on from DATAZZ010000057.1 coordinate 57,081, forward strand.
GCCGACCAACTCGGTGACGCCGAGGCTCTTCATAAGCGGCTCCAAAGGGAGGTACTCGCCAAACGGGACGAGGTGGAATTTATCGTAGGTCGCGGTGAGCGCGCCGCCGCGGTCGAAGACATAGAGGCTGTTGTAGAAGCGGCGATGACCGTCGGGCGCGACGTCGATCCGCTGGTTACCGGTGACAAGCACGCGGCCGGTGCCGCCGGTGAGGATCGTGATCTGGTCCATCGCGTCAGGCGCGCGCTGCAGCAGCACCGGCGGCGCGGCTTCGGGCCACACGATGACGGTCGGCCTGGGACCGGCTTGGCGCGTGCTGAGGTTCATCAGCGTCTGCCAATTGCGGAACCGCAGTTCCGGGACGTATTTCTGGTCCTGCGGGATGTTGGGCTGCACCAGGCGCACGCGGACGTCGGCGTAGAACACCGTGGGCGCCAGCGCGAGGCGCGCTTCGCCGCCGAGCCAGAGCACGACGAACAGCGCCGTCGTCACCGCCGGCAAGAGCCAGCGGCGCGGGGCCGCGAACAGCTCGGCCAGCGAGGCGCCGAACAGGATGGTGAGCAGGCTGAGCCCGTAAGCGCCGAGCAGCGCGGCGCTTTGCAGCACGCCGAGCGACGCGCCCCAGCCATAGGCAGGAAGATTCCACGGTAAGCCACTGAGGATATGGCCGCGCAGCCATTCAGCGGCGGCGTAGCAAACGGTGAACGCGAAGACGCGCGATGGACCGGGCTTCCAGAAAAACATCGCGGCGGCACAGGCGGCGGTGGCGAACAATGCGAGACCGCCGGGAAACAGCAAGGCGACGAACGGGATCTGCCAGGCATGCTCCACCGGATCGACGAGGAACGGATAGAAGATCCAGTACATGCCGACCACGAATTGGCCGAAGCCGAAGCCCCAGCCCAGCGCCGCGGCGCGGCGGATGGGCTTTGGCCTTGCCGCCGCGCCATCCAGCAAAAGAACAAGCGCGGCCATGCCCAGCAAAATCGCCGGAAAAAGATCCAAAGGCATGAAGCCAAGCGCCAAAACGGCACCGGCCGCGATGGCCGTAAACCATGCCTGCCAGCCGGTGAGGCCGCGCAAGGCATCGCCGAGGCGCAGCAGCGTGCCGCTCACGCCGGTTTTCCGTCGACCGGTGTGTTGGGAATGACGGGCGGCGTGGGCGCCCGGATGCGCAGCCGCTTGACGCGGCGCGCGTCGGCTTCCAGCACTTCGAATTCATAGCCGGAGGGATGCCGGACGATCTCGCCGCGCTGCGGCACGCGGCCGAGCAGCGAGACGACGAGGCCGGCCAGCGTGTCGACCTCCTGGTCGGCATCTTCGGGCGTCAGCGCGATTCCGGTCTGCTCGCGGAAATCCTCGAGGTCGACGCGCGCATCGGCGAGATAGATTCCGGGCTCGATCTTGCGCACCTGCGGCTCGTCTTCGTCATGCTCGTCGGCGATGTCGCCGACGATCTCCTCGATGATGTCTTCGATCGAGACGAGGCCGTCGGTGCCGCCATATTCGTCGATCACCAGCGCCAGATGGGTGTGCCGCGCCTGCATCTTGAGCAGCAAATCGAGCAGCGGCATCGAGGGCGGCACGAACAGCAGCTCGCGCTTGAACTGCGATACCGAGCCGGATGTCCAGCGGAAGCTGCCGTCGGGCTGCGCCTCCAGATAGCTCATCACGTCCTTGATGTGGACGAGGCCGATGGGATCGTCGAGCGTCTCGCGATAGACCGGCAGGCGCGAATGCTGCACGTCGCGGAACAGCGCGACGAAATCGGGCAGCGAGGTGTCCTCCTCGACCGCGACGATGTCGGCGCGCGGGATCATCACGTCGCTGACGCGCAACTCGCCGAATTTGAGCAGGTTGGAGAGCATCTGCCGCTCGGGTGCGGAAAGTTCGGGCCGGTGACGGTCGCTCTCCTCGATCACCTCTTCGAGACTCTCGCGCATCTGTGCTGCGGCGCCGACATGGCTTTCACCGCGCATCAGCGTCGCAATCCGCTTGAACAGCGATTGCGGCTTGTCGTCGTCGTCGGGCGGAGTGACGCTCATGACGCCGCCCCTATCGCATAGGGATCGGCGATGCCGAACTCGGCGAGGATGCGGGTCTCCAGCGGCTCCATCTTGTGCGCGTCGCGGGCGTGGACGTGGTCGAAGCCGAGCAGATGCAGCACGCCGTGGATCGCCAGATGCGTCGCGTGATCGGCGAAGCACTTGCCGGCGGCGAGCGCTTCCTTCTGCGTCGTGTCGTAAGCCAGCGCGATGTCGCCGAGATAGCGTCCGGGATTTTCCGGCGCGGGAAACGACAGCACGTTGGTCGGCTTGTTCTTGCCGCGGAAGTCGCGGTTGAGGGTTTTGAGCTGAGCATCATCGGCCAACAGGATCGTCAGCGCCGCTTTGCGGCCGGCGCGGCCGCGGCGCAGGGCGAGCTCGGCGGCGGCGGTGAGGCGCGCGGGCAGTCCGCGGGATTTGCGCCAGCGGGGATCGCCGAATTGCAGGTCGATGGAGAAACTCACTGGCCGTGCTTCTGCGCGTCGGCTTTATTATAGGCAGCCACGATGCGGCTGACGAGGGCGTGGCGCACCACGTCTTTTTCCGAGAAATGCGCCACCGCGGCGCCTTCGACGCCGGCGAGGATGCGCAACGCCTCGTTGAGCCCCTCGGCGCGGCCACCCGGCAGGTCGCTCTGCGTCGCATCGCCGGTGACGACCATGCGCGAATCCTCGCCCAGCCGGGTCAGGAACATCTTCATCTGGGCCGGCGTGACGTTCTGCGCCTCGTCCAGAATCACGAAGGCGCGTGTCAGGGTGCGCCCGCGCATGAAGGCGAGTGGCGCAACCTCGATGATGCCCTTCTCGATCAGCGTCTCGACCCGGTCGCCCAGCACGTCGAACAGCGCGTCGTAGAGCGGGCGCAGATAGGGGTCGATCTTCTCTTTCAGGTCGCCGGGCAGGAAGCCGAGGCGCTCGCCGGCCTCGAGCGCGGGGCGCGACAGGATCAGGCGCTCGACCTGGCGCTCATGCAGCAGATGCGCGCCGAAGGCGGCGGCGAGATAGGTCTTGCCGGTGCCGGCAGGCCCGATGCCGAACACCAGAGGGTGGGTGCGCATCAGATCGAGATAGGCGGCCTGCGCCGGGGAGCGGGCGCGGGTGGTTTTCGACGACGCGGTCTTGATCGACGGCGAGCCGAAGGAATTGCCCACCGGGCCGGCGGCGCGTTCGGACGCGAAGCGGATTTCGGCGTCGATCTCGCTGCTGCCGCAAGCGTCGCCGCCTTCGAGCCGGGCGTATAGCGCGCGCAGGATAGCGGCGCCGCGCTCGCGCATCTCAGGCGCGCCTTCGACGCTGACGAGATTGCCGCGCATGCCAATCCGGACGCCGAGTTTCTGCTCCAGACGGACGAAATTCTTCTGGTGCGCGCCGGCAAGCTTCGCAAGCAGCTTGTTGTCGGGGAATTCGAGCGTCTCTTGTCCCTTTGCCGGGCTCAATGCGTCAGCGCCTTTTCGCGCAGGAGCGAAGCCTTCAGGCTGTTGGGAAAGACCGCGTCGATGCGCACGGGATGGATTTCGCCGGTCAGATGCGCGGCGCCCTCGACATGCACCGATTGGAGATAGGGGCTGCGGCCGATGGCCTGGCCGGTCTGGCGGCCGGGCTTTTCGAACAGCACGTCCATCGTGCGGCCGCGGCAGGCGTCGCGGAATTGCACCTGTTGTTCAAGCAGCAGTTCGTTGAGCGCCTTGAGGCGGGTGTCTTTCACGTCGATCGGGACCTGCTTGCGCGCGGCGGCGGCGGCGGGCGTACCGGGGCGCGGGCTGTATTTGAAGGCATAAGCGCCGGCGCCGAAGGTTACGTCGCGCACCAGCGCCAGCGTCGCTTCGAAATCCTTGTCGCTCTCGCCCGGGAAGCCGACGATGAAATCGGACGACAGTGCGATGTCGGGGCGGGCGTGGCGGATGCGTTCGGCGAGATGGCGATACTCGTCGCCGGTGTGGTTGCGATTCATTGCGTCGAGTATCGCGTCCGATCCGGACTGCACCGGCAGATGCAGATACGGCATCAGCGCTTCGAGATCGCCATGCGCGGCGATGAGATCGTCGCCCATGTCGCGCGGATGGCTGGTGGTGTAGCGCAGGCGATCGAGGCCCGCGATGCGCGACAGGCAATCCAGCAGACGCGCGAGCGACCACGGCTTTCCGTCCGGGCCTTCGCCATTATAGGCATTGACGTTCTGGCCGAGCAGCGTGATCTCGCGCACGCCGCCGGCGACGAGGCGGAGCGCCTCCTCTTCGACCTGCGCCACGCCGCGCGAATATTCGGCGCCGCGCGTGTAGGGCACGACGCAGAAGGTGCAGAACTTGTCGCAGCCTTCCTGCACGGTGAGGAAGGCGGTGACGCCGGACGGCGCAGTGTCCTTGGGCAGCACGTCGAATTTCTCGAGCGCGGGGAAATCGGTCTCCAGCGCGTGGCCGCCGGCGCGCGCGATCTTGGCGATCATCTCCGGCAGGCGGTGATAGGATTGCGGCCCGACCACGATGTCGACCTGGGGGGCGCGGCGCACGATCTCCGCGCCTTCGGCCTGGGCGACACAGCCGGCGACGGCGATGGTGAGCGGGCGCTTCGCCTTGATCTGCTTGAGCCGGCCGAGCTCGGAATAGATCTTCTCCGCTGCCTTCTCGCGGATGTGGCAGGTGTTGAGGATCACCATGTCGGCATCGTCGGGCGCATCCGCCGGGCCATAGCCGATCGGCGCCAGCAACGCGGCCATGCGGGCCGAGTCGTAGACGTTCATCTGGCAGCCATAGGTCTTGACGAAAAGCTTCTTCATGGGGCGGCGGTTATACGGTCAGGCCGTCGCCGATGCCAGTGCGCGCGCGGTTGCGGGGGCTGGGGCGGGTGCGGCCAGCGCCGGCGTCGGGCCGGTAAAGCCGGCCAAAGCGCGGGTCTGGCCCCGACGGATCGTGGCCTCGGCCAAGGCGGCCAGCGCCTTGCGGCCGCCGACCTGGTCGACATCCAGCGGCTTGTGGAATTCGACCACGACTTCGATCGGGCCCGTGACCAGCGCTTCCCACAGATGCGGCACCAGTTCCATGTCGCCATACCAGGCGAACAGCGCGCGGTTCTCGCGCCCCATCGGCATGCCGTAAAGCCCGACATAGGCGGTGGACACCGGTTGCACCTTCACGGCGCGCGTGCCGCCCTTGCCGTCTTCGACCCGCGCCTCGACCGCACCCATCAAGGCGCTCTTGAAGGGGAGGACGGCATTGCCGTCGTTCGAGGTGCCTTCGGGGAACAACACGAGCGTGTCGCCGGCGAGCAGGCGGTCGCGGATCTGGTCGCGCACGTCGCCGGTGGCACTGCGCCGCGTGCGGTCGACGAAGACGGTGCGCTGGAGCCGGGCGAGCGTCGAGAACAGCGGCCAGGTCGCGACCTCGGCCTTGGCGACGAAGGAGATCCGGCCGAGCGCCGAGAAGATGATGATGTCGAGCCACGAGGTGTGATTGGCGACGATCAGCACGCCCTCATCCGTCACCGGCGTGCCGATGGTGGTGATCTTGATGCCGAACAGCTTCGCCATGAAGCGGTGATAGCTATTGGGGAACGTCCTGGCGCTTTTCCAGCCGAAGCGCATCGCGGCGCTCTGATACGGAATCCCGATCAGCGTGACGGTGAGGAAGACGACGACGATGCCCCAGGCCCTGAGCGTCTGCATCAGCGCGGCTTCTTGGCGCCTTTCGGCACGCCGTAAAGCTCGAGCCGGTGATCGACGAGCTCGAAACCGAGTTCCTCGGCGACGCGGCGCTGGAGCTTTTCGATATCCTCGTTGCGGAATTCGATGACGCTGCCGGTGTGGATGTCGATCAGATGGTCGTGGTGCGATTCGGGCGCTTCCTCGTAGCGCGAGCGGCCGTCGCGGAAATCGTGACGCTCCAGGATGCCGGCATCCTCGAACAGCTTCACGGTGCGGTAGACCGTGGCGATGGAGATGTGCGGATCGATGGCGGAGGCGCGGCGGTACAGTTCCTCCGCGTCGGGATGGTCGGCGGCGTCGGACAGCACGCGCGCGATGACGCGGCGCTGCTCGGTCATGCGCAAGCCCTTTTCGGCGCAGAGTTTTTCAATCCGCGTCACACACATCCCCGGCGGCGCTGTTTCATATTGGTTACTTTAGCCAGCCGCCGGACTTTTCCCAAGGGGGACAAGCGGAAGATTGCCGCGCAGGACCAGGGCATCCTCGGGCACGCGGCCCGGCGACGCGTAATACCCCTTGCGCAATCCGGCCTCTGTGAAGCCCAGATGACGGTAGAGGGCGCGGGCCACCACATTGCCGGACGCGACTTCGAGGAACAGGACTTCCGCGCCGAGCCTTTGCGCCTCATTCGCAGCTGCGTGGACCAGCGCCTTGCCGGTGCCGTGGCGGCGGGCGGCGGGGGAGACCGCCAGCGTCAGGATCTCCGCTTCGCCGGCAGCGGCGCGGGCGAGGATGAAGCCAGTGTCGCCGGCGAGGGCGAAGGTGCCGGCCGTGGCGAGGAGGTCAGCGATGGCTTGCGCGTTCCAGGCATCGGGGAAGCAGGCGGCGTGGATCGCGGCGAGCGCTGCGAGATCGCCCTCCGGTGGCAGCAGGCGGACGGTCATGGTTGCGGTGGCAGTTTGGCGTCGGGCGCGCGCAGATAGAGCGGCTTGGGCGGCTCGCTGCTTGGCGGCATCTTCAGCGCGAGGCGCGCGACCCATAGCGCGTCGGGTTGGCGGACGTCGCTGAGAACCGCGCTGGGGAATAGCGCGGCGGCAATCGGTGCGGCGGTGCCGGCGAGTGCGAACGGACCGGTGAGCTTTGCGAGCTCGGCGATGGCGTCTTCGAGGGACAGGACGGCGGCTTCGCGCGTGTGCGCGCCGGCGATTTCGAGATAGACCTCGTCGCGCTTGGCGTCGTGCAGTGCCGCCGCCATTGCAAGATTGGTCTCGGCCATCGCCTGCGCCGCCATCGCGGCGAGCGTCGTGACGCCGAGCAGCGGCTTGTTCAGCGCGACGCGCAAGCCGCGCATAAAGGCGAGGCCGACGCGCTGGCCAGTGAAGGTGCCGGGACCGGTGGTGACGGCGAGGCGGTCGAGCGCGGCGAAGGTGAGTTCGGCTTGGCGCATCGCGTCTTCGACCATCGGCGCGAGCGCTTCGGCATGACCGCGATTCATCACTTCGCAGCGATGCGCAAGGATCGTCTCGCCATCCAGGATCACGACAGAACAGGCGCCCAGCGCGGTGTCGGCGGCGAGGATACGCTCAGACAATCTTGCAGGCTTCGTCGAAGCTGAGGCGCGGGCTGCGCGCGAAGACGCCGGAGGAATCGCCATGGCCAACGCTGCAGATGAAATTGGATTTGACCTGCGTGCCGGCGAAGAATTCCGCGTCGACCTTGGCATTGTCGAAGCCCGACATCGGCCCGCAATCCAGGCCCACCGACCGCGCCGCGACGATGAAATAGGCGCCTTGCAGCGAGCCGTTGCGGAATGCGGTGTGCTCGGCATGCTTTGGATCGGCGAACCAGGTCTTGGCGGTCTGGTCGTGCGGGAAGAGCCTGGGCAGCGTCTCGGGGAAGGCCACGTCGTAGCCGATGATCGCGGTGGCGGGCGCCGAACGCACCTTGGGCGCGTTGGCGGGCGAGCAAAGCTTGGCGAGACGCTCCTTGGCGTCCGGCGTCGTCGCGAACACGATGCGCGCCGGCGAGCAATTGGCGCTGGTGGGACCCCAGCGCATCAAATCGTAGATCGCCATCAGCAGCGCGGTGCTGACCGGCTTGTCCTGCCATTTGTTCTGGGTGCGCGCGGCGCGAAAGATCGTGTCCAGCGCTTCGTCGTTGACGGCGTGATGATCCATGCGGGAAGAGCCTGGCGGAAAGATTCGGCGGCGAGCTTACACCGCTTCGACGGCGTTCACTTCCGGCACGTAGTGGCGCAGCATGTTCTCGATGCCGTTCTTGAGCGTCATGGTCGAGGACGGACAGCCGGCGCACGAGCCCTGCAGATGCAGGAAGACGATACCGGCGCCGCCGTCGAAGCCCTTGAAGATGATGTCGCCGCCGTCCTGCGCCACGGCGGGGCGGACGCGGGTTTCGATCAGCTCCTTGATCTGGGAGACGACTTCGGGATCGCCCTCTTCGCCATAGGAGGTGGCGTCGGCTTCTTCCGACGCGCCGTCGGACATGATCGGCAGGCCGCGGGTGAAATGCTCCATGATGGCGCCGAGGATGGCGGGCTTCAGATGCTTCCAGTCGCCGTCGCGCTTGGTCACCGAGATGAAGTCGGAGCCGAAGAACACCCGGCTGACGTCGGGGATCGCGAACAGCGCGGTCGCCAGCGGCGAGCGCGCGCCGGCTTCCGGCGCCGGAAAATCGGCGACATTGCCGTCGCCCATGACGTCGCGGCCGGGGAGGAATTTCAGGGTCGCGGGGTTCGGTGTCGATTCGGTCTGGATGAACATGGCGGCGTCCGTTGGCGTGCAGGCCTTACATGGACCCTGTCCCCGAGGGGATCAAGGGTCGCGCAAAGGCCTAAAAATCCGAGGTTATTCCCTTCTTTTCCCAATCGCCGTAGCGCGTGGGTTCCGGACCCTTGGGGCCGCCCTGCTCCGGGGGCAGTTCGGCGGGCGCGGCGGCCTGGCGGCGCGCCTCGGCTTCCGCATTGGCGCGTTCGCCGGCGGCGCGGATGCGGGCGGCGATTTCGGCCTTGCTGGTTTTTTTGGTCTTGGACGACATGTCGGGTTCGCTTGACGCTGGACGCCAGCAGCTTACATCACCGCGTCATGAACCGCATGCGCGCCTTTGGAGTTCCTGCCCCGTGAGCGAGGGCCAGCCGGCGCGCGCCGCCGCCCTTGCCGTGCTGTCCGAGGTGCTGCGCAAGCGCCGGCCGCTCGACGCCGCGCTCGACAAGACCCGCAACCTGCCGCCGCGCGACGCGGGCTTCGCGCGCGCCATCGCGAGCGAGACGCTGCGGCGGTTCGGGCAACTCGAGACCTTGATCCGTACGCTGGTACCCAAGACACCGGCACCGCACAAATCGGGGCCGACGCTGGAAATCCTCTATGCCGGCGCTTGCGAATTGCTGTTCCTGGGCAGCGCGGCGCATGCGGCGGTCGACGGCGCCAACCGGCTGGCGCAGGCGGATTCCAAGGCGGTGCATTTCAAGCCGCTGATCAACGCGGTGCTGCGGCGGATTTCGCGCGACGGCGTGAGCCTGCTCGCGGAGCACGACGCCGCAAGGCTCAACACGCCCGATTGGCTGTGGCTGCGCTGGAGCGATGCCTATGGCGAAGACGGCGCGCGCAAGATCGCGGAGGCGCATGGACGGCAGCCGCCGCTCGATATCGTTTTGAAAAACGCGGATGCAGGCGCGGCGCTGGAAGGCGAGATGCTGTTCGGCAATGTCATTCGTCTGAGCGATCCATCGCGAGTCGATGCACTGCCCGGTTTTGCCGAAGGCGACTGGTGGGTGCAGGACGCGGCGGCGACGCTGCCGGCGCGGCTGCTCGGCGATGTGCGCGGCAAGGCGGTGCTCGATCTGTGCGCCGCACCGGGCGGCAAGACGATGCAGCTGGCGGCTATGGGCGGGATCGTGACGGCCGTGGAGCGCGAGGCTGAGCGGCTGGAACGCATTCGCGAGAATCTGGCGCGCACGAAACTGGACGCGACGCTGGTGCAGGCCGATGTGCGCGATTTTCATCCGCACGCGCCGGCGCCGTTCGTGCTGCTCGATGCGCCATGCACCGCGACGGGGACGATACGGCGGCATCCCGAACTGCCCTGGATCAAGAGCGCGTCGGACGTGACGCTGTGCGAACGCGCGGCAAGTGAATTGTTCGATGCTGCGGCGCAGATGGTCGCGCCCAATGGCGTGCTGGTCTATGCGGTGTGCTCGCTGGAGCCGGAAGAAGGCGCCGAGCAGGTGAACGCGTTTCTGGCGCGCGATGCGCGGTTCGCGCGCGAGGCGGTCACGGCCGAAGATTTGTTCGGCCACGCCGAATGGGTCAGCGCCGAGGGCGACCTGCGCACACTGCCGTCGCATCTGGACGGCAAGGGCGGGATGGACGGGTTCTATGCGGCGCGCTTGCGCCGCATCTCATAGCCGTCCGAGCGCGTAAGCCATCGCGAGATAGATCTTGCCGGTGTCGGCGCTCAGCATGGTGGAGGTCAGCAGGCCGCCGCCATCGCCATCCTTGGCGCGCGCCAACAACGACTCGAACTCGGTGAGATAGGCGTTGGCGGCGTCGCGGAAGCGCGGCTCGTCGCGGTACATGGTGGCGATGCGGTTGACCGTGTCGTCGTCGATCGCTTCGCCCAAACGGCGCGCAAATACCGAGCGGTCGCCGGCGAGATAGCGCCGCCATTCGGCTTCGCCCGGCGCCGACTGCGCCGTAATGCCGTCGAGATCGATCGCCAGATCGGCGAGCGCCGCTTCCAGCGCGCCGAGCGCCGCGGCGCCGGTGGGTTTGAGATCGCGCGCTTCGCCGGTTTCGACGGCGGCGAGCAGCGTGCGCATCTCCCAGCCTTTGGGCTCGCCCGAGCCGCCTTCCGGCTTCTTGCGCTGGCGCGTCGTCAGGCGCTTGGCCATGCCGAGCAGGCCTTCGCTTTCGGGCTGTTCCTGCACGACCGGCGCGATGGTCGGGCGCTGCGGGCGCGGCGCGCTGCGAGCATGGATGGTGGAGAGGGTGCGGGCGGAGAGATCGAGGATCTCTTCGGTCTCGCTGCGCACCATCTCGCGCACGCGGCGCGCTTCCTGCTGCGCGATGCCGGGCAGCGTGAGCAGATGATGCGTCACGTCCTCGACCGTCTTGGCGAGCGTGGTGCGGATTTCGGCGGCCTCGGCGGAAAGCTCGCCCGAGGTGCGCAGCAGGCGCTCGCATTCGGCCATCGCCTCGCCGACCAGCGCGCGGGCATTGACCTTGGCCTCGTTCGCCGTTTCGCCGATCAATGTCTGCGCGCCAGCATTGGCCTCCTGCAGCGCGTTGATCATGTTGGCGAGGGTGGTGTTGGCGCTGTCGCTCGCCTCCTTGAGCTTTTCGGATTCGCGCATGAAGTTGGAGGTGAGCTGCGAAGCGCGCGCCGAGGCGTTGGCCATGATGAGCTCGAGATGACGCTCGGCGCCGCCCGTGACGGTCTCGAATTTCTGCGCTTCGCCGCCGAGCGATTGGATCGCCTGCTCCATCGCGGAGCGCTCGCGGGACAGCGCGTTCTCGAAGGCGGCGCTTTCTTCCTTCAGGCGCTGCATCAGGTCGTTCATGCCTGTGCGGTGACGCTCCTGGCGGCCGAGGACGAATTCGGCGCGCGCCATCGCGGCGTCGGCCACCGACTCGATGCGCTTGGCCTGGCGGTCGAGCTCCACGGCAGCAGCATGCGGCGCGTCGGCGGCGGCGCCGGCGGCGGCGCGGAAGCTGGCGGCCTGCGCGTCGAGCGTGGTGCCGGCGGTCTTCAATTGCGACTCGGCGGTCTCGATCGACGATTTCAATTGCGCGGTGCGGCCGGCAACGGTCTCGGCGGCGCGGGCGGCGGCATCGCTGAGCGAGCCGGCGACGGCCTCGATGCGCTCGCGTTCGGCGGTGAGACGCGCGGCGACGGCTTCGCCGCGGATCTCGGCGCGGGCGCCGGCTTCGTCGAGCGCAGCGATCTGGTTTTCCAGAACGGTTTCGAGCGCGCGCAACCGGGCGAAGGCACCGTCGAGCCCGGCGTTGAGCGCGTCGAGCTCGCGGCGCACGGCACGGCCAAGGCGGGCGGCGGTGCGCGAGGCGGTCTCGTCGGCGGCGAACAGCCGGTCGGTCGCTTCGGCCAGCGTCTGAGAGGCAAGGGCCATCTGCTGCGCGCGGGCCATCGCCCAGGCGGCGGAGACGAACAGCAGCGGCGGGATGAACACCGCAGCGACGAACAGCGCGAGTTCCTGGACGTCGAGACCGGCCAGGCCCTTGGGGCCGAAATAGCCCCACAGATAGGCGGCGGCGGCACCGGCCCAGAACGCGGCCAGGACGAGAGAGAACGTGACCGCGGCGATGCCGAATTTCGGCTCCGGCCGACGCGCGATGCGGGCTTCCGCCTCGCCCATGGGCTCTGCTGTTGCGAGCAGAACGGGCTGCGGTCCGGTTGTGGCCATGGCTTCCTCGGGGAAATTCGATAGGTGCAGCCGCACTTTAACCATCGTTTGCGAACCGGCGCGAGTGTCACAGCGCAATTTTGTGTTTTGCGCGGACCGATAGTTGCGCCGCACACATTGCGGAGCCGTCAGTCGTCCTGGAGCTGCCTGAGCGGGAGCGGCGTGCCCGCCGGCGGCGTCACACGCGCTACATTCAGTGTCATGGAGACCAGATCGTAATAGCCGTTGACGGCGATGAGATCGATCACGCCCTTTTCGCCGAAGCGATCCAGCACGCGCCGGTAGATCGCATCGTCGACATTTCCCAACGCGTGGAGCGAGATCGAAAAATCGTAGATCGCGGCCTGATCGTCGCTCATGCCGCCGGGCCGTTCACCATCGGCAAGGTCGGCGGCCACGGTGGGCGGCAGGCCGGCCTTCATTGCCAGCGGATAATGCGCATACCACTCGAACTGCGAGGTCCAGTGCCGTGCTGTAATCAGGATCGCGAATTCGTTGAGCGCGGGCGGCAGGGAATTGTGGAAGCGGATCTGCTCGCCGAGCTTTTGCAGGCGGTCAGCCAGCGCCGGATCGCGCAGCCAAGCATTGAACGGCCCGGCCATGTTGCCCCGCGTGGCGATGATGGCGTCGGCGATGGCCTTCTGCTCGGGCGACATTTTTTCCGGGGCCAGGGGCGCGAAACGCTCCTGCGCCTGCGCGGCGCCGGCAAAAAGCAGTAAAACCAGGGCCAGACTTCGCGTCATTGTCGCTCCAAATTTTAACGGGGCTTTGAACAATTTGGCGCATCCTGTGGGATGAAGCCAACGAAGAGAGCTGCGATGCCGGGGGCGGTGAACGCGGTGATCGATCTTGAACATCTCGCCCGCTACACGGGTGGCGACAAGGCGATCAACGCCGAAGTGATGCGCCTGTTCGATGGACAAGCCAACGAGCTTGTCGCGCGGCTGCACGCGATTCTGGATTCGCGCGACGCGAAGTCGTGGAAGGAAGTCACGCACACGCTCAAGGGCGCGGCGCGCGGCATCGGCGCGTTCAAGATGGGCGACGCGGCGGCGAAGTGCGAGCCGATCGATCTGGCCGACCGCGATAGCGCGACGCGCGCCATCGCCGAACTGGAAGCGCGGTCCAACGCGGTTCAGGCGTTCATTCAGGCCTATTTGGCGGACTGACGGTCGAACGCCACGAACTCGTGCGCGATGCTGCGGTCGATCAGCGTGCGCCATACCGGCTCCGCGATGTCCGCACTCAGACCTTGCTCGCGTGCCGCGACGAGCACCTTGGCGACGACATCTTCGATCCGCGCCTGGTCATGGACCGCGCTGCGGCTTTGTTTGATCTGCGCGGCCCGCTCGATATAGCGCTGGCGCTCGGCCAACAGGGTGACGAGGTCGTGGTCGAGCCGGTCGATCTCAAGCCTGAGTTCGGGCATGGACCGGCATTCGGACGGTTTCAGGTTCGGATTTGTCATATCGTGCAGGCGTTTAGCTTCGACTGACCCTATCCCCTTGGCGGTCCTTGTGCGCTGCGTCACATTGCGGCCCCGCGTCTTGAAAGGGTTGTTGGCCGACCCATTTTTACATATGTAGTCCGCCAGTTCCCGACCTCATACACGAAACGACTGTGGAATAGCTCATGAGCACGCCTGTCGAGACCCCCATCGAGACCGATGTCGTCATTGTCGGAGCCGGCCCCATCGGCCTGTTCGCCGTGTTCGAGCTGGGCCTGCTCGATCTCAAATGCCATCTGGTCGACATCCTCGACCGGCCGGGCGGGCAGTGCACCGAGCTCTATCCGGAGAAGCCGATCTACGACATTCCGGGCCTGCCCATCGTCACCGGGCAGGAACTCACCAACAAGCTGCTCGAGCAGATCAAGCCGTTCAAGGCGCAGTACCATTTCAGCGAGATGGCGCAGGCGCTCGAGAAGCTGCCCGATGGCAAGTGGAAACTGACGACGGATGCAGGGACGCAGATCGTCGCGCCCGTCGTCGTGATCGCGGCCGGCGGCGGCAGCTTCGTGCCCAAGCGCCCGCCGGTGCCAAACATCGAGAGCTTCGAGAACGCCGGCGACGGTATCGGCGTGCACTATGCGGTGCGCAAAATGGAGACCTTTCGCGGCAAGAACATCCTGATCGCCGGCGGCGGCGACAGCGCGCTCGACTGGGCGATCAATCTGGCGCCGCTCGCGAACAGCCTGACGCTGGTGCATCACCGCGACGGCTTCCGCGCCGCGCAGCACAGTGTCAACCAGATGCGTGAGCTGGAGAAGGAAGGAAAAATCAAATTCCACGTCGCCAGCGTCAAGCAGCTGCATGGCGAAGACGGCAAGCTGTCCAAGGTGACGCTGGCCGGCGCCGACAAGAACGAGTGGCATCACGAGACCGACGCGTTCCTCCCGTTCTTCGGGCTCACCATCAAGCTCGGGCCCATCGCCGAATTCGGCTTGAACCTCAACGAGAATTTGATTCCGGTGGATACCGCGCGGTTCGAAAGCTCGACGCCGGGCATCTTCGCGATCGGCGACATCAACACCTATGCCGGCAAGCTCAAGCTGATCCTGTCGGGCTTCCACGAGGCGGCGTTGATGGCGCAGGCGGCCTTCCATATCTGCAAGCCGAATGAGAAGCTGCGCTTCCAGTACACAACGTCGTCGTCCAATCTGCAGAAGAAGCTGGGTGTGAACTGATGAAAATCGTCGCCACCGACCGCAAGGGCGCGGAACACACAATCGAAGGCCGCGACGGCTGGAGTGTGATGGAGATCCTGCGCGACGCCGGACTTCCGGTCGCGGCGGAATGTGGCGGCGCCTGCGCCTGCGCCACCTGCCATGTCTATGTGACCGACGGCTGGTTCGAGAAGCTGCCCAAGGCGTCGGACGCCGAGATCGACATGCTCGACATGGCGCTGGCGGTCGAGCCGAATTCGCGCCTCAGCTGTCAGCTCGTCTGCGCCGACGACCTCGACGGCCTCAAAGTGACGGTCGCGCCGGAATAATTATCCCTTGACGATAATTATATCAAGCCGCACGATATCCCGGTTTGCCGGGAGATCGCGATGGCCGATACCTTTCCTACCCGTTCCAATCTCGTCCGGCTGAGCCGGCTGATGGCCTGGCTGGCCACCATCGGAGCGGTGCTCGCGCCACTGCTGGATGCTTTCCTCTATCTCGCGCCGGGAACGTACAAGGCGCTGAGCCTCAGTGCGGACCATATGGGCAGTGCGCTCAATGACGGGGTGCCACTCTTCTACCGGCTGGCGGCGCTGGCGTTCTCGCTCGGCGCCGAGGCGTTCATGGTGTGGGCGCTGTGGTCGCTGCGCAACTTGTTCCTGCGCTACGCCTCCGGTGAGGTGTTCTCGCCCGCGGCGCTGAAGGCCCTGAACCATGTCGCCATCGCGCTGTTCGCCAGCGTGATCGTCGGGTTCGTGGTGCGGGCGCCGATCTCGGTTCTTCTCACCTGGCCTCTGGGCGAAGGACACCGTGCGCTGTCCTTGGAGATCGGCTCCGACGACGTCGTGACGATGTTCATCGCGGCGACGGTGCTGGTGATCGCGCGGGTGATGAACGAGGCGGGACGCATCGCCGAAGAAAACGCGAAGTTCGTCTGATGGCGATCGTCGTGAACCTGGATGTGATGCTGGCCACGCGGAAAATCCGCTCCAAGGAGCTGGCCGAGACCATCGGCATCACCGAAGCCAATCTGTCGTTGCTCAAATCCGGCAAGGTGAAGGGCGTGCGGTTCGAGACGCTGGAGAAGATCTGCGCCGCGCTGGAATGCCAGCCGGGAGACCTCCTGGAATACCGGCCGGACGTCTGACATGGAGGGCCGCAGGCTCGTCAGCCTCGGTCTGGTCGCGGTGTTGCACGTCGCGCTCATCGCAGCGCTGGCGACACTGTCGCGCGTGACGATCATCGTGCCGCGCGCGGCGCCGAGCGAGGAGCAGATCTGGCTTCTGCCGCCACCGCCGAAAAAACCCGTTCCGCCGGCGCCGCACGCCGGCGAGCGGCTGGCCGTGCCGGCAGCGTTGCCGCGCGCCGCGGCGCTGCCCGATTATCGCGACATCACGATTCCCGATGCTCCGCCGGCAGCGGCGTCGCTGGGCGGACTGCATGGCGCGCTGTTCGGCTGCGCCGATCTCGACAAGCTGTCGCCGGAAGACCGTGTGCGCTGCGGCAGCGCCCTTGCCGTGCCAGAGAACAGTGTCGACTTCCGCGACGGGGTGAGCCGCTCGCAGCAGGCGGCGTTGTGGGAGCGCGGACGCCTGCGCAAGAACAACCCGCTGCTGCTGCCCTGCATGAATCCGAACGGCGCCCCCAACCCTCTCGCCGTCGCGGCCTGTCTCGCCAAGAACGCGATCGCGGGCGGCTTCAAGCCGGACGAACAGCCCGGCTATGCCGACAAGCCCGAAATCTTCCACCTTCCCAACAACGGCGATCCGCCGGACCATCCGACGGGTTTCTGATAGGCTTCGCGCGCAAAGGAGTCGCGTATGGGTTTCTACAGCAGACATATCCTGCCGCGCCTGCTCGACGGCGCGATGTCGGCCAAGCCGATCACCTATCAGCGCAAGAAGGTGGTGCCGCGGGCGCAAGGGCGGGTGCTCGAGATCGGGTTTGGCGCAGGCCATAACCTTCCCTTCTATGATTCGAGCAAGGTCGAGCGGATCTGGGCTTTGGAGCCCGCCGCCGAAATGCGCGCCCGCGCCGGCGAGCGTGCCGCGGCGTCGCCGATCCCGCTGGAATTCCTCGGACTGCCATCGGAGAAGATTCCGCTCGACGATGCGTCGGCGGACACGATCCTGATCACCTATACGCTGTGCACCATCCCCGATGTGATGGTGGCGCTAGGCGAGATGCGGCGCGTCATGAAGCCCAATGGCCGCATGATCTTCTGCGAGCATGGCGAGGCACCGGACGATAGCGTGAAACGCTGGCAGCGGCGGATTACGCCGCTGTGGAAGGCGATCGGCGGCGGCTGCCATGTCGGGCGGCCGATCCCCAAACTGATCCAGGAGGCCGGCTTCAAAGTAGAAGACCTGCAGACCATGTACCTGCCCGGCACGCCGCGCTTTGCCGGGTTCAATTATTGGGGCAGCGCGTCACGGGGATAGAAATGAACCGATCCAGCACCGTCGTTCCGGGCCGCATGACGGCCCGGCTGGACAAGCCCGTGGTCCTGTTCCTGATCGGCGCCCGCTTCAACCGCCTGCGCAGCTTTCCCAAATGGGCCTGGTTCGCGCGCACCATGCCGATGATGTTGGCCGAACTGGAGAAGACGCCGGAGGCCGGCCTGCTCTGGTATCGCACCTACATCTCCTGGCCCAATGTGATGGTGCAGCAATATTGGGAGAGCTTCGACAAGCTGATGGCCTATTCCGGCGACAAGGGCGCATCGCACCAGCCGGCCTGGGCGCGTTACATGCGCGAGCTGGCGCAAGACGGCTCCGTCGGCATCTGGCACGAGACCTATCTGATCGAGCCCGGCAAGTTCGAATGCATCTACGGCAACATGCCTCCCTTCGGCCTCGGCGCCGCGACGGCACAGGTGAAAGCAGAGGGCCGCCTCGCCGCGGCACGAGAGCGCTTCGCCGCGTAAGGCTTAGTTTGAAACCTGGGCTTCGCTGGTCGCCGCGACACCATCGCGTATCGCCGCTTCGAGTATGTCGATGTCGATATCTTTCAGCGCCTTGAACTTGATGCAATACCCGGTCACGCTCGCCTTGCCGAGTTTCTTGCCATAGACCCGGGATAGATATTTCTTGTCTTCAATGCCGAGGACGTAAACGGAGATTCCGGTTGTGTTTGCGCTCATGCCGATTTGGTAAAACTCCCGGCTTTTTCCGTCGGCATATTTGATGGTGTAGGCCCCATATCCGATATTGGGATTGGAAACGGTTTTGCCGTCGCTGTTTTTGCCTTCCAGGAACCAGAGCTTGCACGCCGGCATGGTTTGCAGAACCATGCGGTGCAACGCGCGCATGTCGGCGCGTTTCGATTCGGGCTGGCTGGCAATATAGGTTTCGATTTGTTTTCGTACGGTCATAGGAAATCCCACGCGGCTGCACCGGAACGACGGATCAGCGTGCCGGAAACCGACATCGGACGGCGGATTTTTTTGCCCACTAGTGCGCAACCCATGCACGGGATCGTGATGCGGGGCCCAAGTCCATGCCTTGTCGCGGCTGGGCCGCGCCCCTAGCTTTCGCTGCGAAAGCCAGGGGCCACTCCACTATGCTGAACCGCCGATCCGTCCTCAAATCCGGCGCCGCGAGCGTGGCCGTCATCGCCCTGACCCGCCCCAGCCTGGGCGCCGATCCCGATGCGGGAAGCAAATTGAACGCCCTGTTCGACACCTTCATCGACGAGCGGCTGGACCTGTCGCCGTTCTTCGCGACCGGCCTCGGCGTCGATACCGGGAAGCGGGCGCATCAGCGGGCCGAGATGGACGATGCCTCGCTCGCCGGAGTCGTGCGCCAGAACAAGCTCACCGAAAGCGAGCTGGCGCGGCTTTCGGCGTTCGACCGTTCGTCGGTCAGCGGCGAGGACCAGGTCAGCTATGACGTGGTGCTGTTCGGCCTCAAGACCAATGACGATGCCAACAAGCGCTATGCCTATGGCGGCGGCGGCGCGGGCGCGCCTTACATCATCAGCCAGCTCGGCGGGCTTTATAGCGGTGTGCCGTCCTTCCTCGACAACCAGCATCCGATCGAGACCAAGGAAGACGCCGATGCGTATCTCTCGCGCCTTTCGTTGTTCGGCACGCGGCTCGACGAGGAGGCCGATGTCGTGCGTCACGACGTGGCGCTGGGCGTGATCCCGCCGGACTTCTCGCTGGACGGCACGATCAAGCAGATGAATGCGCTGCGCAACCAGCCGGCGGAGACAGCGTCGATGACGCTGTCGGTCGCGAACCGCGCCAAGGCGAAGGGCATCGCCGGCGATTATGCCGGCATGGCGGCGAAGATCCTGACCGAGAAGGTCTATCCCGCGCTGGACCGCCAGATTGCGCTGATGAAGAGCCTCCAGCCGCGCGCGACGCATGACGCGGGCGTGTGGAAGCTGCCGGACGGCGAGGCCTATTACCGCGACAGCCTGCTGTTCTGGACGACGTCGACGATGAGCCCGGCGGAGATTCACCAGACCGGCCTCGACATCATCAAGGATCATTCGGCGCAGATCGACGCCATCATGCGCAAGCAGGGCATGACCAAGGGCACGGTCGGCGAGCGGCTGCGCGCGCTCTACAGCGACCCCAAGATGATCTATCCCAACACCGACGCGGGCAAGGCGCAGCTGATCGCCGACCTCAACGTGAAGGTCGCGGCGATCCGCGCCAAGCTGCCGGCCTATTTCGGGGTGCTGCCCAAGGCCGATGTCGTGATCAAGCGGGTTCCGAAGGAGATCGAGGCGGGCCAGGCCGGCGGCTATTACAATGCGCCGTCGCTCGACGGCAAGACGCCCGGCATCTACTGGATCAATCTGCGCGACACGGCGGAGCAGCCGCGCTGGCTGCTGTCGACGCTGTCCTATCACGAGGCGATTCCGGGACATCATCTGCAGCTGTCGATCCAGCGCGAAGCCAAGATGCCGCTGATCCGCAAGGTGTCGTATTTCTCGTCCTATCTCGAAGGCTGGGCGCTCTACGCCGAGCAACTGGCGGACGAGATGGGGATGTATGAAGGCGACCCGTTCGGCCGCATCGGCTTCCTGCACGATGCGATGTTCCGCGCCGTGCGCCTGGTGGTCGACACCGGGCTGCATGCGATGAAGTGGAGCCGCGAGCAGGCGGTGAAGTTCTATGTCGACACGCTGGGCGACCAGGAGAGCGGCGCGATCACCGAGATCGAGCGCTATTGCGTGCAGCCCGGCCAGGCCTGCGGCTATATGCTGGGCAAGCTGACCTTCCTGGCGGCGCGGAAGAAGGCGAAGGACGCGCTGGGCGACAAGTTCGACATCCGGACCTTCCACGACGCGATGCTGGTGGGCGGCGCGGTGCCGCTCGCCATGATCGACCAGATGACGGACCGCTATATCGCGAGCCGCAAGGGGTGAACCACGAGCCGTTGCGGTGGACTGATGCCAAACCGCAACGGCTTGATCATTGTTTTACGGATTTGGCCCGTTTCAGCGCGGGAAGGTGACGGCTTCGAGTTTGTTGCCGTCGGGGTCGAAGACGAAGGCGCCGTAATAGGCGGTCATCGCGCCCTGGCGCGGGCCCGGCGCACCAGCATCGGTGCCGCCTTGGGCGAGCGCGGCGGCATGGAAGGCGCTGACGGCGTCCTCGCTGCGGGTGCGCAGGCAGATGTGGATGCCTGTGGTCTGCGGCTGCGGCGGCAAGCCTTCGCGCAGATTGATCCAGAACTCCGGATAGGTCTTGCCGAAGCCCACCGCGCGCTCACGCGTCACGAGCTTTGCGAGACCGAGCGGCGCCAGCACGGCTTCATAGAACGCCGCGCTGCGCGTGAGGTCCGCGACCGCGACGGAGACATGATCGATCATGGCCCGGCATGCAGGGTTTGCGCCCAATCGATCAGTGACGCATTGACGACGCCGCTCTTCGATTCGAAATGATGGCCGCTGTCCTCCGCGATGACCTCGCTGACCAGCGCCACGCCATTGTCGAAAAAGATGACGGCGCCCTGCCATTGGGCCGGCAATTGATTGAGTTCGCCTTTTGCGGCGAAGGCGTAGGTCAAGCGGCCGTTCGCGTCGCGGAATTTGCCGCGGTCGGCGACCACAAATTTGCCGCCGAAGCGCGATTGCAGATAGCCGTCCACGGCTTCGGTTGCCTGTCGGTCGTATTGCGAAGGGTCGATCGGCTTTTCGAGCTTGAACCATTCGACCGTTCGCCGCCAGGTGAGCGCCAATCCCATGGAATTCATGATCGGGAAGTCGACGAGCAGGAAATCGGCATTGTCCGTCACGGGAACGGCGTGGAAGAGACGCTCAAGATTGCTTTCCAGCGAGATGGAGAATTCCCCGTCCGGCGCAACAT
Source organism: Rhizomicrobium sp. (assembly GCA_036271735.1). Classification (GTDB taxonomy): domain Bacteria; phylum Pseudomonadota; class Alphaproteobacteria; order Micropepsales; family Micropepsaceae; genus Rhizomicrobium. Next base: position 78,190 of record DATAZZ010000057.1, read on the forward strand.
AGCGCAATCCGGACGCCGACTCTTCTGCCGTGCATGGCGCCGCGAATGCGAGAGCCGCCACGATTCCAAACACGAGTGCGGGACGCATGCGATCTCCTCCTTCGCCTAACGACTCATTGTCCGAAGTGCTTCACCGTCACCGGCTCATTGTTCAAGTGCTTCGCTTAACGGCTCATGAGCGCATACTCGCCGCCCTTCTCGATACCGCGCTGGTAGGCCGGGCGGGCCTGCATGGCGGCGCGGCATTTGAAGAGGCCGGGATAGGGCTCGAGGCGCGCGCCTGCGGCTTCGAGCACGAACAATAGCTGGATGTCGGCGCCGGTGAGGTCGTTGCCGACGAAGAAATCCTTTCCGCCGAGCAGGCCTTCCAGATAGGAGAGGTTGTTGGCGATCTCACTGTCGACGCGCGGCTTCAGCATCGCGGCGGCGTCGCCGAGCATGCCGGTGTAAAGCGCCATCAGAAGCGGCAGCATCGCCGAGCCTTCGGCGTAGTGGATCAATTCGATGTAGCGCCAATAGTCGGGGCTGCCCGCCGCCGGCTTGAACTTGCCCTTGCCGTAGGTGTCGATGAGATATTCGACCTCGGCGCCGGATTCGGCGATCACGCGGCCGCCATCCTCCAGCACCGGCGACTTGCCGAGCGGATGGACCTTCTTGAGCTCCGGCGGCGCGAACGGCACCGGCGTGCCGCGCTGGTACTTCACGATCTCATACGGCGTGCCGAGCTCTTCGAGCAGCCAGAGGATGCGCTGCGAGCGCGAATTGTTGAGATGATGGACCTTGACCGTCATGGCGTTCCTCGTTGTGGTTCAGTTCAGATGATCTTGGGGCGCGCGACCCGCCGCGGAGGGCGGCGTGCCCAATGTCACGGTGACGTTGGTGACGCCGCGCACATTGCGCGCGGCATGGCCGTCGCCGGGGACGATGAGAACCGGTTGCGCCAGAGGCTGGCCATTTTCTTCCGTGGCAAGAATGACCTGGCCGTTGCCGAGTTTGGGATGGATTTCGCCGAGGCTGATCAGCGTCGCGTAGTTGTCGCCCGACGCGGTGACCACGATGCCGTGCAGCAGGATGGCGTGGCGCTGCGGCCCGTCGATCAGAACCGCGTTGTTGATCAGCGTCCACAGCAGCACGCCGTGGAAGTCCCCGGTGAAATGGCCCTTGTCGGTCAGCTGGTCGACCTTGACGTCGATCTGCGGCAGCGCGCGCAGCTGCGCCATGGTGATCGCGCCGGGATGCTGCAGCGAGCCGCTGAGCACGATACCGTCGGCGAGCGCGGGCGTCACGAACAGGCAGGCGATCAAAGCGAGGATCATGCGCATCGCGGCAGGGTACGCCGCCCCATGCGGCGGCGGCAAGGCAGGCGATTTCGGGTTCAGAGTAGCTTTGGATTTTTTGAATCAACCCTCAACGTCATGGCCGGGCTCGTTCCGGCCATCCAGGATCACCCATGCACATGGGTGTTCATGGGTCCCCGGGACGAGCCTGGGGATGACGGTTGAGGGCGGGTATTTAAAACCAAGCCGCGTTACTTCGACGGATCGCGCCACTCTGTTTTGGTGGCTCCAGTCACACTACGTCGCCGCCTCGCGCCACATGGGCCACAGCGTCGGGCCGTTCGGGATATGGATCTCGCCAGTCACCTTGAAACCGAAGCTTTGATAGATCGGGATGTTTGTGTCCTTGGAGGATTCCAGATAGCACGGCATGTGCGCCGCGTCGGCGCGCGCCAGCTGGTCGCGCATGATGACGCCGCCGAAGCCCTTGCCCTGCTTGGCCGGATCGGTGCCGATGACCTGCAGGTACCAATGCGGCGTCTTGGGGTGCACTTTCTCGACGCGATCCATCGTCGACATGACGGTGAGCACGCCGGTGCCGAACACGCCGAGCAGCTCGGGCGCGTTGACGATGTAGTCCTTGAAGTGCACATGCCAGCCGCCGGGCGGGCGCCAGAACGTCGCCGCCTCGAAACCTTGCGTCACATAACTGGCGCCATACGGCAGGCCGAGCTTGAACATCAGCTTGAACAGGCGGGGCATCTTGTGCCGCGCCGCGGGCGGCAACAGATGGCACATCATCGGATCGTCGGCGAAGGCACGCGCCAGAGTCGCGGACAGCGCATCGGCATCGGCCCAAGTGGCGACGCGAACGGTGGTGCCGCTTGCGATAGCGGAGTTCATGGCGACGCCCCCTCACCCTGCCCTCTCCCCGCTTCGCGGGGGCGAGGATTCTTTTTATCAGCGATTCAATTCCCGCATCGCCTTGTCGAGGCCGCCCAGCGTGAGCGGGAACATGCGGTTGGTGAAGAGCTGGTTCATCAGGCCGATCGACGGCGTGTATTCCCAGTGCTTCTCCGCCACCGGGTTCAGCCACACCGCGTGCTCGAACATGTTGGTCACGCGGTCGAGCCAGATGGCGCCGGGCTCCTCGTTCCAATGCTCGACACTGCCGCCGGGATAGGTCACCTCATACGGGCTCATCGTCGCGTCGCCGACGAAGATCACCTTGTAGTCCTTGGGGTACTTGTTGATCACGTCCCAGGTGTTGAGCTTTTCGTTGTGGCGGCGGCGATTGTCCTTCCACACGCTTTCGTACAGGCAATTGTGGAAGTAGTAGAAATCCATGTGCTTGAATTCGGTCTTGGCGGCGCTGAACAGCTCCTCGCAGAGCTTGATATGCGCATCCATCGAGCCGCCGATGTCGAAGAACAGCAGCACCTTCACGGTGTTGTGGCGCTCGGGCACCAGGCGCAGGTCGAGATAGCCCTTGTTGGCGGTGTCCTTGATCGTGCCGGGCATGTCGAGTTCGGTCTCGGCGCCGAGGCGGGCCCATTTGCGCAGGCGGCGCAGCGCGACCTTGATGTTGCGGGTGCCGAGTTCGACCGAATCGTCGAGGTTCTTGTACTCGCGCTTGTCCCAGACCTTCACCGCCTTGCCGTGGCGCGACTTGTCCTGGCCGATGCGCACGCCTTCGGGATTGTAACCGCCGTTACCATAGGGCGACGTGCCGCCGGTGCCGATGGCCTTGTTGCCCTTCTCGTGACGCTTCTTCTGTTCCTCGATGCGCTGCTTGAGCTGCTCCATCAGCTTGTCCCAGCCGCCGGCCGCCTCGATCGCCTTCTTCTCCTCCTCGGAGAGGAAGCGCTCGGTCAGGGCCTTCAGCCATTCTTCCGGGATCTGCGCCATCAGCGAGCCGTCGAGCCCTTCGAGGCCCTTGAAGACGTGGCCGAAGACCTGGTCGAACTTGTCGAGGTTGCGCTCGTCCTTCACCAGCGCGGTGCGCGAGAGGAAATAGAACTCCTCGATCTTCATCTCGATGACGTCCTTGTCCATCGCGTCCATCAGCGCGAGGTATTCCTTGAGCGTCACGGGAATCTTGGCGGAGCGGAGCTCGTCGAAGAACTGGAAGAACATGGGCGTGGACCTTCCGGGACAGGCGAATGGCGGGTGGCCAAGCTTAGCGCGGTCCGCGCCGGGGGGCCAATAGGGCCGGAAAGCCTTACTGGCCGACGGTGCCGAGCGCGTCGACGAAGGCGCGGACCCCGACGATGCGGTCGCCGATCTCCAGCTGGGCGCCTTCGCGGGCGGAATTGATCGCGGTGGGCGAACCGATATAGGTGGCGCGGATTTCGATGGTCCAGCCGGCCTTGACGGTAACGATCAGCAGCGAAGTGTAGACCGCGCCGTTGAGGGTGACGCGGTATTCCTCCGATCGCGCTTTTGCCAGCGGCGAGTCCGGATGCTTGCCGTTCGGGTCGTTCGCGAAGGCCGGGCCCAGCGGCGCGGCGTCCGGCGTCGCCTGCATCAACTCCTTTTGATAGCGCTCGAAGGCGGAGTCGGCGGTCGTGTCCGGCGCCGCCTTGGTCACGAAGATCGTGAGCTTGGACCACGCGCCGCCCTTGTCGTCGGCGCGCCGGTAATCGCAGCCCACATCGGTGCCGAGGCCGGCGTCCGAGGGATACACCTGCACGTCGTAGAACGTGACGTTCGGATAGCGCGCCGGGCAGATGAGGCCGCTTTGCACATGGCGGATCGCGCCGTCGTCCTGCACCACGAACACGCCGGCGGCCTGCGGCGTGCCGGCGATCATCTCCCGATTCTTCGCCGTGACGGCCGGATCGGGCGCATCGGCAGCGAGCGCCGGAGACACCAGAGCAAGACTCAACAAAAACGCTGTGAGATATCCTGGGCGCATGGCGTGCTTTCCCTTCAGTGCGGCGCGGGCTTGGCGCCAAGGGCGCTGGGGCTTGCCGGCGACGGCGGCGGCGGTGCGGCAATGGCTTCCGCCGGGATCACCGGGCCTTGCGGCGGCGCGACCTTGGCGATGTGGACCAGGGCTTCGGTGTAGACGGCGTTGAGGAAGTCGCGCTCCTTGTCCTCGTCGCGCGGGGTCGCGAATTCGACCGTCGCCTCGACCGCCCAGCTGCCGATCGTGCCGGTGGAGAACAGGATGCGGTAATGCAGCGTCTCGAGCGCCGCAGTCTCATAGGTGCGCGAATAGACCGAGATCGGCGCGGCGCCGCCGCCGATGTTCATCGTGCGCTCGCCGATCAGCCGCCCGCCGATGCCTTCCTGCTCGGTGAATTCCGGCGCCAGCGCGGTCTTGGGATCGTAAGCCGCCTTGAGCGGCGTCAGCGTGATCGTGCCGTAGACGCCGTCGATCCCCGAATAGGCGCAGAAATCGGTGCCGAGCGAGGGATCGCGCTCGCCATAGGCGTCGCGCTCGAAATGGCCGATGTAGAGCGGACAGACGAAGCCGGAGGCGGAATGCACCTTGGCCTCGTCCGGGCCGTCCTTGAACGCGTCGATGTCCGTCGTCTGGGCGCAGGCCGGAGACGCCAGCAAAGCGAGCGCGGCCAAAGCCAGTCGGATCGGTGTTACGGTCATTCCCGGTTTCCGGTGTTGTTCGGGCGCGATAGTATCAGACCCGCGGCGCGGGCGACACGCGCAAAGGATGGAGACGGCCATGACGATCCCGAGCGGAGCCGAGGCGGCGCGGCCGTTCCTCCCCACGCTGGATTTCGACGCGAGCAAGGCGTTCTACGAAGCGCTCGGCTTCACCAAGCTGCTGGACAGCGACGTCGCGATCTTCGGCATCGGGCACACCTCGTTCATCCTGCACCGTCCGCTCGGCGAAGGCGCGGCGGAGAACTTCATGATGCAGCTGATGGTCGACGACCTCGACGCGTGGTGGCGGCATATCGAGAGCCTCGATCTGCCCGGCCGGTTCGGCGTCGCGCCGCCGATGGCGCCTGCGCTGCAGCCCTGGGGTTTGCGTATCACGTATCTCGTCGATCCGGCGGGCGTGCTGTGGCATGTGGCGCAGCGGCGGGAGGGCAAGCCGGCGGATTGAGGAGACAATGAACTTCAAGGCCTCGGTTTGGTCGGGGCCTGGTTGCTGCTCGCTTTGCTGAACGCGCGCGCTACTTGCCGTCCATGAAGATCGTGATCTTTTTCGTGCCGGCGTCGCGTTCGGCCAAGGGCTTTCTTTTGCCGGTGAGCACATCGCGTGCGAGGTTGAAGGCGTCCTCGGCCGACGGCCGGCCGCGAAAAACCGCCACGATCAGCTGGTGCGGGCCCTGGACCAGCGTCGCCACGTAGGAGGGTGGCGCGTCCGACTTCTTGTCGGCATCGGCGACGAGCCCGAGCAGGGGCTCGGATTCGATGAGCAGGGTTTGCGGCGGATCGCGGCCGGCGATGGTGAGGCGATCGACGTCGCCGACATGCCCATCGCCGCCGATATTGCGCCAGAACAAGGTCGGTCCCAGATCGGTTGCGGGACGCTCAACGCACCAATTCTCCGGCTCGGGCTTGGCGCCCGTGATGTCGTCGCCGGCGCCGGCGATGAGCACGAACTCCATCATCATCGCGTCGTCGTTCACGATCGTCCCGCCGCGCGTGACGGGCGGCGCGGCGTCGCAGGCCGCCAGATGCGCGCCGGCGGTCGCCAGAGCCTGCTTCGACAGCGTCTCCATGAGCGCGACCGCGTCACCGGAAATGCCGGGCACATAACTGGCGCGGAATTCCATCGTCCAGCCCGAAAGATCGCGCATCCAGATGCCGGAATGCAGCGTGTTCTTGTTGCCGGCGTAGAGCGTTCGCTTCCACAGCGGATCGTCCGACAAAGCACCTTCGCCGGAGTCCGGCAGAAGCGTGAGATCGGGATGGAATTGCCGCAGCTCGGCATTGGCCTTGGCGAGATCGTCGCCGATCGGCTGGCCGTTGCGCCGCGTAAGATAGAGCGTCACTTCGGTGCCGACGGCGTTGGTATAGTCGCAACTGACATCGAGCCCGACGTGATCGAACGTCACGGGCTTGGCGACGGCATAGTCACCGATCTTCGCCGGACATTGCAGGCCGGACATCAGATGGGTGAAGGACCCGTCGCTTTCGGCGCGCCAGATGGACTTGTCGAGCGGCTGCGCCGCCAGTTCGGCGCGCTGCTTTTGCAGAATCTCTTCCGGCGATTGCGCAGGCGGTGCCGCGCCCGGCGTGTCGGCCCGCGCCGCGCCGAGCGCCGCCACGAACAGGGCCACCGCCCAAAGTCCTAAACGCATGGGGCGGCTCCTTTAAGGGCTGGTTGCGGCTCTCCGGCCGCGCGAGGAACGCGAGGCGCTCGAACAAATGCACCGCCTGCTCGTTCCGGCGAACGTGCCGTGGCATGTGGCGCGGCGGCGCGAGGGGAAACCACGCGATCGGTAGCCATTAAGGCTCCGTCACCGGATTGTCCGGCCCGAACAGCTGCGGAATCTTGTCCGTGAATTCGTCATGGTGAGAATCGGCACTGATGTCGAACGCCGTGAGCTGTATTCCCACATCCGCGTTTTTGCGGTCCCGAAAATCGATTTCAAGCCGCACGTACCGGTCCGAGGTAAAGATGGTGGTCTTCCCATAGGTGATGTCGACCGTCACGTCGCCGCTCTGGGGCCAGTGGACGCCTGGTTCGCATTCCACGATTCGGTGCGGAAGATATTCCGGGAATTCGAACGAGACATTTTCGGGGAGCCAGCTGCAGAGTGCCGTCGCGGCCGCGTCCCCCTGCGTGAAATGACAAACCTTGCGCCAGCCTTTGTCGAAGTCCATCCACAGTCCAAGCCAATGGAATTCGACGGAGCGAAAATGGGCGCCTTTTTCGAAGGGCGCCTCGTAAAAGGCATGCAGACGCGCACATAACGGATCGATGTCGTCGTCCGCCGTTGCGGCTTGCGGAAGGATCAGCACGGCCACAAACATACAGGCGGCCACGCCGCGCATCAGTTGCGGCTCTCTCTCCGCGCCAGGAACGCCAGGCGCTCGAACAGATGCACGTCCTGCTCATTCTTGAGCAGGGCGCCGTGCAGCGGCGGGATCAGCTTGGTCGGGTCCTTTTCCTTCAGCGCCTCGGGCGGGATGTCCTCGTTGAGAAGGAGCTTGAGCCAGTCGAGCAGCTCGCTGGTCGAGGGCTTCTTCTTGAGGCCGGGCACGTCGCGGATCTGGTAGAAGACGTTGAGCGCCTCGGCCACCAGCTTCTGCTTGATGTTGGGATAATGCACGTCGACGATCTTCTGCATCGTCTCGCGCTCGGGGAACTTGATGTAGTGGAAGAAACAGCGGCGCAGGAACGCGTCCGGCAATTCCTTCTCGTTGTTCGAGGTGATCAGGATGATCGGGCGCTGCGCCGCCTTGATCGTCTCGCCGGTCTCATAGACGAAGAATTCCATGCGGTCGAGCTCGAGCAGAAGGTCGTTGGGGAATTCGATGTCGGCCTTGTCGATCTCGTCGATCAGCAGGATGGGGCGGACCGGCGACTCGAACGCTTCCCACATCTTGCCCTTGCGGATGTAGTTCTTGACGTCCTTGACGCGTGCGTCGCCGAGCTGGCTGTCGCGCAGGCGGGTGACGGCGTCGTATTCGTAGAGGCCCTGGATCGCCTTGGTGGTGGACTTGACGTGCCAGGTGATCAGCGGCGCTTTCATCGCGTCGGCGATCTGGAACGCAAGCTCGGTCTTTCCGGTGCCGGGCTCGCCCTTGACCAGCAGCGGACGCTCCAGCGCCACGGCGGCGTTCACCGCGATGCGCAGATCGTCGGTCGCCACATATTTGTCCGTCCCCTGAAACTTCGGCGCTGCCATTTGTCGTCTCTTCCGGTTTGAAATAGCGTGGGCGAAAGCGTAGGTGGCGACGGGACGAGGCGCAAGAGCGCGCCAGTCCTTGGAATCGCTGCAAAAAAGGACGCCGTGAGCGCACCACCGACAGGTCAGATTGCCGCGATGCTCGGCCAGGCCGTGCAGGCGATACAGGCCGGCCAGATGGCCCCGGCCGAACAGATCCTGCGCCGGGTTTTGCACCAGGCGCGGTACGAGCCGGAGGCGTTGCAGCTTCTGGGCTTCGTGCGCGCGCGGGCCGGCGATCTGCGCGAGGCCGAACGGCTCTATCGCCATTCGCTGGCACGCAAGCCCGCCCAGCCGATGGTGCAGGCCAATCTCGGCAAGCTGCTCGCGGTGACGGGGCGGCCGGAAGAGGCGATCCCGCTGCTGCGCGCCGCGCTGCGCGCCAACCCCGAGCTGTTCGATGCGCTGGTGACGCTGGGCGCCGCGCAAAAGGCAACCGGCGATGCGGAGAATGCCGAGCGGCATCTGCGCGCGGCGCTGAAATTGCAGCCGGCGTCGCTGGCGGTGCCGGTGGAGCTGGGCGCGCTGCTCAACGAGATGGGGCAGCCGGCGCAAGCCGAGGCGGTATTGCGCGAGGCGCTGAAACAGCCGGCGGGCGATGCATTCCTGCGCGCGGCGGTGGAGCACAATCTGGCGGTGGCGCTGAAACTGCAGCGGCGCTATGACGAGGCGCTGCCGCTGTTCGACAGCGCGCTGGCGCGCAAGCCCGATCTGCCCTCGGCCGGATACAACCGCGCCAACACGCTGGCGCATCTGAAACGCGACGACGAGGCGGCGGACGGCTATCGCAAATTCCTTGGCCGCCATCCGGGACATCTGGCGGCGCATCAGGAATTGAACGAGTTGCTCTACCGCCAGGGCCGTGACGCGGAATTCCTCGTCTCCTATGACGAAGCGGCGGCGCAGCTACCGCAGCCGGAAGTGCTGCTGATGAAAAAGGGCGGCTTCCTGATCCGCGCCGAGCGGTTTGCGGAGGCGCAGGAATGCTTCGCGCGCGCGGCGGCGGCGTTGCCCGCCAGCGCCGAGGCGCAGAACGGGTTGGCGCTGGCGCTGTCCGGCCTCGGGCAATTGGACCAGGCGGTCGCGGCCTATGAACGCTCGATTGCGTTGCAGCCGGACGACCAGACGACGCGGGTCAATCTCGCGGTGATGCTGCTGCGCGCCGGTGAGGCGCAGCGCGCGCTGGAGCTGACGCAGGACGTGGTAGCGCACAAGCCCTTCGATCAGGGCGCGCTGGCGGTGCATGAACTGGCGTTGCGCGCCAATGACGATGCGCGCGCGGTCGCGCTGACCGATTACGACAAGCATGTGCGGGTGTTCGACCTGGAGCCGCCGCCGGGCTTTGCCAGCATGGCGGACTTCAACGACGCGCTGAACACCTATCTCGACATGCTGCACACCGACCGGCGTGAGCATGTCGACCAGACGCTGCGCAACGGCACGCAGACCATGGACCCGCTGTTCGAGAGCGACAATCCGTTGATCCGGGCGCTGCGCGTTCGGATCGAAGAGGTGGTCGCGCACTATATCGCGGGTCTCGACGACGGCGCGGAACATCCGCTGGCGGGGCGCCGCACGGAGGGTTTCCGCTTCACGGGCTCATGGTCGTCGCGGCTCTACGACAAAGGCTTTCACACCAACCACATGCATCCGCGCGGCTGGATCAGCTCCTGCTACTATGTCGAAGTGCCGGACGCCGCCAAGGATGAGACCGCCAAGCAAGGCTGGCTCAAATTCGGCGAGCCGCCTTTCGCGACGGGGCTGAAAGATCCGATCGCGCGCATGGTGCAACCGGTGCCGGGGCGGCTTGTCCTGTTTCCGTCCTATATGTGGCACGGCACGGTGCGATTCCACGCGCCGACGGCGCGCACCACCATCGCGTTCGACGCCGTTCCGATTTAGAGTCCGCCCGGCTTCAGGGGGCGATCATGAACGGGATGCTGTTCGCGGCCGGGTTCGGCGCGGGGCTTGTCGGCGGGCTCACCGACTGGCTGTTCATGGGCGTGCTGTTCCACGATGCCTATAACCGCTTTCCCGAAGTGTGGCGGCCCGGCATCCGCGCAGGTTCCGAGCGCAGCGCCATCATCTGGTCGAGCATGCTCGGCTTCGTGATGAGCGGCGCGGTGGTCGCGCTGTGCGCCATCGCGGGCATTCACGGCATCGTCGCGGGACTTGAGATCGCGGCGCTCGTCTGGCTGGCGGGACCGTTCGTCGTTGTGGTGGTCAATGGCTTCTTCATCAAGATCGACAACAGGATCACCGTCGCGCACTGCATCGGCTGGCTCGCGCGCATGCTGATCGCCGGCGCCGCGGCTGGGTTCGTGTTGCACGCCTAACGCAGGAGAGCGATATGCGCAGATTGCTGTCGTTATCGGTTTTGCTGATTGCGTTCGCGACGGCGGCCAGCGCCGCGCCGCCCGACGAGATGGCATGGCAGGTGTTCATCGCGATGACGACGCCGGCGAGCACGCCCGGCGTCAAGGCGGTGGCGTTCGAGACCTGGGCGCTGGACAGCGACATCTATACCGCCAAGCCGCATTGGCCGGGCGCGACGCCGGGCAAGCTGCTGCTGCCGAGCCTTGCGGCGGCGGCGGCGGATCACGGACTGCCGCCCGCCGCCAAAGCCGAGAACTGCTATCCCAAAGGCGGCGTGATCGGGCATTTTCCGGTCGGCGCGTGCATCGGCGAAGAGGTGCGGCACAACCGGCCGGTCTACGACGCCATCGTGAACGACAATCTGTTCACCGTCGCGGGGCTGGTGGCGGCGCATGGCGATCCCAGGCCCGTCGCGTTTCCCAGCGATGCGATCGTGGTGAAGGCGGACTGGATTGCGGTAGCCACGATCCTGCGCTGGCTGCCGGGGAGCTATCACAACGCCGCCGAGGTTCGCCGCGCCTATTACACCAACATGGCGACCTATCACGGCAAGACCGACGAATACGCGCTGGCCGGAATGTCGGTGCAGAGCAGGCAGATCCCGCAATGGCTGTGGATGACGTTCGAGCATCGCAGCAATCCGGGACGCTGCGACGATATCGGGTGCCGTGATGCATTCGGCGCGGTCGTGACGAATGTCGCGCCAGGCGCGACCAACAGCGCGTACGGGCCGTGCGCGAAATCGCCGGCGCTGGCGGCGCTGTTCGCCAAAAACAAGATCGATGCGGTGTGGAGCAATTACTGCTTGAAGGGGACGCAGACCCAATTCCTCAAGCCCGATGGCCAAGCCACGGTGCTCGCCAATTCGGTGATCGAGCGGATGAACAAGGGCGTGCCGGTGCTGCAGACCTCGTGCATCACCTGTCATGCCTATGCGTCGTTCGACGCGGGCGGCCATCCGAACTATGGCGCGCTGAAACCGCCGCCGACCGGCGCGGTGACATTCCCGCTGCCGGCGCCATGGAAGCCTTACGACTATATGTGGGGCCTGCTCGCCGCGCCGTGATCGTCAACCAGACGTTGCAACCGGTGTTGCGCGGGGCCAAGAAACCCGGCCTACTCGCCTGCAATGGCTGTCGCACACGTCTACACCGTGGCGTTCCAAGGTATCGAGGCACGCGAGGTGGACGTCCAGGTCCATATCGGCGAAGGCGGCGGCGGCATTTTCAATATCGTGGGCCTTGGCGACAAGGCCGTGGCCGAGAGCAAGGAGCGGGTGCGCGCCGCGCTGTCCGCCATCGGGCTGGCGCTGCCCTATTCGCGGCTGACGGTGAACCTGGCGCCCGCCGACCTGCCCAAGGAAGGCAGCCATTACGATCTTCCCATCGCGCTCGGCCTGCTCGCGGCGATGGGCGTGCTGCCGGCGAGCGAGATCGCGAATTATGTCGCGCTGGGCGAGCTGTCGCTCGATGCGCAGATCACCGCGGTGGCCGGCGTGCTGCCGGCGGCACTCGCGGCGAGCGCGCAGCAGCGCGGCCTGATCTGTCCCGCCGCGTGCGGGCCGGAAGCGGCGTGGGCCGGCGAGATCGAGATCATTGCCGCGCCATCGGTGATCGCGCTGATCAATCACATGAAGGGCGTGCAGGTGCTGAGCCCGCCGGTGGCGCGGCTCGCGGACGACAAGACGAACGCGCCCGACCTGCGCGACGTGAAGGGGCAGGAGACCGCCAAGCGCGCGGTCGAGATCGTCGCGGCCGGGGGACATAACCTCCTGATGATCGGTCCGCCCGGCGCCGGCAAGTCGATGCTGGCGCAGCGCCTGCCCGGCCTGTTGCCGCCGCTGGATGCGCGCGAGGCGCTGGAGCTTTCGATGGTGCAATCGCTGGCGGGCGAGTTGCCGGGCGGCGCGATCTCGCGGCGGCGGCCGTTCCGCAATCCGCATCATTCGGCGTCGATGGCGGCGCTGACCGGCGGCGGGCTGCGCGTGAAGCCGGGAGAAGTCTCGCTCGCGCATCTGGGCGTTTTGTTTTTGGATGAATTGCCCGAGTTCCAACGTGCGGCTCTAGACTCGCTGCGCCAACCGCTGGAATCGGGTGAGGCCGTCGTGGCGCGCGCCAATGCGCATGTGCGGTTTCCGGCGCGGTTCCAGCTTGTCGCGGCGATGAACCCCTGCCGCTGCGGCTATCTGAGCGATCCGGCGCAGGCCTGCGGGCGGGCGCCGAAATGCGCGGTGGACTATCAGTCGAAAATCTCCGGGCCGCTGTTCGACCGCATCGACGTGCATGTCGATGTCGCCAGCGTCTCTGCCGCCGATCTGTCGCTGCCGCCGCCGGCGGAAGGCAGCGCAGAGGTCGCGCGGCGCGTCGCCAAGGCGCGCGATGTGCAGCGGGCGCGCTATGACGGCAAGGGCGTCCGCACCAATGCCGAGGCCGAGGGCGAATTGCTCGACGCGGTCGCGGCACCCGATGCCGCCGGAGCGCGGCTGCTGACCGACGCCGCCGATGTGATGCGCCTGACGGCACGCGGCTATCACCGGGTGCTGCGGGTGGGGCGCACCATCGCCGACCTAGCCGGCGCCGAACGCGTCGGGCGGCCGCACATCGCCGAGGCGCTGTCCTATCGCCGGCTCAGCCAGCTCAACTGACGGAACTTTTGCGTGGCGCCACCCGTTTCCATGGCAACAACGGGGAAATTCATGCGCGGTCTCACACTTATCGGCGTCGTTCTCATCGTGCTGGGCGTCGGCGCGCTGCTGTTCGGGCATTTCAGCTACAGCGAGACCAAGCCGCTGATCGACGCCGGGCCGATCCATGTCGCGACGCAGGAGGACCACACGGTGTGGATTCCCACCATTGCCGGCGTCGTGGTGCTGCTCGCCGGTCTGGGCTTGGTGCTGGCCGGGCGCCGCGCGTCCTGAAGCACGGCGCTCTTATGTACGCTTGAAGCAGTTTCGCCTGAGATCACGCAATTCAAACCCGCTTCGAACTCGACTCGTGATATCCGCTGGGATATCACGAGGGCGGGATTGACTCGGGGATTTCCATGCTCGGCAGGAATTGGATTCGCGGCTTCGTCGCGGCGGCGTTGCTCGCGCTCGCGCCGCTCGCCGCGCAGGCCGGCACGATCACCGTGTTCGCCGCCGCGTCGCTGACCGACGCGCTGGGCGATGTCGGCAAAGCATATAAGGCCAAGACCGGCAATGACGCGGCGTTCTCCTTCGCGGCGTCGTCCACGCTGGCGCGCCAGGTCGAGGCCTCCGGCGGTGCCGACGTCTTCATGTCGGCCGATACCGACTGGATGGAATATCTCGACAGCCGTGGCCTGATCCAGCACGACACGCGCAAGAATTTGCTCGGCAATCATTTGGTGCTGATCGCGCCAGCGGGCGCAAATGTCTCGCTGACCGTCGCGCCACATTTCGATCTGCTCGGTGCACTCGGCGGCGGGCGGCTCTCCATCGCCGATCCGGATTCGGTGCCGGCCGGCAAATATGCCCGCACGTCGCTGACCACGCTGGGCGTGTGGAACAGCGTCGTGAACCACTTGGTGAACGCAGAGAATGTGCGCGTCGCGTTGGCTTACGTCTCGCGCGGCGAGGCGCCGCTCGGCATCGTCTACACGACCGATGCGCTGAGCGACAAAGGCGTGCACATCGTGGGTACTTTCCCGGAGAACACCCATGCACCAATCGTTTATCCGGCGGCGCTTATCAAGGACGCCAAGCCGGAAGCCAAGGCGTTCCTCGATTTCCTGGGCGGGCCGGAAGCGCGCGCGATTTTCGAAAAAGACGGCTTCATCATCCTGGCGGCTCACTAAATGAAAATGCGGACACTTCTCCTCGGCGGCGCGGCACTTCTCGTCAGCGCCGTTCCCGCTCTTGCCGACGACGCGGCAATTCTCAAGCGCCTCGATGACATGCAGCGCATGATGGAGTTGCAGCAGAAGCAGATCGCGGCGCAGCGCGGCGAGATCAGCGCGTTGCGCGGCGCGTTGCGGCACAAGGGCGTCGTGGTGCCGGCAGCGCCCGCGATGACGGCGGAAGCCGCGCCGTCTGCGCCACCAGCCCCGATTGAGGCGCGCGTGGCGCAGCAGCAGGTCGCGATCGACGATCTCGTCAACAAATTCGCCGCCGCCGAAGACCATGCCCGCATCGAGAAAGCCGACCAGCCGGTGTGGAGCCTCGCGGGCGGACGGCCGAGCGTGACGTCGTCGGACGGCCGCTTCTCCTTCGCGGTGCGTTCCATCGTGCAGTACGACAACGCCTATTTCTCGCAAAGCGCCGCGGCGCGGCAGCTTGGCGCGGCCAATGGTCCAGACCTTTCGAGCGGCAGCAATTTCCGCCGCGCCCAGCTCGGCGTGTCAGGCAAGGTGTTCGGCGACTGGAACTACTATTTCAACTACGATTTCGGCAGCGGCGCCTCGAGCGGCAACGAGCTTCAGGGCCGCATCCAGCAGGCCTATGTCGAATATGCCGGCCTTGCGCCGTTCGCGGTGCGTGTCGGCGCGTTCCCGCCGAGCGCCAATCTGGAAGACGCGACCGGGGCCGGCGACGTGATCTTCTTCGAGCGCAACGCGCCGTCCGACTTGCAGCGCAGCCTGGGCGGCGCCGACGGGCGCGACGCCATCGCGCTGATCTACGCCGGCGACGAGACCTTCGCCTCGGTCGCCTATACCGGCGGCTCGGTTGCCGCCACGACGCTGTTCTTCGACGAGCAGCAGGCGATCGTCGCGCGCGCCAGCGACCTGGTCTATTCCGACAGCGACTGGAAGCTGCTGGCCTCGGCCGCGGCGACCTATGTCCTGCATGGCGGCGATGCGACGGCCGGCGCCGGCTCGGCGCGCAACATCACGCTGGCGGACGGGCCGGAGCTGACGACCGACGACAATCTGGCGACCGAACGCTTCGTATCCACCGGCGCGATCAACGCGGCGCGGGCGTGGAATTACGGCCTGGAAGGCGCCGCCGAATGGCGCAATCTGTATGCCCAGGCCGGCTATTTCGGCTATGGCGTCGACCAGCTGGCGGCCGCCGCGCCCGAGCTGAACTTCGACGGCTGGTACGCGCAGGCGACCTGGATCATCACCGGCGAGAGCCGGCCGTATAACGTCGCCAACGGCTCGTTCGCGAATCCGAAGCCGCGCATTCCGTTCTCGCTCGACGGCTGGGGGCCGGGCGCATGGGAGCTGGCGGCGCGCTACAGCGATCTGGACCTCAACGACCATGCCGGCGTGCTGGGCGCCGCGTTGCCGGCCGGCGGCATCCGGGGCGGCGACCAGCGCATCTTCACCGCGGCGCTCAATTGGTATCCCAACAGCGTGCTGAAATTCTCGCTGCAGTACCAGGACATCCAGGTCAGCCGTATCGGCACGATCCCCGCCGGCTTCGGCCATGGCGTGCTGAACAATTCCGAGGTCGGGCAGAACCTCGGCACGTTTGCGTTCCGGTCGCAGATCGCGCTGTAGGAGCTTGCCGGAGGCTGGGGTTGGCAACCCAGCCTGAAACCGACCTGCTCTACGCCGCTTTCGGCTTCAGCCACCACGCCATCACGAGGCCGGCGACGAAGAAGCCGACGATCTGCATCGCGGCATTGACCAGCGAGTAATCGAGCGGGAACGAGTACCAGTTCCAATAGGGCGCCTCCGCCAGGATCGCGGCGACGACGCCAATGCCGGTGACGAACCCGACGCGCGCGCCGTAGGTCGCGAGGGCCGCCTGCGCCAGGAGCCAGGCAGCGACGAGCGCCTCCACCAACTCGCTGAGGAATTCGAAGGTGAGCTGGGCTGGCGACAAGCCCGTCGGGGCGCGGGGCGTGAATGACACCAGCGCGAACGGCCCGACCGCCGCCGACGGCTTGGCGCTCATGTGGTCGGGGACGAAATAGAGCCCGGCCTTGTTGCCGGCCGCATCAGCAATCTGTGTGATCATCGCTTCGCCGCCCGGCAGCGCGTGGACGCCGATCTGTCCCAACGGCGACATGTGCGCCACCGACAACCACACATACATGGCAAGTCCGCCGAGAAGTCCGGCGATGAGAATCCGCATATCAATCTTCCCCCTGATGCGGCGCGGAGCTTAACAAGCCTTCCGCCGGGTTTCGATTGTGCGGCGCAAAAAATCGCCCGCCTTGGCGGACTTCCGGCAATGCCTTAAGGCTTTGCCGCTGATTTTGGGGGCGGGCATGGCGGACAAACCGAGGCGCAGGCGTTTTCGCGCCGTTCATCTGCTGCTGCTCATCC
Source organism: Rhizomicrobium sp. (assembly GCA_036271735.1). Lineage (GTDB taxonomy): Bacteria > Pseudomonadota > Alphaproteobacteria > Micropepsales > Micropepsaceae > Rhizomicrobium. The sequence goes on from DATAZZ010000057.1 coordinate 94,952, forward strand.
CTTATGTCGCGATGCTGTGGGTGCCGTCCTACAATCGCGTGACGCCGATGCTCGCCGGCATTCCGTTCTTCTATTGGTACCAGATGCTGTGGATCATCCTCGGCGTCGCCGTGATGATCCCGGTCTACTTCGCCGACGAACGCGCGGAGAAGGACCGGCCATGAACACGACCGCGGTCGTCATCTTCGTCGTCCTGTTTTTGCTGGTCACGGTGCTGGGCTTCGTTGCATCGCGTTGGCGCCGGGGCGATCTGAGCGACCTGCAGGAATGGGGCCTGGGCGGGCGGCGCTTCGGCACCGTCGTCACCTGGTTCCTGCTCGGCGGCGATCTCTATACCGCTTACACCTTCATCGCCGTGCCGGCGGTGCTGTTCGGCGCGGGCGCGAGCGGCTTCTTCGCCGTGCCCTATACGATCCTAGTCTATCCCATCGTCTATGCGATCTATCCGCGGCTGTGGTCGGTGTCGCGCGCCAAGGGATACGTCACGGCGGCGGATTTCGTGCGCGGGCGGTTCGGCAACCGCACGCTGGCGCTGGCGGTGGCGATCACTGGCATCGTCGCGACCATGCCCTATATCGCGCTGCAGCTGGTCGGGATGGAGGTCGCCATCGCCGGCCTCGGCATCCATATGGACATGACGTTGCCGGGGATCGGCGTGGTGCACGATTTTCCGCTGCTGATCGCCTTCGCGGTGCTTGCGGTCTACACCTACAACAGCGGCCTGCGCGCGCCGGCGCTGATCGCGCTGGTGAAGGATGCCCTGCTCTACATCATCGTGATCGCGGCGGTGATCGTGATCCCGATCGAGCTCGGCGGCTTCGGCAAGATTTTCGCGGCGGCCGATCCAAAGACCTTGCTGCTCGCGCCGGCGACGGCGACGAGCCTGGGGCCGCAGGCGGCCTATGCCACGCTGGCGCTGGGCTCGACCCTGGCGCTGTTTCTCTATCCGCATGCGGTGACGGGATTGCTCAGCTCATCGAGCCGGCATGTCGTGCGGCGCAATGCGGTGATCCTGCCGGCCTATTCGTTTGCGCTGGGGCTGATCGCGCTGCTCGGCACCATGGCGGTGGCGGCGGGCGTCAAGTCGATGCCGGAATATGCCGACGGCTTCAAAGCCTTCGGAAACCAGTTCGCGGTGCCCGCGCTGTTCCTGCACAGCTTCCCGAGCTGGTTCGTCGGTGTCGCGTTCGCCGCGATCGCGATCGGCGCGCTAGTGCCGGCGGCGATCATGTCGATCGCTTGCGCCAACCTCTTCACACGCAATATCTATCGCGAGTATTTCGATCCGAACGCGCCGCCGGCGCGCGAAGCACAGGTCGCCAAGATCGTGTCGCTGGTGGTCAAGGCCGGCGCGCTGTTCTTCATCGTCGAGCTGCCGACCTCCTACGCGATCCAGCTTCAGCTGTTGGGCGGTATCATCATCATCCAGACGCTGCCGTCGGTGATCTTCGGACTGTACAGCTTCCGGCTCAATGCCATGGCGCTTCTGCTCGGCTGGCTTGCAGGCATCGGGAGCGGGACGTGGATGGCGTATCAGAACGCCTTCAAGGTCTCGATCTATCCGATCCATCTCTTCGGCTACACGATTCCCTGCTACGCGGCGGTGTCGTCGCTGGTCGTCAACATCGCGGTGAGCTTCGCGTTGAGCTGGGTGTTCAACGCGGCGGGGATGACGCAGCCGAGCGATGTGGCGACCGAAGCCGATTATGCCTGACGCGCGAAAGCCCGGTACGCGTCAGCGCGCCGGGCTTTCGGTCAGCTTCGAACGGCTGAAGGCTTTTTCGATGGGCGCGCAATTTTACGGAAAACCGGCGTCCACTTTTCCGAATTGCGCTTAACGATTGCGCCAGCCATTGTCGTGGTCGCGGTCGTGATGCCAGTCGTGGAAGTTCTGGCCGTGCTGGCGATAGCCCTGATAGTCGCTCTGATTGCGCCAGGCGTGCCAGCGATGGCCGGTGTCCCAGTAACCGTCATTGTAGCCGAAGGCGACGGTGCCGAAATCGATTGCGAGCGAATTGCCGCCACGGTCATGGTGATGGCGATGATAGCTGTAGTTGCCGCCGAAATTGTCGGCGCTCGCGGCGCTCGCGCTCAGCACGACGGCCGAGGCGGCAAGCAGCAAACTCATTTTGTTCAACATGGATTTTTCCTTGAATGATTGCGCGTTGCGAAGGAAGCGCGCCGAAGACCTGTGCGGCGCCTTCGCGCCGGCGTGTAATGGTAACCCGCTCGCGCGGTGATCGATCCGCTAGACGCGGCGGATCAATCGCAGGAGGAGCAGCAGCACGACGGCGCCGATCGTGGCGCTGGCGATGACCGCAACAATACCGACGCCGAGATGGACGCCGAGCTTGGGCAGGAGCCAGCCGCCGACAAAGGCGCCGACGATGCCGACAACGATGTCGCCAAGCAGACCGAAACCGCCGCCCTTGACGATGACGCCCGCGAGCCAGCCGGCAACCGCGCCGACAATCAACCAGATCAGAAGTGTTTCAACAGGCATCGGTTCGACTCCTTGGAGGGGCGAGCCGCGCGGGGCGCCCCGCGCGGCGATTTTTATTCGGCGTGCGAAAGGCTGATGGCGCCGATGCCGGCCGCGACGTTGAGGCCGCCGCCGCCCGAGACGCTGAGCGGCTGCAAGGCGAACGACTTGTCGAAGCCGCCGGTCAGCACATTGGCGCCGAGACCGACGCCGACCGCCGCATTGGCGCTGGCGCCGACATAATCGCCGGCAAGTGCACCGGGACGGGTGTCGGAGCTGGGCGCGACGACGCCCCAGACCAGAACGCCGCCTTCGGTGTAGCCGAGATCGACGCCGAATTTGGAGATGGTGCCGGTGTAATGCTCGGCATGACGATTGTTCTGGCGGAAGGTGCAGTGCAGGTCCTTGGACGATCCGAAGACGAAGCCCCAGCCGCTGGCGACGTTGCAGGTCAGGGTGCCGACATTGACGCCATGGGGCGCGGATTCGGCGGCGCCGCAGAAGCCGACAACGGCCGCGGCAACGAGCAACATGCTCATCTTGTTCAACATTATCTTTTTCCTTGGAAATGCCGGCGCGAAATATAGGAAGCAATAGCGCTGGATATGGTTTGCGCAGATCGCGCTCACTCTCCAGCACAACGCGGCGCCACGCCATTCGATCCGCTTTTGCTATTGCGGACGAACGCGCCTAGGGTCCGGGTGCTTCAGGAAAGTTACATCGTGCAGGGCCTCTTCGATCAGATCGGAGACGCGCGCGCGCTCACGCAGATCATCGTGGACGCCGTGCGCGAGCCGGTGCTTGTCCTCGGCGGCGATTTCAAGATCCTGTTCGCGAGCGTCTCGTTCTGCCGCGCCTTCGAAGTCGACTCGCTCGACGTGCTGGGCCGCAATCTGTTCGCGGTCGATGATGGCGCGTGGGACATCGAAGGCTTGCGCGCGTTGCTGGACCGCACCTTGCGCGTCGAACGCGCCGGCGTGCCGGAAGAGATCGGCCGCGACTTTCCCCGCATCGGCCGCCGCGTGCTGCGCATGCATGCCAGCAAGGCGTGGAACGGCTTTCAGCCGATCCTGTTCCTCAACCTCGAAGACGTCACAGAGCGCCGCGCCATCGAAGCCGAGAAGGTGCGGCTGCAAGATCTGTCAAACGAATTGCTGCTGCACAAGCAGACCCTGCTGGAGGAGATGCAGCACCGCATCGTCAACAGCCTGCAGATCATCGCGAGCATCCTGATGCTCAAGGCGCGCGCCGTGAATTCGGAAGAGACGCGCGAGCATCTGCAGGACGCGCATCGCCGCGTCATCTCGGTCGCCGCGGTGCAGCGCCACCTGCACAGCACGGGGCGTGCCGACCTGATCGACATCGCGCCGTACCTCACCAAGCTGTGCCAGTCGCTGGCGGAATCGATGATCGGTGAAAGCCATCCCGCGAAGCTCAAGGTCGTGGCGGACGACAGCCAGATGGTGTCGGGCGACGCCGTGAGCCTCGGCCTGATCGTCACCGAACTCGTCATCAATGCGCTGAAATACGCGTTTCCCGGCGCGCGCGCCGGCGCCATGGTCACGATCCGCTATGAGGTCGACGGCCCGGCCTGGGAGCTTTCGGTCGCCGACAACGGCAGCGGAAAAGCCGACACCGGCCCACCGGCCAAAGGCGGATTGGGCACCAGCATCGTCAAGGCGCTGGCACAGCAGCTGGGCGCCCAGGTCGCGTGGCAAGGTTCGCCGGACGGGACCACTGTCCGCGTCACCCATGCGACCTTCGTGTCGCGCTTCAAGCTCGCGAGTTGAACCGATGGATCACATGCACCGCGGCGGCGAGCTGACGCCGGACGAACAGCGCATCCTGCGCGACATCATCAGCCGCAGCTTCGTCAGCCGCCGCACCATACCGGCGGCGATATGCGAAAGGCTGCTCGCGATGGGGCTGGTGGCGCAAGGCATGGGCGGCCTGACACCGACGCCTGCCGGCCGTATCGCGGCGCGGACGATTCCGTAGGGCGCGAACACCCCTCACCTCATCCTGAGCCTGTCGAAGGACGGCCACGCGCTGGGACCGAGCCGTCATCCTTCGGCAAGCTCAGGATGAGGTGAGGGGTGAGTCTCCGTCCAAATTTCCCTAACCGAACCGGCCCGTGATGTATTGCTCGGTCTGCTTCTTGTCCGGAGCGGTGAATATCTTTTCCGTCGGGCCGAACTCGATCAGCTCGCCCAGATACATGAACGCGGTGTAGTCCGAGGCGCGGCTCGCCTGCTGCATGTTGTGGGTCACGATGATGATCGTGTAGTCGGCGGAGAGCTCGTCGATCAACTCCTCGATCTTGGCGGTCGAGATCGGATCGAGCGCCGAGCACGGCTCGTCGAGCAGGATCACCTCGGGACGCGTCGCCACGGTACGCGCGATGCACAGGCGCTGCTGCTGGCCGCCCGACAGGCTGAGGCCCGATTCCTTGAGCTTGTCCTTGACCTCGCCCCACAAAGCAGCGCGCTGCAAGGCGCTTTCGATGCGGCCATCGAGTTCGGATTTGGGCATGCGCTCGTAGAGCTTTATGCCGAAGGCGACGTTGTCGTAGATCGTCATCGGGAACGGCGTCGGCTTCTGGAACACCATGCCGACGCGGCTGCGCAGCAGATTGGTGTCGAGGCGCGAATGCAGGATGTCCTCGCCGTCGAGCAGGACCTCGCCCTCGGCGCGCTGGTTCGGATAGAGCTCGTAGATGCGGTTCAGGATGCGCAGCAAGGTGGACTTGCCGCAGCCCGACGGGCCGATGAACGCGGTGACCTTGCGGTCGTAAAGCGGCACGGTGACGCTCTTCAGCGCCTTGGTCGCGCCGTAATAGAAATTCAGGTCGCGAATGCCGATCTTGACCGCACTCGTGGTCGGGGCGCCTTGGGCGTCCATGCTTAACTCCGCTTGGGTTGGAGGAGACGCGCGATGATGCTGAGCGTCAGCACGGTCGCGGTGATGATCAGGGCGCCGGCCCAGGCCAGGCGGTGCAGGTCCTCATACGGACCCATCGCGTAGTTGAAGATGATCGCCGGCAGGCTCGCCATCGGCTGGGTGATGTCGGTGCTCCAGAACTGGTTGCCGAACGCCGTAAACAGCAACGGCGCGGTCTCGCCGGAGATGCGCGCGATCGCCAGCAGGACGCCGGTGACGATGCCGGCGCGCGCGGCGCGCCAGGTGACGGCGCGGATGACGTTGCTGCGCGGCGCGCCGAGCGCGGCGGCGGCCTCGCGCAGGCCGTTGGGCACCAGGAGCAGCATGTTCTCGGTCGTGCGCACCACGACCGGGATGACGATCACCATCAGCGACAGCGCGCCGGCGAAGGCCGAGAAATGACCGACCGGACAGCTGGCGCCGAGGAGCTTGTTGCAGACGAGATGCGAGATCGAGGCGGGATCGTTGACGACGACCAGCTCGTAGATGAACAGGCCGGTGACGATCGACGGCGCGCTGAGCAGGATGTCGTTGACGAAACGCACGAAGAAGGCGAGGCGGCCATAGCGGCCATATTCGGCGAGATAGGTGCCGGCCAGCAGGCCGAGCGGCGTTCCCGCCGCGACCGCGAGCAGGCTCATCAGTACGCTGCCGAAGATCGCGTTGGCGAGGCCGCCCTTGTCACCCGGCGCCGGCGTCATCTGGGTGAAGACGCTGACGGAAAGACTTGAGAAGCCGTTGTAGAACAACTCGCCGAGGATGAAGCCGAGCCAGACCAGCCCGAACAAGGCAGCCATGACCGACATGACCAGGAAGAAGCCGTTCCACAGCTTGCGGCGGGTGTAGAGCGCGCTGTTCTTCATGACGCGCTCCCGGCGCGGCGCTCGAGCGCGCGCAGCATCAGCTGCGCGGCGGCGAGGACGATGAAGGTGATGAAGAACAGGATCAGGCCCATCTCGATCAGCGAGGAGACGTAGAGGTCGCCGACCGCCTCGGCGAACTCGTTGGCGATGGTCGCCGAGATCGTCGTCGCCGGGGCGAACAGCGACTCCTTGATGTGATGCGCGTTGCCGATCACGAAAGTGACCGCCATCGTCTCGCCCAGCGCGCGGCCCAGCGCCAGCATCGCGCCGCCGACCACGCCCGAGCGCGCGAAGGGCAGCACGACGCGCCACATCACCTCCCAGGTCGTGCAACCCAGGCCATAGGCGGCCTCTTTGAGGATATGCGGCACGGTCTCGAACACGTCGCGCGTCACCGCGGAGATGAAGGGCAGGATCATGATCGACAGGATCAGGCCGGCGGTGAACATGCCGATGCCGTAAGGCGGGCCGCCCAGCAGATCCTGCAAAACGGGGACGCCGACGACATGGTCGACGATCCAGGTCTGGACATGCTCCTGGAACCAGGGCGCGAACACGAACAGGCCCCAGATGCCGTAGATGATGGACGGAATGCCGGCGAGCAATTCGATCGCGATGCCGATCGGGCGGCGCAGCGGGCGCGGGCAGATCTCGGTCAGGAAGATCGCGATGCCGATGCCGACCGGCACCGCCACCACCATCGCGATGATCGAGGTGACGATCGTGCCGTAGATCGAGGCGAGGGCGCCGAATTTCTCGACCACCGGATTCCACGCTTCGCTGGTGACGAAGGAGAAACCGAACGCCCGGATCGACGGCATCGAGCCCATGATGAGCGCCGTCATCACGCCGGCGAAAATGCCCAGCACGATAAGGGAGGCGGCCAGCGTCAGGAGACGGAAGCGCATGTCGCGCGCCCCGCCCTTGGCTACCGCGATGGCGCGTTCGGGAATGCTCAGCATCTGCTCGTCGAGGGCAATATCGGACATGGATCGCCAATGCGGATCGGGGTGGGGCGGCAGGTGTCGGTCTGCCCTGAAGACGTCACGTGTCACCCATCCCATCGGCGTTGCGCGCAAGGACCATCACAGTTTTGCAAAGCTTTTGTGACAGCGCGGTTCCGGCCGGCGCGCGGCGCTGTAAGTGCTTGATAGCAAAGAAAAACCGCGCGGGGTCGCCCCCGCGCGGCAAATTCTCCAAACGCTGTTAGCGGCCGGCCGTCATCACGACATCGAAGCTGTCGCCCGTCGAATTGGTCACCGTCCAGTGTTCGCCGACCGGATGGACCGATAAGGGCGAGCAGGTTTCGGACGCGCCGGCCGGAGCCGATGGCGACAGGCAGAGCGTCGCGCCGCTGTCCTTGGTCGCCCATTTGCCGGGAATCTCGACCGGCTTGCCATCGGGGGTCGTTGCCTTGGTCACATAGGTGCCGTCGGCGCTGAACAGCAGCATGCCGCTTATTCCGGTCTTGGCGTTCTTGGTGGTGATGGTGTTGGCATAGGTATTCGCCATCGGATCGGCGGCATAAGCCGCGGTTCCGGCAAGCACAAAAGCGCCGGCGAGAGCCAGCATCGCAATACGCATTCGAAAATCCTCCTCGAAGTTTACCCGCCCGCCTTTTGGCTGGACGGGGCAACGTTAACCTTTTTTGCACCTTACGAAAATTGTTCTCTTTAAGGGTTTCCGAAAGCACTGCATGGGTAGTTTGCTCGGGGGCTTTAAAAGGGACGTTGGCGGCTTTGCGCGCGCTTCGCACAGCATTCGGACTTGTCGCGGTCGCCTTGCTGGTGATCGCGTTCGGCGACGTCGTGCTGCATGACCGCTTCACGCTGATCCCGCCGGCCGTCGCCGCGGTGCTCGTGGCCATCGTCGTCGCCTTCCTGCTGCATGAATTCGTCGTGGCGCGCCAGCGCGTCGAGACTCTCGACCGCCAGGCGGGGCAGTTGCGCTCGGCCGGCACGCGGCTCGAGCAATCGCTGTCCGCCGCCGCCGCGTTCAACGCGCGGCTCAACCAGAGCGAGGCGCGCTACAAAGGCCTGGTCGACGCGCAGGGCGACGCGATCTTCCGCCGCGCGCCGGACAGCCGGCTCACTTACGGCAACGAAGCGTTCTTCAAGCTGTTCGGACTGACGGCGCAGCGCGCGGTCGGACGGCCCTTCGCGCCGGAACTGCATCCCGACAGCCGCGCGCCCTTGTTCGGCAGCTTCGCCGGCCTCGAATCGGGGCGCGGCCGGGTGCGCTACGACCAGCATGTCCGCACCGCCTATGGCTGGCGCTGGATCGCGTGGGAAGATTTCGCGGTGCGCGATGCCAATGGCCGCCTCGTCGAAGTGCAGAGCGTCGGGCGCGACATCACCGAGCGCAAGGCGCTGGAAGACGCGATCACTGACGCGCGCGACAAGGCCGAAGCCGGCAGCCGCGCCAAGTCGGGCTTCCTCGCGACCATGAGCCACGAGATCCGCACCCCGATGAACGGCGTGCTGGGCATGGCGCGATTGCTGCTCGAAACCGAGCTGCGGCCAGAGCAGCGCACCTATGTCCAGGCGATCAACCAGTCGGGCGAGGCACTGCTGACGCTGATCGGCGACATCCTGGATTTCTCCAAGATCGAATCGGGCACCTTCACGCCGGAGGAAGACGAGGTCGAACTGCGCACGCTGGTCGAGGGCGTGGTCGAGCTGTCCTGTCCGCGCGCGCATGACAAGGGCATCGAGCTCGTCGCCGTGGTCGACGCGGTGGTGCCGCAGATCGTGCGCAGCGACGCGCTGCGGCTGCGCCAGGTGCTGATCAATCTCGTCGGCAATGCCGTCAAGTTCACCGAGCGCGGCGGCGTCGAGCTTGCCGTGCGCATCGTCGACGGCGCCGAGCGCCGCTTCCTGCGCTTCGATGTGCGCGACACCGGCGTCGGTGTGCCCAAAGAAAAGCGCCAGGAGATCTTCCAGGAATTCGTCCAGGCCGATTCCAGCCATGCGCGCAAATTCGGCGGCTCGGGCCTCGGCCTTGCGATCTCCAAGAAGCTGGTCGACGCGATGGGCGGCGAGATCGGCATCGAGGAAGCGCCGGGCGGCGGCAGCCAGTTCTGGTTCATGCTGCCGGCCGTGGTGGTCAAGGCGGCGCCCGAGGCGGGCGATCCACCGCTGCATGGGATGACCATCGCGGTCCTGTCGCGCAACGCGATCCTGCGCGAAGGGCTGGAAGCGCAAATCCGCTCGGCCGGCGGACGCGTGTTCAACGCCCAGGACGGGGTGCGCCCCGACATGATGCTGGTCGATGCCGGCACCGATTCCGAACCCAATCCGCCGGGCATGCTCGATCCCGACGTGCCGGCGCTGGTGCTGCTGACGCCGGCTGGCCGCTCGCAGCTGCTCGCGATGCGCGAGCTCGGCTTCGGCGGCTATCTCGTCAAGCCGGTGCGGCGCGCCACGCTCATCGAGCGCATCCTGTGCAAGCCCGAGCCGCTGCACGCGCGCTATGCCGAGGCGCCGCAGCGTGCCACGCCGACACCGTCCTTCGCCGACGATCCGCAAGTGGCCGCGTCGTTCAAGAGTTCGCTCAAGATCCTGCTGGCCGAAGACAACCCGATCAACGCCCTGCTGACGCGCGAATTGCTGCGCCGGCGCGGCCACAAGGTCGTGGAGGTCACCTCGGGCGATGCCGCGGTGCGGGCGATGGAGACCGACACGTTCGACATCGTGCTGACCGACATCCACATGCCCGGCATGGACGGCATCGAGGCGACGCGGGCGATCCGCGCCAGCGAAACGGCGAGTGGGCGGCAACGCACGCCGATCGTCGCGCTGACCGCCGACGCGCTCGAAACCGGCAAGCGGGCTTGCAAAGACGCCGGCATGGACGGCTTCCTCACCAAACCGGTGGACCCCACCCAGCTGGACGACATGTTCGGTATCTTCTTCCCGGCGGCGCCGGCGTTGGAAAACGCGGCGGCGTGAAGACCGGAGCTTCTTCGTCCAGATTTGTTTGATCTACTTTTCCACGTCATGGCCGGCTTCATGCCGGCCACCCAGGATCACAACTGCCGCCTGAGATCATGGGGGGCCGGGACAAGCCCGGCCATGACGGTGAAGGTGCGGAGCTGGTGATGACGTGAAAGCGAAATTGCTCTAGTCCAGTGACGGGGCTGTTTCAGGCAAGATGTTCGATGACCGCAGACGTAGCCGTCAAACCCAAGCGTACGCTCGCCGCCTATCTCCAGCCCAAGACGCTGTTGATGCTGGTACTGGGCTTTTCGTCGGGCCTGCCGTTCCTGCTGGTCGGCAACACGCTGGGCTATTGGCTGCGCGACGAGGGCACCTCGCTGGCGGCCATCGGGTTCATCTCGTGGGTGGGCATCGCCTATTCGCTGAAATTCCTCTGGGCGCCGGTGATCGATCGCGTCAACGCGCCGATCTTCTCGTTCCTCGGACGCCGCCGCAGCTGGATGGCGCTGTCGCAGATCCTGGTCGGCCTGGCCTTCGTCGCCATGGCGTTCGTCGGCACCAAGAACGGGCTGGTGACGCTGGGCGCCTTCGCGCTGGCCGCAGCCTTCAGCGCCGCGACGCAGGACATCGTGATCGATGCCTGGCGCATCGAATCGGCGGCGAACACCGAGGAGCTGGGCCTGCTCTCGTCGGCCTATCAGTTCGGCTTCCGCGTCGCACTGCTGGCGACCGACGCGATCATCCTGGCGGCCGCCGAGCATTTCGGCTGGTCGTTCTCCTATGCGCTGTACGGCGCGCTGATGGGAATCGGGCTCCTCGCCACCTTCCTCGCGGTCGAGCCGGTGCGGGCCGACGCGGTGATGGAAGCCAAGGCACATGTCGCGCCGATCTACACCTTGCGCGGAATATTCGACGCCATCGCGGGGCCGTTCATCGCGTTCTTCGGCACTTATGGCTGGATCGCGCTGCTGATGCTGTTCGCCATCAGCTTTTACCGGGTTCCGGACTTCGTCATGGGGCCGATGGTCAACCCCTACTACCACGACATCGGATTGACCAAAGACGCAGTCGCCGCGGTGCGCGGCTCGGTCAGCTTCATCGCCTCGCTTGCCGGCATCGCCGCCGGCGGCTTTGTGGCGCTGCGCTTCGGCTATCTGTGGGCCCTGATCGTGGGTGGCGTCCTGCAGGCGGCGGCCATCGCGGCATTCGCGGTGCTGGCCAGCACCAAGGCCGATCTCCCGGTCTTCGTCGCCATCATGATCTTCGATAGTATCGCGACCAGCTTTGCGGGCGTCGCCCTGGTCTCCTACATGTCGAGCCTGACCAGCCTGGGCTACACTGCGACCCAATACGCCCTGCTGGCGTCGAGCTACACCATGCTCGGCAAGTTCCTCAAAGGGTTCTCCGGCCAGATCGTCGAGAGCCTGAGCGCCGGATCGAGCCTGATGCACGCCTATGCCGTGTTTTTCATCGGCTGCGGCCTGACGGGCATACCCGGTATCGCCCTGTTCATCGTCCTCGCCCGCATCCTGCACAACCGGCACAAACCCGCGACCTGAAATACCCTTCCGTTTGCCTCGGTCGGCGTGCTCCGATAAAATGCGGCCCGTTCGCCGGGATGCGGCCAGCTGGCTCTCCAGAAGTCGGCGCCCGCCCAAAGGATCTGTTCGCTTGGTCAACATTCACGAGCCTGGCTCCTCCTTCGAGAGCAGACTTGCGCAATGGCCCGTTCTGGCGACCGCAGGCGCGCTCGAAGTGCGCCTGGCCGAAACCGAAAGCGAAGTCGAGCAGGCGCAGAAGCTGCGCTATCACATCTTCTACGAAGAGATGGCGGCGGTGCCGTCGCCCGCGATGCGCGAACAGAAGCGCGACTTCGACAAGTTCGACGAGGTCTGCGACCACCTTCTGGTGGTCGACCGCTCCGCCATCGGCGAAGACGGCCAGCCGCTGGTCGTCGGCACCTACCGGCTGACGCGCGATGTCGATGCGGCGCGGGCCGGCGGGTTCTACACCGCCGGCGAATTCGACATGTCGAGGATGCTGGCGGGCCATAAGGGCCAGAAGCTGCTCGAGCTTGGCCGCTCCTGTGTGCTCAAGGCCTATCGCAACCGCACCACGACGATGCAGCTATTGTGGAAGGGCCTGCTCGCCTATGTGGCGCGCTTCGGCATCGACCTGATGTTCGGCTGCGCCTCGTTTCCCGGCACCGATCCGCAAGCGCTCGCGCTGCCATTGTCCTTCATGCACCATTTCTATCCCATCCCGGCGGGCATGGAGGTGAAGGCACGGCCCGAGCTTTATGTCCCGATGGACCGCATGCCCAAGGATGCGATCGATCCCAAGGAGGCGATGCGCGCGCTGCCGCCGTTGCTCAAGGGTTACCTGCGCGCCGGCGGCCACATCGGCGACGGCGCGGTGATCGACAAGCAGTTCGACACGATCGACGTCTTCATCTACTTCCCGCTGTCGAATATCGACGCGCGGTATAAGAGCCGGTTTGGGTTGGCGGGGTAGAACTCGAACCTCATCCTGAGCCTGTCGAAGGATGGGCCACTTGCACGGACCGAGCGGTCATCCTTCGACAGGCTCAGGATGAGGAGAGGGTTGAGCCTTTTGGCTACGATCCGTTCTTCCTTCTCTCAATCGCGTCCCAGATCAGCTTTGCGATATCGGGGCCGCCGAAGCGTTTGACTTCGTGGATGCCGGTGGGACTCGTGACGTTGATCTCGGTCAGATAGTCGCCGATCACGTCGATGCCGGTGAAGATCAGGCCGCGCTTCTTGAGCTCGGGGCCGATGGTGTCGCAGATGTGCTTCTCGCGCGCCGTCAACGTCGTCGCCTCGGGGCGGCCGCCGACATGCATGTTGGAGCGCGCCTCGCCCGCCGCCGGCACGCGGTTGATCGCGCCGGCGAATTCGCCGTCCACCAGGATGATGCGTTTGTCGCCCTGGCGGACTTCGGGGAGATAGCGCTGCACGATCACCGGCTCGCGGTAGAAAGCAGTGAACATCTCAAGCAGGCTGCCGAGATTCTCGTCGTCCTGCTTGACGCGGAAGACGCCGGCGCCGCCATTGCCGTAAAGCGGCTTGACAATGATGTCCTTGTGCCTGGCGCGGAAGTCGTTGATCTCGGCCCGGTCGGTGGTGATGAGGGTCGGCGGCATCAGGCCTTCGAACTGCGTCACGAAGATCTTCTCCGGCGCGTTGCGGACATGGCCGGGGTCGTTCACCACCAGCGTCTTGGGGTGGATGTTCTCCAGGATGTGCGTCGCGGTGATGTAGGCCATGTCGAAGGGCGGGTCTTGGCGCATCAGGACGACATCGGCGGTCGAGAGGTCCATCACCGAGGACTCGCCGAGCGTGAAATGGTCGCCCTTGACAGCGCGCACCTGGAGCGGACGCACCCGCGCCGTCACCTTGCCTTCGCGGAACGACAGGTCGCGCGGGCCGTAATAGGTCAGCGAATGGCCGCGCGCCTGCGCCTCCAGCGCCAGCGCGAAGGTCGAATCGCCGCCGATGTCGATGCGCTCGATCGGGTCCATCTGGATGGCGACGTTGAGCATGAAGTCTCCGTTCAGTTGAGCCGGCGCTTGAGATTGGCGAGCGACAGGACCGCCTCGTTGTGCAGCGCCTGTCCGGTGGCCACGAGGCCGAGGCAGGTTTCGTAGGCCAGGCGGGCGGCGCCGAGCACGCCGACCGCTTCGTTGATCCGCGCCAGCTCGAACCAGACGTCCGGCCGGCGCGGCGCAATCAGCGCCATGCGGCTCGCCAGTTCGAGGGCACGTTCGTGTTCTTTCGCGTCCAGGGCGCGGATCTTCAAATTGTTCTGCAGCCTGAGCAAGACATCGATATCGCTGACCGGTTCTGCAAGGGCCGTATCGCGCAGCACGGTGGGCACATCGCCGCTGTCCAGCACCACGCCGCCGTTGAACGGATCGAGCGTCAGATCGTCGTGCCGGTGGGCGATGCGGATGACGAAATGGCCCTGGGTGTTGAGGCCGCTTGCCGTCATGCCGGCGGCGCGCGCCGCGTGCATGTAGAGGATGCCGAGCGACACCGGCAGGCCGCGGCGCCGCTCGATCACCGCCATCAGGTCCGCGTTGCGCGGATCGTCATAGGTCAGCCGGTCGCCCTGGTAGCCGTAACGCTCGACGAACAGGGTCGAGAGCAATTCGGCGCCGTCGGCGACGCGGCGGATCAGGCCCTTGCCGGCCTGCATCGCCTCGGCGATCTCCAGCAGATGCGCCTGGAACGGCTCGAGCGAGCGCTGCGGCTGGTCGAGCGATGCCAGCATCAGTGCGACGCGCGCGATGTCGTGCGGGCCGTCGCCGGCCTCGCCGATGGATTGCAGGTAAGCAAGCCTGGTGTTGCTCATGGCCGCCACGCGTCGCGGATGTGGCGCGGCAGCGGCGCGACGGTGACGATGTCGAAGCGCATCGCGGCACGTGCCAGCGCCGGCTTGCCGGCGACGAACAGGTTTGCCGCCCGTGCGATGCGGGCCTGCTGGCGCGGCGCGACCGATTCGGCGGCGTCGCGCGCAAGGCCGCGCGCCTTGACCTCGATGAAACACAGAATGCCGCGCGGCGAGCGCGCGACAAGATCGATCTCGCCGGCCCGCGTCTTCACGCGGCGGCCGAGGATGCGGTAGCCCTTGAGCCGCAGCAGCAGCGCCGCCAGCGTCTCGCTGCTGCGGCCGCGCTTTTCCGCCGCGATGCGTTTTGCGTCAGCCGTCATCCTCGGCCTTCTTGTCGAGGGCGCGTTCATAGACCTGCTTGCGCGGAATATCGAGCGCCTGGGCGATCAGCTCCGACGCGGCGCGCACCGGCATGAACGGCAGCGCCTTGTCGAGCAGCGCATCCATCAGCGCGTCGTCGGTCGCACCATCGGGCGGCGGGCCGACCAGGATGGTGACCTCGCCCCTCGGCGTCGCCTCGGTGGCGTATTGCGCGGCGAGGCGCGCCAGCGTGCCGCGGCGCACCTCCTCATGCAGCTTGGTGAGCTCGCGGGTCACCGCGACGGCGCGGTCGCCGAGCACGTCGGCCATCTGCGCCAGGCTTTCGGCGAGGCGCTGCGCCGATTCGAAGAAGATCAGCGTGGCGCGGATCGGCTTGAGCTCGGCCAGCGCGGTGCCGCGCTCGCCGGCGCGGGCGGAGAGAAAGCCGGCGAACAGGAAGCGGTCGCTCGGCAGGCCGGCGAGCGACAAGGCCGTGAGCGTTGCGGAAGGCCCGGGGATCGCATGCACCGGCACGCCTTCTGCCACCGCCTCGCGCACCAGCTTGTAGCCGGGGTCGGAGACCAGCGGCGTGCCGGCGTCGCTGACCAAGGCGATGCGCGCGCCGTGCTTGAGCCGGTTGAGCAATTTGGGCCGCTCGCGCGCGCCATTGTGGTCGTTATAGGGGGTGAGCGCCTTCGAAATCCCGTGGATCGCGAGCAGCTTGCCGGTCACCCGCGTGTCTTCCGCCGCAATGAGGTCACAGCCGGCCAGTACATCGAGCGCCCGCAAGGTGATGTCGCGGGCATTGCCGATCGGGGTCGCGGTGACGTAAAGGCCCGGCGCAAGTTCGCCGCCCTTTCCCGATTTACGGAACCCGTCCAAAGCCTTAGGGTCTTCGCCCTGTGGAGGTCTCAATGCCAATTGCATCCCGTCTTGCCGTGCTGGCCCAGCCTGCCCGTCTTTTTGCCATTGCTGGCGCGGTGGCGATAGCG
This sequence comes from Rhizomicrobium sp., assembly GCA_036271735.1. GTDB lineage: Bacteria > Pseudomonadota > Alphaproteobacteria > Micropepsales > Micropepsaceae > Rhizomicrobium. The sequence continues at coordinate 110,880 of DATAZZ010000057.1, forward strand.
CTCAGCGGCTGCGTCACCAAGCCGGTCACATCGGTCACCGTGACGCCGCAGATCGACACCGGCAGCACCCAGGCCGGCCATCCCCTGACCGAGAACAAGCCGGGCTTCTACACCTTGCCCAACATGCCGGCGGATCATACCCCGGTTCGCGTCGGCGTGATCCTGCCGTTTTCGAGCGGCACCCCGGCGGTGAAGGCGCTGGCCGCGTCGATGCTGAAAGCGGCGCAGCTGGCGCTCTACGAATCGGGCAACAAGGACATCCTGCTGATGACCGCCGACGAGGGTTCGACGCCGGAGAGCGCCGCCGGCGCGGCAGTGCGCCTGCTCGACCAGGGGGCGGAGATCATCGTCGGGCCGCTCTATGCGCCATCCGTCCGCGCCATCCGCCACGAGGCCGCCGACCGCGCCGTGCCGGTGCTGTCGTTCTCAACCGACCGCAGTGTGGCGGGCGACGGCGTCTATCTCCTCGGCTTCCTGCCACAGAACGATACCGACCGCGTGGTGGCCTATGCGCTGGCGCAGGGCCATCACAAGATCGCGGCGCTGGTGCCGGCGACCTCGTTCGGCGACGTGACGCTGGCCGCGCTGAAAGCCGATCTCGATGCCGGCAAGGGCGAGCTCGGCCAGGTCGAGCATTTCAACGCGACGGTCGACGGCGTGCTGGCGCCGGCGGCGACCATCGCCAAGACCGATGCCGATGCGCTGTTCATGCCGCTGGGCGGCACCGTGCTGCGCGCCGCGGCGCCGACACTGGGCTCGAGCGGGCTCGATCCCTCCAAGGTCAAGATCCTCGGTACCGGGCAGTGGAACGAAGCGGCGAATGCCGGCGCGCCCACGCTGAGCGGCGCCTGGTTCGCCGCGCCCGACCCCAAGGATGAGATCGCATTCAATGCGAAATATCGCGAAGCCTATGGCGCCAATCCGCCGCAGCTTGCGGCGCTGGCCTATGATGCGGTGTCGCTGGTCGCGGCGCTGGCCAAGGGCGACCCCTACAAGCGCTTCACCGCCGCGGCACTGACCGATCCCAACGGGTTCTCCGGCGCCGACGGGATTTTCCGCTTTGCGCCGGACGGCACGGCGGAGCGCGGCCTCGCGGTCCTATCGGTGGGACCGGACGGTTTCCATGTGGTCGATCCCGCGCCGAAGACGTTCGTGAAGCCGGGGGCGTAGTTTTTTCACCTCCCCACAAAGGGGGAGGTCATTAGTCTGCGAGGGCCGCAATCACGCTGTTGAGCAGCAATCGCCCGCGCGGCGTTGCGATCAATCGATCACCTTCCAACCTCACCAAGCCATCTTCCGCGAGCGACGCGATGCGCGCCGCGTCCGGTGCGGCGCCCCAACGGGCGCGATAGGCGGCGAGGTCTATGCCTTCGCTCAGGCGCAAATTCATCAGCAGATGCTCGCGCGCGGCGTCGGCGTTCGCGATCTCGCTTTGCTCGATGAGGCCGTGGCCCGTGCGCGCCACCGTCTCGCGCCAGCGTTCGGGGAGGCGCTCGGTCTGCGTCGCGACGCGCTTGCCGCGCAGGTCGAGCCGGCCATGCGCGCCGGGACCGACGCCGGCATAGGCGCCATAACGCCAATAGAGAAGGTTATGCCGCGCTTCCGAGCCTGGCCGCGCGTGATTGGAAATCTCGTAAGCGGGGCGGCCGGCGGCCTGCGTCATCTCCTGCGTCATCTCGTAGAGTTCAGCGGCGCGGTCTTCATCGGGGATTTTCAACGCGCCGGTCTTGTGCAGCGTGAAGAACGGCGTCGCGGGCTCGATGGTGAGCTGGTAGAGCGACAGATGATCGGTGCCGAAGGCCAGCGCTTCGCGCAATTCCTCGCGCCATGCCGCGACGGTCTGGTCCGGGCGCGCATAGATCAGGTCGAGCGAAACGCGGTCGAAGTTTTTCATCGCCAACGCCAGCGCGGCTTTCGCTTCGGCGACATTGTGTAAACGGCCCAGCATTTTCAGGTCTTTGTCGTTCAGCGCTTGCACGCCGAGCGACAGGCGGTTGACGCCAGCGGCGCGGTAATCGGCGAAGCGCGTGGCGTCGGCGCTGGCGGGATTGGATTCGAGCGTGATCTCGACATCGTTCGCCATGCGCCAGGTGCGCGCGATGGTGTCGAGCGTGCGCGCGACGCTCGTGCCCTGCATCAGCGACGGCGTGCCGCCGCCGAAGAAGATCGTCTCGACGATGGGGCGATCCGGGCCTTGTTGCGCGGCCGTCCATTCCAGTTCGCGCACGATGGCGTCGATCCACCCGGCCTCGTCGAATTTGGTGCGGACGTGGCTGTTGAAGTCGCAATAGGGGCACTTGGCCGCGCAGAACGGCCAGTGGACGTAGATGCCGAAGCCGCTCATGGGGAAAAGACGTCGCTCGCGACAAGCTTTTCGAAGGCGCGGGCGCGGTGGCTCATCGCGTGCTTCGCGGCGGGATCGATCTCGCCGAAGGTCTGCGTCATGCCGTCGGCGATGAAGATCGGGTCGTAGCCGAAGCCATGAACGCCGCGCGGCGGGAAGGTCAGCGTGCCGTGCACTTCACCTTCGAACGTGCGCACCGCGCCGTGGGGCAGCGCCAGCGTCAAGGCGCAGACGAATTTGGCGGACAGATCGGTCGCGTGTTTGTCGCGCAGCTCGCGTTCGATGCGCGTCATGCCGACCGCGAAATCCTTCTGCGGTCCGGCCCAGCGCGCGGAGAGAATACCCGGCGCACCGTCCAGCGCCGCGACCGCGAGACCGGAATCGTCGGACAGCGCGATGTGGCCGGTCGCGTTGGCGGCGGCGCGGGCTTTCAGTTCGGCGTTGCCGGCGAAGGTGCTTTCGGTTTCTTCGGGCTCTTCCAATTCGAGGTCGCCGGCGCCGATGACGTGCAGGCCGAACGGCGCCAACAATTCGCGGATCTCGCGGACCTTGCCCTGGTTGTGGCTCGCCACCACCAGCGTGTCGCCGCGCGCCAGCTTCATGCGCCGAGCACACTCTTCTGCAACGTGATGAGCTCGCCGATGCCCTTGCGCGCGAGGCGCAGCAGCTCGCCGAACTCCTCGTCGGAGAACGGCGCGCCTTCGGCGGTGCCTTGCAGCTCCACCAACCCGCCGCTGCCGGTCAGCACGAAGTTCGCGTCGGTCTCGGCGGTCGAATCCTCGGCGTAATCGAGATCGAGTACCGGGGTGTTCTTCCAGATGCCGCACGACACCGCGGCGACGTGATCCTTGATCGCGGGCTTGGTCACCATGCCGGTCTTCTTCATGAATTGGATGCACTGGTGCAGTGCGATGAAGCCGCCGGTGATCGAGGCGGTGCGGGTGCCGCCATCGGCCTGCAGTACGTCGCAATCGATCGCGATCTGGCGCTCGCCCAGCGCCGACATGTCGACCACGGCGCGCAGGGAGCGGCCGATCAGGCGCTGGATCTCCTGGGTGCGGCCGGACTGCTTGCCCTGGGCGGCCTCGCGGCGCATCCGCTCATGGGTGGCGCGGGGCAGCATGCCGTATTCGGCGGTGACCCAGCCCTTGCCGGTGCCGCGCAGGAAGCCGGGGGTCGAATCCTCCAGGCTGGCGGTGCACAGGACGTGGGTGTCACCGAACTTCACCAGGCAGGAGCCCTCGGCATGCTTGGCAACCCCGGGTTCCAGGCTCACGGTACGCATCTGGTCGTTTGCGCGGGCGGATGGGCGCATGGTGGTTTGCCTTGAAGTTTTGGGCGTCGCCCGTTACCTAGCGGCGTTGCACGGTGTGTGCAAACGAAACCACCCGTTTTTGGAAAAGCCCTTTCAGTTCAAAGGTTTGAGTTTATGGATGCCGCATCGGCCCGCGTGTTGAACGCCGCCCTGGGGGACCGGCCCCGGGAGGTGTTCCGCCATTTGGTCGAAGCCTTCATCTCGAACGGCGAGCCGGTGGGCTCTCGCACCCTGTCGCAGCGCCTGCCGCTGGCGTTGTCACCGGCCTCGATCCGCAACGTGATGGCCGACCTGGAGAGCATGGGCCTGCTCTATGCGCCGCACACCAGCGCCGGCCGGGCGCCGACCGAAAAGGGGCTGCGGCTGTTCGTCGACGGCTTGCTGGAAGTGGGCGAGCTGGCCCCGGACGAGCGCGTCGCGATCGAGGCGCGGATGTCGGGGTCGGGCCGGGCGCTGGAAGACGTGCTGACGCAAGCGACCTCGCTGCTGTCGGGATTGTCGAACTGCGCCGGGCTGCTGGTGTCGTCGAAACAGGATTCGCCGCTCAAGCATATCGAGTTCACCTCCATCGGCCCCGGCAAGGCGCTGGTGGTGATGGTGAGCGAGGACGGCCAGGTCGAGAACCGGCTCATCGACGCGCCTATCGGCCTGCCTGCGTCGGCGATGCAGGAAGCGTCGAATTATCTCAACGCGCGGCTGCGCGGGCGGACGCTGGATTCGGCGCGCGCCGAAGTGCTGGCGGAGCTCGACGGCGAGCGCGCCGAGCTCGACGTGCTGACCGCCAAGATCGTCGCCGAGGGTCTCGCCACGCTGTCCCAGCCGATGAACGGCTCGCGCAACATCGACGAGAAGGTGCTGATCGTGCGCGGCACCTCGCACCTGCTCGACAGCGTCGAAGCGCAGGCCGACATCGAGCGCGTGCGCACGCTGTTCGAGGATATCGAGCGCAAGAACGACCTGATCCGCCTGCTCGAGCTGGCGAAAGACGGCGACGGGGTGCGCATCTTCATCGGCTCGGAGAACCGGCTGTTCAGCCTGTCCGGCTCGTCGATCATAGCCGCGCCTTATGCCAATGCCGCCGGCAAGGTCGTCGGCGTGATCGGGGTGCTTGGCCCCACCCGCCTCAATTACGGCCGCATCATCCCGATGGTCGACCACACCGCAAAAGTCGTTGGCCGATTGCTCGGCTGAAACGTTAGGAAGAGAATATGAGCGAACAAGACGACGAAATCCCGCAGATCGACCCTAACCAGCCGCATCCGGCCGACGTCATCCAGGCATTGAACGCCGAGAATGTCGATCTCAAGGACCGGCTGCTGCGCGCGCTGGCCGAGACCGAGAATGTCCGGCGCCGCGGCGAGCGCGAGCGCGAGGACACCAAGCAGTTCGCGGTCAGCCGCTTTGCCCGCGACATGCTGGGCATCGCCGACAATTTCGCGCGGGCGCTGTCGCATCTACCGGCCGAGGTGCGCGACGCCGCCGACCCGCAGGTGCGGGCGGTGATCGAGGGCGTCGAGGTGACGGAGCGCCAGCTGCTGTCGACGCTGGCCAATCACGGCGTCAAGCAGATCGAGACCGAGGGCGCCAAGTTCGACCCGAACTTCCACCAGGCCATCGCCGAGGTTCCGGGCTCGGGCCGCCCCGCCGGCACCGTGGTCAACGTGATGCAGACCGGCTTCACCATCGGCGACCGCCTGCTGCGCCCGGCCATGGTGACCGTGGCCGCGCGCGAAGCCGGGAATGGCGCGGCGCCCGGCGGCGCGGTGGATACGCAGGCGTAATCTTCACCTCCCCCTTGTGGGGAGGTGAAGTATCTCGACAAGCGGGATGCCCCGCGCAAAGCTCTCGCCATGAGCGACGCCGTTCTGACAACCGCCGACGAATACCGCGCCGCGGATTCCCGCGCCTATTTCGAGCAGCGGCTGTTCGTGCTGTCGCCGTTCGGGACCTTCACCACGGCGCTGATCATCTTCGTCGTGCTGTTCGGCCTGTTCGTCATCGCGGCGGAGATCCATCACGTCAAACTCATCAGCGAGACACCGCAAGGGCTCGGCGTCGAATCGCTGCCGCGCGTCGCGTTCACTTTGGCGCTGATGCTGTGCGCGGTGCTGTTCATCCAGCGCCATACACGCGTGAAAGAACGGCTCGACCGCGCCGCGTTCGAGGCGGTCTTGAAACCGGGCGCGATGGCGCGGCGCAACCTGGTGCAGCTGACGCCGACCGATGCGCGGCTGCCGCTGTTCACCGGGATCGGTATCGTGCTGGGCATCGTGTTGAGCTGGCCATTCTTCGGCGCAGCGATGTTCGCGCTGCCGCATCCGCCCTACGCCGTGTTCGCGTGGTTCGTGCTGGTCAACACGCTGCTCGTCACCTCGTTCACACGCGGGATCGAGCTGTCGCGTTCCGGCTCGAAATCGACCTCCGAAGCCATCGATCACGACCTCGTCGTCGATTTGTTGCGCATCGATCTGCTCGCCGTCTGGGGACGCTCGGCGGCGCGCTTCGCGCTGATCTGGTTCACGGTGAGCGCGGTGTCGTGCCTGTTCTTCGTCGGTGGCGGGCTGAGCGCGTTCAACGTCTCCATGGTGGCGGGGCTGCTCGCGATAGGAATCTGGATGTTCGTGCGGCCGATGGAGCGGGTGCATCACAGGATTCGCGCCGCCAAGCATGCCGAGCTGGAGCGCATCCGCGGCCAGATCGACGGCTTGCGCGATGCGGCGGTGAACGATGCCTCCGCCGCGACGCGGCTGCAGGGCCTGCTCGCCTATGAGACGCGCATCGCCGCGGCGCCGGAATGGCCGTTCGACCAGACCACGCTGGTGCGCGTCGGCGCGTCGGCGCTGATCCTCACCGTGCCATGGTTCGGGCAGGCGATCGCCGCATACGTGGTCGATCACATGAGCCATATCGCGAACTGAACTTGCCGATTAAGGTGCGCGCATGAGCGAACTTCGCATCGTCGTTGCCGGAGCCGGGGGCCGCATGGGGCACCAGATCCTGCGCGCGGTTTCGGAAGCTGAAGGCATGACGGTGTCCGGGGCGCTGGAGGCACCAGGACATCCGGCACTTGGGCAGGACGCCGGCACGCAGGCAGGGCTGAAGCCGCTCGGCATCACGCTGAGTGACGATCCGCTGCCGCTGCTCGCGGCGGCGCAGGCGCTGATCGATTTCACCATTCCGCGCGTCTCGGTCGAGCTGGCGGCGCTGTCCGCGCAGGCACGTATCGTCCATGTGATCGGCACCACGGGATGCTCCGACGACGACGACGCGAAAATCCGCGCCGCCGCGCGGCACGCGGTAATCGTCAAATCCGGCAATATGAGTCTGGGCATCAACGTGCTGGCGAAACTGGTGGCGCAGGCGGCGAAGGCGCTGCCCGGCTATGACGTCGAGATCGTCGAGATGCATCACCGGCGCAAGATCGACGCGCCGAGCGGCACCGCGCTGATGCTGGGCGAAGCAGCGGCGGAAGCGCGCGGCATTTCTCTGAAAGACCATTCGGCGCGCGGGCGCGACGGCCTCACCGGACCACGGCCGGACGGCGTCATCGGTTTTGCGTCCCTGCGCGGTGGCACCGTGATCGGCGACCACCAGGTGATCTTGGCCGGGCCGCAGGAGCGCATCGTGCTCAGCCACATCGCCGAGGACCGCGCAATGTTCGCACCCGGCGCCGTCGCCGCGGCACGCTGGGGCCAGGGCAGGAAGCCGGGACTCTACGCGATGGCGGACGTGCTCGCCGCGGATTGAGTTATTTTTGGTCGCGCACGCTTACGCCGAAGCCGAAGTGGCTCCGGCGGCGTGCGCTCGGGCGGCCTCGACCGCCAGCATCGCGCGCTTGCGCGGCAGGCCCCAGTGATAGCCGGTGAGCGCGCCGCTGCTGCCGATCACGCGATGGCACGGGATGATCCACGAAATCGGATTGCGCCCGACCGCCATGCCGACGGCGCGCGAGGCCTTGTCGTTGCCGACCGCCGACGCGATCGCGTGATAGGTCGCGGTCTTGCCTTGCGGGATCGCGAGCAGCGCTTCCCACACCTTGATCTGCCACGGCGTGCCGAGGAGATGGAGCTTGAGATCGGCGCCGCTCTTCTTCGAATCGAAAATCGCTTTGGCGAATTTCGCGGTGCGTTCGGGCGCGTTGCGATAGGCGGCCTTGGGCCAGCGCTTTTGCATGTCGGCGAGCATCTGCTGCTCTTCGCCCTCGTCGCCGAAGCCGAGGCCGCAGACACCCTTGGCTGTCGCCATCACCAGCGCGACGCCGAACGGGCAGGCGTGGAAACCGTAATCGATCACGATATCGGCGCCGCCCTTGGCGTAGTCGCCGGGCGTCATCGCCTCGATCTTGAGGCACAGATCGTGCAGCCGCGACGGGCCCGACAGGCCGGCATCGAGCGCGGTGTCGAGCAGGCTGCGCCCCTGCGCGAGATCGCCCTTGGCATGGCCGAGCGTCAGATGCCCGACGAAATTCTTCGGGCTGACGCCGACATAGCGGCTGAACAGGCGCTGGAAATGGAACGGCGACAGGCCGACGGCATCGGCCGCGTCCTCCAGCGTCGGCTGGTCGAGATAGTTCGCGCTGAGAAACCGGATGGCGCGGCCCATGCGGCGCCAATTGGCGTCATTCTCGTCGAAGGAGATCACGTTGCTCATGGGCGGAATATGGGGCTTCGGAGCAGCCATTTCGACCCGAAACTTGCGGCTGAGAGAGCTTCTCCCTCGCCCCCACGAAGTGGGGGAGAGGGCGGGGTGAGGGGGTGTCGAAGCAGAGCGTTCATATCCGAGTCGGGAAAAGTGCCGATGCAATGAGGTTTCACGTTCCGCGTTCTTGCTGAGAGGCCCCCTCAACCTGCCCTCTCCCCCTTAAAGGGGGCGAGGGTAAAAAGATCCGCGCATCGCGCAGAGCACCCTTCAATCTCTGGGCGAATTTTGCCCGTTCGTCCGGCGCGAGGAACGCGCCGATCTGGAGGAATTTGCCGTGGCTCCAGAGTTTCAGCGGGCTGGCGTGTTCGTGCGGCTCGTCCATTTCGACGCGGACCCAATAGGGATTGAAGGTCCATTCGCGCACCGGCTTCTTCGGCAGCTTGCGCGCCACCAAAAGGCAGTCGCGGGTCAGCGTCACGCGTTCCTCGCGCGTCGCGGCGATGGTGCTGGCACGGAAGGCCCAGGCGAGCAGCGCCACGTCGAGCCCCATGAACGGCGCGATCGGCCAGGCGCCGCGCAACACAAAACTCAACGCGAAGACGAGATTGATCAGTGCGACGGCGATCAGGATGGCGCGCAGAATATTCGGGGCGAGCGGCGGGCTCGGCCGCAGCACCTGGTCCAGCAACAGGTCGTGTTCGTCGCTCATGACGATGGAATACTTGCGCGGCTGAGACGTTCCCGCAACAGTGCGGGCGCTGATTTGCTAGGCTCACCCATGCCGCGCGCCTTCACCAAAGCCGAGGTCGAAGACTTCTTCGCGCGCCTCAAGAAGATGATGCCGGAGCCGAAGACCGAGCTGAATTCGGTCAATCCCTACACACTGCTGGTCGCCGTGGTGCTGTCGGCGCAAGCAACCGACAAGGGTGTCAACAAGGCGACCGAGCCGCTGTTCAAGACCATCGACACGCCGGAAAAGATGGTGGCGCTCGGCGAGGCGAAGCTGCGCGATGCGATCAAGACCATCGGGCTTTATCGCGGCAAGGCGAAGAACGTCATCGCGCTGTCCAAGCTGCTGATCGAGCGCCATGGCGGCGAGGTGCCGCGCACCCGCGAGGAGCTGGAGGCGCTGCCCGGCGCGGGACGCAAGACGGCGAATGTCGTGCTCAACGTCGCGTTCGGCGAGAAAACCATCGCGGTCGACACCCACATCTTCCGTGTCGGCAACCGCACCAACCTCGCACCCGGCAAGAACGTGCTGGAGGTCGAGCTGAAGCTCGAGAAGGTCGTGCCCGACCATTACAAGCTGCACGCGCATCACTGGCTGATCCTGCACGGGCGCTATACTTGCGTGGCGCGCAAGCCTTTGTGTCCGACCTGCGTCGTGCGCGATCTGTGCCGCTTCAAGGACAAGACGAAAGAGCTTGAACCCATCAAGACGTCGGCCGCGACGCGGCGCGGGCGCGCAGGCCGTTGAGGCAGTTCTGGTCCGCCGCAATGCTGACGCCGCGCGGCGTCGTCTCGACATGCCACACCGCGGTGTTGCCGTCGCGCGCATAGATGAAGAAGAACGCCTTGCAGCTCGGCCCATCGAACCGCCAGATCTGCGCCGTGCCGTCCTTGCGCACGAAAGCCGGCGGGCCATAGAACGCGCGCAGATCGGCCTCGTGCAGGCCCGTCGTGCCTTGAGGCTCGCCCGCCGGCGGCGCGTCGGGCAGCGGCACATGAGTCGCGGTCGTCGTGCCGGGTCCCGAGGCACAGGCTCCGAGCAGCGCACAAAGCGAAACGACGGGGATGAGCTTCTTCATGACCTGGATTCCAAATGGGACAGCCGCTTAAACAGATGTGCCATCAAAGCGGAGCCAAAAAAAGGCGCAATCAGGTCGAGCGCGGGGATCGCGGTTAAAACGGAGATCAGAAGCCCGGCGACATAGATCTTGCCGGCATGGCGGCGGCGCAGGGCGTCGCTGTCCCGGCGCGTGAGGTGCCGCAAGGCCGCGAGCTCGAAGAACTCCCGGCCCAGCAGCCAGCCATTGGCGAGCACGGTGGCGGCTTCGGCGAGGCCCGGCACGCCGATATCGACGGGCAGCAGCGCCGCGTTCACCAGCACCGCGAGGCCGACCAGCTTGATGCTTTCCCACAGCCCGCTCGCCACCGGCGTGCCGCGCGCCTTGGGGTCGTTGGGATAGAACCGCGCATCGACCTTGGCGGCGATGCGCTCCAGGAACAGCGAGCCGACCATCGCGGCGACCGGCGCGCCGAGCGCGAAGATCGCCAGGATGAGGACGATGGGTGCTGCCACCTCCAGGAAGCGGTTGACCCAAGGCGAGCCGAGTTCCGGAAGCCGCGTCAGGCCGTATTCGATGCCGACGAACAGCGCGACGAACAGGATGATGGTCAGGACCAGGGTCCAGACCAGCGTGCCGGCGAAGTCCCGGTCGAACAGCGTGGCGATTGCCCTGCGGACGCTTGCGAACATTCCGGCCGTCCTCTAACTCAAGGCTTCGTTATAGGCGAAGGATTGGGGATTTTCGATGGCGCACAAATATGACGTGACCGGCCTCGGCAATGCGATCGTGGACGTGCTGGCGCCGGTCGACGAGCAGTTCCTGCTGACCCATTCCATCGCCAAGGGCGTGATGACGCTGATCGACGAGCACCGCGCCGTGCAACTCCATGCCGCGCTGAAGAACACGCGCGAGATCGCGGGCGGCTCGGGCGCCAACACGATGGCGGGCTTTGCCTCGCTCGGCGGCAACGGCGTCTACCAGGGCAAGGTCCGCCAAGACCGCCTCGGCGAAGCGTTCCGCGCCAGCATGAAGGACACCGGGGTGCACTTCACGACGCCGGCGGCGACCGATGGCCCGTCGACCGCGCTGTGCGTCGTCGCGGTGACGCCGGACGAGCAGCGCAGCATGAGCACCTATCTCGGCGCGGCGCAGGAATTCTCCGTCGCCGACCTCAACGAGGAGGAGATCGCGTCGTCCGCGATCCTCTACATCGAAGGCTATCTGTGGGATCCGCCCAAAGCACGCGCGGCGTGCATCGCGGCGATGGAGATCGCGCACAAGGCCGGCAACAAGGTCGCGTTTGCGATGTCCGACCCGTTCCTGATCGGACGCTATGGCGACGAGTTCCGCAAACGGCTCGACAGCTTCGACATCATCTTCGCCAACGAGGATGAATCCACCGCGCTGTTCCAGGTCGATTCGTTCGACGGCGTGTTGCAGGCGGCCAAGAACTGGAAAGGCACCGCGGCGCTGACGCGCTCCGAGAAGGGTTGCGTCATCGCGCGCGGTTCGGAGGTCCATGTCATCGATGCGTGGCCGGTCAAGCGGGTGCTGGACACCACCGGCGCCGGCGACCAGTTCGCGGCAGGATTTCTCTATGGACTGACGCACGGCAAGAGCCTGGCCGAGAGCGGCAAGATCGCCGGCCTCACCGCCGCCGAGGTGATCTCGCATTACGGCGCGCGCCCGGAAGTGTCATTGCGCAAGCTCGCGGTGGATGCGGGGCTGATTTAAGCCCGAAACTCAATTGTCATTCCCGCGCAGGCGGGAATCCAGGGTCATAAGCACAGTGCCATTGGCTCTGGATTCCCGCCTGCGCGGGAATGACAGTGGTGATTATTCGCCCATCACATGCGCCGCGATCTCGCGGTCATGCCCGCGGTCGCGGTGTTCGAAGACGTAGATCGCCTGCCAGGTGCCCAGCACCAGGGCGCCATCGCGCACGGGGATCGACAGCGATGTCTGCGTCAGCGCGCTGCGGATATGGGCCGGCATGTCGTCGGGGCCTTCGGTGGTGTGGCGGTAGAGCGCCGTGTCGCGGCTGACCGCGCGGCGCATGAAATTCTCCAGATCGGTCAGGACGTCCGGATCGGCGTTCTCCTGCACCAGCAAAGATGCCGAGGTGTGGCGGATGAACAGCGTCAGCAGTCCTTCGCGGATGCCGGTAGCGGCAACGAAGGCTTCGACTTTTCCGGTGATATCGCTGAGGCCGGGGCCGCGCGTCTTGAACGTCAGCGTGTCGGATGCCTGCCTCATCGGTTCTTGCGCAGATAGACGTAGAGCGCGCCGTCGCCGCCATGGCGCTTGTGCGCGGGGCGGATGCCGGCAGCGAGGCCGGCGAAAGCGGGCTCTTTGAGCCAGCGCGGCACCGCCGCCTTCAGCACGCCGCGCGGGCTGGTGTGCAATTGCATGTCGAACGGCGCGTCCGGCGCGATCCGCGCGCCCTTGCCGGTTACGACAAGCGCCAGCTTGCATTGGCGCATCTGTGCGCCGCGCAGGAACAGCAGCAGGGTGCGGTGCGCTTCGTTCTCGGTGAGGCCGTGCAGATCGATCCGCGCGTCGGGATCCAGCGTGCCGCGGCGCAGGCGTTCATCGGTGCGGCCATCGAGCCCGGTCTCGCCGGCAGTGAGCGGCTTAGCGCGCTTGGGCGCCGGGGCCAGCGCCGCGGCGCCGATCGGAATCGCGGCCGCGAAGCTCTGGCGGAACAGCTCGCGTTCCTCGTCGGTGATCTTGCGCCGTGTCATGCGCCGTTTGAACCATGTTTGGGCAGCAGGATGAAGAACCGGGCCTGCGCTTTCAGCGAACCGGCGGCGTCTGCCGCGCCGGCGCCGTAGCCGAAGAAGATGTCGGCACGCGCCGCGCCGCGAATGGCGCCGCCGGTGTCCTGTGCGACGAACAGATTGGCGAGGCCGTCGCCGGCGATGAAAATCGGCGCGCCGAACGGCACGAAGCGGTTGTCGACCGCGACGCTGCCGCGCGGCGTCAGCGCCACGCCTTCACTGCCCGGTGGACCGAGCGCCGGATCGCCCAGCGGCACCTCCTGGAAGAACACGAAGGACGCGTCGCTTTCCATCACCTTGCGTGCGTCGTTCGGATGCGCCTTGAGCCAGGCACGGATCGCCGGCATCGACACGCTCTCGCGAGTGAGCGCGCCCTGGCGGATCAACGTGCGGCCGATGGCGGTGTAGGGATGGCCGTTCTGCCCGGCATAGTTGACCCGCAGCATCGTGCCGTCGTCGAGCCAGACGCGGCCCGAGCCCTGAATGTGGAGAAAGAACACCGCGACCGGATCGTCGCCATAGAACAGCACCCGTGCTTTCCCCGGTGGCGCCGCATCGATCTGCGCGCGCGAGGCATAGGGCACGAGGCGATGCCCTTCGACGCGGCCGGCGATGCTCTCGCCTTTCCACTCGGGACGGAACTGGCCGAGATCGATGCTGACGAGGTCGTCCGGCAAGCCATAGACCGGCGTCTGATAGAGTCCGTGCCGGGTGCGGCTGCCGTTGAGCAGCGGCTCGTAATAGCCGGTGACGAGGCCGTCCGCGCGGCCGATGGCATAGGGCGTGAAGTTCGTTTCGAAGAACGCGCGCGCATCACGCGCCTTCGCTGCGCCGGCACAGGCCGCGTTCCAGTCGGCGACGGTCTTACCGAACCCCATCGGCGTCGTGAGGGGAAGGCTTGCGAGCTTTGCGCAGGAACGCTTGTAGGCCGCGAACGCGAGACCGGGATCGTCCTGGCTCCATCCCGGCAGGTCGGAGAAGCCGACGGCTTCGAGTTTGGGCGGACCCTCAGCCTTGGGCCGCAGGAACCACCACGCGACACCGCCCGACGCGGCGATCAGCACGAGCACAAACGCAAGAATCAGACGGGAACGCAGTCCCGTCATCGCTGCCTAATCCGCGCTGCCGGAGGTCGCGACCAGAAGCCAGTTGGGATCGCGGGCGCGGACATCGCGGCTGAAGCTCCACACATCGGTCACGTCGCGCACCGATTTGGCGTCGCCCTCGATCAGCTGACCGCCCGAGCCCAGCGTGGCCGAGATGAACTGCGCCCCGATCGCGACCGTGATCTCCGCGACCCGGTCCCTCAGCGCGGCATGGACGATCTTTAAATCCTTGAAGCCGACAAAGGTGAATTCGACATGCTCGCCGCGCTGCTCGCGCCCGGCGATCACCTGGCTGAACGCCGCGAAGACTTCCGAACTCAAAAGCGGCTTGAGCTGCGTCCGGTCGCCGCGCGCGAACGCGGTGACGATCGTCTCATAGGCGCCGCGCGCCCCGGCGATGAAATGGTCGGCATCGAAGTCCTTGTCGGTCTGGCGGATGTCGAACAGGCCGCGCGCCACCGGATCGGCCGGGGCCACCGGCTCGCCCCGCGCCGGCAGCGCCACGACATTATCCTTGGCCGGCGGCGCCGTGACGGGCCCGTTGCCGGGCGGATGCCAACGCTCCTGCGGCGGCGTCTGCTCGTTGCCCGTGCGGCGTCCCAGCACGGTGTACAGGCGGAACAGGATCACGCCCGCGATCACCGCGAAGAGGAGGATTTCCAGATATTGTGCGTCCGGCATCGTCGTAAACCTTAGGCGGCCCGCCATCCGCTGCCGCGCAGGATAAACCCGCGGCGGCATGGGGTCCAGCGTTCCCGCGTCCTTCCCGGTCCCTGCCTCGTCATCCGTCCGTCGCCTTGTCACTTGGGCGCGATCCGTGGTACCCGCGCCGCGCGAATTATCCAAGGAAACGCAGAATGAGCGCGAGCGGTGCCCCGGCAGGCGGCGAGAATGATCAGGGCGCAGGCGCGCCGCGCATCCAGATCGTCACCCAATATGTGAAGGACATGTCGTTCGAGAATCCCGGCGCCCCGAACAATCTCACTGGCCGCCCCGCCATCGAGCTCGGCGTCGATCTCACGGCGCGCCGCATGACGCCCGATGGCCCGCATTTCGAGGTCGAGCTGAAACTGCGCGTCGAGGCCAAGGCCGAGGACAAGCCCGTATTCCTGCTGGAACTCGCCTATGCCGGGCTGCTGCAGATCGAGAACATCCCGAGCGATGTGCTGCAGCAGGTGCTGCTGATCGAGGGGCCGCACATGCTGTTCCCGTTCGCCCGACGCATCATCGCCGACGCCGTGCGCGACGGCGGCATGCCGCCCTTGATGATCGAGCCGATCGATTTCGCGGGTCTGTACCGCTCCAAGATGGAGCAGCAGCAGCGCGTGCCAAGCGGCGTGGCCTAACCCGCCACGACCACGACCCAGACAGGCTCCTTGCCCAGTTCCTTCGCCACGAAAGCGGCATGGGCTTCGGCCTCGGCCGGGGTCAGGCGGGATGGGAGCGGCTCGGGCCGCAGGCGGGGCGCGCGCATCTCGAGCACCGCCGCGACGGTCTCGGCCGGACCGAGCGACAGCTTGCGCTGGCGGCCGCCGACCAGCTCCAGATAGACCTGCGCCGTCAGCTCGGCGTCGAGCAGCGCGCCATGCTTGGTGCGCGACGACAGATCGATGCTGAAGCGCTTGCACAATTCGTCTAGCGAATAACGGGCGCCCGGGAGCTTCGATTTGGCGATCTCGATCGTGTCGATGGCGCGGGCATGCGGGATCGGCTTCTTGCCGACGCGGTGCAGCTCCGAATTGATGAATTTGAGGTCGAAGCTGGCATTGTGGATCACCAGCGGCGCGTCGCCGATAAAGGCGAGGAATTCCTCGGCCAAGGCGGCGAATTTCGGCTTGTCGGCGAGGAACTCGTCGCTAAGGCCATGAACGCGCTGGGATTCGATCGGCACCAGCCGCTCGGGATGCAGATAGCATTGGAAGCTGCGCCCGGTGGGAAGATGATCCTCCAGCTCGACACAGCCGATCTCGACGATGCGGTGGCCGTCGGCCGGCTCGAAGCCCGTCGTCTCGGTGTCGAACACGATCTCACGCATTATTTGTCTGTTCCCTGGCGCGGCGGTCTTTCAGCGCCGCCACGATCATCTTCACCTGATCGAAGGCATGCTCCAGCCCCTTGTCCGTCACAACCACGAAATGGGCTTTTGCACGCTTTTCTGCATCCGGCGTCTGGAGCGAGTGCAAATATTCGAACTTTTCCGCCGTCATGCCGGGGCGCGCCAGCACCCGCTCGCGCTGGATATGGGAGGGCGCGCTGACGACGACAACCGCATCCATGTTGGCCTCGCCCTTGGTCTCGAACAGCAGCGGGATGTCGAACACGACGAGGTCGGCATCCGCCGCGTCGGCGAGGAATTTCTGCCGCTCGCCTGCCATCAGCGGATAAACAATGGCCTGGAGCCGCTTGGTCGCCTCGGGATTGCCGGTGACGTGTTTGGAGAGTTCCGCGCGGTCGATGGCGCCATCCTTCGCGACACCTGGGAACGCGGCGTCCAGCGGCGCAACCGCGGCGCCGCCCTTCTGGTAGAGCCGGTGCACCGCGGCGTCGGCGTCATAGACCGGCACGCCGAGCTGGGCGAACATCTTCGCGGTCTCGGACTTGCCCATGCCGATCGAGCCGGTCAGGCCGATGTGGAGCGGGCGCCTAGCGGACACGCAGCGCCTCCTCCAGATGGCGGCGCAGCGCCGGCGTGATCGCAGGTTCGACTCCGAAGAAGGCTTGGAAGGCCGGCACGCCCTGATGCATCAGCATCCCCAAACCGTCCACCGTGCGCAGGCCCAGTGCGCGCGCGCGGCTGAGCAAGGATGTCTCCAGCGGGTTGTAGACGATGTCGCACACGGCGGCGTCCTTCGGCAGTGCGGCCAGATCGATGTCGAGCGCCGGCGCGCCTTTCATCCCGGCGCTGGTGGTGTGGACGACCAGCGCCGCATCTCCAGCGGCTCTCGCCCAATCCGCTTGCCCGTACACCACCAGTTTCGGTTTGACGTGGCTGGCCAGCGCGGCGGCAAGCTGGTCGGCGCGCAAATGCGTGCGGTTCAGGATCCGTACCTCGGCGGCGCCCAGATCGTGCAGCGCCACCACGGCGGCGCGCGCCGCGCCGCCGGCGCCGAGCAGCACCGCCGTCTTGCCGCGCACGCAATCGACACCCAGCGTCTCGCGCAGTGAGGCGGCGAGGCCGGTCGCGTCGGTGTTGCGGCCTTCGATGCGGCCGCCCTCATGGAAGATCAGCAGGTTCACCGCGCCGGCGACACGCGCCGCCAGATCGCAATCGTGACAGATCGCGAAAGCCGCTTCCTTGTGCGGGATGGTGACGCTGCTGCCCTTGAAGCCGGCCTTCACGAGGCCTTGCACCACGGTGGAGAAATCTTCCGGCTTGACCGCGAGCGGCACCAGCGCGCCATCGATCCCCATCTCCGACAGCCAGAAGCCGTGCAGGCGCGGCGAGAAGGCTTGCGCCACCGGCCAGCCCATGATGCCCGCGATGCGGGCGGCACCTGTGAGACTCATGTCGCGATCACGCCTTGTTGGCGCAGCTCCGCCAACAGCGGCTGGAGCGGCAATCCTTGAATGGCAAAATAGTCGCCTTCGATGCGCTCGAAAAGCTGCGCGCCCAGTCCTTCCACCTTGTAGCAGCCGACACAGCCCAGAATTCCCTCGCCTTCTGTGGACAGATAGGCGTCCAGGAACGCATCGCTGAAATCACGCATCTTGAGAACCGAACGCGCCGTATGCCGCCAGACCACAGAGCCGCCCCGGATCAACGCAAGTGCGCTGACCAGATCGTGCGCTTTGCCCCGCAGCAGCCGCAGCAAGGCCTTCGCCGCCGCCAGATCGGGGCATTTGCTGATCAGCTTTCCTTCGAACAACAAGGTCTGGTCAGCACCCAGAACCAGAGCATCGGGATGCAAACGGGAAACATGCTCGGCCTTGGCCTGCGCTAGCGCATCGGCGACCCCTTCCAGCGCCAAGCCGTCCGACAGCAGCTTGTCCTTAAAGCCATCCTCGTCGATGTCCGCTGGGACCACGGTAAATGGCACATCCACAGCCGCCAACACGCCGCGCCGAGAGGCACTCCCCGACGCAAGGATGAAGCTCACTTGCGCGCCTCCCGCCGCTCGGCGAGGAGGTTGATCACCGCCGCCGCGGTTTCCTCCACGGAGCGCCGCGAGACGTCGATCACCGGCCATTCGTGCTGCTCGAACAGCTTGCGGGTGCCTGTGATCTCGGCACGGACCTGCTCGAGATCGACATAATCGGTGTCACGCTGCTCACCCATCGTGGTGAGACGATTGCGCCGCACCTGAACCAGCCGGTCCGGCGACGCCCATAGCCCCACGATCAGCGGGCCTTTGACGGCGAGCAATTGCGGCGGCAAGGGAATGCCGGGCACCAGTGGCACATTGGCCGCGCGCACGCCGCGGATCGAGAGATACACACAGGTCGGCGTCTTGGAGGTGCGGCTGGCGCCGACCAACACGACTTCCGCGCCACCGATCGTATCGAGCGCCTGGCCGTCATCGTGCTGGATGGTGAAGTTGAGCGCTTCGATGCGCGCCAGGTAGCGGTGATCGACGTCATGTTGCGCGCCCGGGCGATGACTTTCCGCCGTGCCGAGGAACTGCCGCATCATCACGATCGGCCCCTCCATCACGTCGAGGCAGGGCATGCTGAGCCGCGTGCAATGCGCAATCAGCTCGCGCCGCAATTCCTGGTTCACCAGCGTGAAGAACACCAGCCCCGGCCAGGATTGTAGATTTTCCACGACACGGTCGAGTTGCTTGCTGCTGCGCACCAGCATGTAGGAATGTTCCTCGACATCGCTGCCTTCGAACTGCGCCAGTGCCGCCTTGGCGATCGCATTGAGCGTCTCGCCGGTGGCGTCGGAGACCAGATGGACATGGAACGGTTTGCTCACAAATCGATGCCCTTTTCATCCACGCGGACTGTTGGCGGCTTGCGCGAACACGATATCATGGGGATGGATGTGCACGCACCGCAGATCATACAATCTTACACACCACGGTGAAGCCCGCACGGATTTCAGGTATATCTACGTACGTATCTGACTCCAATGGCTTCTCGGCAGAGCCCGCGAACAACCCACCCATCTATCCACATCTCACAGGCCTTACATCAACTTCAGAATCTTATTCTAAGAGTCTTGTAGTGAAGTAAGAGGGATGGAATGAAGGGGATAGAATGTCTTCCTCCCACGCTCGCACGAAAATCCTGTCGCGAAGAGATCTCGGATGAAGGTCGCGATCGTGCTGTTCAATCTGGGTGGACCGGATTCGCTCGAA
This sequence comes from Rhizomicrobium sp., assembly GCA_036271735.1. Classification (GTDB taxonomy): domain Bacteria; phylum Pseudomonadota; class Alphaproteobacteria; order Micropepsales; family Micropepsaceae; genus Rhizomicrobium. Next base: position 130,156 of record DATAZZ010000057.1, read on the forward strand.
GCGGTCGAGCCATTCCTGCGCAATCTGTTCGGCGATCCCGCGATCCTGTCGCTTCCCGGCATCCTGCGTTGGCCGCTGGCGCGCGTCCTGGCGCGGCGGCGCGCGCCGGTGGCGCGGGAGATTTATGCCAAGCTCGGCGGCAGCTCGCCGATCGTGGCGGAGACGCGGGTGCAAGCCGATGCTTTGGATAAGCTGTTGATGGTACGTGGCGTCGAGGCGAAGAGCTTCATCGCGATGCGCTGCTGGCATCCGTTCAGCGATGGCGCGGCGATGGCGGTGAAGATTTGGGGCGCGGATCGCATCGTGCTGCTGCCACTTTATCCGCAGTTCTCGACCACCACGACGGCATCGTCGTTCAAGGATTGGGATCGCGCGGCGCGTAAGGCCGGACTGTCGGTGCCGGTGACGCGAGTGTGCTGTTATCCGAATCAATCCGGTTTCGTCGCGGCGGCCGCCGCACAGACCCGAAAAACACTCGAAGATCGAAAGCCCGGCGTGGATTATCGGCTGCTGCTGTCGGCGCATGGGCTGCCCAAGCGGACCATCGCGAAGGGCGATCCGTATCAATGGCAGGTCGAGCGCACAGCCGCGGCCATTGTGGATGCTTTGGGGATGGAGAGACTCGATTGGAGCGTGTGTTATCAGAGCCGTGTCGGGCCGCTGGAGTGGATCGGGCCGGCGACGGATGCGGAAATCCGTCGTGCCGGCGCCGACGGCAAGGGCATCGTCGTGGCGCCGATCGCATTCGTCTCGGAGCATTCCGAGACTCTCGTCGAGCTCGACATCGAGTATGCGCATCTGGCGAAGGTCGCTGGTGTGCCCGACTATCTGCGCGTGCCGACGGTGGGGGCACATCCTGCGTTCATCGCAGGCTTGGCCGACCTGGTGATGCAGGCGGTGCCGAGCCCGGTTACGATCAGCAGCATGGGCGGGCGGCTATGCCCCGCCGGCCTGCGCGCCTGCCCGTGTGGAGCGAACTGACATGCTGATGTTCCTGTCCGACCACATCGACTGGATCAAGGCATTCCATGTCATCGCGGTGATCGCCTGGATGGCGGGTATGCTCTATCTGCCGCGGCTGTTCGTTTACCATAGCGAACAGCCTGCCGGCTCGGCGACGTCGGAGCTTCTGAAAGTATGGGAGCGCAACCTTCTGCGCCGGATCATCAATCCGGCGATGATCGCGGTGTGGGTGTTCGGGCTGACGCTCGCTAACGTCACGGGGGCTTACGAAGATACCTGGATGCAGCTCAAATTCGTCCTGGTGCTGGCGATGAGCGGGCTGCACGGCTTTTTCGCCGCCAGCGTGAAGCGCTTTGCGCGCGATGCGAACACCCGGCCCACGCGGTTCTGGCGCATCGTGAACGAGGTGCCGTTCGTGCTGGTCATCGCCATCGTGATCCTGGTCGTGGTGAAGCCGTTTGAATAAAGTTTCACGCCGGTGACCTTGACGGACGTTTGCAACACACCCAAATCATCGGTATAAGGGTTGCGTTCCCCTTGGCCCGCATCGGCGCCCGCGAGTTCTGACGCGGCGCCGGACCCGGTAAAAACCGGCGCGGGCCGGCAAACTCCGACAATAACCCGATCTGCGACGCGTCTGTGTCGCCGGTCAGCCGGACATCTTCCCCCACCGTTCCCCTAGGTAGAATTCACAATGACAGTACAAGACGGCCTGAAAGCGATGAAGCTGCAGGACCTCAAGAACAAGAAGCCCGCGGATCTGCTCGCCTTCGCCGAGGAGCTCGAGATCGAGAACGCCTCGTCCATGCGCAAGCAGGACATGCTGTTCGCGATCCTCAAGGAACTCGCCGAGCGCAATGTCGAGATCATGGGCCAGGGCGTCGTCGAGACGCTGCAGGACGGCTTCGGCTTCCTGCGCTCGCCCGAGAGCAATTACCTCGCCGGGCCCGATGACATCTACGTCAGCCCGTCGCAGATCCGCCGCTTCGGCCTGCGCACCGGCGACACGGTCGAAGGCCCGATCCGCGGCCCCAAGGACGGCGAACGCTATTTCGCGCTGCTCAAGGTCACCACGATCAATTTCGAGGACCCCGAGCAGATCAAGCACAAGGTGCATTTCGACAATCTGACGCCGCTCTATCCGACGCGGTGGCTGAACATGGAACTCACCGATCCGACCAACAAGGACAAGACCGGCCGGGTCATCGACATCGTCGCGCCGCAGGGCATGGGCCAGCGTGCGCTGATCACCGCGCAGCCGCGTACCGGCAAGACCGTCATCCTGCAGAACATCGCGCGCGCCATCAGCGCCAACCATCCCGAATGCTTCCTGATCGTTCTCCTGATCGATGAGCGACCCGAGGAAGTGACCGACATGCAGCGTTCGGTGAAGGGCGAGGTTATCTCGTCCACCTTCGACGAGCCCGCGACGCGCCACGTCCAGGTCGCGGAGATGGTGATCGAGAAGGCCAAGCGCCTGGTCGAGCACAAGCGCGACGTCGTGATCCTGCTGGATTCGATCACCCGTCTCGGCCGCGCCTACAACACCGTCGTGCCGAGCTCGGGCAAGGTGCTCACCGGCGGTGTCGACGCCAACGCTCTGCAGCGCCCCAAGCGCTTCTTCGGCGCGGCGCGCAATATCGAGGAAGGCGGCTCGCTCACCATCATCGCCACGGCGCTGATCGACACCGGCAGCCGCATGGACGAAGTCATCTTCGAAGAGTTCAAGGGCACGGGTAACTCCGAAATCATCCTGGACCGCAAGGTGTCGGACAAGCGCGTCTATCCGGCGATCGACATCCAGAAGTCGGGCACCCGCAAGGACGAACTGCTGCTCGACAAGGGCACGCTCGCCAAGACGCATGT
>DATAZZ010000058.1:0-133603 GCA_036271735.1 Rhizomicrobium sp.
CAGCTTCGAAAAACACCGGGCAAACCGCTTCATCCGTATCTCCCTTCGAATCAGGAGATACCTTCAGAATCCAGTCTCAAAAAACCCGCAAGACCTCAGAAAATCCCATATGCGATTCCCCTGCCCTCAAGGGGAGGGTAAGATAGCGTCGCTGAATCGAGAACCCATGACCCCCATCACCCTGATCGGCCTCGCCGCCGCGTTCTGCACCACCATCGCGTTCCTGCCGCAGGTGATCCAGACTTGGCGCACGCGCTCGACCAAGGATCTGTCGCTGCCGATGTTCGCGACCTTTACGACCGGCATTTTTCTCTGGCTGGTCTACGGCGTGATCATCCACGACGTGCCGCTGATCGCCGCCAACGGCGTGACCTTCGTGCTAAGCGGCACCATCCTCACCTTCAAACTGCGCCACGGCTGAGCCCGGCAGCGCGCCGCGGATATCGACGATCAGGAACACCAGCCACGACAGCGCCACCGCATTTGAAATCATCGCCCCGAACAGATGCGGATTGGCGATCCCGAGCACGGTGCCGAACAAGCCCAGCCCGCACAGCGCCGCCGCCGGATAATTCAGCCGCCCCGACTGGATCAGGATCGTCCCGCCCACCGCGCCGCTGAGGCCCAGCGCCAGCCACTTGATCCCCGTCGCAAACGGCAGCAGCGCCAGCGCGAATCCTGCGACATCGGGCGCCGCCGCGACCTGGAACAGGCAGATATTCTCGAGGTAGTCCGCGACCACCGCCGCCGCCGACAAAATGAACCCGAGCAGCGCCGAGCGATCATCGCGCGGCACCATCGCCAGAAAGAAGAACAGCAGGAACGCGCCATAAGCCGGCACGAACGCCAGACAATCGACCCAGGTGACGACGAACAATTGATGCACCAGCGCCGTGCGGCAGGCGCTCGGCCCCACGCCGAAGATCGCATGCAGATCGCCGACGCTGCGCGCCAGCTCTTGCGCGATGACCGGCGCGTATCCGGACGCCAGCCCGCCGCACGCCACCATCGGCGGTTGGAACAGACTGAGCAGCGTCAGCAGCACGATGACGATCGCGCCGCCAAGGCTGACGCGATAGGCGAGCTTCACTGGGATCATCGTCGTCTCGCTACCGCGGGCGCTTCATCTCGAATATCGCATCGGCGCGCAGTTCCGCATAGTCGCCCATCCGCCCCAGCCGCGTGATCGGATGCGCCGCCGCGGATTGGTAAACGCCGTCCACGATCAGCGCCGGCGCGATATGCACCGCGACCACCTCGCCGAACACGACCGAGGTCTGGGTCAAGGTCCCATCCGCGCCGGCCAGCTGCAGGATCTGCGACACGCGGCACTCGAAATTGACCGGGCTCTCCAGCACGCGAGGCGGCGCGATCAGCCGGCTCGCCACCGGCGTCAACTTGGCCACCGCGAACTCGTCCTCGCCATGCGCCAGCGTCGCCGAGGTGGCGTTCATGGCCTCGGCCAGTTCGCGCGTCGCCAAGTTCCACACGAACGCGCCGGTCGCCTCCGCATTGGCCAGGCTATCCTTCCGCCCGATGCTCGCGAAGCCGATGATCGGCGGGTGATAGTTGAAGGCATTGAAGAAGCTGTACGGCGCCAGGTTGCGCCGCCCCTGCGCATCCACCGTCGAAACCCATCCAATCGGCCGCGGCGCCACGATCGCATTCAGCGGATCGTGTCGCAGCCCATGGCCTTTGGAAGGTTCGTAGTAGTGTGCGCTGTCGTCGGCCACTCAGCCGAACACGCGCTTGAAGATCGTGTCGACCTGGCTGGTGTGATATTCGAGGTCGAACATCGCCTCCAGCGCCTTGGCCGGCACCGCGCTCGCCACATTGGGATCGGCCTTGAGCAACTCCAGCAGCGTGCCTTCGCCCGCCCAGGCGCGCATCGCGTTGCCCTGCACCAGCTTGTACGCCGCCTCGCGCTCGATCCCCGCCTGCGTCAGCGCCAGCAGCGCGCGCTGCGAATGGATGATGCCCTGCGTCGAGTCGAGGTTCTTCTTCATCCGGTCGGCGCGGACCAGCAGCTTGTCGATCACCCCCGCGGCGCGCACCAGCGCGAAGTCCAGCGTGATCGTCGCATCCGGCGCGATGAAGCGCTCGACCGACGAATGCGACATGTCCCGCTCATGCCACAGCGCGACGTTCTCCAGCGCCGGCATCACATAGGCGCGCACCATCCGCGCCAGCCCGACGATGTTCTCGCTGAGGATCGGGTTGCGCTTGTGCGGCATCGCCGACGAGCCCTTCTGCCCCTCGGCAAAGAACTCTTGCGCTTCCAGCACCTCGGTGCGTTGCAGGTGCCGCACTTCCGTCGCGAGCCGCTCCAGCGAACTCGCCACCACGCCCAGCGCTGCGAAATACGCCGCATGCCGGTCGCGCGGAATCACCTGCGTTGACATCGGCTCGACCGTCAGCCCCAGCTTGGCCGCGACATGCGCCTCGACCTGCGGATCGACATTGGCGAACGTCCCCATCGCGCCCGAGATCATGCAGGTCGCGATCTCCGCCCGCGCCGCGATCAGCCTTGCCCGCGCCCGTGTGAACTCGGCGTAGAATCCGGCGAGCTTCAGCCCGAACGTCGTCGGCTCGCCATGGATGCCGTGGCTGCGTGCGATGGTGATCGTGTACTTGTGCTCGAACGCCCGGCGCTTGAGCGCCGCCAGCAGCAAATCGACGTCCGCGATCAGGATGTCGGTCGCGCGCGCCAGCTGCACCGCCAGCGTGGTGTCGAGCACGTCCGACGACGTCATGCCCTGGTGGACGAAGCGCGCCTCGGGCCCGATGATCTCGGCCAGATGCGTGGTGAACGCGATGGTCTCGTGCCGCGTCTCCTTCTCGATCTCCAGGATGCGGCCGACGTCGATCTTGGCGTCGCGCCCCTTCTCCCAGATCGTCGCGGCGGCGGCTTTGGGAATGATGCCGAGTTCCGCCATCGCGTCGGCGGCGTGCGCCTCGATCTCGAAATGGATGCGGTATTTGGTGTCGTCCGACCAGAGGACTTCCATCTCGGGGCGGCTATAGCGCGGTAGCATCGCGGCAATCCGGTTCGTTACGCCGCGTTATAGGTCCAAAGGCCCGTGGAATCTATGGATTAGCGCGATTGGTCACAGGCCGGCCGCACCCGACGCCTCGATCATGTTCCGCGTCTCTTCGTCCTTGGGATTGGCCAGGATATCGCGCAGCCGCCCGCGTTCTACGACCTTGCGGTCCTTGAAGAACATGGCGTCCTCCGCCAGCACCTGGGCGACGCCGACATCGGCGGTGATCACCAGGAACGCCGGCCCTTCCTGCCGGCGGAAATCCTCCAGCAGCTCGGTCAGGATCGATTGCGCAAACGCATCGAGGCCGCGCAGCGGCTCGTCGATCACCGCCAGGAACGGCGCGCTCACGATCGCCCGCGCCACCTGCAACCGCCGCTTGTCGAACGGCGACAGCGTCGCGACGGCGCGGCGCCCGTCATGGCTCGCCAGCCCGACGCGCTTCAGCGCCGTCTCGCGATGTCCCGCCACCATCTCGCGCGGCAGCCGCAAATGCGCCCTGAGCGGCTCGTCGACCGTGTCCCACAGCGTCATGCGCGGATCGAGCGCGTCGTCGGCCCCGGTGACGAACGCGATGCGCCGGCGCAGCCGCGAGGTCATCGCTGCCGAGAGGATGCTCATATCGACCTGGTCGAGCACCACACGCCCGCCCGCCACATGTTCCAGCCCGAGCAGCGCCCGCACCAGCGCGCGCCGCCCCGAGCCTTCCTCGCCGATAAGCGCCAGCGATGCGCCACGGCGCAGCTCGAACGATATCCCGTCGCGCGCCCGCCGGCCCTTCTCCTTGACCGGCTCCAGATCGAGCGCCTGCACCTGCAGCAGCGGCTCGCCGCGCGTCCGGCTGCGCGGCGGCGGCGCATCGGCCGGCCGGGGCAGCGCTTTGAACAGTGTCTTCGTGTAAGCATGGCTTTGGCCGCTCGCGAGCTTGTCGAAGCTGCCTTCCTCGATCACGCGCCCCTGGCGCAGCACGATCATCCGCGCCTTCAGGTGCGATGCGGTCTTGAGTCCCCGCGCCGCATAGAGCAGGGCAAAGCCCAGCCGCTGCTGCTCCGCCATCAGCGCCGCGACGATGGTGCGGATCGAGGTCGGCGTGAGATCGGCAAAGGCATGATCGGCGATCAGCAGATCGGGATTCTGTGCCATCGCCGTGGCGAGCAACGCCCAGGTCAGGCGCATCGCGTCCATCTCGCCGGGCTTGCGCTCCAGCGCTTCGAAGGCAGGCGCTTGCGGGAATCGCTCCAGCGCGATGCGCAATTCCTCGCGTACGCTGGCGCGCGGGCTGCCCTGGCGCCGTGCCAGCACCCGCGTCAGTTGCGAGCCGACGCTGTGATAGGGATTGAGTGGCGCCTCCGCCGCGCCGGCGAGATAGACGATGCGCACCGCCGGCTTGGGTCGATTCTCCGCCGCCTGCTCCGCGCCTTCGCCATAACGGATCGTGCCCGACAGTTCCTCGCTGCGTCCCGCAAACCCGCCCAACACACGCAGCAGCGCATCCTTGCCGCTCGCCGCATCGCCGAGCACGACCAGCGTCTGGCCCGACGCGAGCTTGAACGACAGCTTTTCGAGCTCGACCGTGCCGCCTTGCGCGACGCCGAGCTCGTTCACCGCGATGATCGGGCGCGCTTCGTCGCTCATGCCCGCTCGCCTTCGCCGAGGCCTGCCGCAAGCCGCGCGAACAGGATCAGCACCGTCAGCGCCAGTGCGGGAAATGCCGCCGTCCACCACGCATGCAGGAAGTAGAGCTTGGACGCCGCGATCATCAATCCGAGGTCGCGGTGCGGCGGCACCGCGCCGAAGCCGAGAAAGCTCACGGTCGATAGCACGATCGACACTGCCGCCAGTGCCCGCGCTGCCGCCGGCAAGATCGTATCGGTGAATTCGTAGACCAGGTCACGGCGCAACAGCGTCGCGGCCGAGATGCCGGTGGCGCGGGCATATTCCGAATGCGTCGCGCGCTCCTGCTCGCGTGCTCGCCCGAAGGCGCGCACGAAGGCGAATGGCGCTGCTGCCAGCCCCGCCGCCACGCCGGCCAGGCCGCGCGATGTCAGTCCGATCACCAACACGGCTAGCAGCAGCGCCGGCACCGCCGCCAGGATGCCGATGAACCCGCGCAGCGGCGACGCCAGCGCCCGCGGCAGCCGCGCCGCGACGAAACCGAACAGCGCGCCGGCGACCAGCGTCACCAGCGTCGCGGGCAGGGCGCTGCGCACTGTTGCGCTCAACCCATGCAGCGTCTCGCTCAGCATGTCGCGGCCCAATATGTCGGTGCCGAAGTGGAAGGCCGCGGATGGCGCCGCCAGCAGCGGTCCGATGCCTGTCGCATCCGCCGGCGCGCTGGCCAGGAAGTCCGACAACGCCACCGCCACCGCGATCAGCCCGAGCCCGGTCCATCCCACCACGCGCAGCACCGCGTGCAACGATTGCGCGCCTGTCCGCGCCGTTGCCGTTCCGCTCTGCGTCATGGCGGCGTTCCGGGATCGGCCATGGGATGCGCGGCACAGCGCCCGATAAAATCGGCGATCAGCGTCAACCCGGCAAAGCTCAGCAGCACCGGCGCCGCGATCGCCCAATCGTGCAGCGCCACCGACTTCACGAACAAATCCGCCGCCCCGGCATAATTGAACACCCATTCCGCCACCGCCGCGGCGGAAAACAGCGCGAGGATCACCTCGCCCAGGCTCGACAACAGGCCGGCGAAAATCCGTGGCATGCCGTACACGCCTTCGATTTCCCAATTGGACAGGCCCATGCGGCGCAGCTGGACCCGCCACGGCTCGCCCGCCAGTTCCGACCCTGCCCGGCGCAACGCCAGTTGCGCCGCGGCCGCGCCAGCCAATCCCACCGTCAGCACCGGCAGCAACAAGGTCTCGAATCCCGTTACGCTATGCGGCCACAGCGCCAATCCGGTCTTCACGCCATTGTCGACCGGCACCGGCCAGTGCAGCAGGTTGGCGCTGACGAACGCGAGCGCCAGTCCGGCGCAGAAGATCGGCGCCGCCGAGACGATCTGGATCAAAGGTGCCGCCGCGCGCCGCGCCGGCCCCGCACCGAACAACAGCCCGACGGGAATGCCGACGATCAGCGCCACCGCGAACCCTTCCGCCACCAGCCCCAGCGTCAGCGGCAGATGCGCCGCGAGCTCGGCCATCGCCGTCTCGCCGCTGATCGAGCTGTGGCCGAAATCCAGATGCACGAAATCGTTCAGCGTCCGCCCCCACGCGACCAGGAATGCGAACACGCCGTCCCCCGCATGCGGCATGGCCAGCGCCGAGATCGCCGCCGCGAGCAGCGCCGCGCCCAAAAGGCCCAGCGCCAGCCTTCCAGCCTCGCGCGACACGAAACGCAGCATGAAATCCCCGATTTGCCGCCGACTATAGCAGCGAAGGCGGGGCAGGGTGGAAGCGAAAGCCTAACGCCGCGCTAACGGGCGGCGGCGTTGGTCTCCACCCAATGCGCGAAGGATTGGGTGAATTTCTCCAGGAAGCGTCGCGTCTCCGCGTTCGTCAGCGTTCCGTCCGTATCGAACAGGTCGGCTGCGCCGCCGATATAGGCCTCCGGCTGCTGCATCACCGGCATGTCGAGGAACACGAAGGTCTGGCGCAAGGCGTGGTTGGCGCCGAACGCGCCCAGCTTGTACGGCGTCACGCTGACGACGCCGGCCGGCTTGCCCTTCCACACGCTCTTGTCCGACGGGCGCGAGCCGACATCGATGGCGTTCTTGAGGCCGCCCGGCACCGACCGGTTGTATTCCGGCGTCACGAAGATCACCGCCTGTGCCGCCGCAAGCTCTTTGCGGAAACGAGTCCAAGGCGCCGGCGCCTCGTGCTCGAGATCCTCGTTGTAAAGCGGCAGATCGCCAATCTCGGCGAAGCTGCAAGACAGCGTCGGCGGCGCCGTCTCCATCAGTGCCTTGGCGACCTTGCGCGTCAGCGATTCGCGCCTGAGGCTGCCGACCAGAACGGCGACTTTGAACGATGCTGTCATGACGGACTCCGGTGGGGGATCGCCATATAACGCGCAGGAGGCGGGTTCGGCCTTATGCGGCCGGCACTTGCGGAACCGGGCAACTCGTCGCCACCGGGATCGTGCTGTGCACCGGCGGGTCGGGATAATACTGCGTCACGCGCTGCACATAACGCGCCTGCTCCACCCCGGAGATGAGCTTGATAAGCTCGAGCGCTTCGTCGAGCCCCGACGAAATGCCGCCGCCGGTGATCCGGTTGCGGTCGATGACGAAGCGCGGATTGCCGGGTGCCACATTGATCTGCGGAAAGCGCGCGAAGCAGGGCAGGAACTGCCAATGCGTCGTCGCCTCATAGCCGTCCAGCAATCCGGTCTGCGCCAGGATCAGCGCGCCGTTGCACACCGACACAACAAACTGCACCGTCTTGGCCTGCGCCTTGAGGAAATTCTGCATCGCCGGGCTTTTCTGCATGGCTGCGATCGCATCGGGGCTGCCGCCGGGCACCCAGAAGAAGACGTTGTCGTTGCCCACCTCGGCAAAGGTCGTATCGACATCGATCTTGACGCCGCTGCTGCTGGTGACGATGCCCTTTGCTCCGCCACCATCTTGATGCCGTAGCCCGCCCAGTGAAAGAATTCATACGGACCCGACACGTCGAGCAGGTCGCAGCCATCATAGACCGGCATCACAGCGTTGATCATGCGCAGTTTCCCTTCTTGCTCGGTGTTTCCAACGCGACGCAACGCACGGAAAGCGCGGCTACAGCAGCCCCAATGACTTGAAGCTCGCATGCCCGCTGCGGCCGACCACCAGATGGTCGTGGACGGAGATTTTCAGCGCCTTGGCCGCGGCGCTCACGTCGCGCGTCATCTCGATGTCGGCGCGGCTCGGCGTCGGGTCGCCGCTCGGATGGTTGTGCACCAGGATGATGGCGCTGGCGCCCAGCTCCAGTGCCCGCTTGACGATCTCGCGCGGATAGACCGGCGTGTGATCGATCGTGCCGCGCGTCTGCACTTCATCGGCGATCAGGATGTTCTTGCGGTCGAGGAACAACACGCGGAATTCCTCATGCGGTGCGCGCGCCATCGCCGCCGTGCAGTAATCGATCAGCGCTGCCCAGGAACTCAAGGCCGGCTTGTTCAGCATCTGCGCCCGTGACAGCCGGAGCGCTGCCGCCTCGACGATCTTGAGCTGCGTCACCACCGCCTCGCCGATGCCATCGACCTCCAGCAGCCGTGCCCGCGGCGCCGCGATCACTTCGGCGAACCCGCCGAACCGCGCGATCAGCGCCTTGGCGAGCGGTTTTGTATCGCGCCGCGGAATGGCCGCGAACAGCACAAGCTCCAGCATCTCGTAATCCGGCATCGCATTGGCGCCGCCTTCGAGAAACCGCGTGCGCAGGCGCTCACGATGGCCGAGCTGATGCTCGGGCGTTGCCGTCGCTACCGGCGCCGGCGCGAACAGGCGCCCGGCATCGGCCAGCGCCGCCATCGGCGGCTCGGGTGCGGCAAAGCTTGGAGATTTCGAGCGGTTCGGCGGCATGCGGCAACGGTTGTCGCTTCGCGCCTATTCAATACCTTTGCGTGTGGCGCGCCAAGGCCGGCGGTGCGATATGCACCTAAACGTAGGGCGGCTTGTCCCAGCCTTTGGGCGATTTGGTGAAGATCTCGACGCCGGTCTCGGTCACGCCGACCGAATGCTCGAACTGCGCCGACAGGGAGCGGTCGCGCGTCACCGCGGTCCACCCGTCGTTCAGCACCTTCACGCCATAGCCGCCGAGATTGATCATCGGCTCGACCGTGAAGAACATGCCCGGCTTGAAGCCGATGCCGTGCCCCGGCTTGCCGTAATGCACGATGTTGGGCAGCGCATGGAAAATCCGCCCCAGCCCGTGACCGCAGAAATCGCGCACCACGGCGCAACGCTCCTGCCCTTCGGCGAAGCTCTGGATCGCATGGCCGATATCGCCCGTCGTATTGCCCGGCTTCACGACCGCGATGCCGCGCATCATCGCGTCATAGGTGATGTCGACCAGCCGCTTGGCTTTCAGCTTCACGTCACCGACGAGGTACATCCGGCTCGTATCGCCATGCCAGCCATCGACGATCACGGTCACGTCGATATTGACGATGTCGCCGTCGCGCAGCGGCTTGTCGTTCGGAATGCCGTGGCACACGACATGGTTGATCGAGGTGCAGGTGGTGTGGCGATAGCCGCGATAGCCCAGGCACGCCGGAATGCCGCCATGCGCGACGACATAGTCGTAAGCGAGCTTGTCGAGATAGTCCGTCGTCACGCCCGGCTTCACTTCCGGCACCAGCAGGTCGAGGACCTCCGCCGCCAGCCGTCCGGCGCGGCGCATGCCGTCGAAATCTTCCGGATTGTGCAGCGTCACCGCGAAATGGGCGCGGCGAGTGGCCTCGAAGGCCTCGGCATCGGGCATGAACGACATCATGGGCAACTCACGGGTTTTGGGCCGCTTGATATGGGGGCCGGCCGGCTCTTTGCTAAGCCCCATATGGGAAACGAAGTCTTACACCGCCCCGTTCCGCCGGGCCAGACCGGCCTATTCGCCCAGAATCGCCCGGCGCAGGCCGGCCCGCAGCGGCTCGGCCCCGGCCACCCTGGGATCGCCGGCCAGGATCAGCCCCGCCGCAGCCCACAGCGCCGCGACATGCAGGGCCTGCATCGGCAGGCTGCCGTCGCGCAGCCGCGTCATCACGCTCGGCAAATCGTCCAGATAGGTGTCGATCGACTCGCCGGGCTCGAGGGCGCTCGGCCCTTCCAGCGCCACGTCCAGCGCCAGAAAACTCGTGACCCGGTTGGTATGGCTCGCCGCATTGGGAAACGATTCCAGCACCGGCACGAAGCGCCCGCCGCCATAGCCGGTCTCCTCGCGCATCTCGCGCCGGGCCGCGCGCTCCGCGGCATCGGTGGTGCCGTCATGGCGCTCGACCCCGCCGCTCACCAGCCCGTCCAGCACCGCCGCCCGGCCGTGGCGATATTCACGGATCAGTACCACCCGCAGGTCTTTGGTCAGAGGCACGACATTGACCCAGTCGGGATAGTCCAGCACATGGAACGGCGCGACATGCGCGCCTGCCGCGGTCACGCAATGATCGCTGCGCACCTTCAGCCAGCGGTCCTCGAAGCTGACGGTGCTGGACAGCACCGTCCAGGGCCGCGCCACCTCATCTGCCATTCTGTGTCGCTCCAAGAGTTGTCCGGACGGATGACCGGTGTTTTATATGCCCGCACACAGCCGGGGCGAGAAGGGCCGATGTCGGAACCAGCAGAGCGCATCACCGCCGCCATCCTCGTGATTGGCGACGAGATCCTGTCCGGCCGCACCCAGGACACCAACACCGGTTACATCGCCAAATTCCTCGGCGCCCTCGGCATCGATTTGCGTGAGGCCCGTGTCGTGCCCGATATCCAGGAAGAGATCGTCGCGGCGCTCAACGCCCTGCGCGCCCGCTACACCTATGTTTTCACCACCGGCGGCATCGGCCCGACGCATGACGACATCACGTTTGAGTCGGTCGCCGCCGCGTTCGGCGTTGGCGTCTACTATCATCCCGAGGCGATGGCCGCGATGGCGGCGCGCTACAAGCCCGGCGAGTTCAACGAAGCGCGCAAGCGCATGGCGCTGATCCCGGAAGGCGCGGAGCTGGTGCGCAACACCGTCTCCACCACGCCCGGCGTCCATATCGGCAATGTGTTCGTGATGGCCGGCGTGCCGATGATCATGCGCGCCATGATGGATGCGATCGAGCCGCGGCTGAAGCGCGGCGCCGTGGTCCATGTCGCGACGGTCCAGACCAAGGTTCCCGAAGGCCGACTCGCCGAGGGTCTGGGAAAAATCCAGAAGGACCATAAAGAGGTCGCAATCGGGAGTTATCCCTTTTATCGCGAAGACGGTGCCGGTGTTCAGCTGGTCGCACGCGGACGCGATGCGGACGAAGTCGAAACGGCGGCTCGGGAAATCGAGGCCATGCTTCGCGATCTGGGCGCCGAAAGCACCCGGATAACCGTCTAGTTCCCTTTTTGGGGATAGGACGCTGCTTACAAGACATTAAGCATGACAAGGGCTTGCGCCTTGTGTATCGTTTTGTCTCAGAAAAGAGGCTGGCCGCTTGTACGGCTTGCCCGAACTGGGGCGGGAAACTACGACGAGAAGGGGCAGTATGCCCCGCTGAAAGGACTGGGCCCGCGCGAGGGCTCGCAAGACGACGCCGTTTGACCCGAGGAGTAACAAGAAAAATGACCATGAAGCGCGTTCTGGCAGCGGCGGTTGGCGGTGTTGTGGTGGCGGTGGCCGGTGTGGCCTTGGCGGCGAACATCACCTCGTCCAAGCAAACGGACTTTTTCGCGTCGGGTCAGCATCAATTCTACGTCTGGTGCGCTGGCGGCTCGGATTTCATGGCGATGAAGAGCGGCGCCAGCGCGGAAGACGCGCAGATGAAGCTCTACAACGACGAAAAACGCGCCGGAAAGACCAATTGCTGGCCGGTCTGGCAGGGCCGGGTTTCCGGCTGAATTCGCCCGAAGGGGCTTGGAACGGCGGCCGGAAGGCCGCCGTTTTCGTTTGTAGCGGTCCCCGGCTTGACTTGGCCCGCCTCGCGGTAAGTATGCCGTTCAGCACTTTCTGCGACATGGAGACGGCACGTGAAATACGGAATCGACTATCGCTTTCTGCCCAAGGGCGGCGCCTCGCCGGTGGATAATACCCAGCCGGTGGATGTCGAGGTCGATCACGATCAGTTCGCCCTGATCCCCAATGTCGGCGATTTCGTCGACATCCCGGGCGACGACCCGGGCATGCGCAACGTCCCCCTCAAGGGCCGCGTCCGCTCGCGCCTGTTCAAGTATGTGATGAACTATTGCTACATCACCATCGTGGTCGAAGAGTCGGAAGACGATTGGGCCAAGCTGCGCGCCAAGCACGCGAACAATTGATCGGCGACAGCCGATCATCCCGGGCGCCAAAGCGACCCGGGATCCATGCGCGTCACAAGCCCAATTCCTTCGCTTCGGCATCGAGCGCGCTGATCTGATCGGCGCGCGCCGCCTTGCGCGCGTCACCGAGCGCGGCGCGTGCCTTGTCCTTGTCGCCCAGCACCGCATAGGCCCGGATCAGCCGCTGCCATCCCACCGGATCGTCCGGATTGGCTTTGAGCCGCGCCGCGAGCCCCGCGACCATGTCGGCGATGTTCGGCGCCCCGCCGCCGCTGCGCGCCGTCAGTCCTGCGATCCGGTCCACCAGATCGGCATGCACCGGCGAATTCGCCGGCACATCCGCAAGCAGGCTGTTCCAATAGGCCAGCGCCTGCGGCGCATTCCCCCGCGCCGCCGCTGCGAGGCCGAGATAATAGCGCGACGCTTGGTCCCTCGGATTGGTCGCCAAAGCTTGCGTGAACGCGGCCTCGGCATCGGGCGTCACCGCGCCGGCAGACGCTTGGGTCAGCGTCTCGCCATAGGCCGAATAGAGCGGCGACAGATCGAGCCCGCGCCCCTGCGCCGTCTCGATGGCGCGGCCGAAGGCGCGCGATGCATCCTGCGGATCGTGCGCCGTGGCATAAGCCTGCCCAAGCAGCGCCCAGCCGCGCGGATCCTCCGGATGTCCCCGCACCGCCGTCGCCAGCCGCCCGATCAGCGCATTGAGATCGCGCGCATTCGCCCCTTGCAGCGTCCGCTCCGCCAGGAACGGATGACCGAAATACACATACAGCCCCCCGCCGATCCCCAGCATGAACAGCAGCGCCGCCCCGCCCAGCACCAGCCGCCCGCGCCCCGCCCCGCGCGCCCAGATCGGCCATAGCGCAAAGCCGCACGCTAGCGCGCCCACGGCCGCGAGGATGAGATAGGCGAGAACGCTCATGCGCCCTTGCCCGGCGGTCGGCGGAACTTGCCCTTGGCGAGCGCCACGATCATGCCGCGGATGGTCTGCACTTCCTGGTTGGTCAGATCGGCCCGGTTCAGGAGCGCGCGCATGTGCCGGATCATCGGCGTCTCCTTGCTCGGCGGATAGAGGAAGCCGCTCGCCAGAAGCTCGTTCTCCAGATGATCGAACAGCTGGAACATCTCCTCGCGCGTCGCCTTCTTCGCGACCGGTCCGTGATCGATGCGCGTGACCGGCGTTTCGTCGGCGGCGCGAAACCACTCGTAACACAGCAGCATCACCGATTGCGCCAGATTGAGCGACGAGAATTCCGCCGTCGGGATCGTCACGACGGATGTCGAAAGCGACACCTCGTCATTGTCGAGCCCGGAGCGCTCGTTGCCGAACAGCAACCCGCAGCGCACGCCCTTACCCATCGCGGCGCGCAGCTGCCGTGCCGCTTCGGGCGGCGTCACCACCGGCTTGGCGACGCCGCGCTCGCGCGCCGTCGCCGCGAACACCAGTTGCAAATCGCCCAGCGCCGCCGGCGCCGTATCGTACAGCCGCACACTATCCAGCAAATCCGACGCGCCCGCCGCCATATGCACCGCCTTCTCGTTCGGCCAGCCGTCGCGCGGCGCCACGAGCCTGAGATCCGATAGCCCGAAATTCTTCATCGCCCGCGCCGCCGCGCCGATGTTCTCGCCCAATTGGGGCCGGGACAGGATGATGACGGGAGCGGTGGTCATTGCCGGTTAGATAGCCTGCCTCGAAGGCTAAGAGCCAGTGCGGCGCCAAGCAGCAGGACCGGCATTACCATACCTCCGGCGATGGCGAGGCCCACGGGAATGCCTGCGGCTGCATATACGCCCTGCGTAAACGAATAGGTGCCTCCGCGACAGGGATGCTTGTCGAGACAGTCGTCCGTTCCGCTCATGAGCGTGGTTTCATAGATCGGCGCGCCCTTATTCATGCGTTCGAGGCGGCCGTCGGCGTGGATTTGGATGTAGTCGCTGCCGAACCGCGTCAGGCACAGCAGGAGTACAAGAGCGCCTGCGCCCAAGCAGAGCCGGATGACCCAACCCCGCAGCGCCGCAAAGGCGATCGCTGCAACGACGAGAAGAAGCGGTAAGGTGAGCCCGGCCAGGACGGCGACCGCCACCGGCACGCCTTGCCGGGGATAAAGACCCTGTACATTGGCTGCGGCCACCACATCGGAGCATGGCGCGCCATCGAAGCAGGCAAAGTCCAAGACCTCGCTATAGGTCGTCACGATAGGATCACTGGCCATTGTCCGCTCGAACGTGCCATCGGCATGCGTGATGCTGTGATCGTTGGCGTAGCGAAGAAGCGAAACGCTCAGCGCGAGCGCCAGAATCACACAGGCGAGGGCCGCGAGCAGGCGGTTTTTTAGGGCCAATCCAGACCTTTGACGCATGGCCGTCCCCCCGTTATATCCCCGCTAGCCTCTATAGGGATCGGTCAAATGGACAAAATTAAGGTAGCCAACCCGGTCGTCGAGCTCGACGGCGACGAGATGACCCGCATCATCTGGCACCTCATCCGCGACAAGCTGATCCTGCCCTATCTCGACGTGAAGCTCGAATATTACGACCTCGGCATGGAGCATCGCGACGCCACCGACGACAAGGTCACGGTCGATGCCGCGCACGCCATCGCCAGGCATGGCGTCGGCGTCAAATGCGCCACCATCACGCCGGACGAAGCCCGCGTCGAAGAGTTCAAGCTCAAGAAGATGTGGAAGTCGCCCAACGGCACGATCCGCAACATCCTGGGCGGCGTGATCTTCCGCGAGCCGATCATCTGCTCCAACGTGCCGCGCTTGGTGCCGGGCTGGACCCAACCGATCGTCGTCGGCCGCCACGCCTTTGGCGACCAGTACAAGGCGACCGATTTCAAATTCCCCGGCAAGGGCACGCTCTCGATCAAGTTCGTCGGCGAGGATGGCAAGGTCATCGAGCACGAAGTGTTCCAGGCGCCGGGCGCCGGCGTCGCGATGGCGATGTACAACCTCGATGAATCGATCCGCGATTTCGCGCGCGCCTCGATGAATTACGGCCTGAACCGCAAATACCCGGTCTATCTATCGACCAAGAACACGATCCTCAAGGCCTATGACGGCCGCTTCAAGGATATCTTCCAGGAAGTGTTCGACGCCGAGTTCGCGGCGAAGTTCAAGGAAGCCGGCATCACCTATGAACATCGCCTGATCGACGACATGGTCGCCTCGGCGCTCAAATGGTCCGGCGGCTATGTCTGGGCCTGCAAGAACTATGACGGCGACGTGCAGTCCGACACCGTGGCGCAGGGCTTCGGCAGCCTCGGCCTGATGACTTCGGTCCTCCTCTCGCCCGACGGCAAGACGGTCGAAGCCGAAGCCGCGCACGGCACCGTCACGCGCCACTACCGCGAGCACCAGAAGGGCAAGTCGACCTCGACCAATTCGATCGCCTCAATCTTCGCCTGGACGCGCGGCCTCAGCCATCGCGCCAAGCTCGACAACAACCCGGCGCTCGACAAGTTCGCGCACACGCTGGAGAAGGTCTGCGTCGACACGGTAGAGCAGGGCTTCATGACCAAGGACCTCGCCCTCCTCGTCGGTCCCGATCAGAAATGGCTGACCACCGAAGGCTTCCTCGACAAGGTCGACGAGAACCTCAAGAAGGCAATGGGGTGAAGCTCGCGCGGGGCTTGTCGGTCGCTTTCGGCGTCGCCGCTGCGCTCGCGCCCATGGCACGGGCCGAACCTGCGGCGTGGCAGTTGCGCAGCATGTCCGGCGTCGTTTGCCGCGCCGTGCTGCAGGGCGACAATATCGATACGCAATTGCTGCGCTCCGGTGAAGGCGGTCTCGTGCTGATTGCCGGCTTTCCGGGCCAGTTCCTGCCCATCGGCGATACCAAGCTCACGCTCGCCATCGACGATGGCGCGGCCGCCGATATGACGGGCCAGGCGATCGGCGGCATCGTGCTCGTGCCGCTCGATGCCGCGCAGGCGGCGCGGGTCAAGGCAGCCCAGACTCTCAAATGGCATTTCCCATGGGGCGATTTCACCGCCGCGGTGACCGGCCTGGGCGCCGCCTTCGATGCCATCGCGGTCTGCCCGGGTTAGAAAACCGCGCCCACGAAATCTCGACTGCTTTTGACAGCGTTAAGTGCCGAATGTTCTTTATTTGTTCCTTGCGCCGCGTTAGGCTGCGTCCGCACGAGGGAGAGCAATCATGATCGGCTATGTGACCATCGGCGCTAAAGACAGCGAGGCGTCGGGAAAATTCTATGACGCGGTGCTGGGCGCCTGCGGCCATGAGCGCAAATTCGCCGATGGTGGCTGGATCGGCTACGGCCCGCGCGGCAAGGACGAGCACAACATCTACATCTGCCCGCCCTTCAACAAGGAGCCGGCAAGTTTCGGCAACGGCATGATGATCGCGTTCAAGGCGCCCGCCATGGCCGATGTCGATGCCGCATATGATGCAGGCCTCGCAAACGGCGGCAGCGATGAAGGCAAGCCCGGCTATCGCCCGCCGGACAAGGAAAGCTGGTACGGCGCCTACCTGCGCGACCCCACCGGCAACAAGATCGCGGTGTTCTTCACGCCATAAGTTTGGATCGCTCCGCCACCACACTGTCATTCCCACGAACGCGGGAATCCAGAGTCTATCCGACATGCTGGATGCCCGCCTTCGCGGGAATGACAGTCAGACAGGCATTCTGTGACGCGTTGCTGCGGACTCGCGCTTACGCCGGCGCGAGCGCCGCGAGCTTCGCTTCGATCGCGGCAAGCGCATCGCCCGCCTTGCCGCCATCCGGTCCGCCGGCTTGCGCCATGTCGGGGCGTCCGCCGCCGCCCTTGCCGCCCAGCGCCTCGGCGCCGAGCTTGACGAGATCGACCGCGCTGATGCGCTTGACGAGATCGTCCGTCACCCCGACGACCAGCGACGCCCTGCCGTCCGCCACCGCGGCGAACGCAACGACGCCCGAACCGATCTTGGTCTTGGCATCGTCCGCGAGACCCTTGAGATCCTTCGCACTCACGCCCTCGACCACGCGCAGCAGCACCTTGACGCCGCCGATCTCCTTCGCGCCGTCGCCTTCGCCCGATCGCGCCGGCCCCGCCAGCGCCAAAGCCTTCTTCGCGTCGGCGAGCTCGCGCTCCAGCCGGCGCCGGTCGTCGGCAAGCTGCGTCACGCGCGCCGGCAATTCCGCCGCGCTGGTCTTGAGCGCGAACGCCGCCTCGCGCGCGATCTCCGCCTGGCCCGAGAGATAGCGCCGCGCCCCTTCCGAGGTCAGCGCCTCGATGCGCCGCACGCCGGACGCCACCGCGCTTTCCGACAGGATCGTGAACAGGCCGATATCACCGAGCCGGTGGACATGCGTGCCGCCGCACAATTCGACCGAATAATGCTTCTCGCCGCCAAGGTCGGTGCCCATGCTGAGCACGCGCACTTCGTCGCCGTACTTCTCGCCGAACAGCGCTTCGGCGCCTTCGGCCACGGCCTGGTCGGTCGCCATCAGCCGTGTCGCGACATCGGTGTTCTGGCGGATCACGTCGTTGACCATTTGCTCGACGCGCGCGAGCTCGTCCGGCGTCACCGGTTTGGGATGGCTGAAATCGAAACGCAGCCGCTCCGGCGCGACGAGCGAGCCCTTTTGCTGCACATGCTCGCCCAGCACGCGCTTCAGCGCGGCATGCAGCAGATGCGTCGCCGAATGGTTGGCGCGCGTTGCGCGGCGCCGCTCGCCATCGACCTTGAGGTCGACCGCGTCGCCGACCTTCAGCGTGCCCTTGGTGATCTTGACGACATGGACATGCAGCGCGCCGAGCTTCTTCTCGGTGTCCTCGACCACGCCTTCACCCTTGGGGCCTTTGAGCCAGCCCTGGTCGCCGACCTGACCGCCGGATTCGGCATAGAACGGCGTCTGGTTGGCGAGCAGCAGCACCGTCTCGCCCTCGCGCGCGCTGTCGATGCGTGCGCCGTCCTTGAACATCGCGACGATCTTGCCCTCGGCCGCTTCGGTGTCGTAGCCGAAGAATTCCGTCGCGCCGAACTCGTCGCGCACCGCGAACCATTGCGTGTCGGTCGCCGCCTCGCCCGAGCCGGCCCAGGCCTTGCGCGCCTCGGCCTTCTGCCGCGCCATCGCCGCGTCGAACCCGTCGGTATCGACGCCGATGTTCCTGGCCTTGAGCGCGTCCTGCGTCAGGTCGAGCGGAAAGCCATAGGTGTCGTAGAGCTTGAACGCGACATCGCCGGCAAGCTTGTCGCCGGCACGCAGCGTGCTGCTCGCATCGTCGAGCAGCTTTTGCCCGCGTGCCAGCGTATCGCGGAAGCGAATCTCCTCCAGCCGCAGCGTCTCGCCGATCATGCTCTCGGCGCGCTTGAGCTCGGGATAGGCGTTGCCCATCTCGGCGACCAGCGCCGGCACCAGCCGGTGCATCAGCGGATCCTTCGATCCGATCAGATGCGCATGCCGCATCGCGCGGCGCATGATGCGGCGAAGGACATAGCCGCGGCCTTCGTTCGACGGCAGCACGCCGTCCGCGATCAGGAACGAGGTCGAGCGCAGATGGTCGGCGATGATGCGGTGGCTGAACACCGCCTCGCCTTCCGACTTCGCGCCGGAGAGGTCGACCGACGCCGCGATGAGATGGCGGAACAGGTCGATGTCGAACACATTGGTGACGCCTTGCATCACCGTGGTGAAGCGCTCCAGCCCCATGCCGGTGTCGATTGACGGCTTGGGCAGCGGCACGCGGGTCTGCGCATCGACCTGGTCGAATTGCATGAAGACGAGATTCCACACCTCGACGAAACGGTCGCCGTCCTCGTCGGGCGAGCCTGGCGGGCCGCCGGCGACCGACGGGCCGTGGTCGTAAAAGATCTCGGAGCAGGGGCCGCATGGCCCGGTCTCGCCCATCGACCAGAAATTCGCCGAGGTCGGGATGCGGATGATGCGGTCGTCGGGCAGCCCGGCGATCTTCTTCCACAGCGCCGCCGCCTCTTCGTCCTCGGAATACACCGTGACGACCAGCCGGTCCTTGGGCAGGCCGAAATCGCGGGTGACCAGGTCCCACGCGCTTTGGATCGCGCCTTCCTTGAAGTAGTCGCCGAACGAGAAATTGCCCAGCATCTCGAAGAAGGTCAGGTGGCGCGCGGTGTAGCCGACATTGTCGAGGTCGTTGTGCTTGCCGCCGGCGCGGACGCATTTCTGCACTGTCGTGGCGCGCTTGTAGGGCCGCGTCTCGGCGCCGGTGAAGACGTTCTTGAACTGCACCATGCCGGCATTGGTGAACATCAGCGTCGGGTCGTTGCGCGGCACGAGCGGCGACGACGCCACCACCGAATGCTGGCGGTCGCGGAAGAAATCCAGGAACGAGGTGCGGACGTCGGACAGGCTGCTGGTCATGGGATTTATGTAGCGGGCAGGGGCGTTTTTGTCATCCCGCGGTGCGGAATGCCGGTCCTGCAGGCACAATCACTGCCGTCATCCCCGGCGAGCCATGCGCAGCATGGCGAGGGAAAGGGGACCCAGGCCTCACAACGAGACCAGTGCTTGTCGCGAGGCCTGGGTCCCCTTTCCCTCGCTGCGCTAGGCCGGAGATGACAGCGTTATTCGGAAAAACGAAGGGGCGCCCCGTGGCGGGAGCGCCCCTTCGCCGGAGTCGTTCCCTCATGCCAATAAAGGAACGAACATTGGTCTGTTTTTCGAGGCTTACTCCTCGTCTTCGTCCGCATCCTTGTCCGGGCCGCCGAGCGCCAGATTGGCGGCGATCAGGCCGGCATTGCCGCGGATCGAGGCTTCGATCTTGTCGGCGATCTCCGGATGGGCCTTGAGGAAGGTCTTGGCGGCTTCGCGGCCCTGGCCGACGCGGTCGCCTTCATAGGAGAACCAGGAACCTGACTTCTCCACCACCCCGGCCTTGACGCCGAGGTCCAGCAACTCGCCGGTCTTGGAGATGCCCTGGCCGTACATGATGTCGAACTCGACCTGCTTGAAGGGCGGCGCGACCTTGTTCTTGACCACCTTCACGCGGGTCTGGTTGCCGATCACCTCGTCATGATCCTTGATCGCGCCGATGCGGCGGATGTCGAGGCGCACCGAGGCGTAGAATTTCGGCGCATTGCCGCCTGTCGTCGTCTCCGGATTGCCGAACATCACGCCGATCTTCATGCGGATCTGGTTGATGAACAGCACGATGGTGTTGGACTTGGCGATCGAGGCGGTCAGCTTGCGCAGTGCCTGGCTCATCAGACGGGCCTGCAAACCGGGCAGCGAATCGCCCATCTCGCCTTCGAGCTCGGCCTTGGGCGTCAGCGCCGCGACCGAGTCGATCACCACGATGTCGACGCCGCCCGAACGCACCAGCGTGTCGCAGATCTCGAGCGCCTGCTCGCCGGTGTCCGGCTGGCTGATCAGCATCTCGTCGATGTCGACGCCCAGCTTCTTGGCATAGCCCGGGTCCATCGCATGCTCGGCATCGATATAGGCGGCGATGCCTTTCTTCTTCTGGATCTCGGCGACGACATGCAGCGCCAGTGTCGTCTTGCCCGAGGATTCGGGGCCATAGACCTCGATCACGCGGCCGCGCGGCAAGCCGCCGATGCCCAGCGCGATGTCGAGGCCGAGCGAGCCGGTCGAGACCGCGTCGGTCGCCAGGCCCAAATCGCGGGCGCCCATCTTCATGACGGAGCCCTTGCCGAACGCCCGGTCGATCTGGACCAGAGCGGCTTCCAGCGCCCGCTTCTTTTCGTTGTCTTCCTTAGCCACTACCCGCAAAGCCGCCTGTGACATGAGATCCGTCTCCTTATTCCAGAGCGGCACGGAAAACCCAAGCCGCCGCCACGAGACGCATAAAGTACACTGTTTGTTCTCATTGGCAAGCCGCTGCCTACAGCGCTGAAAACGCTAAAATATACCAGATATCGTTCTCAGATCGTTCCGACGGTGGGAACAAAGCCGCGTAGCGCCGCAATCCGTCCCCGGTTTGCCGCTGATTCCCCGTGCGAAAGGGATGGCTTTAGGCTTTGTGGCCGACCGCGCGTTCAATCGCCGCTTGCGGGGCCGTCGCCGCGATGTCTTCGTCGCCGCTCATTTGGCCGGGCTTGGTCTGCTCGCCGCCATGCACCGCGCCATCGCCGGATTTCAGGCGCGGCTGGAGCTTGCGGATGTCCTTGCGGGCGCGCACCACATCGGCGGCGCTTTCCTGCTCCTGCGCTTGCTGCGCGGCATTCGAGAAATCGGGCTGTCTCATGGGAACCTCCGGGACACTTATTAAAACGCCCCGGAGCCCCAAAAGCTGCGCCGCTTTACTTCGTCTTGCTGGGATAGGGGAACGTCCAGCTTGCCGTGATCGGCTTCCACCAATCCGGCACGCCGCTCGCCGCGTCGGTGTGGCGGATGAAGCCCTTCGCCGAGGGCGGCAGGATCGTGTAGGTCAGCACATACGTGCCCGGCCCGGCCATGTTCACGTTGTTGGCATAATGCGTGCCGTCCTTGGCGATCATCGGCGAGAGTTCGCCGGTCTTCCGGAACTTGGCGTCGCCTTTTTTGGTCAGGGTGAACTTCACGGTCAGATAGGGGATCCACTGGTCCTCCTGGAAGCCATGCGTGTCGCTCGCGGTGGCGTGGATGTCGGCTTCGAGATGCACGTTATCCGCGCCGCCCATCTCCATGCCCTTGGGCATCTTGTCCATGGTGATGCCGGTCAGATAGTTCGGCACGATCTGCATGTTCTCCTTCACCACCGGCTCGCCGATATAGAATTCCTGCGCCGCATTGGCGGCGGCGGGCATGAGGGCGAGCAGCGAGACGGCGAGAAGCGAGGGCGTGAGGCGCATGAGAGTCTCCAGTGGTTCTTGCCAGTATGGCACGGGTTGAGGGTTATTCGGCAGCCTCGAGAAGCGCCGCCGGCGCAACCGAAGCAGCAATTGTTTTCGCTTTGCGAACCTTGTGGCGTCGCTTGCGCGCCCAGATGTAAACGCCGGTCCCCGACAATCCGGCGACCGCGAGACCGAGCAGACAGACCGCTATTCGCCCCGGCAGGCCGAAGATGCGCCCGCTGTGCAATGGGAACTGCGCCTGCGCAAAGATGTCGCCGGCGGTGCCTTCGCCCATGATCTCGCGCGCTACGGCCACGCCGCTGCGGTCGTCGATATAGAGAAAGGAACTGCCGAGCCCCGTCTCGCCATCCTCGCCGGCGCGGCTGAAGCCCACGCCATACGCGCCGAAAGCCGCATAGTGGAACACATTGCGCGGCGTGAACGTCGAGCCGCGGCTCTGTACGATGGTGCGGGCGCGTTCGACCGCTTCGTCATAGCCGATCGTCGCGGCGCCCGGCTTCGGTGCCGGTCGCTTCGCCGCTATTTCGATCGGCGAGGGCGACAGCGTTGCGACCAGCGACAGCACCGGCCGGAACACCTGCTCCGGCAGGTTCATCGCCACGCCCGACACCGCCATCATCAGCAGCAGGCCCCACAGCCACAGCCCGCCGGCGCGGTGCAGATCCAGATTGAGGCGGTAAGTCCCCGCCGCCCGCTTCACCCGCCACGATGTCCGCCACTTCGTCCAGAACGGTTTGCCGCGCGGCAACGTCAGTGCAAAGCCGATGAAACAATCGATGGCCCAGAGACAGCCCATGACGCCCATCAGCAAGATGCCCCACACGCCGGGCAGCTGCAGCGTGTAGTGCAGCAGATAGATGAACGGGATCGCATTCGCCCGCGTCAGCCGCGCCGCGCCCCAATCGCGCGTGCCCAGCACCTGGCCGCTCACCGGATCGGCGAACACCTGGTCGTAAGCCAGCGTGCCGGTCTTCGGCTCGACACGCAGCACCGCCGCCTCGCCCATCGGCACGCTGAGCGGTATCAAGGTGACGCTCGCATTGCGCAATTGCCGTTCGACCCGCCGCGCCAGCTCCGACGGCGCCAGGGCCGGCCCGCGCGCTGTCGCGGTGAACAGTTCGGGGTTCAGCGCCGCGTCCAGCTCTTCGTTGAACGCGATGATGCTGCCCGTGACGCCGGCGACGATCAGGAACGCCGCCAGCGTCAGTCCGGCATACCGGTGCAGCCGGACCAGGATGCCGCGCAGCACGTCAATAGCTCCACGAGATCCGCGCCATCACGCTGCGCGGCGCGCCGGGATTGACGTAGAGGTCGTTATACGCCCCCGCGGCATAGCGCTGATCGAGCAGGTTCTTTACATTGATCTGCAGCGCGTATTCCCCGAGATCATAGGACAGGTTCGCGTTGACCAGCGCATAGGCAGGCAGGCGGAAGGTGTTGGGCAGGTCGCCCCATTGCGCCGAATAAAAGCTGCCGCCGATGCCGCCGCCCAGGCCCTTCAGCGCGCCGTCGGTGAAGGTGTATTTGGTCCAAAGGCTGAGCGACTGCGGCGGCACGTTGTTGGGATGGTCGCCGACCGGATAGACATTGTCCTTCGTCACTTTCGCGTCGATATAGGAATACGCCGCGATCACCTGCCAGCCCTCCGCGAGGATCGCCTGGCTGTCGAGCTCGAAGCCTTGGCTCTGCTGCTCGCCGGTCTGGGTCACGAAGCCGGGATGGGCAAGGTCGCTGGTCACGACATTGCTGCGCGTCAGCTGATAGACCGACGCCGTGGCGCTGATCTTGCCGTCCCACAGATCCAGCTTCACGCCGCCTTCCCATTGATGGCCGCGCTCCGGCTCGACGGAACCGCCGCTCGCCAGCGTGCCGGCCTGCGGCTGGAACGATTCGCTGTAACTCGCATAAGCGACGACGCCTGGCGTGACCGCATAGGTGACGCCGACCCGGGGCACCACCGCGCTGGCATGCTGCGGGGTGTTCACGCCGCCATAGCCACTCAGCGTGTTGTCGTCGTCCCAGCGCACGCCCGCGGTCAGCGTGAAGTCGCCCCACACCGCATGGTCCTGGACGTAGAGCCCCGTGTTGCCGATATGGGTCAGGCTCTGCGCCACATTGTTCTGCGCCGGGATCGCCGCGCCATAGACCGGATGGAACAGGTCGAGCTGGATGTAGCCCGCCGGGTCGCTGTAATCGATCTGGTGATAGAACGAACTGTCATTGTCGCGGAAATAGTCCACGCCCGCCGTCAGCGTGTGTGCCACCGGACCGGTGCTGAACGCCGCCTCCAGCGCGGTGTCGACACCGAAGATCTGCACATTCTCGGTCAGGCTGAACGGATAGACCGACAGCACGCGCGCATTCGCATCGTCATGATCGAGCGAGGAGGGATACAGGATGCAGTTCCAGCGCGAATTGGTCGTCACGTAGCGCAGGTTCTGCCGCACCGTCAGCCAGTCGTTGAAGCTGTGATGCATCTCATAGCCGACACTGCCGCGGCTGAAGCTCAGCTTGTTGCTGTCGCCGGGCTCGCCGACGAAACGCGACACCGGAATCTCGCCATTGACGTCGGGCTCGATGAAGCCGCGCGCCGGCAGCGGCATGCCCATGTTCATGTTGTCGTGCTGGTAGCTGGTCAGGAAGGTGATCGTCGTCGCGTCGTCGACATTCCAGGTCAGCGACGGCGCGACATAGGTGCGGCGCAGCCCTTCGGCGTAATCGATATAGGTGCCGTCGAGCCGATGCGTCGCCGCGACGCGGCCATAGAAGCTGCCGCTGTCGTTGAGCACCATGCCGGCATCGACCGACACGTCGTAGGAGCCGAAGCTGCCGCCCGCGAGCGACGCCGTCGCGAAGGTCTCCGGCTTGGGCCGCTTGCTCACCAGATTGACGAGGCCGCCCAGCGAGCCCTCGCCATAGAGCGACGCGGCGGGACCCTTGACGATCTCGACCTGGTCGAAGCCGAACAGCTCGACATTGGTCGTGACGTTGGTGTCGTATTTCAGATTGTCGAGATAGATGAAGCCCGCCGCGTCGAAGCCGCGGATGCGGAAATAGTCGAAGCCGTTGTAATAGCCGCCCGGCATCACGCCGGCGACGTTGCGCAGCGCCTCGTCGAGCAGCAGATCGCCCTGGTCGGCGATCAGCGCCGCTGACAGCACCTGGATGTTCTGCGGCGTCTCGAGCGTCGGCACGGTGGATTTCAGCGACAGCGTCGTGCGCGCGCCGGTCACGATCACGGTCTCGATGGACGTGGCGTCGGCCGCGAAGGCGGCGGTGGAAGAAAGAAGCGCCGCGGCCAGCGCGGGCAAGGCAATCGATTTCACGTTGAGGATCCCTGAAATTTACACCGTTTGTCCCAAAATCGATACTGAGAGTCAGTCTCAATTGCAACTAGTGGATTGCCGCACGCCGCCGATCCGGGCCGATATGCCGTTATTTCAAAGGGTTATTTAACGGGCCGCGAAAATCGCACGCCGCCGCAAGCCCGGTCAGGACGACCGGCCAAAACTTTGCCACCCTCGCCCGCATGTCTCACGCCGTGTCCGAGCCACCAGATTTTCTCGCCGAGGTCCTCGCCTATATCGAGGCGCACAAGGACGAGCCGGTGACCGTGGCCGAGCTCGGCGCCGTCGCCGGCTTCTCGCCCTATCATTTCTCGCGCCTGTTCACCGCCCGCTTCGGGATGAGCGTGATGAGCTATGTCCGCGACTGCCGCTTGCAGGCCGCCGTGCTGCGCCTGACCGGTGACGCGCCGCCGCCGCTCGCCGAACTTGCGTTCGACTGTGGTTACGAAAGCCAGGAAGCCTTCACCCGCGCATTCACGCGCCGCTACGGCGCCCCACCCGGCCAGTTCAAGCGCGAAGCGCTCAAGCAACAACCCTTCAGGGAGCCTGTCATGTCCAAAACCGAAGCCAGCGTCGTGCAATTGCCCGATCTCGTCCGCCGAGGCGCCTTCACCGTCGCCGGCGTGCGCGCCGTGTTCGATGAGAACAACAAGAGCGGCATTCCTGGCCTATGGCCGCGCCTGATCCGCTGCCTGCCGCTCACGGGCCAGGCGGGCGCCGTGACCTATGGCGTCTGCGCGATGGAGAACAAGGCGGAAGGCCGCTTCAGCTACATGGCGGGCGTCGAAGTCACCGGCGACGCACCGCTGCCCGACGGCTTCGAGCGCATCGCGCTCGCGGCGCATAGCTATGCCGTGTTCCGCCTGACGCTCGACGGCAGCGCGCTGCATCCCCAGATGCAGTCCGCGATGCCGAAGATCTGGGGCGATCTCTTGCCGAAATCCGGCCTCAAGACCGTCGCCGCGCCCGACCTCGAAGTCTACCCCGCCGACTTCGAGCCGATGCGCAAAGGCTCTTACGTCGACATGTATATCGCGGTGGAAGCGTAAGCCGGTTTAAGGCTTCACGAACTTCAGCGCGTACTGGTCCGTCATGCCGTGCAGGTCGAAGATCGGCTTGGTGTGATCGTCGCTCACGCGGTTCAGGAACGTGCCTTCGCCGGCCAGCTTGAACCCGGCGGCGGTGACCTCGGCGATCAGCTGTGCCTTCTGGATGCGGTGCACCTTGGCGATGTCCGCGTCCGTCACGACATCGGCATTGGCCTGGTGGTCGAGGATGAAATAGACCCCGCCCGGCTTCAGCGAGTCGAACACATGCTTGTTGAACACGGCCATGTCGACATTGCCGTACTCCTTGATATGCAGGTCGTGATAGTTCTGCGTGATCCAGAACAGGTCGACCTTCTCCGGCAGGGTGAATTCGCCGAACGCCGCGCCGCTGACCACGACATTGCCGCGGCTGGCGGCCATCTTCTGGTCGAGTTCGACGGCTTCCTTCCAGCGCGTCGTCTCCAGCGCATAGATCTTGCCCTTGGGCCCGACGACATCGCTGAGCATCCGTGTGAAATAGCCGCCGCCCGGATACAGCTCGCCGACGACCATGCCGGGCTTCACGTCGGCAAAGGCCAGCGTCGCGGCCGGCAGGCGCAGCGCGTCGAGATCCGTATTGGACTTGGGCCGCGTCGTATCGGCGACGGCCGCCGCATAGATGTCGGGCGCGGCCTGCGCCACGGCGCCTGACACGGCAAGAAGCAGAATGGCGGTGGCAAAAGTTTTCATGGCGGCGGCTCCCGGTGCGCGGCGGCAAACTAAGCCGCGCGGTCCCGGCCCGACATACACGATTGCGTTATGGCCGCCGCGCCCAGCGCCCCGCAACAGCAATCGTCTGGTTCTCGAACGTGACCAGTTCGGTCTCCAATTGCTGTTGCAAACGCGCCTTCTCGCTGCCCGCGAGGAATGCGGTGCAGGCGCGCGACGCGGCCCTCACGCAAGCCGGCACGATCCGGCGATAGTCGCCGTCCTGCCAAAGACTGGCGCCCGGCAGGAAGCTGTATTCGAGCCCGTTGCGCGCGATCTCCTTCAGATCGAGATAACCCAGATGCTGCTCCGTCACCGCGCGCACATACTCATGCGTCAGGTCGATGCGGAACACGCCTTCGTCGTCCGCCGACAAGGTCACCGGCACGCCCGCCGCGCGATACAGCGCCAGCGGATGCTCCGCGCCCACGATGCCGGGCGTGATCGCATTGCTGGTCAAATTGATCTCGACCGCGATCTTCTTAGCCGCCATCTCGGCCAGCAGGCCGGCGGCATCGCGCTCATGCGCAAGCTCATAGCCATGCCCGATCCGCCGCGCGCCGGCGATCTCCACCGTGTCGCGGATATGAAAGCCGAGCTGGTCCGGCGAAACGAGCCCGAGCGCCAGTTCGCCGGCATGCAGCGACAGCTTCACCTTGGGATAGCGAGCCGAAAAGAACCGGAACATCCGCATCTGCAATTCGAAATCGCGCAAGGCGACCGGATCGTCCTCCGGCGCCACCAGATTGACGCCGACGAAATTCGGGTCCTCCGACGCCAACGCATACCCCAGCGCCATTTGCGCGAACACCTGTCGCGGCGGCAGCGTCCGTAGAACGAAAAACAGGTAGTGCACGGTGACGAAGCATCGCCTGGTCACTACCACCGCGTCGCATGCCCGCGCGTTGCGATTGATGGAATCGAAGTCGGCCCGCGCCTTGGCGACGATATCGGGCAGCGTGGGGCCAAGAGCGGCAAGATCGCGGGCGAAATTCAAGGGTTCGAAAGCCGTGTCGGCGTCCAGCAGCGCCGGCGAAAATGCTTGCGGCGGATCGGCGATCTGCTCGACATAATCGACATGATCGCTTGCCGCAGTGACGGCAGTCGCAATCATCATGTCCCTTGTATGCGCCGCCGCCACCGCGCCGAAGCGCGAGAACGTCGCGAAAGTATGGTCGTGGCCGGACGTCTCTCCGGTGCCGAGCCCCGGCGCATAATTGCGCATCGACAGCGCATCGATCGTGTCCTGGTAGAAGCGCGGATCGCGGCTCACCAACCCGCGCGCCGGCACCTGATCGGCGGAGCAGGGCGGCGGCGTGATCATCCGCGTCGCGCGCGCGATGCAATCGCCGTCGTCGTCGGCCCAGCGCAGATAATCCTCGGCATAGACCGAGCCATCGAGATGATTGTGCAAATCGCCGCCCTTAGGCATCGGCTGCAGCAGCACCCGCAATTGCGGCGGCGCGTTGGCATAGCGCGCGACGATCGCCGCGACCTGCGTCTCGCGCGACGGCGCGGCCTCAGCCGATGCAACGAAACTCAGCGCAGCAAGCGCAAGGCTAAGACGCCGGATTGCCATAGGTCTGCCGCATCCTCTCTTCGGAATGGAGTCCGGCGAGAATGGGCGGATATTTCGCCGGACCGCAACCCGGCAGGCAGGAAATCTCCGCATCCGAATTGGGCCCGGTGAACAGCACGATGGACAGCCGCCGCGTCCCCGTCTTCATGTCGCGCGGCGGGTTCTTCACGCGATGGACATTCGAGACCCAGCGGTCGTTGGTCCAGCGCTGGATCAGGTCTCCCGCATTGATCGTCAGCGTGCCCGGGATCGCCGGCACATCGATCCAGTCGTCACCGGCCTGAACCTGCAACCCGCCCGGCGCATTGTCCTGCCGCAGGATCGTGAACCCCGAGAAATCGGTATGCGGCCCATAGCGCAGCGCATTCGGCGCCGGCGGCTCCGCCTGGTCGGGATAGAGCACACAGCGCAGATTGAGCTCCATGCGGTCGAAATAGGGTGCGAAATAATCCGCCGGCAGATCGAGCGCGACGGCGGAGAGCCGCATCAGCCTCAGCGCCAATTCGCGTCCCGCCGCCATATATTCGCGCACCGTATCGGCAAACCCCGGCATATCGTCCGGCCACAGATTGGGCCGATAGAGCCGCGCATCGAGCGCTGTCGCCGGCGGCGCCGCATCGAACCGCGGATCGGCAAAGGTCAGCGACTCGCACAGATCGGGCTGCGCCTGCGGATCGCGCCCCGACCCGACGATCTCGCTTCCCATCGGCAGATACCCTTGGCCACGCCCCTTCTCGGCAAAGCTCAGCCGCGTCTTCTCGGCGAGCGGCCGCGCGAAGAAATTCTGCGCCGCGCCGTATAAGCCGTTCAGCAGCTTGTCGGGAATGCCATGCCCCGCAATCAGCGCGAACCCCGTCTCGCGCATCGCGCCGTTCCACGCCCGCGCGACCGGCGCAGGCTCGGCTGTGAACGGCGCGATGTCGATGACTGGAATATCGCGCGGCGATCCGACATCCATGGCCTAGCCGCACGTTTCCAGAATTTCATCCACGACAATTTCGATCGGCGCCGTGGCATCGATGACGACACCGCGCTTCGGGATATCTTCTTTCGTTGCATGCAATCGTGCAATCAGATCCCTTTCGCTCGGCTTTCCGCCAAACTCGTCGTCCGGTCTTGCGGCAAGCCGCCGGCCCAACGTGCCGGAATCGACCTCGAGAATGAACACCTCGTCGAACAGATCGATGAAGTGTCGGGAATTTCTCGCGCCGCCGCAGAAGAAAGTTTTCGCGTAAGGTGATCGGCAACTAGGGCTTTGACTTTGTCGACATGCCAGATGTGGTGCGCGTGCACCCAGGCGGGGCTGTCCGTCCCGCTTTTATCGGCAACCCTGTCCAGCGGTTCGCCGGTCTCAGGATTGCCGCGATACGCCAATTCGCGGTCGCCGTGGACGACATGGTGACCGCGCCGCTGCAGCGCTTCGGCCACACTGGTCTTGCCGGTACCGGAAACGCCTTCGATCAAATAGTTTCTGACGCCCATTCAAGGCTCTCAACCAC
The DNA here is from genome assembly GCA_036271735.1 of Rhizomicrobium sp. Taxonomy (GTDB): domain Bacteria; phylum Pseudomonadota; class Alphaproteobacteria; order Micropepsales; family Micropepsaceae; genus Rhizomicrobium. The sequence continues at coordinate 29,965 of DATAZZ010000058.1, forward strand.
ATATGGAAAACGGCGAGTCGAACTTGGCTTTTATTCCCCCGCCGCCCGCTTCGGCGCCGGCGCCCCGCTCAGCACTTCCTTCACCTTCGCCGCGAGCTGCTTCAGCCCGAACGGCTTGGGCAGGAAATGGAGGTCTTCGGCCTTCTCGTCGTTGCGGCGGAAGGCTTCCTCGGCATAGCCGGACATGAAGATCACCGCCATCTCCGGCTTGATCCGCTTGACCGCGCGCACCAGCGTCGGCCCGTCCATGTTGGGCATCACCACGTCGGTGATCAGCAGGTGGATCGGCGCTTTCGAGGTCTTGACGATCTCCAGCGCCTCTTCGCCGCCGCTCGCCTCCAGCACGCTGTAGCCGCGCATCTTGAGCGCCCGCGCCGCGAAGCTGCGCACCGCTTCCTCGTCCTCGACCAAAAGGATCGTGTCCTGTCCCGTCACGTCGCGCGGCGCGGTGCTCGCGGGCTCGGCCACCACCGGCGCGTTGGCGTCGATCCGGTGGCGCGGCAGGTAAATGCGGAACGTCGTGCCCTTGCCGACCTCGGAGTCGACCATGATGAAGCCGCCCGTCTGCTTGACGATGCCGTAGACGGTGGCGAGGCCCAGTCCCGTGCCTTGCCCCACCGGCTTGGTCGTGAAGAACGGATCGAAAATCTTGCCGAGGTTCTCGCGCGAAATTCCGGTGCCGGTGTCGGCGACCTCGATGCGCACATACTCGCCCGCCGGCATGATCGCGGTGCCGAGCGCCGAGGCGGTCGCCACCGTCTCGTTGGCGGTGCGGATCGTCACCGTGCCGCCCTTGGGCATCGCGTCGCGCGCATTGACCACCAGATTGATCAGCGCGTTGGAGAGCTGCGCCTCGTCGGCATGCACCGGCCACACATCGCTGCCATGCTCGAGCTTGAGGTCGACGCCTTCGCGCAGCAGCCGGCGCAGCATCAGCGCCAGCTCGCCGACCACGTCGCGCACCGCCAGCACCTTGGGCTGCATCGTCTGCTTGCGCGAGAAGGCGAGCAGCTGCCCGACCAGCGTCGCGGCGCGCAGCGCGTTCTGGTGGATCTCGTTGATCTCCTTGAACGACGGATCGCCCGCCTGGTGCCGCATCAGGAGGAATTCGCAATTGCCGATGATCACGGTGAGGAGGTTGTTGAAATCGTGCGCCACGCCGCCGGCGAGCTGACCCACCGCCTGCATTTTCTGCGACTGCGCGAATTTGGTCTCCAGCGCCTTCTGTTCGGAGACGTCGACGAGATACAGGATTGCGCGCCCGCCGCTGATCGGGCTCGCGAACAATTCCGCGGTGCGCTCGTCGAGGCCTGCGGCGCGCAGTTCGGCGCTCGCGACGTTGTGCGCGCCTTGCGCCGCCTGCGCGATCAGCTCGACGACGCGGCTGCGGTCGGTGCTCTCCACCAATTCGCCCAGGCTGCGCCCCGCCAGCGCGCCGGAGGCGCCGAAGAATTTCGCAAACGCCGGATTGGCATCGACGATTTTGCCGTCGCCGCTCGCAAACGCGACGCCGACCGGCGCGTCGCGGAACACGTCGCCGATCGCGGCCGGTGCCGCCGGTACGTTCGCGGATGTCACCGTGGCGGCAGCAGGCGCCGCCATATCGCGCGTCGCCGCGGCGGAGGCGAGCCGCGGCGTGAACCACCACGCGGTCTGTCCGTTCGACAGCGGCCGCACCGCGGCGACGATCTCGATCCCCGGACCGACGGCGAAGGATTCCTCGCGCGGCACGCCCTCGGCGGCCCCACGTGTCAGTCGGTAAAGCACGGCGGAAGACGGCTCACCCGCCAGCGCCAGCTCGGGTGGCGGCGCGCTTTCGCCGTCGCGCGCGCCCGACATCTTGCGATAGACCTCGTTGCAGTCGAGCACCGCGCCGTCGCCGGCGGTGATCGCCCAGGCGACATTGGCGCGCGCTGCCGCTTCGGCGACCCGGCGCGCATCGCCACTGCTGAGCTTTTCCTTGGGCCACACCGCGAACAGGAACAGGCTCGCCACCGCGCCGATCGCCGCCAGCAGCATGACGCCGGCCCAGCCGACCTTGTCGGGCGAGGTCACGGCCAGACCGGCCGACGCAAGCGCGAGGAACACGAAGCCCAGCGCGGCCCAGCGCCAGGCGCCGGCCGGGATACCAAGACTGCTGCCGAGGGAGCGTGTCGCCATCATCTGATTCGCAACTCTAACCGACGGAGCGGCGTTTTGCTGGCCCCCGACGAAAGAACCTCTTGGAAAATCGCATGCCGCGCCCGCGCCGGATTTGACGAATCGCAAGCCCGCGCTAAAGATATTGATAGCGTTACCAAAAAACGACAGGGCAGGGCGATGCGGCGGCTGGGACTGGTGCTATTGGCGCTTGGAATGGCCGCCGGAATGGCGTCCGCCAAGCCAGCCAAAACCGCACGCCGTCCCGCCTCGCCGCCGGCGCACTGGGTCGGCAGCTGGGCCGCCTCGCAGCAGATTCCCGAAGACCGCAACACCTTGCCGCCCGACGCCCTGCGCGACGCAACCCTGCGTCAGACCGTGCATCTCTCCATCGGCGGCAAGACGCTCCGTGTCGTCCTGTCCAATGCGTTCGGCACCGCGCCGCTGCACTTGATGGGCGCGCATATCGCCAGGCCCGGCGCCGCGCTCGGCAGCATCGACCCCGCGACCGACCGCGCGCTGACCTTCTCCGGCCGCGCCGATGTCACCATTCCCGCCGGCGCCGACATGCTGTCTGACCCCATCGCCTTCGACGCTCCCGCGCTGTCCGACCTCGCGATTACGCTGCATTACGACGCGCCGCCGGCGCGGCAGACCAGCCACCCCGGCGCGCGCGCCACCAGCTTTTATCTCTCCGGCGACCACGTCACGGATGCGACGCTCACCGGCGCGACCGCCATCGCGCACTGGTTCCAGATCGAGGAAGTCGACGTCCTCGGCACTGCCCCCGCCATCGTCGCGCTCGGCGATTCCCTCACCGACGGGCACGGGGCCACCACCGACGGCAATGACCGCTGGACCGACGCGCTGGCGCGCCGGCTGCAAGCCGCGCATCTGGGCATCGCCGTCCTCAACAAGGGCATCGGCGGCGGCCGCTTGCTCGAAGACGGCCTCGGCCCCAGCGCGTTGGCGCGCTTCGACCGCGATGTCCTCGCGCCGCCGGGCGTCAAATGGCTGATCCTGCTCGAAGGCATCAACGACCTCGGCGTGCTGACGCAGGAGAAGCCGGCAACCGAAGCCGAGCATGCCGCGCTCGTGGCGCGCGTCGAGGCTGCCTATGAGCAGATCGTCGCCCGCGCCCATGCGCACGGCATCAAGGTCTATGGCGCCACGCTGATGCCCTGGATCGGTTTCGACTACTATCATCCCGATGCCCAGAACGAGGCCGACCGTCAGGCCGTGAACGCCTGGCTGCGCGCGCCCCGCCGCTTCGACGCGCTGATCGATTTCGACGCCGTGCTGCGCGACACCGCCAATCCGGCGATCCTCTCGCCGCTCCACGATTCCGGCGATCATTTGCATCCCGGCCCCAAGGGCTATCAGGCGATGGCCGACGCCGTGCCGCTGACCCTGTTCGCGCCGCACAGGAAAGCGCGCAAATGAGACTACCCCTCGCCGCCGCGCTCGCCCTTGCGCTGATCGCGCCCGCCGCTGCCGGCCCGAAAATCGCGATCACCTTCGACGATCTGCCGTCGCACAGCCTGCTGCCGCCCGGCACGACGCGCCTCGATGTCGCCGCCGCGATCATCGCCGCGCTGAAGGACGCCAAGACGCCGCCGATCTATGGCTTTGTGAACGGATTGCGGCTTGAGGACGATCCCGCCTCCGCCCCGGTGCTCCAGATGTGGCGCGACGCCGGCTTCCCGCTCGCCAACCACACCTACAGCCACATGAATCTCGGCCAGCACACGTTGGAGGATTGGCAGGCCGACACGCTCAAGAACGAAGCGATCCTCGCGCCGCTCGCCGGCAACACCGACTGGCACTGGCTGCGCTATCCCTATCTCGCTGAGGGCGACACGCTCGCCAAGCACACCGCCGCGCGTGCTTTCCTCGCGGCGCAGCACTACCGCATCGCCGCCGTGACGCTGAGCTTCGACGATTATCTGTGGAACGATCCCTACGCCCGCTGCGTGGCGAAGCACGACACCGCCACCATCGCGCAAATGGAAACCGCCTGGCTGGCCGCAGCGGAGAGCAGCCTCGCTTATTATCGCGACCTCTCGCAGCAGCTCTACGGCCGCGACATCCCCTACGTCCTGCTGATGCACCTCGGCGCCTTCGACGCTCATATGCTGCCGAGACTCCTCGATCTCTACCGCAAGAAAGGCGTCGAGCTCGTCCCGCTGGAAGACGCCGAACGCGACCCCTTCTACGCCCCCGACACCGACGCCAGCCTGCCGCCCGGTCCCGTGACGCTCGAACAAGCGATGTCCGCTCGCGGCGTAACCTTTCCCGCCCGCGTCGTGCAGGTCCTGCCCTTCGCCACGCTGTGTCGTTGAACTATTTTGCGCGTTCCAGCGCCCGAAAGATTTCCTCGGACATCGGCTTGTACTCGCCGCCATGCGCGCTGCGCGACGCGGCGATCCACCGCTTCGGTGTGATCCGCGAGAGCGCGATGGAATGTCCGGCCTGGTGCGCAAGCTGCTTTAGATAAGCCAGTTGCGTGCGCCCATTTCCTTCCCGGAACGGATGGACGTAATTCACATCGCCCATGATAGGCCCGGCTTGTTCGGCGAACTCCGTTGAATTTAGATTCCTCAGAAAATTTGCTTGTTCCAGCCGCCGATAAACGTCTGCCATCCCGTTCCCGATATACTGCCGAAACTGGAATTGACTGCCATCCTTTGCGGTCTCGACGATCCTTATCTTGCCGGCCCACGCATACACATCCTGGAACAGATGCCGGTGAATGGCTTTCAAATGGTCGAGGTCGAAACGGCCCGCCGGAGCGCCCTCGGAATTGCGTTGCGCGACGAGCTTTCGTTCGATCCGATCGAGTTCGTCCGCGTCTAAAATTCCAAGCTTGTTTTTGAGAACCAAAGTTCCAGGATAGAGGTAGCTATCCTCGTCTCACTCGGCAACCAGGGTCCGAACCTGAGCAAGGATATAAGCCCGCCGACGGTCATGCGGCCACGCTTCGCGTTCGAACATCTCGAACATCGCGATTTCGTCCGGTGTCAGCGGATTGCCCTCGATCTCCTGCATATGCATCGCATCGATGCGGCGAGCGCGGGCTGCTTCGACTTCGGCAGGCGAGAGTTTGGCGGCTTTCGACATGGGAATAACCTAGCAGAAAACCGTCCGAAAATCACGGCAAATCTGCGCCGTTAATTCGCCCGGATCTTGCCCGTCAGGCGCATCACGTAACCGATCACCTGCGCCACCGCCTTGAAATGCTCCTGCGGGATCACCTCGTCGACCTCGACCGTCGCGTAGAGCGCGCGCGCCAGCGGCGGGTTCTCGATCACCGGCACGTCGTGTGCCTTCGCGACTTCCCGGATCTTCAGCGCCAGCACGTCGACGCCCTTGGCGACGCAGACCGGCGCCGCCATCTTGCCGGATTCGTATTTCAGCGCGATCGCGTAATGCGTCGGGTTGGTGATGATCACCGTTGCCTCCGGCACGGCCGCGATCATGCGCTTCTTGGAGCGCTCGATGCGGATCTGGCGGATCTTCGCCTTGATCAGCGGATCGCCTTCGTTCTGCTTGTACTCGTCCTTGATCTCCTGCTTCGACATCTTGTTGCGTTGCAGGAAGCGGTAGCGCTGCATGAAATAGTCCGCCGCCGCGATCACCGCGAGCGCGATCAGCGCCGCCATCAGCACCTTGGTGAGCAGATGGCTCATATCCGCGATCACGCCCATCGGCGACTGGTCGAGCACCGAACTCAGCATGTTGCGTTCGGGCCAGATCTGCGTCCACACCGCGAAGCCGACCACGCCGAGCTTGGCGAGCCCCTTGACGAGGTTCATCAGCCCTTCGACGCCGAACATCCGCTTGAGGCCCGCGAACAGCGAAAGCTTGGAGAAATCCGGCTTGATCTTGTCGAACGTGAAGCTCGGCCGCGCCTGCAGCACATGGCCCGCGAGCGCCGCTGCCATCATCACCCCGAACACCGGCCCCAATATGCCGCCCAGCATCATCGTGACGTGCCACGCCAGCGCCGTGAGATCCGCGCCGGTCACACCCATCTGGTCCGGCTGCTCGATGAAGGCGCGCATCGCGATGGTCAGGCCTTTCATCGTCGAGCCGCCGAACATCAGGATCGCCATCGTGCCGCCCAACAGCAGCACGAAGGTCGAGACCTCCGGACTCTTGACGACGTCGCCGTGCTCGCGCGCCTCCTCCAGCCTTTTCTGGGTAGGCGCCTCGGTCTGCTGTGCTGGGTCGCGATCGTCAGCCATGATTCTTTATTGGGCGCGCTTGCGGACGGAAAACCGGTGGCCACTTTTCCTGCAAGCGCTCACAGAAACACCGCCATCTGCTCGCCGTAGAAATTCAGGAACAGCGTCATCATCGAGCCGAGCAGCAGCGCCATCAGCACGAAGCCGAACATGATGTTGATCGGCATCGCGACGAAGAACACCTGCAATTGCGGCATCAGCTTCGCCAGGATGCCGAGCGCGGCATAGAGCGCGAACCCGAACACCAGGAAGGGCGCCGCGAGCTGGAAGCCCAGCACGAAGGCCGCGCTCACCAGCCGGATCGTCAGTTCCGCCATGTCGCCGGTCGGCAGCGCCGCGCCGGGCGGCAGCATCTTGTAACTGCCGGCGATCGCGCCGATCGCGACGTGATGCAGGTCTGTCGCGAAGATCAGCACCGCGCCGAGCAGCGCGAAGAAATTGCCGATCACCGCGCCCTGCTCATGCTGCGTCGGATCGACCGTCTGGGCATAAGCGAGGCCGGTCTGCGTCGCGATGAGATAACCCGCGGTCTGCAGCGAGCTCATGATGATCTGCGACATGCCGCCGATCAGGATGCCGCAGGTCGCCTCCTGCGCGATCAGCAGCGCCAGCTTCATCGTGCTGTCCGGCGCCACGGCCGGATACAAGCCTTGCACCGTCGGCGCCAGCGCCACCGTCACCGCGAGCGCCAGCACCAGCCGCACCCGCGCCGGAATCCCGGCCGCGCCGAGCGCCGGCAGCAGCATGATCATCGACCCGGTGCGCGAGAAAACCAGCAGATAGGTGAGGATGATGCCGGATAGGGCAGGGAGATGGATATGCACGGTTGCGCCGTCAGTACGCCGCGATCCGCGCCGCGATATCGACCATCAGCCCGTTCATCGCCGCGCCGGCAAAGGGCAGCGAGATCAGAAGCACGACGAAGATCGCGATGATCTTCGGCACGAAGACGAGTGTCATCTCCTGGATTTGCGTCAGCGCCTGCAGCAAACCAATGCCGAGGCCGACGACGAGTGCCGTGAGCATGGCCGGCGTGATCACTTCCAGAAGCGTCAGGATCGAGGAACGCGCGAAGTCGATGGTGTCTGCAGGTGTCATGATGTGTGTTCCGTTTGGGAGTTTGTTTCCATCCTTCGACAAGCTCAGGATGAGGATGTTGACTCATTCCTCATCCTGAGCTTGTCGAAGGATGGCAGCGCGCTTAGATCGGCATGTTCATGATGGATTGATACGCCTGCACGACCTTGTCGCGGACGGCGACCACGGTATCCAATGTGATTTCCGCCTGGTTCACCGCGCTCACCACGTCGACGATGTTGGCCTGGCCGCTGACCTGGCGCGCCGCCATGGTCTCGCCCTGCTTCATCTGGCCGATGCCGTCTTTGAGCGCATTCGACAGGAAGTTCGAGAAGTCGCCGAGCCCCGCGCCACCGGCGCCGGAGGTCGCCGCCGCGCCCGCGCCGCCGCTTGCGCCGCCGATATTCGCGATCGCCTGATAGGCGGCCGCCGCTGCTGCCGGAAGTGCCATGATTCAGCTCCCTCTTATCTCTTGAGCAAATCGACGGTGCGCGTCAGCATCGACTTCGACGCATCCATCACCGTCAGATCGGCTTCGTAGGAGCGCTGCGCCTCGCGCATGTCCATGATTTCGACCAGCGAGTTCACGTTGGGCAATTTGACATAGCCCTTGGTGTCCGCGTTTGGATTGCCCGGATCGTATTGCATGCGAAAATCGGAATTGTCCGCGACCGGCTTGCCCGGTGTGACCAGCGTCGCGCCCAGCTCGCGGTCGAATTCGCTCTTCACCGTCGCGATCTTGCGGCGATAGGGATCGCCGCCCGGCGTCGTCGCGGTCGAGTTGGCGTTGGCGATGTTCTCCGCGATGACGCGCATGCGGTCCGATTGGGCCCGCATGCCCGACGCGGCGACGACCAATGAGGTTGTGAAATCCACTTTTCTTTCTCCTTCACGCGCCGCCGATGGCGGTCTTCATCATGCTGACGGCCTTGGCGTAGAGATTGCTCGCCGCCTGGTATTCGGCCTGGGTGTCCGAGACGCGGATCATCTCCTGCTCCAGCGACACCGAATTGCCGCTCGGATTGGCTTCGACATCGGGCGACGCGACGTCGCCGAACGACGGGCTCTGCGACGGCATCAATGAAATGTGCCGCGCATCGGTCGTCATCAGGCCGCCCGAAAATTTCGGATCGGTGGTCGCGCCGTGCAGCACGTCCTGGAAATCGATCGGCTTGAGATCGCGCGCCGTGTAGCCGGGCGTGTCGACATTCGCCACGTTCTGCGCGAGCACGTTCTGCCGCGCGCTGAGCCAGCTCATGCGCTGCTTGAGCATCGCCAGAAGCGGCATGTCGCTTATGTTCGTTGCCATGACGGTTCTCCGCTTACGGAAAATTAGCCTTGAGAACCGGCAGATTGCGCGCCGATGATTAAGCGCCGCTTAATTTAAGTGGAAATACTTGCCGGGCAATTTTTTCTCGTCTTTAACGCGCGATTAAGGTTGACCGTCTTTGATGCGCGCATGGAAATGATGGATTTCGCGCGCTATCTGGGCGCCTTGCTTCTGGTGCTCGGCCTCGTCGGCGGCGCCGGCCTCGCCGCGCGCCGCTTCGGCCTCGGCAGTCTCGTCAAGCCGACGGCGACGCGCCGCCTCGCCATTGTCGAGACGCTCACCGTCGGCCCGCGCCAGCGCCTTCTCATCATCCGCCGCGACGGCGTCGAACATCTCGTGCTCTCCGGCCCCGAAGGCACCAGCGTCATCGAGACCGGCATTCCCGTCACGGCGCTCCCGATCACCTCATCCCTGATGACCGCCGAGGCCACGTCGTGAAAAAACTCAGCGTCATCCTCGTCACGCTCCTGCTCGCGGTCCTGATCATCCCCGGCGCGGCGCATGCCGCATCGCCGGCCGCCGCCGCGGTGACCGCCGCGACCACCGGCGCGACCTCGACCGCCGCGGGCGGCCTCAACATCGATCTGTCGGGCGGCGGCCTCTTCACCGACAAGATGATGCAGATCATCGCGCTGATCACGATCCTGTCGATCGCGCCGTCCATCCTGATCATGATGACCAGCTTCGTGCGCATGGTCGTCGTGCTGTCGCTGCTGCGCACCGCGCTCGGCCTGCAGCAGAGCCCGCCCAACAGCGTCATCGTCTCGCTGTCGCTGTTCCTCACACTGTTCGTGATGACGCCGACGTTGAAGGACGCCTACAACCAGGGTGTCGTGCCGCTGGTCGCCAACCAGATCACGACCGAGCAGGCGTTCGACCGCGCCGCCACGCCGATGAAGAAGTTCATGCTCGCGCATGTCCGCGAGTCGGACCTCAAGCTCTTCCTCGACATGAGCAACACCAAGGTCGCGCCCAAGGCGCCGGAGCAGGTCGCGATCTCGACACTCGCACCCGCCTTCATGCTCAGCGAGCTCAAACGTGCCTTCGAGATCGGCTTTTTGATCTTCGTGCCGTTCCTCATCATCGACATGGCGGTCGCGTCGATATTGATGAGCATGGGCATGATGATGCTGCCACCGGTGATCATCTCGCTGCCGTTCAAGCTGATCTTCTTCGTCCTGGTCGATGGCTGGCGCCTGATCGCGGGCTCGCTGGTGGAGAGCTACCTGCATTCTCCACCGCCGACCTGACGGCGCCGGATCGTGCTAGAGTGCCGCGCGACCTCGACGCGGCATGTGCATGTTCAACACGAAATATCCCCGGACCTGGCGCGAGCAGTCTCTCGAATTCAAGTTCATGTTCGCCTATCACGCCGCGATGATGGTGATGTTCGTGCCCGGCATGGTGCCCGTGCCCGCCGAGCTCGCGATCGCCGGTGGCGCGATCCTGGTCTTCGCCGCAATGTCGCTCTATCGCCGCCGCCGCCTCGCATGGCGCCATCCGCCGCTCGGCTTCCGGGACATCGCCGGCGCCATCGGCGGGCTCGCCTTTTCAGTCTTGTTCGGCACCGTCGCGGCGCAGAATTTCCCCGTCTTCGACCCGCATTTCCTGCCCTGGCTCCTCGCCTTGGTCGGCATCGCGTTGTTCGGCACCTTGCAGCAGCTCAAATACGTCGCGCTTTCCGAACAAGAGTTTCTGGAAATGGGCAATCCCGCGACCGCGCCTGCGGTTGAACTCCCGGTCGAGGCCGGCGGCGAGCCCGGCTGGCACCGCGTCGTGCGCGGCGTGCATCGCGCCGCGACCTTTGCCGCGGCACTGGTCTTCCTCGCTTTCATGTATCTCGACGGCAAGGCCATGCAGGAAGGCGCATCGCATCCCACCGCCACGCAGACCGTCGCGCGGACCGAGCATGGCTGGACCGTTTACCTCGCCAGGGACCGCGCGACGCTGCTCAACGAGCTTGAGATAGCGATGTTCGTCGCCATCCCCTCGGTGCTCGTTCTGGGATTCGCCTTGCAGCTCGCCGGTTTCAACATCTTCCCCGGCGGCATCCGGTTCTTCGGAAAGCGCGTGTCGTAGCGTCAACCGGCCTTTGTCGGAAAGCGCCCCGCGCGATATTGTGGCGCTCGCCATTGGGAGAGCGCACCATGAACAAGCCCGAACGCATCGTCACCGACGAAGTCCTCTACGAGGTCTCCGAGCACATCGCGACCATCACGCTGAACGCGCCGTCGCGGATGAACACGATCTCCGGCCCGATGCTGGCGCGGTTGTCGCAATGCCTGATCGAGGCGAACGAAGACCGCGACGTCCGCTGCATCATCCTCACCGGCACCGGCCGCGCCTTCTGCGCCGGGCTCGACCTCAACCAGGCGACGCAAGGCACCGGCATGGGAATCGGCAGCGGTGCCGGCGCCACCGACCTCGATCTGCGCAACACGCCGCCGACGGTGCTGCACGCCATCAACACGCCGGTGATCTGCGCCATCAATGGCGGCGCGGCGGGCTACGGCGCCGACACCGCGATCGGCTGCGACATCCGCATCATGGCGCAATCCTCCAAGCTCGCGCTGTCCTTCGCCAAGCGCGGCATCCTCCCCGAATCCGGCGGCACCTGGCTGCTGCCGCGCCTGATCGGCTGGGAGAAGGCCGCGATGCTGATCTTCACCGGCCGCACGCTGAAGCCCGAGGAATGCGTCGCGATGGGCCTCGCCAGCGAGGTCGTGCCCGATGCCGAACTGATGCCGCGCGCCCGCGCGCTCGCCGCCGAGATCGCCGCCAACGCCCCGCTCGCCGTCCAGGCCGCCAAGCGCATGATGCGCATGGGCCTGAGCGAGCCGTTCGACGAGCACGTCCACCACGTCTATCTGCAATTGCTGCCGCTGATGCGCACCAAGGACGCGCGCGAAGGCATGCTGGCCTTCATCGAAAAGCGCACGCCGAAATTCGAGGGGCACTAGGGCGCACGATGCAACACGTCGCCGCGCTGCTTGCCGTGTTGCTGATATCCGGCGCGGCCGCCGCCCAGGACGCGCCGCTGCCGCCCATCGACAAAGCGGGCATCCCGGCGGACATGCCGGTCGCGACCGCATTGCCTGCGATGACCCGAATCATCCTGGTCGGCGATTCCACCATGCAGGTCGGCAGCGGCTGGGGCGGCAGTTTCTGTGCCTTCCACGTCACGTCGCAGGTGGCGTGCCTCGATCTGGCCAAGGGCGGGCGCAGCTCGGGCAGCTATCGCGCCGACCGCTTCTGGGACATCGCACTGGCGGAGATGAGATCGGGCGGTTACGCCGCGACCTATGTGTTGATCCAGTTCGGACACAATGACCAGCCGGGCAAGCCCGGACGCTCGACCGATCTTGCGACCCAATACCCCGCCAACCTGGAACACTACGTCGATGACGCCCGCGCCGCCGGCGCCATTCCCATCCTGGTGACGCCGCTTACGCGCCGCCAGTTCATGGGCGGACAACTCCAGCGTGACCTTGATCCCTGGTCCGATGCCGTCCGCAAGGTCGCCGCCGCGGCAAATGCGCCGTTGCTCGATCTCGGTGCCGACAGCGAGACCGCGGTGCAGACCATGGGCGCGCAAGCCGCTACGCGCCTCTCGCAGGTGCCGCCATCGCCGGAGGTGTTGGCCGCGGCGCGAACCGGCACCACCGTCGACGCCAAGACCGGCGTGACGCCGCCGGTGCCGCATGTCTTCACCGATGAAGAAATCAACGCGACCGCCGAACCGCTCGGCGATCCCAAGCGTGCCTTCGATTACACCCATCTGGGCCGCGACGGCGCCGACTTTTTCGCGGTGATGGTAACTTCGGAGCTGGCGCGCGCCGTGCCCGCGCTGCGACGGGTGCTGCTACCGTGACCGTTGATATAGCTATTGGCCGGCATATTCTGGCGCCCTACAGGAGAGTTGCCGTGGCATCCAGCGTCGATCTGGGCTCCAGGCTCGAAAGCGTCTTAGCCAAGCTCGTCTCGAAAGGCCGCTACGGTTCCAAGAGCGAAGTGATCCGCGAGGGTGTCCGCATGGTCGAGGAGCGCGAAAAGCGGCTTGAGGAGCTAGATCGCGCGCTCGCGCGTGGCCTCGCCGATGTGAAGGCGGGGCGGACCAAGCCGGCCGAGGAGGTTTTTGCCAGACTCCACAAGCGCTTTGACGGAAAGCCGGGAAAGGCCCGCAAATCTCCTGCCCGCGCTGGTTAGAGTCGGTTTGGTTGAGTTTATCCACCCTCACCATGGCCGGGCTTGACCCGGCCACCCATCTCGCCACGCACATGGAAAAAGCCATTGGGCACTTCTACACCGTCGGCAAGCGCGTTGACGTGCTTCGCATTCTTCACGGTGCGCGCGATTTCAGGGCAATCGTGTTTCTGGTCAACCGCTAACGCTGGCGCGGCCGCACTTTACGGCATGCCATCGCCGTCGCCGCCGGAACTTTGGCGGCTGCGGGGCGTTGGCCTTGCATGCGCAAATATCTCCTGATCGGTCTCGGCCTGTGCGCCTTCGGCGCGCTCTGGACATGGGAAGAAGAGGAAGACGGCGCCGCCGTCGCGGTCTCGCCGTTCCTCGCGGCCCTCGCCATCGAGATCGGCGTCTTCCTCTTGCGCCGCCACCAGACCACGCTGTTGCGCGCGCCGGACCGCGGCTGAAGCCTTACTCCGCCGCCGCCTTCACATCCGCTGGCCTGCGCGCGCGATTGAACGGCCGGTCGCCCAGGATCGTGGCGCGGTTCATGATGCGCCGGTGCGGCAGGTAGTCGTTCACCGCGTAATGCTGCGTGATCCGGTTGTCCCAGAACGCGATGGAGTTGGGCTGCCATTTCCAGCGCACCTGGTATTCCGGCTTCTGGATATGCACGAACAGCATGTCGAGCAGCGCCTTCGACTCCTCGCGGCGCAAGCCCTTGATCCGGTCGGTGAAGCCGTAATTGACGAACAGCGAGTCAGCGCCGGTTTCCGGATGCGTGCGCACCACCGGATGCAGCACCGGTGGATGCTCGTCGAGCGCCTTGGCGTGCTTGTCGGCGCCGGCCTCCTTGGCGACCGTGCCGCGCGCCGGAAAGCCGCGCGCGAAATCGTGCACCGCGTCGAGCTCGCCCAGCATCCGCTGCACCGGCTTGGACAACCCCTCATACGCCGCCTGCATGTTCGCCCAGCAGGTGTCGCCGCCCTCCGGCGGCAGCAACTTGGCATACAGGATCGCGCCCAGCGGCGGCGTCTGGATGAATGTCACATCGGTGTGCCACGCATCATTGTCGGTCGGATTGCTCGCATGGTTGTCCAGGATGAACATCTCCGGCGCTTCCGGCACGCCGGGATAGAGCGGATGGGTGTGCAGCTCGCCGAACCGCGCCGCGAAGTCGCGATGCTGCACCGGCGTGATGTGCTGGTCCTCGAAGAAGATCACCTTGTGCTTCAGCAGGCTGTTGCGGATATCGGCGATCTGCCCGTCGTCCAGCGGCTTCGACAAATCCACGCCCTCGACCACGCCGCCGATGGCGGGTGTGAGAGTGCGGGTGGTGATCTTCGTCATGGCATCTGCTCCGAACGTACCGGCAGTATGAGCGTAGCCGGATCGGTGCGAAAGGGCACGAAGTTCCAGGCTGACAGGCGTTCCGTGCATCGATAATCTTCTGTCGCCGAAGGGAAGTCCTCATTTTGGTTGCCGACTACACCGCCGATATCGACGCCATCGGGCGCGTCGCCGCCGTGCCGACCATCCTCGACGTGGTCTGCCGCACCACCGGCATGGGCTTCGCCGCCGTGGCGCGCGTCACCTCGGACCGCTGGATCGCCTGCAGCGTGCGCGACGAGATCGCGTTCGGCCTCAAGCCCGGCGGCGAGCTCAAGGTCGAGACCACGATCTGCCACGAGATCCGCCAGAGCGGCGAAGCCGTCATCATCGATCATGTGGCCGAAGACGCGGCCTGGCGGGCGCACCACACGCCGCTGCAATACGGCTTCCAGAGCTACATCTCGATGCCGATCGTGCTGGGCGACGGCACCTTCTTCGGCACCCTGTGCGCCATCGATCCGAAGCCAGCGAAGCTGCGCAATCCCGCGACCATCGGCATGTTCAAGCTGTTCGCCGATCTCATCGCCTTCCATCTCGACGCCAACGCCAGGCTCGAGGCGAGCGAGGCGACTTTGTCCGACGAGCGCCGCACCGCCGAGCTGCGCGAGCAGTTCATCGCCGTTCTCGGCCATGATCTGCGCAATCCTTTGGCCTCGATCTCCGGCGGCATCCGCCTGCTGCAGCGGGACAACACGCCGCCCGACAAGGCCAAGACCATCGCCGCAATGATGCAGGACAGCGTCACCCGCATGGCCGGCCTGATCGACAATGTGCTCGATTTCGCGCGCGGCCGGCTCGGCGGCGGTTTCGCGCTCGAGCGCAAGGATGTCGACCTCGCGCCGGTGCTGCACCATGTGGTCGCCGAATTGTCGTCCGGCGCGCGCGCCATCGAAACCCGCATCGACCTGCCGGCGCCTGTGAACGCCGACCGCGCCCGCATCGCGCAGCTGCTCTCCAACCTGTTGGGCAATGCTTTGACGCACGGCGCCTCGGACAAGCCGGTGACGGTGACCGCCAGCGCCGCGAACGGCGTCTTCGAGCTCGCGGTGAGCAATGCCGGCGCACCGATCCCGCCTGCCGCGCTTGCCAAGCTGTTCCAGCCCTTCACCCGCGGCGCAATCACGCCCGGCCATCAGGGCCTGGGCCTCGGCCTCTACATCGCATCCGAGATCGCCAACGCGCATGGCGGCACGCTCACCGCGACCTCGACGCCTGACGAAACGCGCTTTGTGTTTCGGATGCCGCCAGCCTAGGTGTCAGTCATAGCAATTCGGCTTCTCGCGCGGGCAATCCGCCGGCGAGCGCGTGCACCATGCCACCGTGACAAGGATCCCAAGCGCCAGCAGCCCGAAGAAGAGAAACGGAAAAATCCGCAGCCCGCAGCCATACAGCTTATCCTGCATCGCGTGCGCCCTTCCGCTACCAGATATGCACCCGGCTCGAAGGCGGCACATAAAGCTTGTCGCCCGGCTTCACGTCGAAGATCTGGTACCAGAGATCGATATTCCGCACGACGCCGTTGACGCGGTATTGCCGCGGCGAATGCGGATCGCTCACCACCTGCCGCCGCACCGCGTCGTCGCGCGCCTTGCCGCGCCATGCCTGCGCCCAGGCGAGGAATACGCGCTGGTCGCCCGTCAACCCGCCCAGCACCGGCGCCGGCGCGCCATGCAGCGACGCGTGATACGCCTCCAGCGCCAGCGTCAGCCCGCCCATGTCGGCGATGTTCTCGCCCATGGTCAGATCGCCGTTCACATGCACGCCGGGCAGCGGCTCATAGCTCGAATACTGCGCCCCCAGCGCCGCCGCGCGCGTCTTGAAGATCGCCGCATCCGCCGGCGCCCACCAGTCGCGCAAGCGCCCCGTCGCATCGAACTGCCGCCCCTGGTCGTCGAAGCCATGCGTCAGCTCGTGCCCGATCACGCCGCCCGCCGCGCCGTAATTGATCGCGGCATCGGCATTGGGATCGAAGATCGGCGGCGTCAGGATCGCGGCGGGAAACACGATGTCGCGCAGGCTGCCATTATACGCATCGTTGGTTTGCGGCGTCATGCCCCAATCGCCGCGATCCACCGGCCCGTTCAGCCGCGCGACATAGAAGTCCCAGGCATCCACCGCCGTGCGCCGCACGTCGCCCACCAGATCGTCGTCTGTGATGACCAGTTTCGAATAGTCGCGCGGCACATCGGGATAGCCGACCTTGATCACATAGGTGTCGAGCTTCTTGATCGCGTCCGCCTTGGTCGCCGGGCTCATCCAGTCGAGCTTTTCCAGCCGCGCCCGGAACGCCGCTTTCAAATTCAGCACCAGCTGCGTGATCTTCTCCTTCGCCGCTGGCGGGAAATATTTCGCGGTGTAGAGCTCGCCCACCGCCCAACCCATCGTGCCGAAATAGTCGTCGCGCGCCCCCGCGCCGTAATCGCCGCCCGACACCGCATGCACACCGCGTTTCCAGCGCACCGCCAGCGCCGCCTGTCCGCTCAGCGTCTTGGCATGGAAGCCGAAATGCGCGTCGACGAAGGCGTGGCTGAGGAACGGCGCCGCGTCGTCGGCGGTGCGGAACGCCTGCCACGCCTGCAAGGTCGCGACCGGCGTATCGGCAAACACTTTGGCGATCAGCGGAAACGCGCTCTTCTCGCCCACGATCACCGTCGCGGGCGCGCCCAGCTTCGCCGCCGCCAGATATGCTTTCCAGTCGAAGTCCGGCGCCAGCGCCTGCAGCTCGGCCAGCGTCATCTTGTTGTAGGTCGCAACCGGATCGCGCTGCTGCGCCCTTGTCCAGCTCGCCTGCGCGATCGCGGTCTCGAACGCAACCACCGCCTTGGCGCTGCCGGCCGGATCGCTCCAGCCGATCTGGCCGAGGATGTTCGCGACATAGGCCTCGAACGCCGCCTTCTGCGAAGCGAAGTCCGGCTTCAGGTAGTAATCGCGATCCGGCAGCGTCAGCCCGCTCTGCCCCAGATAGACCGCGTAGTGCAGCGGATCCTTCAGATCGACGTCGAGCGCCACACCGAAGATCGCACCGCTGAACTCGTAATTGTTGCGCCCCATCAAGGTCGCGAGCGCCGTGCGCGTCTTGGCGGCGCGGATGTCGTCCAGCAGCGGCGTCAGCGGCTTAGGCCCGAGCGTCTCGACATGCGCCTCGTCCATGAACGCATGATAGAACGCGCCGGCCTTGCCCGCGACAGTCGTGGGCGCGTGCCCCGCATGTGCCGCGGCATCTTCCAGGATGGCGTGGATGCGTTCTTCGGTCTGGTTCGCCGCAAGCAGGCGCAGCGTGATCGAAGGCTTGTCGTCCGCGATGACGGCCTTGTCCAACCATGCGCCATTGGCATAGCGGAAGAAATCGTCGCCCGGCTTCGTCGCCAGGTCCTGCCCCGCCGCATCGAATCCGAACGCGCCATATTGCGGCTTGGCATCGTCGGCCAAGGCAAGTGATGCAAACGCCAACGCCGCGCCGAATGCAAAAGCCATCCTGGTCTTCATGACATCCCTCCATCCGCGCAGCGCAGAAAAATCGTTCACGCGGAGCCCACGCAGAAGAAGCGCAACCTCCGCGCCTCCGCGTGCCATCTTTCTTCCAGTCTCGCCCGCGCGGGCGCTCCGTTCAACGCCGCTGGCGCAGCTGTGATCGGGCGCAGGCGGCGCCGGATCGTGGTGACGGGCGAGCCGGCCAGTCGTAAGGTGCGCCGGTCCTCAGTGATCGACAGGGAAAAGTGAACCGCGCACTGCTGACCGCACTTGTTCTCTGCTCGGCGGCCTCGGCAATGGCTGCTCCCGTGCCGCATGCCTTTGCATGTCACGCCCTGCCGCCATCCAACAGACCACCCTACACCGTCACCATTGTCTGCTCTGGAGAGTGTAAGGCCTTGCCCGGCCGTCCAGCCAAGGGAACGGCGCGGTATGCTTTGATCCATCGCCTTTGCAAAGGCCGCGAGACATGGCGGTAGTGGCCGGGGTTTCCAAATCGCGTGGCTTAATTCGGCCACCGCCAACGGCTGCTGCAGCCTCCGCCAGGGCCGAGGCGTTGGCGCGACAGGTCGGTTCGTTTGCAGACCTCTCGAAGGCCTGTGGACACGTCATCCGACCCCGCAGAGTGAGTCGCCAAAATCGGGTCTCGCAAGCCATTATTTTAACTGACAAATTATCGGTTCTGCGCAACGCAGGTGCAAAATGCGTTGTGCAGCGCACCTTTCCGGCCTCGAAAACGCTAACGAGCAGAGAATTTTCAAAAATAATTTTCCAGATAACTATTTGATATACTTAGAAAAATATCAGCGTCTCACTTTCGCTTGTACGAATTGTTGCATCTGCGAAGAATTTATCCTTGAATTCGAGGGACCTGATACTAATCTTCTAAACGTTGAACCTTGAAGGAATTATTCACATGAACAAGTCCCGCTTCCTGACCCTCTCCTTCCTTCTGGCCCTCTCCGGATTCGGCACCGCCTACGCCCAGGCGCCCGCATTGGCGGCCGGCAATTACAAGCTCGCGATCGGCTCCAAGGCCCCTTGCGATGTCACCATCTCCGCCGACGGCGCGCTGACCGCGTCCACCTGCGAGACCGGCACGACGCTGACCAAGTGGACGGCGACCGGCACGGGCTATCAGCTGATCTCGGCCTCGGGCGACACCTATGCCGTCCTCAAGCCGCATGGCGAGACGCTCGAAGGCGTCACCTTCGCCGACCAGCACAAGCTGGTGCTCAGCCACTAAGACTGGCGAATGCTCCTGTTGTGAGGAAAGGGCCGCGCTCCACCGCGGCCCTTTTCTTTTGTGCTGGAGCGGTTTGTTTTGCGTTTACCCAAACTCCCAACTCCCCATGGCCGGGCTTGACCCGGCCACCCAGCGGCGCGCGTCGATGGTGAGCGGGGTGATTCAGCTCAAGCCAAACACGCTCTAATGAGCGTGTTCGTGGCTCTGCGCTGCCGGCGCGACTTCCGCGCAATCCTCGTCGGGACAATCCTCGACATCGATCTGGATGGTCGAGTGCGCGATGCCGTATTTGTCCTTCAGCCGCGCATTGATCGCCGCGATCACCCGCGCGTTGTTGTCCACGCAACGCGCGTGCAGCGTCACATGCGCCTGCTGCGACGTGAGCGACCAGATGTGCACGTGATGCACGTCGGCGACGCCCGGCACGCTGGCCGCCAGGTCGCGCGCCATCGCCTCGGCATCCAGATGCACCGGCGTTCCCTCCAGCAGGATATGCGCTGAAGCGCCCACCACCTGCCACGCGCTGCGCAGGATCAGCACCGTGACCAGCAGCGACAGGATCGGATCGATCGGCGTCCATCCCGTCATAAGGATCACCACGGCCGCCGCAATCGCGCCGACAAAGCCCAGCATGTCGCTCAGCACATGCAGCCAGGCGCTGCGCATGTTGAGGTCGTCTTTGCTGCCGCCCTGCAGCACGCGGAACGCGATGAAGTTCGCCACCAGTCCCGCCACCGCGACGATCAGCATGGTGCGGCCCAGCACCGGCGCAGGGCTGCGCAGCCGCAGCACCGCCTCGACCGCGATCCCCGCCGCGATGACGAACAGGACGCAGCCATTGACGAACGCCGCCAGCACCTCGATCCGGCGATAGCCGAACGAGCGCGCCGGATCCGCCGGCCGCTTGCCGACCTGGATCGCGATCCAGCTCATCCCCAGCGCGGCCGCGTCGGACACCATGTGCCCGGCATCGGCCAGCAGTGCCAGCGACCCCGAAACGATGCCGCCCGCCACCTCGATCAGCATGAAGACGAAGATGATCGCGAACGCGATGCCGACGCGGCGCGAATCCGTCACGCCATGGGCGTGATCGTGATTATGCGCGTGGCTATGTCCGGCGTGGCTCATGCCGCGCCATTATGCGCCCATTCGCGGAGCCGGCGTAAGACTCTCGATGCCCGCTGCGACGAACCCGGCACCGAACAGGACACCCGCGACGGCCGTCATCGCTTCCGGCAAGACACCCGTGGCGCCGACGATCCCCGCCGCCAGTGACAACAGCCACAACACCGGCGCCCATGGCGCCGCGTTACGCCGCAGCAATGTCTCGCTGGCATAGATCGCCAGCCCCAGCAGCGCGACCGCGGCGCCCATCCGGTATCCGCCGGTTCCCAGCACGCCCAGCGCCGAAACCCGGATCGTGAGGATGCCGAGCACGAACACCGTGAGCCCCACCATCCCTGCAATCCCCAGCGCCGCTCGCCGCTGCCACCACAGCCCGAAAATGCCGGCGAGCAAAAACACGTCGGTGACAAAATACAGCACCTCCAGCGTCGTGGCCGACAGGCTCGTCGCCGTGAAGCTGTCGGCGATACGCAAGACCCCGCCGGCAATGGCCGACAATCCGCGGGCGCGCAGCACGGCGTGCATCTCAGCCCTCCCGCGCAATGAAGTCCTGCGCCTGGGTCGCCAGGCGCAAGCCATGATGCCGCTTCTGCGGCGTGTGCAGCCAGCGATTCATCGCGGCGCACATCTCGTCCCGCCATGGCGCATCCGGCACCGCGGCCAATTCGTCCTCCAGCGCGAACAGCATTTTCAGGCGATGGCACGCGATGATCGGCTCGACGATCCCATGATCGAACAGCCCGTCCATCTCCGACGCGATGAAACCGGCCGCGCTTTCGACCCGCCACGCCGCGACATCCTGCTGCGTCCGCACGTAAGCCTTGTTGCGCCCGACGAACAGCGCCATCTGCAGCAACGCTTGGCGCCACAACTCCGGCTGCCCGCCGCAGATATGTCGCGCCGCATTGGCAAAGGTCAGCGCATGGGTGAAATCGAGCCAGCTCGCATTGTCCGCGATGGCATTGTCCGTTGCGCCATCCACCCGCGTATCGAACCGCAACAGATTGAACGCCGCCGCCCCCAGCAGCGCGTCATACACCTCGCGTGGATCGCGCCCCGAAGACTCAAGCACCCGCTTCAACGCGGCATCGACCGAGAGCCCGACGAAATCCTCCGCCCGCGCCGTCGCCATGCCCGCGCCGTCCCACGCCGCCACCGCGCCGGCATAGGCCCGAAACTCCGGCAACCGATCCTCCCGCGTCGCATTCACCAGCGCGCGCACCAGCGCCAGCAGCACCGGTGCTTCCGCCTCCGGCCCCAGCCGCGCGATCAATTGCTGCGTCTTGAGCGCATAAATTGCGCTGTGCCCGAAATCGGCATAATGCGACAGCGCCACCCGTCCCAACGCCCGTCGCAATTCATCGCGCTTGCCCTCCGCCAGCGCCCCACGCAGCCGCGCCGCGGCCTCCGCTTCATTCTCGCTCTCGATGGCATCCAGGAACGCGTCCGCATCCCACGCTTTCGTCTCTTCGGGATAGGGATACCGTCCCGCCCCCAGCGTATCCCACGCCAGATGCGCCACCGGCTCGATCATAGCGGTCAGCCGCGCCGCGTCCGATGGCGCGCGTGCCGCCAGCGCCAGCCAATCGGCTGCCGCCGCATGCGCATGCGTCGTGCCGAATTCCAGCTTCTCATTGGCCGCGCCGATCGCGTGGACGAGCGCCACGCCCGCATCGAACCCGGCGCGCTCCAGCCGCGCCACCTCCCGCGCCATGCGCGGCCTGTCGTTGTCGCCCATCGCCGCGACGAGCCCTTTCAGCGCCCGGTCGCGCTGCGCCTCTGCCGGCGGATCGGAAAGATCGACGAAGATCTCGCCGCTCCGCACCTCCAGCGCATAGCGCCGCACCGGATCGCGCCCGACCAGAGCGTCGCCGCTCGCCAGATCGAATTTCCAATTGTGCCAGTTGCAGGTCAGCACGCAGCGCGTGGCGTCCAGCGTCCCCTCGCTGAGCGGATAGCCCTCATGCGGGCAGCGATTGGCGGTGGCGAACAGCGCCTCGCCGCTGGCGATCAGCAGGATTTGCTTGCCCGCCCGTCGCACGACCTTGCGGCCCTTGTCGCGCAATTCCGACTCGGTAACGCCGCTGGCCGTGAACATCGCCGCCTCTTTTCAAAAGCTCAGCCTTTAGAATATCCCGCGCCTTGATTTACGCAAGTCCGGCCTTTAGAAAATAACGCATGGCACCCCCTCGCGATTCACAAGCTAAGACCGGCCGCGCCGCGCTGCGCGACCTTTTGCAGCGCGATGGCCCGATCTCCGCCGATGCCCTCGCCGCCAAGCTTGGCATCACCGCGATGGCGGTGCGCCAGCATCTCTACGCCCTGCACGAATCCGGCGACGCCGCCTTCGCGCAGGAAGCCCGCCCGCGCGGCCGCCCGGTCAAGCTGTGGCGCGCCACCGCCGCCGCCGCGGCCCATTTCGCCGACAGCCACGCCTCTCTCGCCACCGACCTCATCGTCCAGATGAAGAAGGCGTTCGGGGAAGATGGCCTCGACCGCCTGCTCGCGCTGCGCAATGCCGATCTCGAAAAGACTTATCGCGGCAAGACCGACAAGGCACAGACCCTCAAAGCCAAGCTCGACGCGCTGGCCAAGCTGCGCAGTGCCGAAGGCTACATGGCCGAGGTGCGGCGCGAGCCCGGCACCGGCCATTGGCTGTTCGTCGAGAACCACTGCCCGATCTGCGCCGCCGCGCGCCTTTGCACCGGCCTGTGCCGCGAGGAGCTCGCACTGTTCCACCGCGTGCTCGGCAAGGACATCAAGGTCGAGCGTCTCTCCCACATCCTCGCCGGCGCCGGCCGCTGCGCCTATCGCGTCACACCGGTTTAAGTTTGCGGGCAAGCGCATTATCTTAAGCCCATGGCCAAGGCATCTAAATTCACCGACAAGGATTTCGCGCGCATCGCCCGCGCCCTCGCCGAACCGCGCCGCGTCCAGATGCTGCAGGAGATCGGCGCCTGCAAGGAGCCGACCCCCTGCACCCGCCTGCACGAGCTCCACGGCGTCAGCGCCGCGACGCTGTCGCACCACATCAAGGAGCTGGAGACCGCCGGCCTCGTCGAGACCCGCCGCGAAGGCAAGTTCATGCACGTCACGCTCCAGCGCGACACGCTGAACGCCTATCTGGACCGGCTGAAGAAGATTTAGCGCAAACTCGCCCCGCCCCCTTGCACCCAACAGTTCGACACTTATCTAACTATCGAACTACCAACCCAAGGGCACACCAATGAGCAGATTGCAGGGCAAAATCGCCGTCGTCACCGGCGCTTCCAAGGGCATCGGCGCCGCCATCGCCAAAAGCCTCGCCGCCGAAGGCGCCGCCGTCGTCGTGAATTACGCCTCGGCCCGGGACGGCGCCGACAAGGTCGTCGCCGAGATCGGCAAAGCCGGCGGCAAGGCCGTCGCGGTCCAGGGCGACGTCTCCAAGCCGGCCGACGTCAAACGCCTGTTCCGCGAGACCCGCGAGGCGTTCGGCGCGCCGGACGTGCTGGTGAACAATGCCGGCGTCTTCGCCTTCGCGCCGCTGGACGATGTCGTCGAAAGCGAGTTCCACCGCCAGTTCAACATCAACGTGCTCGGCACCATTCTCGCGACCCAGGAAGCCGCGCGGCATTTCGGCCCCGCCGGCGGCAGCGTGATCAATGTCAGCTCGGTCGCGAGCGAAGCGACGCCGCCCAACTCGACCGTCTACGCCGCGACCAAGGGCGCCGTCGATACCATCACCAAAGGCCTCGCCCTCGAACTCGCACCGCGCAAGATCCGCGTCAACGCCATTGCGCCCGGCGGCGTCGAGACCGAAGGCACCCACAGCGCCGGCATCATCGGCAGCGATTTCGAGAAGGCGATGATCGCCGGCACTCCGCTCGGCCGTCTCGGCCAGCCCGACGATATCGCGCGCGTCGCCGTGTTCCTCGCCTCCGACGAGTCCGGCTGGCTCACGGGCGAGCGCATCTCCGCCGCCGGCGGCTTCCGCTAAAGCGCAACCCCCTGCATCCCCGGCGCGGCGCGCCGGGGATGACAGGCATGGGTTCGGCAATGCTAGACTCCGCTTCGCCCCAGCGGATGCGCCCGTGCCCGATTCCGTCGTCGAACTCTCCCACGTCACCAAGCGCTTCGGCGATTTCACCGCGGTGGACGATCTTTCGTTCACGCTGGCGCGCGGCTCGATCCTCGGCTTCCTCGGCCCCAACGGCGCCGGCAAGACGACCACGCTGCGCATGATGCTGGGCATTATCCCGCCCGACAGCGGCGAGATCCGCGTCCTCGGCAAGGCGATCGGCCAGGTCCGTGCCCGCATCGGCTATCTCCCGGAGGAGCGCGGCCTCTACAAGCGCATGCGCGCCGACGCCGCCATCGCCTATATCGCGACGCTCAAGGGCATGAAGTGCGCCCCGGCGCTCGCCCGCGCCCGCGCTTTGCTCGAAGGCTTCGGCCTCGGCGATTTCGCGCGGGTGCGGATCGAAGGCTTGTCGAAAGGCATGGCGCAGAAGGTCCAGATGCTCGCCGCCGTCGCGCACGATCCCGAATTCGTCATTCTCGACGAGCCGTTCTCCGGCCTCGACCCCGTCAACCAGACCGAGCTCGAAGCCTTCATCCGAAACCTCGCGGCGCAGGGCAAGACGATCCTGTTCTCCACCCACACGATGCAACATGCCGAACGGCTGTGCGACCGCCTCATCGTCCTCGCCAAGGGCAGGAAGCTGTTCGAAGGCACGCTCGATGAAGCCCGCACGCTGATCCCGCGCCGCGCCCGCATCGGCGCCGACGCCGAGCTGGGCTTCCTCGCATCGGTCCCCGGCGTGTCGCGCGCCACGCCGCCGCATCCCGGCGAAACCAGCTGGACACTTGAGCTGCAGGAGGGCGCCGACGGCCGCACCCTGCTCGCCGCCTGCTTCGAGAAGGGCGTCGAGCTCACCCATTTCGACATCGCGCCGCCCAGCCTGCACGACGTCTTCGTCTCGCTGGTGGGACACGCACAATGACCCACGCCTTCCTCATTGCCCGCCAGGAATTCATCAAATACGTCACGCGGCGCGGCTTCGCGATCTCGATCCTGATGTTCCCGCTGTGGATCATGATTGTGATCTTCGTGCCGCAATGGACCGGCGGCGGAAACACGCCGCAACATCACCGCCTCGCGATCGTCGACCGCACCGGTGGATTCTACCGCGATTTCCTCACCGATGCCGTTGCGCGCAAGAAACCCGTGGGCCTCGCCATCGCGCCGGCGCCGGCGGGCCTCGAACAGATCGACAATGCGCATTTCACCGCTGCCGCGCGCCGCGCGCTCGACGACGCCGACCCGATCCGCGATTTCGACACCATCGTCGTCATTCCGGAGGATTTCGCCCGCCGCGACCGTGCGGAAATCTGGCGCCGTGGCGACCGCGATTCCGACCTGCGCGGCTTCGTGACCGACACGCTCACCCGCGCGCTCCAGTTCAAGGCCGTCGCGCATGCCGCGCCGCAATTGCGCGATCCCGCGCTGCTCGACGTCGATGTCGATCTGCAATATCGCAGTCCGGATCGCGCCCTCGGCGCCAATTCCACTATCGACTCCATCGTCCCCATCGCGCTCGCCATCATCCTGTTCGTCGTCTCGGTGATGAATGCATCGGTCCTGCTCCAGGGCGTGGTGGAGGAGAAGTCCACCCGCATGATCGAGGTCCTGCTCTCCTGCGCCACGCCGCGCGAGATCACCACCGGAAAGCTCATCGGCGTCATCGCGGTAGCGCTGACCACGCTTCTCATCTGGGGCCTGGCGCTCTTCGTCCTGATGGCGCTCGCCAGCCACGACACCGTCGCGCTGGTCTTCACCTCGCTGCGCGCCGCCGCCTCGCTCGAGACGCTGCCGCTGCTGCTCGTCTTCTTCCTCTGCGGCCTTCTGATCTACGGCTCGCTGTTCCTTGCGATCGGCAGCATGGCCAACAGCCTCGCCGACGCGCAGTCGCTGCTCGGGCCGTCGATGCTGATCCTGATGCTGCCCAATCTGATGATCTCCGGCATCATCAAGGATCCCAACGGCCCGCTCGCCAGCGCGCTCTCCTGGGTGCCGATCTACACGCCGTTCTTCATGATGCTGCGCATCGCCTCGCACCCGCCGGCCTATCAGCTCTGGGGCGGCGTCGCGCTCGCCATCGGCACCGCGGCGCTGCTGATCTGGTGGACCGGCCGCGTCTTCGCCAGGCATGTGCTGACCACCGAGCGGCCACCCTCGCTCGGCAAGCTTATCGGCGGCCTGTTCGGCCGGCGCGCTTAAGGCGCCTCATCCAGCAGCCGGATCTTGTCGTCGCCCGCGCCGGGGTGGATCGTCACCGCCGATTTGTCGACGATGTGGACGCCGGCGAAGACCACGGCGTCGGCGACATGCGGCACGAAGACGAGCTTGCTGTCGTCCTGCGCGATCGTCACGCCCGGCAGGCTCCAGCGCTGGCGGATGAACGGCACCGCGGTCTCGACATTGACGGGTGCGCCGCCGGCCCGCGCCTGCGGATTGGCCATGTCGCTGAGCATTGCATTGACCGCCCAGTCGAGGTCGCGCGCCAGATCGGCTTTCAGCAGCGCGCCCCCATTATCCGTCAGGCTGCCCGGTCCGGCGAGCGCCGCGGGCGCGCCCGACGATGCGATATAGCGCGCCGTCCACGCCTTGCCGCCCGCCTTGCCGGGCGTGAGCTTGGCCTTCAGCACGACATAGGGCCGCGTCTCGTTGTCCGTCACGAAGGTCACGACCGTGTAGGACGTCACCGTCACCGTCGGGCCGTCCGCGCTGGGCGTCATCGTGAAGCTCTGGCCGTATTTGCCCGACGCGAGGATCTTCTGCGTCAGCTCGACGGCCTGCGGCGTAAGATGGATGTGCAGCGCGTCCTGGACGGGATTGACCGCGCTGGCGCCGCGGCTCGAATTCACCGCGCTTTGCGCGAGTACGCCGACCAGGCCGAACAGCATGCCGATATTGCCGCCGCCCTGATGACCGGAGATCACCACGTCGCTGTCCGGCACGCTGTAGGTCCCCATCGGAACGTCGTTCCAGCCCGAGGCGCCGTCGCTCGAATAGACGATGGCGACGGGCGCGGTCTGCGCCGGCGGCGGCGAAGACAGGTCATAGGTGGCGCATCCGCCCAGCAGCACCGGCCCAGCCAGGACCAGCGCCGAAAACACGCGGCGTAGAGACATGTCGATTTCCCCCTCAAGACTGTTCGAGCAGTCTGGATGAAAATCTAGACAGGTATTTGTGGGGAGAAAAGATGTTCGTGGCCCATCCTTCGACAAGCTCATGATGAGGACAGAGACTGGGACCTCATCCTGAGCTTGTCGAAGGATGGCCGCAGACACCGATCTATCCTGCGTGCGCTGCCACATGGATTGCTGCACTGCGGGTGAATATGATCGCGCGTAGCCAAGCACATCGTACCTGCCGCGCCGCCCTCACGCCCCGCCGCAGCTGTGCTCGGAATCCGCTTCCAGCCAGTTCTGCTTGGTGCGCAGATTGGTCGCCTTGTAGATCTTGCCGCGGTCGTCGCCCTTGGGGCAGTTCGACGGCAGCATGAACAGGCACAGCGTGACCTTGTCGCCGGTCTTCGATGCCACGATCCCGGGCACCGTGTCATAGGACACTTGCGACAGCCCGTCGCTGTAGATGATCGCCGAGCCGCTGCCCGCGACGCCTTGCAGCCGCGTGCCGATCGCCTTCACCGCCGTGGTGACGCATTGCCCGACCTTGGTGGGCACCGGCTCATTCGCGAAGGCCGGCGCGCCACTCGCTGCCAGCGCCATCGCGGCCACAAGCGCCGCAATCCGTTTCGTCATCGTCTCTCTCCTCATCTGAGCGCAAACACATGCAGCTGCGCCCATTGCAGCAGGATGATCGTCTTGGCGTCGCAGATGCGGCCATCTTCCATCATCGCGATGGCTTCGTCGAACGGCATCTCCAGCACATCGATGTCCTCGCCTTCGCTCGCGAGTCCGCCGCCTTTGCCGGCCTTGGCGCTGTCGTCATAGGCCGCGACGAACAGATGCAGCTTCTCCGTCACCGAGCCGGGGCTCATGAAGGTCTCATAGACCTTGCGCACCTCGGCCACGCGATAGCCGGTCTCTTCCTCGACTTCGGCGCGGATGCGGTCTTCGGGCGAGGCATCGTCGAGCAGCCCCGCCGCCGCCTCGATCAGCATGTCGCGGTAGCCGTTCATATAAGCCGGCATGCGGAATTGCCGCGTCAGCACCACCGTCCCTTGCGCCAGATTGTAGAGCAGGATCGCCGCGCCGTTGCCGCGGTCATAGGCCTCGCGCTCCTGGCGCTGCCACGTGCCGTCATTGCGCCGGTACTGGAACGTCACCTTGCGCAGCACATAGTGATTGTCCGAGAGGACCTTGATCTCCTCGATCCGCACACGGTCTGAAATGTCGGTCATGTGCTTGCTCTGTCTTTCACTTACACATCACCGTCATTGCCCGGCTTGTCCGGGCAACTCATTTTTCCGCGCTTCCGAAAAATGGGTCGCCCGCCTTCGCGGGCGATGACGGCTCGTTGGGAGAATAGCAAACAAAAAAGCCGCTCGGTTGCCCGGACGGCTTTTTCAAAATCTCGATACTTTCCGCTCAGCGCGGCAGCAGGCCTTCGCGCTGCAGGCGCTTGCGCTGCAGCTTGCGATAGCGGCGGATCGCTTCGGCGCGTTCGCGGGCGCGCTTCTCGCTCGGCTTCTCGTAGTGGCCGCGCAGCTTCATCTCGCGGAAGATGCCTTCACGCTGCATCTTCTTCTTCAGCGCCTTGAGCGCCTGGTCGATATTGTTGTCGCGAACGATGATCTGCAAATTCCGCTCCATGGCCCATTTTTGGGAGGCGCGGGTAGTAACAGAAGGGTTTTTGCCTGTCTACCACCCTTGACAGCCAAAGACTTAATTCCCACATCTTTCGTGCGGCGTTTGCCTTCGTCCCCGCCTCCGGCAATTGGGGGGAGGGGGTCCGAAAAACCTGAAAACGAATAGAGCGTGTGGAATAAGGGGAGGTAGGATACCCCCACCCCCCCATCGGTTTCCTAAGGTTCGAATGTACAGGGATTCAATAGAATCAAAGACATGGCCATCCTGAAAATTGCCCGCATGGGCCACCCGGTCCTCGCCCAGCTGGCGCAGCCCGTCGCCAACCCTGGCGCCCCCGAAATCCGCCGCCTGGTCTCCGACATGGTCGAGACCATGATCGACGCCAACGGCGCCGGCCTCGCCGCGCCCCAGGTCCATGTCCCGCTGCGCGTCGTCGTGTTCCAGGCGCCGCTGGGCCGCTCCGATCCCGGCCTGTCGGAGGAGGAGCGCTTCGACCACACCGCCCCCCTCACCGTCCTGATCAACCCGGAGATCGAGATCGTCGGCGGGGAGATCGAAGGCGGCTGGGAAGGCTGCCTCTCGGTCCCCGGCCTGCGCGGCTTCGTCGAGCGTCCGGCGCATATCCGCTATCGCGGTTTCGACCTCGAAGGCCGCCCGGTCGCGCGCACCGCCAAGGGCTTCCACGCCCGCGTCGTGCAGCACGAATGCGATCATCTCGACGGCCGGCTCTACACCACGCGAATGACCGACATGGGCAAGCTGATCTTCGAGAGCGAGGCGAAGCACTGGACCGGCGACTGACTTGTTCGCGTCCTCCGCGAGGCGCAGACTTTGCGCCTATTCCTGAGGAGGATATTTCATGCATCATCTCAAGGTTCTTATTGCTGCCGCCGCTTTCGCTGCTGTGCCGCTGTCGGCGCAGGCGCTCACCGTCGTCAATGTCGGTGCGCCGGCGGTCAATTGCGTCTACAACGCCACCTGTGTCGTCACCGTCACCGACTCGGTCGGCAATTTCACGCCGCCCGGCGACAGCGGCATCGGCCGCCTGCAATCGCGCACCTATGACGGCGTCGCGCCGGCGCCCGCCGCCGGCAAGAAGGCCTATGTCTATCGCGTCGATATGACGAGCGTCTCCGGCGCCACCGCCAGCACTTGCGTCACCAAGGTCGCACTGCTGTTCGGTCCGGTCACCGCCGAGCCCTATCCGCCGGGCGCGCTCAAGGACGTCTACGTCGTCACCTCCGGCGGCCTCGGCTCCGTCGGCATCGCCTCCGCCGATCAGACCGGCGGGATGATCACCTTCACCTTCGGCGGCAGCGGTGTCTGCCCGGGCCAGACCGGCTACTTCTTCGGGCTGACCTCGACCGTCACCACCCCGGTCACCGGCATGGCGCGGCTCTATTACAGCGACGGCAGCTCGACGATGAAACCGGCGCGCATCCCCTAAGGCCTGCTGACTTTTGGGAGGAGGGCGCCGATACTGTCGGCGCCCTTTTCTTTTTTGGACACGACATGGCGCCACGCAAAAAACCGGCCGACGATGCAGCCGTCAAAGCCGCCTTGCTCGAAGCTGCGCTGAAACACGCGGTGTTCGACGGTTTCTCCGACCGCGCGCTCGCCCGCGCTGCCGAGGAGACCGGCACCAACGCACCGACCGTGGCGCGCCTCTTCCCCGACGGCCCGCTCAGCCTGGTCGAAGCCTTCTCGCAAACCGCCGACTCGCAAATGGAGAAGAGCCTCGCCGCGATGGATCTGAAGGCGATGAAGATCCGCAGCCGCATCGCCGCCGCGGTGACGGCGCGGATCGAAGCGGTGCGCCCGCACAAGGAAGCCGCGCGCCGTGCCGCTGCGTTCCTGACGCTACCGCCGCATGCCGCGCTCGGCGCCACGCTGGTCTACCGCACCGTCGATGCGATGTGGCGCGCCGTGGGTGACACCTCGACCGACTTCAATTTCTACACCAAGCGCGGCATTCTCGCCGGCGTCTATTCCGCGACCCTGCTGCGCTGGTTCACCGACCAGAGCGAAGGCGAAAGCGAAACCGCCGCCTTCCTCGCCGCGCGGATCGAGAACGTCATGCAGTTCGAAAAGGTCAAGGCGCAGGCCAAACAGGCCTTCGATCGCCTGCCGCCGCTCTCCGATATCCTGGGCGCGTTCGGCGCGCGGCGCTAAAGCAGATACTCCGCGATCTGCACCGCGTTGAGCGCGGCGCCTTTGAGGAGCTGGTCCGCCGCCACGAACATCGCGATGGAATGGCCGCTCGGGTCGCTCAGATCCTTGCGGATGCGGCCGACCAGCACGTCGCCCTGGCCCGACGCGTCGACCGGCATCGGGAAGTAATTCTTCGCCCGGTCGTCGACGATCCGCACCCCCGGCGCATCCGACAGGATCGCGCGCACTTCGTCCTCGGTGATCGGGTTCTCGCACTCGAAGACAATGCTCTCCGAATGCGCCCGCAGCACCGGCACACGGATGCAGGTCACGCCGACCGCGATCCTGTCGTCCTCGAAGATCTTGCGAGTCTCCTTGATCACCTTGGTCTCTTCGTCGTTATAGCCGGTCTCCAGGTCGATCGCCGTGTTGTGGCTGAACACGTTGAAGGCATAGGGCAACGGGATCACCTTGGGCGTGAAGGGCTTGCCGTCGAGATGGGCGCGGGTCGAATCCACCAGCTCCTGCATCGCCGCCGCGCCGGCGCCACTCGCCGCCTGATAGGTCGACACGATCATCCGCTTGATGCGGTTTTTGCGGTGGATCGGCCACAGCGGCACCAGCGCCGTGATCGCCGAGCAGTTCGGATTGGCGATGATGCCCTTGTGCTCGGCGATGCGCCGCGCATTGATCTCCGGGATCACCAGCGGCACGTTCGGGTCCATCCGGAACGCCGAGGAGTTGTCGACCACCACCGCGCCGGCCTTGACCGCGATGGGCGCGAACTTCTTGGAAATGCCGCCACCGGCCGAGAACAGCGCGATGTCTACGCCGTCGAACGACGCTTCCGTCAGTTCTTCGATCACCACCGGTTTGCCGCCGAAATCGAGCGTCTTGCCCGCCGAGCGCGCGCTGGCCAGCGCCTTCAGCGTCCCCACCGGAAATTTGCGGTTCACCAGGCAGCCGACGAATTCCGCGCCGACCGCGCCGGTGGCGCCGACGATCGCGACAGTGGGATTGCTCTTCATCATTCTCTCCAACAGGCAATAAAAAAACCCCAGACCTTTCGGCGGGGCTTCGGATCGGGCGATGCGTGGGATGTTACGCGCGCGCGGTCTCCGAAGCCCGGCTGGGCTTCGTCGTCTTCGTCGTGCGCTTGAACATCGGTTTCATTGTGCCGGACCCTATGGGCGCCTCAGTCCTTCGTCAACGGGCTGAGCGCGGTGAAATGCCCCATCTTCCGCCCCGGCCGGATGTCGCCTTTGCCGTAGAGATGCAATGCACCGGGTCGCCTGGCGTAGCTTTCCCACGCCGCCGCCTCTTCGCCGATGATGTTCTCCATCACTGCGTCGGCATGGCGCGCGGGATCGCCCAGCGGCCAGCCCGCGACGGCACGGACGTGCTGCTCGAACTGGCTGACGGCGCAGGCTTCCAGCGTCCAGTGTCCCGAATTGTGCACCCGGGGCGCGATCTCGTTGACCAGCAGCGTGCCGTCCTTCAGCACGAACAGCTCCACCGCCAGCACGCCGACATAATCGAGCGCATCGGCGATCTTCTGCGCGATGGCTTTGGCCGCGTCGCCTTGCGCCGCCGTCAACCGTCCCGGCACGGTCGAATGCCGCAGGATATGGTTCTCGTGCGCGTTCTCCGGCGGATCGTAGGCGGCAAACGCGCCATCCGCGCCGCGCGCCGCGATCACCGATGCCTCGAACGCGAAATCGACCAGCCCTTCGAGAATGCCCGGCGCCCCGCCGAACTGCGCATACACCCGCGCCAAGTCCTTTTCGCTCCCGACCTTCGCCTGGCCCTTGCCGTCATAGCCCAGCCGCCGCGTCTTGAAGATCGCAGGCTCCCCGCACATCAACAGCGCGGTCTCGAAATAATCCTCCGACGTCACGCTGAAATAGCGCGCGGTCTTCAACCCCGCATCGCGCAGGAAGTCCTTCTCGACGACGCGATCCTGAGTCACTTCCAGCGCACGCGCGCATGGCGCGATTGGCTTAAGCTGCGCGATATGCGCCACCGTCGCCGCCGGCACGTTCTCGAACTCCAGCGTGACCGCGTCACAGTTTTGCGCGAACGCCGTCAGCGCACCGAGATCGTCGAATTTGCCGACGGTATGCGCCGCGCTCACCGCGAAGGCCGGCGCCTTGGCATCGTCGCAGAACACATGCGCCTTCAGCCCCAGCCGTGCCGCCGCGAGCGCCAGCATCCGGCCGAGCTGCCCGCCGCCCAGAATGCCGATGGTCCCGCCCGGCGGCACGGGCGCGCTCAAGATCTTCGCGCCGCTCATTTGTCGGACGGCGCCTGCGCCACGGCGTCCGTCTGCGCGTCCCGCCATGCCGCCAGACGCTTGGCCAGCGCCTTGTCGCTCAACGCCAGGATCGCTGCCGCATGCAGCGCCGCGTTCTTCGCGCCCGCTTCGCCGATGGCAAAGGTCGCGACCGGAATCCCGCCTGGCATTTGCACGATGGAGAGGAGGCTATCCATGCCCTTGAGCGCCTTGGACTCCACCGGCACGCCCAGCACGGGCAAGGTGGTGAACGACGCCGTCATCCCCGGCAGATGCGCCGCCCCGCCGGCGCCCGCGATGATGACTTTCAGCCCACGCCCTGCCGCGCCCCTGGCATAGGTCCGCATCCGGTCCGGTGTCCGGTGGGCGGAGACGATCTTGCACTCATGCGCCACGCCGAGCGCCTTGAGGAGTTCGGAGGCGGGCTCCATGGTCGGCCAGTCGGACTGGCTTCCCATGATGATTCCGACGAGGGGCTTGGGATTGGGCATGCTTCCTTCGGCGACGGTAGGGCGGGCAAATCACCCGCCGGGAAGCGCCGCAGTATAGGGCCGCGGGCGATCCGGAAAAGCCCTGATTGACGGCTGTTTACCAGTTGTTTTGTTTCATAAAGGAATTGTTAAAGTCATCTTAGTAGTGTTTTGCCGCCAGAACGGCCAAGGAAATCGATCATGAAGATCGAGCGGACAGGATCAAGCAGGGGAGTGCGCGCCACCGGCGCCGCCGCCTATGCGCGCCAGGCCGAAGCCGCCTCCGAGTCCGCGATCTCTCCCACCGGCGCCACCGCCAGCGTGCTCGGCATCCCCGAAAGCGAATTCACCCCCCGGGTGCGCGACGCCATCGTCACGCTGATGGGCGAAGTCGACAGCCTGCGCCGCGAGCTCTCCGCCACCCGCGCCCGCCTCGACGAGGCCGAAAAGAACGCCGACCAGGACCAATTGCTGCCGCTGCTCAACCGCCGCGCCTTCGTGCGCGAGCTCACGCGCTACATCGCCTTCACCGGCCGCTACGGCACGCCGGCCAGCCTGATCTATTTCGACTTGAACGGCTTCAAGCAGATCAACGACACCTACGGGCATTCCGGCGGCGACGCCGTGCTGCTGAATTTCGCCAAGGTCCTGTCCGACAATGTTCGCGACAGCGACTGCGTCGGGCGTCTCGGCGGCGACGAGTTCGGCGTGTTGCTGAGCCACGCCGATCAGGCGCAGGCCCACAAGAAGGCCGACATCCTGGCCGAGAAGCTGCGCGCCGCGCCGACCGTCTGGAACGGCAAGTCGATTCCCGTCAGCTTCGCTTACGGCGCGTTCGAGCTGAAATCCGGCGACGACGCCGACCTCGCCATCGCAAGAGCCGACGAAGCGATGTACGCCCACAAGCGCGGGGCGCGGTAGCAAAACTCCGCTGTCATCCCGGCGAGCCGCGAAGCGGCGAGGGAAGGGGACCCAGGTGCAAATCACAAGCACCGGTGTTGCGGTGAGGCCTGGGTCCCCTTGTAACTCCATTTCTGCTGGATCGGCTAAGCTTGCCGGTGCGGTGGCGGACGTAAGACCGCGGTCCCCTTTGGTCGTTAGAGACCGTGGGAAGCCAGGCTCTGCGTCCGTCGTTCCATTGAACCCGAACAGTCGCTTGGGCCGCTCTGAGCGAAGCCCGATTGTGCAAGGAGGGGTGAAGATGGAAGCCACCGTTGTTGGTATCGATGTGTCGAAAGACCGTCTGGATGTCTATGTGCATCCGGCCGGTGAGCGGTTTGTCGTGGCGCGCAATGCCGATGGTCTGGAGGCCTTGAACGCGCGGCTTCTGCCGTTGGGAGTGGTTGCGGTTGCGGTCGAAGCCACGGGTGGGTTCGAGACGGTGGTGGCGGCAAGCCTGGGCGGCGCGGCGCTGCCTGTGATCGTGGTCAATCCCGCCCAGGTGCGTGCCTTCGCCAGGGCCTTGGGCAAGCGTGCCAAGACCGATCCGATCGACGCCGAAGTGATCGCGCGCTTCGTCGTGGCGACCAAGCCGCAGATCCGTTCCTTGCCTGACGAAGCGACGCGCTTGCTGGCCGATCTGGTGGCACGCCGCCGTCAGATCATCCAGATGATGGTCGCCGAAAAGCAGCGCGAGAAGCAGATGCCGACGCGTCACCTCAAGCAGAGCGCGGCGCGTCTGATCAAGGCCCTGGAAAAGGAGCTCAACGCTCTGGACACCGGCATCGGCGATGCCGTTCGCGGCTCGCCGGCCTGGCGCGAGAAAGAAGACCTGATGACAAGCGTTCCGGGTGTGGGCGACGTCATCGCCCGCACCATGGTCGCCGAGATGCCCGAGCTGGGCACCCTCGATCGGCGCCAGATCGCAAGTCTCGCCGGTCTGGCGCCTTGGACCCGCCAGTCCGGCAAATGGCAGGGCCGAAGCTTCACCGGCGGTGGGCGCACGGCTCCGCGAAATGCCTTGTTCATGGGCGCGATGGTTGCCATCCAGCACAATCCCGTCCTCAAAGCCTTCTATCAGCGCCTCGTCGCTGCCGGAAAGCCCAAACTGGTCGCCATCGTCGCCGTCGCCAGAAAGCTCCTCACCATCCTCAACGCCATCCTCAGGGACAAAAAACCATGGCAACACGCTTGACTCGCAAGACAGTCCCTTCCCTCGCCGCGAAGTGCGGCTCGCCGGGGATGACAACAGTTACGCAATAATATCCGGCAGCAACCGATCGTTGATCTTCGTGATCTCGTCCTTCAGCTGCAGCTTGCGCTTCTTCAGCCGCGTCAGCGACAGCTGGTCGCGCGCGCCGGTCTCCAGCAGCGCGGCGATCGCGTTGTCGAGGTCGCGATGCTCCTGCGTCAGCTCCGCGAGGTTGGCGCGCAGCTGGACCTCGTCGGGACGGGTGACTTCGCTGCTCATCGCGGCCCGTTCCAGCGCTTCTGCCCCGGCCAGTCATAGCCGACGAGATCGAGCGCCCGGCCCACGACCTGGTCGACGAAATCGGAAATCTTGTGAGGCTCGTCATAGAACGCCGGCAGCGGCGGCAGGATGATCGCGCCCATCTCTGCCAATTGCGCCAGCGTGCGCAGATGCCCGACATGCAGCGGCGTCTCGCGCACGATCAGCACCAGCGGCCGCCGCTCCTTCAGCGTCACGTCGGCGGCACGCGTCAGCAAGCCCGTCGTCACGCCGGTCGCGATCTCCGACCAGCTGCGGACCGAGCACGGCGCCACGATCATGCCCCTGGTCTTGAAGGTGCCCGATGCGATCGGCGCGCCGATATCGCCCGGCGCGTAGACATGATCCGCCTTGGCCGCGACCGCCTTGGGCTTGAGGTCGGTCTCCAGCGCGATGGTCATCTCGGCCGCCTTGCTCACGACCAGATGCGATTCAACTGCAAGTTCGCTTAACGCTTCGAGCAGCCTTATGCCGTAGACGACGCCCGAGGCGCCGCTGATTCCGACGACAAGCCGTTCTTTTTTCTGGGTTTCCGCAACTTTGGCCATGGGCCACCCGTTTACAGAGTGTTGGCCAAGGGCGGAAGAGGGGCGTGACAGTACCCCCTCACAGTGATCTAATTCCGAGGCCTAACACAGTGAGGTGCACGCATGGCACTACAAGGGCATATCCAGGAACTGTCCGAAAAACATAAGAGACTGGAAGAGCGCATTCACGACGAGATGGCCCATCCCGATTGGGACGAGTCCCAGGTCGCCGCGCTCAAGAAAGAAAAGCTCCGAATAAAGGACGAGCTCGAACGCCTGCGAAGCAGCGTTCACTAATACCCGCAAGCCACGTCTGATCTACTCCGCCGGCGCCGCCGACACTTTCGGCTGCGCGAATGCGAAGACGCCGAGCGCGCCCAATTCGCACAGCGCCGCGGTGAGGAACGCCGCGCCGGCGAAGTAGATGAACGCGTGCCGGCTGGTGAAATAAGCGAACAGGCTGGTCAGCAGGATCGGCGCGACGATCGACACCACGCTGTTGGCGCTGCCCAGCGCGCCTTGCAGTTCGCCTTGTTCGTCGGCCGGCACCGCATTGGACATGATGGCGTTCAGCGCCGGCCCGCCGATCCCGCCCAGCGCCCACACCGCCATGCAGGCATACATCATCCACGGCGCGCTGGAGAACGCATAGCCGGCATAGCCGAGGGCGGAAAACGCGAACCCGATATAAACCGCGTTGGTCTCGCCGACACGCGGCACCACGAGGCGTGGCAGCACCCCGAACGATACCGCCGTCAGCGCGCCCACCGCCATCAGCGAATAGCCGACCTCCGCTGGCGTCCAATGGAATTTGAGCATCGTGTAATAGCTCCAGGTCGCAGGCAGCGAATCGTGCGCCAGCTGCGCCAGGATGGTCACGCAGATCAGGCCCAGCAGCATCGGAAAGCGGCGCAGCGCCTTGAGCGATCCCACCGGATTGGCGCGCCACAACTCGAACTTGCGCCGCCGCTCCGGCGGCAGGGATTCTTTCAGCACCAAAAGGCCGAACAGCGCATTGGCGAGCGCGATGCCGCCCGCGACGAAGAACGGCGCACGCGCCCCCCAATGGTCGCCGATCAGCCCACCCAG
The DNA here is from genome assembly GCA_036271735.1 of Rhizomicrobium sp. Taxonomy (GTDB): domain Bacteria; phylum Pseudomonadota; class Alphaproteobacteria; order Micropepsales; family Micropepsaceae; genus Rhizomicrobium. The sequence goes on from DATAZZ010000058.1 coordinate 67,973, forward strand.
CGCCGGTCCCAGGATGAACCCGATGCCGAACGCCGCGCCGGTCAGGCCGAAATTCGCCGCGCGTTTCTCGGGGGGCGAGACGTCGGCGATATAGGCGTTGACCGTCGGATAGGCCGCGCCCGCCGTGCCGGACAGGAACCGACCGATGAACAGCCAGGCGATGGTCGGCGCCAATCCCGTGATCGCATAGTCGATCGCCAGCGCCACCAGCGACAGGATCAGCACCGGCCGCCGCCCGAACCGGTCGCTTAAGTTTCCGATCAGCGGCGCGCAGAGGAACTGCATCAGGGCATAGACGAACATCAGCCAGCCGCCCCAGCTCGCGGCCCCGCTCAGCTCCTGCCCGGTCAATTGCTTGATGATCGCCGGGGTGACCGGGATGATGATGCCCAGCCCGATCGTGTCGACCAGCATGGTCACGAAGACGAAGGCCAGCGCGTAACGGCTGGCGAAAGGTTGCTTGGCGTCGCTCACGGTCCTGCCCCAAAGGATGCCGCAACCTAAAGGCCCGCTTGGCCCCCGTCTTGTAGAAATTTTCCCGCGGAAACCCGTCGCCGCTGCCGCCGTTGTCTCCTTGAGGAGACCCGCCATGATCCGCAAACTGCCATCCGGAGGCTACCGCCTCTATTCGCGCAAGAAGAACCCCAAGACCGGCAAGCGCCGCAATCTCGGCACGTTCAAGTCGCGCGCCGCCGCCGAGAAGCACGAGCGCGCCGTGCAGTATTTCAAGCACGGCGGCTGAGGCGCGGTTGCCAGGGTTTCCGACTCGGCCCAGCCTGCGCTCGGGGAGACTGCGCATGACCGCACAAAAGATATCGGCCTGGATGGGAGTCGTGCTTGCGGTCATCGGCGGGCCGCTGAAAATCCTGCGCGTCATGCGCCAGAGCGAACCCCTGCCTTTCGTCGCCTATGACTTCATCGCGCTGGCGCTGGTGCTGGCCGGTGCGATCCTGGTCCTGCGGCACCGTTCGGGCCGGCTACTGGCGGCCGGCTGGGGCTTCGGGTGCCGATGTTCTACGGCTCGTTCTTCGATCACTACGAGGCCTGGTCCGCCGGAACGGGCAATGCGGCATTCGAACATACGATGGTCGTTTCGACCGGCGCGTTCCTGGCGCTGAACGTCCTGGGGCTCGCGCTGGCACTGACCAAGCCCGTCATTGCGAAATCCTAGGCCGCGTTTCAACAAGCTGGTTCGCCGGCCCGGCGCGGTGGGCTTGCGCTTCGGCGATCTCCATCAGCCACAGGATATGCGGCCGCGCCTCCTCGAAGCATCCCATGTCGTGAAATTCGTAGAGCATCCCATGCAGCCGTCGCAGCATGTCACCGTTCGGCTGGTCCTTGGCGGTTCCCCGCATACGCTTTACACCCACGCTCCATCCCCCAACTTTCCCGGATTGAGGATCGTCGGACGCGCGGTGACCGGCCACCCCTCCAAATCGGGGGTACTTCATGCCCGTCGAAAAAGTTGTTTAATGCAACTCAAGAGCCATTATCGGCGCGCACAATATCAGTTCACGTCTTTCGTCATCTCGCGCAGTTTGAACTTCTGAATCTTGCCGGTCGAGGTCTTGGGCAGCTCGACGAACGCCACGTAACGCGGGCATTTGTAGCGCGCGAGATTGGCGCGGCAATATTCGATCAGCTCGTCCGCCGTGACCTGCTCGAAGCCGCTCTTGCGCTCGACGAAAGCACACGGCGTCTCGCCCCATTTCTCGTCGTCCTTGGCGACAACGGCGACGAACATCACGGCGGGATGCTTGTTCAGCACATCCTCGACTTCGATCGACGAGATGTTCTCGCCACCTGAGATGATGATGTCCTTGGAGCGGTCCTTCAGCTGCACATAGCCGTCGGGATGCATCACGCCCAGATCGCCCGAATGGAACCAGCCGCCCTCGAACGCCTCTTTCGTCGCCGCCGGATTCTTCAAGTACCCCTTCATCACGACATTGCCGCGGAACATCACCTCGCCCAGCGTCGAGCCGTCCGCTGGCACCGGTTCCATCGTCTCTGGATCCATCACGGAAAGCGCATCGAGCGCGTGATAGCGCACACCCTGGCGCGCCTTCTTCGCCGCGCGAGGACCCGCTTCGAGTGCTTCCCACGCATCGCTCCATTCGTTGACCACGGCGGGACCGTAAGTCTCGGTCAGGCCATAGACATGGGTGACATTGAAGCCGGCGTCGCTCATCGCGGCGAGCACCGATTCCGGCGGCGGCGCCGCGGCGGTGATGAACTCGATCCGGTGCGGCAGCGGCCGGCGCTCGTCGGGCTTGGCGTTGATCATGGTCGACATCACGATCGGCGCGCCGCATAGATGCGTGACCTTGTGGTCGACGATGGCGTCGTACATCGCCTTGGCGCGCACCCAGCGCAGGCAGACATGCGTCCCCGCCACCACCGACAGCGACCACGGAAAGCACCAGCCGTTGCAGTGGAACATCGGCAGCGTCCACAGATAGATCGGATGGCGCGGCATCTGCGCCGCCAGCACGTTGCCGTAGCCCATCAGCGCCGCGCCGCGATGGTGGAACACCACGCCCTTCGGGTTGCCCGTCGTGCCGGACGTATAGTTGAGCGAGATCGCGTCCCACTCATCCGCCGGTCTTATCCACGCGAACTCCGGATCGCCGCCCGCGATGAACGCCTCATAGTCGATATGACCGAGCCGTTCGCCGCTCTGCGGAAATTCCGGATCGTCATAGTCGATCACGATGGGCCGCGCCTTGGCGAGCTTCAGCGTCTCCGCCATCGTGGCGGAGAACTCGCGGTCGGTGATCAGATATTTCGCCTCGCCGTGATCCAGGATGAAGGCGAGCGCGGCGGCGTCGAGCCTTGTGTTCAGTGTGTTGAGCACGCCACCCGCCATCGACACGCCGTAATGCGCTTCGAGCATCGGTGGCGTGTTGGCGAGCATCGCCGCGACCGTGTCGCCCTTCTTGATGCCGGCCTTGGCGAGCGCCGAAGCGAGTCGCCGCGACCGGGCGTAATATTCGGCATAGGTGAAGCGCTGGTTGCCATGGATGATCGCGGTGCGCTCGGGGAACACGCTGGCGGCGCGTTCGAGAAAGGTGAGAGGCGTCAGCGCCTGGAAATTCGCCGGATTGCGCTCCAGATCGGCGTCGTATTTGTTGCCGGCGCGCAGGCGCGGCATCATCCGCGGCATTGCCCGCATGGCGCCCTCAACGGCACGCCGCACCAGCGATTTGGGCCGCCGCCGGCTGTCCGGCTTGGCCGGCACGCGCCCGGCAGCGGGCGCTGGTTTGGTAGCCGGTTTCTTCGCGGCTTTCTTGGCGGGCTTGGCGGCCGCCTTTGTCTTGACCTTGGCCTTCGTGGGTACCTTGGCCGGCTTGGGCGTCTTTTTCTTCTTTTTGGTTTTGGCCATCGGAGTTCTTCAGCGGGTGGTTGCGAGCGGGCCGAACGCTAAAGAAGGACGCATTAACCAGCAAGCGCGCCCGCCCGTGCGCGGAGGCGCACAGCGTCGATAGACGCCGCGCCGCAGCATTGCTAGGTAGGCGCGGCCCAAGGACATCCCATGACCGATCAGGTTCAACCCGCCCCACGCGGTCTTCGCCGTGTCTATGCCTGGATGATGGCGAACGCGCAGGGCCGCCACGCCTGGGCCGGCCTCGCCGTCTTCGCGTTTGCGGAAGCGTCGTTCTTCCCGATCCCCGCCGACGTCATGCTGGTGCCGATGGTGCTGGCCAACCGCAACCGCGCCTTCATGCTGGCGGCTTGGACCACGCTGTTCTCGGTCCTCGGCGGCGCGCTCGGCTATGCCATCGGCGCGCTGTTCTGGGACACCGCCGGCCTCTGGATCATCCACGCGCTCCACGTCCCGATCGAGAAGGTCGACGCCCTGCGCGCCGAATACAGCGCCCACGCCTACATGATCATGGTCCAGGGCCTGACGCCGATTCCCTACAAGCTGGTGACGATTTCCGCCGGCCTCGCCAGCGTGCCGTTCGCCCAGTTCATGCTGTTCTCGGCGATCACGCGCAGCGCGCGCTACACCCTCGTCTCCGGGCTGTTCTATTTCTTCGGCCCGTCCGTCCAGGCAATCCTCGAGAAATACATGGCGCTGGCGCTGACCGCATTCCTGGTGCTCGTCGTGCTGGGTTTTGTCGCGGTGCGTTACTTATTTTGACCGCAAAAGCGTCGTAGAGAGTGCTCCACGATGCGCAAGCAAATCTGGGCTCTCGGAGCCATCCTCTTTTCGACCGCGCTGTACATCGCCGGCAACGGCTTGATCGGCGTCCTGATTCCCGTGCGCGCGCACAGCGCCGGGTTCTCCAACCTCGTCCTCGGCATCATCGGCTCGTTCTATTTCGCTGGCTTCGTGCTGGGCTGCTTCGCCGGCCCGCGCCTTCTGGCGCGCGTCGGGCACAGCCGCACCTTCGGTATCGGCGCCGGCATCTCCGCTGCCACCATCCTGCTCCAGTCGATGTTCGTCACCGAACCGGTGTGGATCCTGATGCGCGGCGCGTTCGGCGTCGCGGCGGCCTGCATCTACATGGTGATCGAGAGCTGGCTCAACGACCAGGCGACCAACGAGAATCGCGGCCGCGTCTTCTCGCTGTATCTCACGGTCAACTTCTCCGCGATCATCGTGGGCCAGATGACGTTCGGCACCGGAAATCCGGGCAGCTATGTGCTGTTCAGCACCGCCGCCATCCTCTACGCGCTGAGCCTGATCCCGCTGGGTCTGACACAACTCGAACAGCCACAGGCGGCGCATGTCCCGACCCTCAGGCCGCTGCGCCTCTATGGCATCGCGCCGGTCGGCGTCATGGGCTGTATCGCGGTCGGCTTCGCCAACAGCGCGGTATGGACGCTGGCGCCTGTCTATGCCCAGGCGCACGGCCTCAACAAGGGCTGGATCGCGGTCTTCATGAGCGTCTTCACCCTCGGCGGCGCCCTCGTGCAGCTGCCGCTCGGGCGTCTGTCGGATCGGATGGACCGGCGCTACATCATTGCCTGCGTCTGCTTCGCCGCGGCGGGGATCGCGGTCGCGCTCGCGACCTTCGGCGGCGCGCACCGCGAGACGATCCTGCCCCTGATCGGCTGCTTTGGCATCGTGGCGCTGCCGCTCTACGGCCTCTCCGTCGCGCACGCCAATGACCGCATCCCGCGCAGCGAGTTCGTCGAGACGTCAGCGACGCTGCTGCTGATCAATTCGCTCGCTTCGGTCGGCGGCCCGACCATCGCGGCGCTGGTCATCGGCCGCTTTGGCACGCAGGCGCTGTTTTTCTATACCGCCGCGATCCACGTCGCGATGGGTGTGTTCACCGTGGTCCGCATCGGCATGAAAGACGCCGTCAGCAGCGACCACCGCGAGCGCTACACCGCCCAGCCGCAACAAGGCACGCCGGCCTCCGCCGAACTCGACCCGCGCGCCGAAGAGCCTGCTCAGCCCGCCGCCGGGTGACGCCGCCACGCCGCGTGCTTATCATCGAAGCCGTCGATTCCGGGAGGCCCTGCCATGGCGATGCGCGATCTGGTTCTGTGGTTCATGAGCCCGGCCAAGCGCGCCGCCGCCGAGGCGGAGTCACGCAAATGGATGGCGACCTGCGAGCATTGCCAGCACACGATGTCGATCTGGGACATGGGCGGCTTGCGCTTTCACGCCGCCGGCCGTCCGGTGATGCGCCAGAAATGCCCCAATTGCGGCCAGTGGAGCAGCTTCCACGTCTTCTGGGGCGGCAGTGACCCGGCGCCGCCGATGCACGACACGCAGTTGTCATTTCTTAGCGAAGCATCACGCGCCAAGGCCGAGGAGGAGTCGAAGCACTGGATGGCCGAATGTCCCCATTGCCACGCCAAGACCTCGATCTGGGACCTCGGCGGCATCAAGTACAAGGCGGCGGGCGACGGCGCCTGGGCGGTCTATCGCTGCACGCATTGCGGCAAAAGCGGATGGCATCACATCCGCTGGGAAGGCCCGCTCGAAACCTGATCCTTTCGAAGGATCAGCCTGGGCTGTCGTCGTCCTGCGGGAATTCCAGCGGGTCGGGATCGGAAGACGCAGCCGCGCCGGTCGTCTCCGACACCGGCTTGATCGTGTCGCCGCGTTTCTCGGCCCGCTTGACGGCGCGCTCGCGCTTGGCGCTGGCGCGGCTGACCGCGAGGTCGAGTTCGAGCTGCGAGCACAAGCCCAGCGTCACCGGATCGACCGCCTTGATGTTGGTCGCGTTCCAGTGCGACCGCTCGCGGATCTTCTGGATCGTCGCCTTGGTCGTGCCGATCAGGCGGATGATGTCCGCATCGGCGAATTCGGGATGGTTGCGCAGGATCCAGTAGACCGCATCCGGCTTGTCCTGGCGCTTGGACACCGGCGTATAGCGCGGCGCCTTCTTCTGCTTGACCGCCGGCATCTTGTGCTTGGGCGCCGCCATCTTGAGGCGGATCTTGGGGTTGGCTTCGGCCGCCTCGATCGCCTCGCGCGTCAGCTGGCCCGACGACACCGGGTCCTGGCCCTTGATGCCCTTGGCCACGTCCTCGTCGGCGATGCCCTTCACTTCCAGGGGGTGCAGGCCGCAGAAATCGGCGATCTGCTCGAAGGTCAGCGAGGAATTGTCGACCAGCCACACGGCGGTCGCCTTGGGCATCAGCGGTTTTTGCGGTTCGGCCATGATCTTCTCCCTTGCCGGGGGCCCGTTCACCGGACCCACCGACCTCGCCAAGCGTCAGGCTTTTCGAGGAATGGCAGGGGTTTTAGGGGAAAGAGGCCCAAAGGGAAAGAAAATTCTCCGCCCCGGCACAGCTTTCCGTACACGGCGGAAATCCTGCCGAAAACCGGGAGTTCCATGCCCCAAAGTGCCTCTCAAAGGGTCAGCAAAATCTTCCCGATATGCTCGCTCCCCGCCATCCGCTTGTGCGCGGCGCCGGCCTCGGCCAGCGGATAGACCCGGTCCACCACAGGCTTGATCTTGCCCGCGTCGATCAGCGGCCAGACCTCGCGCAGCAGGGCGTCGCGGATCACACCCTTCTCGTCGTTGCTGCGGGCGCGCAGCGTCGTCGCAAGCAGCGATAACCGCTTCATCAGCATCGGCGCGAAGTTCACGCTCGCCTGCATGCCGCTCTGATAGGCGATGTTGATGATCCGGCCCCATACCGCCGCGGCGCTCATGTTGCGCTGGATGTACTCGCCGCCGACCATGTCGAGGATCACGTCGACACCCTTGCCGCCCGTCGCGCCCTTGACGACCTCGACGAAATCCTGTTCGCGATAATTGATCGCGGTATCAGCGCCGAGTGCCGCGATCGCGGCGCACTTCTCCGCGCTGCCCGCCGTCGTGAACACCTTGTGCCCGCGCGCATGCAGCATCTGGATTGCCGCCGTGCCGATGCCGCTCGAGCCGCCATGGATCAGCACGCTCTCGCCCGGTTTCAGCCGCGCGGCGTCCATCAGATTTGTCCACACCGTGAAATGCACCTCGGGCAACGCCGCGGCCTCGACCAATCCGACGCCCCAGGGCACCGGCAGCACGAGCTGCTCCGACACCGCGACGAACTCCGCATAGCCGCCGCCGCCGAGCAGTGCGCACACCTTGTCGCCGACTTTGAACGCTGTGACGCCGGCGCCAAGCGCCGCGATCTCGCCCGAGCATTCCATGCCCAGTGTCGCCGGTGCGCCCGGTGGCGGCGGATAGCCGCCCATCGCCTGTGCCAGATCAGCACGATTGAGTCCCGCTGCCGCGATTTTGATCAGCACCTCGCCGGCGCCCGGCGCGGGTTTGGCGATCTCGGCGACGGCGAGCGTATAGCCCTGACCGGGGTTCTGGACTTCGATGGCTCTCATGACGCCTCTCATGGCTTGCGGTAATAATATGAACGCGACGATAGCAGAGGAACACCGCGATGCCGATTGATCCGGAAGAATTGCTGCCCCGTAAAAAGCAGCCGGACATCGTGCTGGGCGGGGACATCTCGGCAATGTCGGCGCATGAGATGGAAACCCGCATCGCCGCGCTGGAAAGCGAGATCGCGCGTTGCCGCGAAGCGATCGCCCAGCGCAACGCCACCAAATCCGCTGCCGATGCCTTCTTTAAGCGTTAATGGCGCGCGCAATCTGGGAACGCAGCGCGCATAAAGATTAATATGCACAAGCAAGCGTGGCGCGCGCGCAACCATTCGTTTGGTTTACGCGAAGCAACCTCGCGATTGCGTATTGCGAAGCGCGCGAGAGTTGATAGCTTTCCCGCGCGCATAGAGCGGACCACGGCGAGATGAACAGCAGCACAGCCGAAGACGACACGATCCGCGACATCACCAGCATCCAGAGCTTCACCGGTTCGGCATTGTTCGAGCGCACCTTCGACGAAGGCATGTCGCTGGTCGAGGAGACCGCGAAATATCTCGACGGCCGCGGCCGCGAGGAATCCAAGGATTTGCCGCGCAAGGCGGCGCTGCTCTACGCCGGCGAAAGCATGCGCGTCACCACGCGCCTGATGCAGGCGGCGAGCTGGCTGCTGGTGCAGCGCGCCGTGCATGACGGCGACATGGAAGCGACGGATGCGCAGAGCGAGCGCTACCGCCTCGGCTCCAAGGAAATCTGCCTCGGCGGCAATGGCGTCGGCATCGAGCTTCTGCCCGCGAAGCTGCAGGATTTGCTGACGCGCAGCGACAATCTCTATCGCCGCATCGCGCGGCTCGACGACGTGCTGTTCGCCGAAGGCCTGAAGAACCAGTCGTCGGGCGTGCAGGCGCAATTGGGCCGGCTCGAGAAAGCCTTCGGCAGCGACGGTCGATAGCGGCGGCGCGGATGCGCGGCCGCATCGTCATCCTCAACGGCGCGCCGCGCTCCGGAAAGTCGAGCATCGCCGCCGCGATCCAGGACAGTTTCGACTGCCTGTGGCTCAATCCGGGCGTCGATGCCTTCATGCGGATGACGCCGGCGCGTTACGCGCCCGGCATCGGCCTGCGCCCCGGCGGCGAGCGTCCTGACCTCGAAGCCATCATCCCTGGTCTCTATGCGGCGCTCTACGACTCCATCGCGGCGCAAGCCTGCGCGGGCGTCAACGTCGTCGCCGATCTCGGCCATCACGACGCCTATTTGCGGCCGCTCGGCATCCTCAAAGATTGCGCCCGCCGCCTCGAAGGCTTGACCGTCCTGTTCGTCGGCGTGCGCTGCCCGATCGAAATCATCCTCGCCCGCCGCGCCGCAAGCGATGGCTCATATGCGAAAGCCTCCGCCGACGATCCCATCCCCGCTCCGGTACAGCGCTGGCAGGACGCGGTGCACGCCCACGGCCTCTATGACCTGGAACTCGAAACGTCAGTGTTCAGCCCGGCGCAATGCGCCGCGGCGATCGGGTCGTGTCTGGCAGAAGGTCCGAAGACGCCGACCGCTTTCGAGCGGCTGGCGCAGGTCTGATTACTTGGTCTCGGCGGCCTTGGCTTCCGGACCCGCGTTCAGCATGCCGGCGAACTTCTTGTTGAAGCGCGTCAGGCGGCCGCCGCGGTCCATCAGCTGGGCCTGGCCGCCGGTCCACGCCGGATGCGTGGTCGGGTCGATGTCGAGGGTCAGTTGCTGGCCGGCCGCACCCCAGGTCGTGCGGGTCTTGTAGGTCGAACCGTCGTTCAGACGGACTTCGACGAAGTGATAGTTCGGGTGGATGCCCTTTTTCATGACCAGCAGACCTAAGAATTGAAGCCGCGCCTTATAGGGGAGGGGATCGCCCGTGACAAGGCGCGCGGCGAAGCGCCCTTAGGGTTCGGCTCCGGCCTCCTATATATCAGTCCGAACAGGGCAAAACGGGCGGAAAATGTCGCAAAGCGGGGAAGAATACGCCGAACAGCTGCAATATGTGGCCGCCGGCCGGGCCAGGTCCCGCTCGCTGCAGCCGCTCAGGCGTCTCCTCCCGTTCCTGCGGCCCTATGCCGGGCGGATCGCGGCCGCCACCTTGGCCTTGGTCTGTTCCTCGACCGCCAGCCTCGTGATCCCGCCCGCCATCGGCCGCATGATCGACCACGGCTTCAGTGCCGCCATGGCGGCCCAGATCGGCCAGTATTTCTTCGTCATCGTCGCCCTCGCCACCGTGCTCGCCGTCGCCACCGCCATCCGCTTCTATTTCGTGACCTGGATCGGCGAGCGCGTCGTCGCCGACATCCGCAAGGCGGTGTTCGACCACGTCATCGGCCTGACGCCGGCCTTCTTCGAAGTCACCCGCACCGGCGAGGTCCTGTCGCGCCTCACCGCCGACACCACCCTGATCCAGACCGTGGTCGGCTCCTCGGCGTCCGTCGCGGCGCGCAACGCGGTGATGCTGACCGGCGCGCTGATCCTCTTGTTCGTCACCAGCCTGAAATTGACGCTGCTCGTCGTCGGCGTGGTCGTCCTCGTCCTGTTGCCGCTGGTCCTGTTCGGCCGCTGGGTGCGCACCTTGAGCCGCAAGAGCCAGGATCGCATCGCCGACACCAGCGCCCGCGCCAGCGAGACGCTCAATGCCGTCCAGACCGTGCAGGCCTTCACCCGCGAGGATTCCGAGCGCGCCCGTTTCGGCGAGGCGGTCGAAGGCTCCTTCAACGTCGCGATCCAGCGCACCCGCGCCCGCTCGCTAATGACCATGGTGGTGATGACTGCCGCGGCGTTTTGCATCGTCGGCGTCGTCTGGGTCGGTGCGCAGGACGTCGTGGCGCATCGCATGACCCCCGGCATCCTCACACAGTTCATTATCTACGCCGGCATCGTGGTCTCCGGCATCGGCGTGCTCACCGAGACGATGGGCGACCTGCAACGCGCCGCCGGCGCCTCGGAACGCCTGATGGAGTTGCTCCATGTCGAGCCGGAAGTGTCCGCCCCGGCGCACCCGCGTGCCATCGCGCGCCCCGCGAAAGGCGCTGTGTCGTTCCGCGATGTGACGTTCCAATATCCCTCGCGCCCCAATTTCAAGGCGCTCAACGGCTTCACCCTCGACATCGCGCCCGGCGAAGCCGTCGCGCTGGTCGGCCCTTCAGGCGCCGGCAAATCGACCGTGTTCCAACTCCTGCTGCGCTTCTTTGCGCCGCAAGCGGGCAACATCACCTTCGACGGCATCGACCTCGCCGATGCCGATCCCATGGATCTGCGCGGCAACATCGCCGTGGTGGCGCAGGACAGCGTGATCTTCTCGGGCTCCCTTGCGGATAACATCCGCTATGGCCGCCCCAACGCGAGCGACGACGATGTGCGCCGCGCCGCCGATGCCGCCGCCGCGTCCGAATTCATCGACCGCCTGCCCAACGGCTTCGAGACCCTGGTTGGCGAACGCGGTGTGACCTTGTCCGGCGGCCAGCGCCAGCGCGTCGCCATCGCCCGCGCCATCCTGCGCGACGCGCCGCTGCTGCTGCTCGACGAAGCGACCAGCGCGCTCGACGCCGAGAACGAACGGCTGGTCCAGATCGGCCTTGAGAATTTGATGGCCGGCCGCACCACCATCGTCATCGCGCACCGCCTCGCGACCATCCAGCGTCTCAAGCGCATCGTGGTGATGGATCAGGGCCGCGTGGTGGGCGAGGGCAGCCATGCCGAGCTCGTCGCCCATGGCGGCCTTTATGCCCGCTTGGCCGATCTCCAGTTCACCAGCGCGCTGGCACTGGCGAGTTAGCGCCATGCGCCCTTATCTCCGCGCCGTTTTCACCGCCGCCGCCATCGTCGCGGTCCTGATGATCGCCTTGATGGTGCGTAGCCTGATTGCTTTCGGCGTCTTCACCGACGTGGTGCCCGGCTTTGCCGGCACCTGCGTCGCGGTCGGCGGCGTCACCGGCGCTGAAGATATCGTCATCGACGAGCCATCCGGCCTCGCCTTCCTCTCCGCCTTCGACCGCCGCGCCAAGGCGCACGGCAAGCCGTCGCCGCAGGACGGACTCTATGCGATGGCGCTCACCGGCCCCGCGCACCCCGTCAAGCTCGCGGGCACGCCCGCCGATTTCCATCCTCACGGCATCAGCCTGGTGCGCACGCCGGACGGCGCGCTGACCCTGATGGCGATCAATCACCGCAGCGACGGCACAAGCAGCGTCGACATCTTCGCCGTGACGGTGAAAGACGGCGCCGCGCATCTCACCGAGACCGGCAGCATCCAGGGCGGCCAGCTGATCAGCCCCAACGCCATCGCCGCGCTCGACCAGAACCGCTTCTACGTCACCAACGACCACGCCAGCGCCACCGCGTTCGGCCGCACGCTCGACGACGATCTCGTCCTGCCGCGCGCCAACATCGTCTATTTCGATGGCAATGTGTTCCGCATCGTGGCCAGCAACGTCGTCTATCCCAATGGCGCGGTGCTCTCGCGCGACGGCCACTATCTCTACGTCACCGAATCCTACAACCGCCGCCTGACGACCTTCGCGCGCCAGCCGCTCGCCGGCACGATCGACGTCGCCGGCACGCTCGACATCCCGTCCAACCTCGACAATCTGCGCTTCGACGCCGCCGGCAATCTCTGGGTCGGCACCCATCCCAAGGCCTTCGCGATGGCCGCTTACAAGGCCGACAAGTCGAACATCGCGCCGTCGGAAATCTTCAAGGTGACGCTGCAAAACGGCATCCCGCAAAGCGCGGCGCTGATCTACGCCGATCTCGGCGGCGCCATCAGCGGCTCCAGCGTCGCCGCCGTGACCGGCCACCGACTCCTGATCGGCTCGCCCTACGACACCAAAATCCTCGACTGCATGATGGATCACTAGCATGGGCAGGAATTCGATACGCGCGTTCATCTGCGCCGCTGTTTTTCTCTTCGGCGCGACACCGGCGACATCGTCATCGGATGATGGAACACTGGCGTGCAAGCTCATCGACCGGCACGAGATGGAGACGATTTTGGGCGCCCCGATCGGCCCGCTCAAAGGTCAAGCAATGAACATCTGCGCCGGGCTATGTGCGTCGCTCAATTCCTCCATCTGCCAATTCCCCGTCTTGCTTCCATCGTCGCCCGAGCCGCCGCAATCCTGGACGCTTTGGGTTTATCAGCCGCCATTCGAACCTGGAAATTGGCCGGCCACCGTTCGAACGATTGCGAAGAGCACTGGCAGGGACAAAGTCGACAATGTCGACTGGCGGGGTGGGAGCGCCTTGTGGGACTATGACCCTGCAAATGCACGCGGCATCCTGTCCGTCTTCATCCAGCACCGCGTGTTTCTTACGGTCGTACAGGAAAGCGGCGTGCGCAACAGTTCGGAGTCGCTCAGCAGCGCCCGCGCGATCGCCGCGCGGGCGCTCGTGCATTTCGACCGGCAATAAAAAAGGCGCCATCTCTGGCGCCTTTTTCGTAACCCTCAATTCACGCGCGTGCGTTACGCCGCGACGATTTCCTCGCCCTGCGGGTCGCGCAGCACGTAGCCGCGGCCCCAGACGGTCTCGATATAGTTGTCGCCATTGGTCGCCGCCGCCAGCTTCTTGCGCAGCTTGCAGATGAAGACGTCGATGATCTTGAGCTCGGGTTCGTCCATGCCGCCGTACAGGTGGTTCAGGAACATTTCCTTGGTCAGCGTGGTGCCCTTGCGCAGCGAGAGCAGCTCCAGCATCTGGTATTCCTTGCCCGTCAAATGCACGCGGCTGCCGTCGACTTCGACCGTCTTGGCGTCGAGGTTCACGATCAGCTTGCCGGTGGTGATGACCGACTGGCTGTGGCCCTTGGAACGGCGGACCACCGCCTGGATGCGGGCGACCAGCTCGTCCTTGTGGAACGGCTTGGTCATGTAATCGTCGGCGCCGAAGCCGAGCGCCTTGACCTTGGCCTCGACGATCGCGTTGCCGGAAAGGATGAGGACCGGCGTCTGCACCTTGGCGACGCGCAGGGCCTTCAAGACCTCGAAGCCGCTCATGTCGGGCAGCTGCAAATCGAGGACGATGATGTCGTAATCGTAGAGCTTGCCGAGGTCGATACCCTCTTCGCCCAAATCCGTGGTGTAGACGTTGAGGCCTTCGCTGCGGAGCATCAGCTCGATGCTGCGCGCCATGGCGCTGTCGTCTTCGATCAGGAGAACGCGCATATCAATAACCCCTCTTAAGGCCAGTAAACCGAAACCAAGTGTCAGCTCACATCGTGAAGTTAAGACTTAACTGGTTAACATCCCGTTGCATTGATTAATGACAACGAACCCCGGCTTAAAAAAGGGTTCGCGGGATACGTATATCCCCTTGATTCGGTTTGTTAAGTTTACCGCCACTTAAAACCTTCTGGGCAAGATGCAAAGGACACGGACGGGCAGAAAGCCCGCCCCAAAGGGCCCCATGCACGCATTGCTCAAGGATATTGCCGAGATTCCCACCACCCGCCGCTTCGGCAGGGTCACCCGTCTCGAAGGCCTTCTGGTCGAGGTCAGCGGCGCCGCCGGGGCCATCAGCCTGGGTGGTCAGGTTCGCATAACCGCAGGAAACAACAAGATAATTTCCGCCGAAGTGGTCGGGTTCCGCGACGGCCGGGCGCTCGTGATGCCGCTCGGCAATCTCGACGGGATGACGCTCGGCGCCCGCGCCGATTTCGACGATCGCCCGGCGACGATTTTTCCCTCCGAAAAGTGGCTCGGCCGCGTGATCGACGGCTTCGGGAACCCGTCCGACGGCAAGGGACCGCTCCCCATCGGTACAAATCCTTATCCCTTGAAGGCCAATCCGCCCCCGGCCGCGTCCCGTGCCCGGGTCGGCGGCAAGCTGGATCTGGGTGTCCGCGCCCTCAATGCGTTTGCCACCTGCTGCAAGGGCCAGCGCATGGGCATCTTCTCCGGCTCCGGCGTCGGCAAATCGACTCTGCTGTCGATGCTGGCGCGCAATTCCGACGCCGACGCGATCGTCATCGCGCTGGTCGGCGAGCGCGGCCGCGAAGTGAAGGAATTCGTCGAGGACGATCTGGGCGAGGAAGGCCTCGCGCGCTCCGTCGTTGTCGCCGCGACCTCGGATGAGCCGCCGCTGGTGCGCCGCCAGGCCGCCTATGTCGCGATGGCCGTCGCCGAACAGCTGCGCGACCAGGGCCTGCATGTTCTCCTCCTGATGGATTCGGTGACGCGCTTCGCCATGGCGCAGCGCGAGGTCGGCCTCTCCGCCGGCGAACCGCCCGCCAGCAAGGGCTACACGCCAACCGTGTTCGCGGAGCTGCCGCGCCTGCTGGAGCGTGCCGGCCCCGGCTTCGCGGGCAGCGAGGGTTCGATCACCGGCCTCTTCACCGTTCTCGTCGAAGGCGACGATCATAATGAACCGGTTGCCGACGCGGTGCGAGGCATCCTGGACGGCCATATTGTCCTGGAACGGAACATCGCCGAGCGCGGCCGCTTCCCCGCGATCAACATTCTTAAGTCTGTTTCCCGCTCCATGCCGGGCTGCAACACGACGGAAGAACAAGGGCTTGTCGCCCGCGCCCGCGCCCCGATGGCGATCTATGACGACATGGCGGAGCTGATCCGTCTGGGAGCGTACAAAGCTGGCACGAATGCTGAAGTGGATATGGCTGTAAAGGTTTACCCGGCGCTCGAGGCCTTTCTCAGCCAAAGAAAGGATGAACGCGCCGCGTTTACCGAATGCTATGCCGCTCTTGAGAAGATCATGGGCAGCGCACCGGGGAAAGGTAACGCGTCATGAAGCGTGGGGATACGTTGATCCGTTTGCGGCGTTTTCGCGTCGACGAGATGAAGCGCCGCATGGCGACGCTCGACGGCATGAAGGCCGATGCCGAGCGTAAGCTCTCCGATCTCGAAGACAGCGTCGCGCGCGAGCGCCAGCGCGCCGGCGATTCCGACATTGGGCGCCTCGCCTTCCCGTCCTTTCTGCGCTCGATCGAAACCCGCCGCGAGAATCTGCGCGCCACGCTCAAGGAGATCGAGCGCGAACGCGTCACCGCGCAGGCCGACCTCAACGTCGCGTTCCAGGATCTCAAGAGCCTTGAATTCGCTACCGAGCAGCAGCTCAAGCGCACCCAGGAAATCGAAGCCCGCCGCGGCCAGTCCCGCCTCGACGAGATGGCGCTGGTCCGCCATCTGCGCAAGCACGCCTTGAGAGGCGCGTAGCTTCCTTTCTTGTCCTCTCCCGCGAGCGGGAGAGGTTAAGAGCTACAACTCCGGCCCCGCTGACCGCTTCTTCGCGTCCATCGGACTCATGATCCCGACAGGATTGCCGTCAGGATCGGCGACGATGGCGTAGCGCGAGCCCCAGAACGCGTCCCAGGGTGGCATAAGCCCGCGATGTCCGACTTTCGTCATCTTGGCGTAGAGCTTGTCGACACCGTGCCGCGTGCCGACCGAAAACCCGATCACCACGTTTCCGCCGCCCCTGCTGCCGCGATAGCTTCTGTTGTAGACGCGCGCCAGTTTGGGGCTGTCGAAGGCCAGTTCGAAGCCGTTGGCCATGCCGATCCGCACGTGGTGCGCGCCGCTCTTCGTCCGCCAGATCGCGCTCTGCGGAATCTTCACGCCCAGCCGGCGATAGAACGCGATCGTGGCGTCCATATCCTTTGCGACAAGATCGAGCTGCTCCAGTGTCAGCTTCATGCGGTCGTCTCCAAGGTCACGTCAGAATAAGCCCGGCCCGTTGTATGATGCCATCGCTGATTCGCATTGCGTGGGCGCCATGTCGTTCTCCGAATACATTTCGCCGCTGGTCGGACGCCTGGTTCTCGCGTGGTTCTTCCTGAGCGAGGCATTGTCCTACGCCAACCAGTGGGACGGCACGATCCAGCTGATGGCGCTCAAGAACATCCCCGGCGCGCCGCTGCTTCTCGCGCTGGCGCTGATCGTGATGGTCCTCGGCGGGCTCTCGCTCGTCCTCGGTTTCCAGACGCGCTACGGCGCGGTGCTGCTGTTCGGCTTCACCATCATCGTCTCGGTCGCGATGCACGATTTCTGGCAGATCAACAACGCGATCGACCGCGCCTCGGATTACGAGACCTTCGCCCGCAACATGGCGATCGCCGGCGGCCTGCTGCTGCTGGTCGGCATGGGACCAGGCCCCGTCGCCATCGACAGCATCGGCGGCCCGCCCAAGCGGCGCTAGAAGCGCAATCGGGTGAAGCTCTTCGCTTCACCCGTAAATTGCGCGCCAATTAAAGACCGCGGCTCTACCAGCCGCCTCCACCGCCGCCGCCGCCGCCACCACCCGAGAATCCACCGCCTCCACCGCCGCCCGAGCCTGAGCCCGGTGCCATCGAGGCCGATGCCGCCGCATTGCCGAGCGATGCGCCGATGCTCGACGCGAATCCGGATGCGCCCAACGTCGCGAAGGATTCGCCCTGGTACCACATCGGTATGAAGTGATGCTCGGCGCCCGGCGCATCGGGTGTGCCCGCCGTCGCCGTCGCGAGCTCGAACTTCTTGCTCCACGCATTCTCGCAATCGAGCGCGATGGCATAGGGCAGGAATTGCTCGAACAGCTGCGGTGTCATCTCCGGCGGCTGCAGCATTTCCAGCCGGTCGCGCTCCGTCGTCTTGAGGAACAGCGCGAAGCCATCGATCTCGTCGCGCAGCTTGCCGCCCGCCCGCGTCGGCGCGCGCAGCAGGCGATAGAACACAAGCGCCACCACGCCTTCCAACCCGAGCAGCGCTACGGTCACGGGCTGGATCGAATGGTTCAGGAAGAACAGCACGCCGATCAGCGTGCCGGCGAAGGGCAAAACCGCCAGCGTGCGCAGCAGCGCGATGCCGAGATTGACCGTGCGCGCACCATGGCCGAGGAACAGCGTCCGCCACGCGTTGAATGCGTAATTGCCGAACAGCCCCGTCGCGACGCCGAACAGCCCGCCCCACAGGAACACCAGGAACGCGCCGCCCCAATCGTCCGACAACAATGCCGCCGCGACGCAGCTCAGGCCGATGATGCCGAGCCCCGGCCACACCCAGGCGCGATTCTGGTTGAAAGTGACCTTCTCGTATTCGTCGCTCAGGGTCTTCTTCAGCAGTGCGATCGCCATCGCGATCAGCGCATTATTCTTCGTCGTCAGTTCGATCTCGCTGTTCCAGCCGACCAGGGCCTGCGCCACGCCGGCCTCAGTATCGTTGAGCGCCTCGCGCGGCTCGCCGGCGCGCACCAGCGTGAACACCGGCCCGAGGAAATGCTTGGTCTCCGTGATCGTCACCACGCCCTTTACCGCCAGCCCGACGATCGTCGCGGCGAACGCCTTGCGGTCGTATTGCATGCGGTGGACATAGCGCATCGCCGCCGGCGACAAATCATGCGGCGGCGCGAACAGCGGAACGATCGTGCCGCGCTTCGGGTCGCGTCCCACCAGCCACCACGCGCCGAGGAAATACACGAAGAGGAGCGCCAGCCCCGCCAGCGCCCCCGCCGCGCCCGCATTATCGCGCGCCAGATACGCCGATGCCGGCCGCGGCAGCACCGCGCCCTTGGTGAAATCGACCGCGATGGTCAGGCCGGAATTGGGATCGAGGATCGCGGTGGTGTCGAACGCGATGGTGTTGTCAGACAGCCGCCGCGCCGCCGCGTCCTTGGCCCTCGCGCCTTTCGGGCCGGTGAAAAAGCTCCAGCCTTGGATGCGCGCGCCGTCCGGCAAATGGATCACCGTGCCGGCATGCCGGATCTCGAAATCCCAACCGAGGCCCGTGACGTTCCAATAGAGTTCGTCGTTGCGCGCGAAAAACCCGATCTGCCGGTCGGTCACATAGTGGATGACGAAAATGTGCAGCCCATGGCTTAGCAGCGCGTCGGAATCGCCCATCTGCAGCCGCGTGCCGTTGGCGATGTCGAGCGTCTCGAACGGTGTCGGCTTGCCGTCGAGCGTGGTGCTCTCGACATCGAACCGCACATGCACGGTGTGCGCCCCGCGATAGATCGTCGGAAAATCGCGATAGATGCCGTGCTCGATGTTATCGCCCTGCGCATTGACCGTGATGGTCTCATGCACGTCCATCGTCCCGTCGCGCGCGACGACGATGTCCTGCTGGAAACTGTTGATCCGTTCGATCCGGTCGTTGATGTCCTCGGCCCGCGCCGGCAAGGCGCACAGCACGAGAAACAGCAGCGCAAGTCGCAGCCTACCAGCCGCCGCCACCACCGCCGCCCCCGCCGCCGCCGGAGAAGCCGCCGCCACCGCTGCCCGAGCTCGATCCCGGCGGCACCGAGGCCGACGCCACTGCGCTGCCGATCGACGAGCCGATGGACGACACCAATCCCGCCGTTCCCAGATTCCCGAAATTGCTGCCCGAATACCAAAGCGGCGCATAGACGTAAGGCGTGGTGCCCGCGCCGGCCGCCGCGGCCGCGGCTTCCGCCTCGAACTTCTTGCTCCACTGGTTCTCGCAATCGAGTGCGATGGCATAGGGCAGGAATTTCTCGAACACTTCCGGCGTGACGTTCGGCGGGTTCAGCATTTCCAGCCGGTCTTTCTCCGCCGTCTCCAGGAACAGCTTGAAGCCGTCGATCTGGTCCATGACCACCGCGCCCGCTGCCGTCGGCGCTTTCAGCAGGTGATAGAATACATAGGCCATGATGCCGCCCAGGATCAGCACCGCGAGCGGCCAGGTCGACACCGTCAGGCCGAAATAGATCAGCGCGCCGATCAGGCAGACGGTGAACGGCACCGCGATGACCGTCGCGAACACCGCGCCGAGCAAATTGCCGTACCACGAACCCGGCCCGCGGAACACGCTGACCCAGGCGCCCCAGCAGATATGCAGCAGCCACGCCGTCGCCATCGAGAACATGCCTGCGAACACCAGCAGCACGCCGGATTGGTCGGACCGGTCGCCCAGCATCGCCGAGGCGATGCCCGTGAGGGCGAGGATGCCCATGCCCGCCCAGAACCAGCCGGCATTGGTGACGAAATAATGCTTTTCGCACTCGTTCTTCAGGGTGTTCTTCAGCGACGTGATCGCCCTTTGCACCGTCGCGGCATTGGTGGATCGCAGTTCGATGGACGTCGCCTCGCCCACGAACAGCGCATCGCTGAGCCCGATCTCGCTCGCCGACAAGCCGCAATCGCGCACGTTCTTCGGCGTGCGCACCAGCGTATAAGTGCCGCCGTCTTCCTGGATCGTGATCGCGCCCTTGACCGCCATGTTGATCAGCGCCGCGGCGAATGCCTTGCGGTCATAGGCCATCTTGTGGATGTAGCGCACCGCTTCCGGCGACAGCCCGGCCGGCGCCGAGAACAGCGGGATGATCGTGCCGCGCTTGGGATCGCGGCCATATTGCCACCAGGTCGCCAGATAGAAGATCGTCAGCGCCAGCGCGCCCAGCACCGCGACGATCGCCGCGGCATTATCGACGATAAAATTTCGCCGCAACTCCTCCGCCGAGGGCGGCGCGATCAGGCCCTTGGCGAACCCGACCGCGACGGTCAGGCCCTCATTCGCCGACAGCCGGTTGGTGGTGACGAAGTGGATGCTGTCGCTCGATGGCCGGTCCGAGATCGCCAGATGCCCGTCTGCGCCCTGCGTGCCGGTGTAGAACGCCGATTGCAGGATTTTCGCGCCTTTGGGCAGATGGATCGTCGCCGAGGCGCGGTCGATCGGGAATATCCAGCCATTGCCCGTGACGTTCCAGTAGAGCTCGTCGTACTTTTCGAAGAAGCCGATCTGCCGCGCCGTGATGTAGCTCAGCACATAGGTGTGGTTGCCCGGATCGACGATGGTGTCGGCATCGCCGATCTTGACCCGCACGCCGTTGTTGAGCGACTCGGTGGCGTAGGCCTCGCTGTGCCCGTCCATCGTCACCGACACGACGTCGAAGCGCACATGCACGGTCTGGCCGTGCAGGTCGTCATAGATGGTTGGGAAGTCGCGATAGATGCCGTGATGGATCTGGTCGCCCGTCGCGTATACGGCGATGGTCTCGGTGACGGTCAGGGCGCCGTTGCGCGCCACCACGATATCGCTGTTGAAACCGGTGATGCGCTCGCTGGTGTCCGACGGATCGGAGAACGAGGACGGAGGCCCTTCATTCGTATCGGTCGCCGGATGCGGCGTGTCGGCGCCGGAATGGCGGCTCTCATTGCTCTCCTGCGCCGCCGCCGGCAGCAGGACGAGCGCCAGGAGCAGCGCGAAGACGCCGCCGCGCAACATCAGCTGAAGGAAACCTTGGGGGCGTTGCGGTCGGCGGCGTTGTCCAGCTCGAAGAACTTCGCCGCGGTGAAGCCGCCCATGTTCGCGACCAAATTGGACGGGAATTGCTGCGTGCTGACGTTATAATTGCGCACCGCACCATTGTAATAGCGCCGGGCGAGCTGGATCTGGTCTTCCAGATCCGCCAGGTCCTTCTGCAGCGTCTGGAAATTCTCCGAGGCTTTCAGTTCGGGATAGGCTTCCGCGACCGCCATGATCTTGCCGATCGCGGCGGTGACGGCGGTTTCGGCCGCGGCGCGCTGGGCCGGGTCCTGGCTGGTCGCGCCGGCGCGCGCCTTGGCGAGCTCGTCGAAGGTCGTGCGCTCGTGGGTGGCATAGCCCTTCACGGTCTCGACCAGATTGGGAATGAGGTCGGCGCGGCGCTTGAGCTGCGCGTCGATGCCGCTCCAGCCCTCGGCCACCATCGCGCGGCGGCTGACGAGGCCGTTATAGGTCATGATGGCCCACAGGACGATGAGGACCGCGACGCCGATGACGATGTAAAGCACCATGCGGCGAAGCTAACTGCTTCGCCGCGCGCCGTCCATCCTTCGGAAAGCTAGCGTGTGATCAACGTGCGGGCGGTATGCGCCACCGCGATCACCACCCCGAACATCAGGGCATAGGCGAGCAAAGTGAGCATCTTCAACGCCTGGAACGCCTGCCAGTCGGTCGTCGCATAAGCCGCGGCGTTCTGCTTGCCCATCGTGATGGCCAGCACATATTCGACCAGTGCGAAGGCGACGAGCGCGATCAGCGTCGTGTTCACCACCGAACCCATGCCGTTCATCAGCGCGCCGGCGCCGATGGCGATGACGGCCATGACGATCAGCGTCAAAAGGCCGGACGTCGTTACGATGCCCTGAATGGCGTGCCAGATATCCATAAGAAAAGTCATAGAGCCCCCAAATGACAGACGCTTCCCGCGCAAACGCCCCGGCGGTTTCTGCCCGTCGTTCGGCGTTGCTTGTTAAGGGACCATACACCAGTTCCCGCCTGCCGAGAATTGAGGCAGCACGAAATGGCGTGAATGACGATGTAAGGTTAACGCAGCCCCGCCAGCGCGACCGGTGCCGGTACGCTGCCGTGCAGCTTACGCGCGATCTGCTCGATCGCGGTCGCGGCCGGCGTCTGCGGGAACAATGTGAGCAGCGGACTCTGGCGCCGCACCGCGTCGGAAACCCGCGCATCGTAAGGGATAAAGCCGAGATAGTCGGGCGTCGCCTTCAGGAAGGCGCGGGCGGATGCCATCAGCGCATCGGCGATACGGCGGCCCTCGGTCGCGTTCAGCGCCATGTTGACCAGCAGTTGCGGCACGCGGCTGTTGGTGCGGCGCAGCAACAATTTCGCAAATGCGTAAGCGTCCGTCAGCGACGCCGGATCGGGCGTCACCACCAGCAAGGTCTCGTCGGCATGCGCCGCGAGACTCATGACGATGGCATCGACGCCGGCGCCGAGGTCGACGATCACGCGGTCATACTGTGACGCGCGCGCCAGAATCGCGGCGAGCTTGTCGGCCGCCGCCTCGCCGGCATTGGCCAACGCGCCGGAGCCGGACGGCGCCGCGAGCAGGTCGAAGCCCGTATGCGGACCGCTGCGCACCCGCGCAACGGCTTCTTTCAAGGTCTTCGTCCCGGCGAGCAGCGCGCCGAGGTCGCCGGTTTCGGACACGCCCAGATGCACCCCGGCATTCGACAGGCCGAGATCGGCATCGCACAGCAACACGCGCTCGCCGACATGCGCCAGCGAATGGGCGAGGCTCGTCGCGATCAGCGTCTTGCCGGTGCCGCCTTTGCCCGAGCCGATGGCGGTGATGTGCGTCGTCATTGAGCGCTCCGTTGTTCGTCGAGCAGCAGCCGCGCCAGCGACAGCGAGGTTGGGGATTCAAGTCCGCCCGCGATGAACGGCGAACGGCTGACATGGGCGAGTGCAAGGCCTTGCGTCGCCGCCGCGATCAGCGCGCCGGCGCGGCGCGTCAGGTCGAGCCCGGTGACGATCAGGCGCTTGGCGCCGAGATCGCCCAGCGCCTCGACGATCTCGGAAAGCTCTTCCGCGTCGTTCAGCGCCGAAACGACGCCGACGGTTTCCAATTTGCCGATCTGGCCCAGCGCCGCGAACGCGGTGCGCGCCTTGGCATCGCGCGGATCGAACCCGGCGGTATCGACGATGACGAATGTCTTCTTGGACAGGCACTCGCTGACCAGCTTGCTCAGTTCCGCTGCGCTGTCGGCGGTCGTCACCGCGCTGTCCAGATGCTTGGCGAAGGTCTCCAGCCGCGCCACCGCGCCGGCGCCCGCCGAATCCGATGCGACCAGCGTCGTGCGCCGTCCCGCCAGCCGCGCATGCGCCGCGATCTTCGCCGCGACTGCCGTCTTGCCCGCGCCGTTCGGCCCGACCAGCAGCAGCGCATTGGCCTGGTCCATGTCGATCGGCCACGGCTTCATCTTCTTGTCGAGCGCCGAGGCCAGCGCCAGCGTCATGTCGGTGAGCTGCGCCTTGGCGGCGGCTTCCGCCAGCGCATGCGCCACGCCCTCCGGCAGGCGATGCCGATTCAGCGCCGCGAGCAATTCCGCCCGGTCGAAGCTCAGGGAATTCTTGCGGTCGCCCGCCCCATCGCCGCGCAACCGGCGCAGCAGGCTGTCGCGATGATGGGTGTCGAAATCGGCGACCATCGCGGTCTCCGGCTCCGGCGCGGCAACCGCCGGCGTTTCAGCTTCGGCGGTATCGAGCGCCGCGCGCACGGTGACGCCGCCGCTCTTGGATTTCTCGCTCGAGATGATGACCGCCTCCGGCCCCATATCGGCACGCACCGTGGCGAGCGCCTCGCGCATGTCTTTGGCAAGGAAGGTGCGCAGCTGCATCGCGTTACACCTGACCCATGGTGCGCAGCTTCACGCTGGCGTGGATTTCGCTCTGGCTCATCACCACCGTCTGCGGCCTAAACCGTTCGATAATCGAGCGCACGAACGGACGGATCTGCGGGCTGGTCAGCAGCACCGGCACTTCGTTCTTGTGGCTCGCTTCGTCGAAGCGGTCGCGCACCGTCTGGATGAAGGCCTGCAATTGCGACGGCGCCATCGCGAGCTGGCGGTCTTCGCCCTGGCCGACGATCGAATCGTGGAACGCCTGCTCCCAGGCCGGCGACAGCGCGATCAGCGGCAGGTAGCCGCCCGGCGCGATGTTGGCGTGGCACAGCTGGCGCGCCAGCCGGGCGCGGACATGCTCGGTGATATACATCGCGTTCTTGGTGTGGCCGACCGCTTCGGCGATGCCTTCCAGGATCGCGGGCAGGTCGCGGATCGAGATGCGCTCGCCGAGCAGCGTCTGCAGCACGCGCTGCACGCCGGTCACCGAGATCTGCGACGGGATCAGCTCGTCGACCAGCTTCTTGTTCTCCGGCGGCATGTCGTCGAGCAGCTTCTTGGTTTCGGCATAGGACAGCAGTTCGCTCATGTGCGACTTGAGCACTTCGGTCAGATGCGTGGTCAAAACGGTGCCCGGATCGACCACGGTGAGGCCCTTGAAGCTCGCCTCTTCGCGCAGCGCGACGCTGACCCAGGTCGCCGGCAGGCCGAACGCCGGCTCGGTGGTGTGCGTGCCCGGCAAATCGATCGGCAGGCCCTTGGGATCCATCACTAGCAGGCTGCCCGGATAGAGATCGCCGCGCCCCGAATCCACTTCCTTGACGCGGATGCGGTACTCGTTGGCGCTCAGCTGCATGTTGTCGAGGATGCGCACCGCCGGCATCACGAAGCCCATCTCGGTCGCCAGCTGGCGGCGCAGCGCCTTGATCTGGTCGGTGATGCGGTGACCCTTCACGTCGTTGATTAGCGGCAGCAACCCGTAGCCCAGCTCGACACGCAGCAGGTCGAGCGCCAGCGCGGTCGAGATCGGCTCTTCCTTGCTCTTCTCCTCGACATTGGCCTTGGCTTCCTCGGCGCGCACGACGGCCTCGGTCGCGTCCTTCTTCTTGTAAGCGTAGTAGGCGAGGGTACCGGCGCCACCGGCCAGCCCCATGAACACGATGGTCGGCATGCCGGGCAGCACGCCGATGATCGCCATGACGGCCGCGGCCATGCCGAGCGCCTGCGGATAGAATGACAATTGCGACATCAGGGCCTTGTCGGTGGCGCCCTCGACGCCGGCCTTGGACACCATCAGGCCCGCCGCGGTCGAGACGATCAGCGCCGGCATCTGCGACACCAGGCCGTCGCCGACGGTGAGCAGCGTGAAGGTCGACGACGCATCGACGAAGCTCATGCCCTTTTGCGCCACCGCGATGATGATGCCGCCGATCACGTTGATCGCCACGATCATCAGGCCGGCGATCGCGTCGCCGCGCACGAATTTGCTCGCGCCGTCCATCGCGCCGAAGAAGTTCGACTCGGCTTCCAAATCCTTGCGCCGGCGCTTGGCTTCCTTCTCGTCGATCAGGCCGGCCGAGAGGTCGGCGTCGACTGCCATCTGCTTGCCGGGCATCGCGTCCAAACTGAACCGCGCCGCGACTTCGGCGATGCGGCCCGAACCCTTGGTGATGACGACGAAGTTCACCAAAACGAGGATCGCGAACACGATCAGCCCGATGACGAAATTGCCGCCCATGATGAGCTTGCCGAACGCCTGGATGACGTAGCCGGATGCCGCGGTGCCTTCCGAGCCGTGCCCCAGGATCAGCCGCGTCGAGGCGAGGTTGAGCGCCAGCCGCATCATGGTGGTGATCAGGAGGATGGTGGGGAACGAGCTGAATTCCAGCGGCTTGCGGATGAACACCGCCGTCATCAGGATCAGGATCGAGAACGACAGCGACAGCGCCAGCGCGATATCGAGCAGCCACGGCGGCAGCGGCAGCAACAGCACGACGAGAATCGCCATGATGCCGATGGCGAGCGCCAGGTCCGAGCGCTTGAGAATGTCCTGCAGCGTCGCAAGATTGAGCCCGAAACCGGAGGCGGGCGCGGCGGTGGAAACGTCAGCCATGACTGTGTGCCGAAAAATTTGTTCTTATGTTCAACCGTTCATGACGCGCTGTTCGCCATGGCTCGGGATCGCCAGCCCGCTCTGCGAATACTCCCGCAGCTTGTTGCGCAGCGTGCGGATCGAGATCCCCAGGATGTTCGCGGCATGGGTGCGGTTGCCGAGGCAATGGTCCAGCGTGTCGAGGATCAGGTCGCGCTCGACATCGGCGACCGTGCGCCCGACCAGCCCGCGCGTCACCGCGACGGCATTGTTCACCGCCGCCTGCACCGGGCCCGGCAGGTCGCCGGGACGGCCGTGCGAAACCTGCGTGCCGTCCGGCAAACGGATCGCCTCCGGCTGGATGTCCGGCCCGCTCGCCAGCAGCACCGCGCGATGGATGGTGTTCTCGAGCTCGCGCACGTTGCCGCGCCACGGATGGCCCGACAGCAGCCGCTCGGTCGCCGGCGCGATGGCGCGATAAGGAACGCCGTTGGCTTGCGCATACTTATGCGCAAAATGCCGCGCCAGCGCCTGGATGTCCTTTGGGCGTTCGCGCAACGCCGGCAGGCGCAAATTCACGACGTTGAGGCGATAGAGCAGATCCTCGCGGAAGATGCCGTGCTTGACGGCATCGGCGAGGTCGCGGTTCGACGTCGCGATGATGCGGATGTCGACCTTGACCGGCTTGGTGCCGCCGACGCGGTCGATCTCGCGCTCCTGGATGGCGCGCAGCAACTTGGCCTGCAGGCGCACGTCCATCTCGCTGATTTCGTCCAGCAGCAGCGTGCCGCCATTGGCTTCCTCGAACTTGCCGATGCGCCGCGCGACGGCACCGGTGAAGGCGCCCTTCTCGTGACCGAACAATTCCGATTCCAGCAGATGCTCCGGGATCGCGGCGCAGTTGACGGAGATGAAGGCCTTCTCGGCGCGGTTCGACTTCTTGTGGATGAAGCGCGCCATCACCTCCTTGCCCGAACCGCTTTCGCCGGTGATCAGGATCGAGGCGTCCGACGGCGCGACCTGGTCGGCCAGCGAAATCACCGCTTCCATCGCCGGATCTTCGAACACCATCTGATGGCTCTCGTCCGCCACGGCGGCGAGCACGGCGGCGATCAACTCCGGATCGGGCGGCAGCGGCAAATATTCCTTGGCGCCGGCGCGGATCGCGTCGACCGCGCTCCTGGCATCCGTGCCGATGCCGCAGGCCACGACCGGCGTGCAGATGCGTTCGGCCGAAAGCCCGCGCACCAATTGCCCGATGTCGCATTTGACGTCGCACAGAACGAGGTCGGCGCCCTTGCCGCCGCGCAGCGTCGCGAGGGCCTGTTCGATATCGATGGCGTGCGTGACCTTGGCCCCGCGATCCATCGCGATCTTGGTGGCGGCACTGAGCTGGCCCTGCAGCTGTCCGACGATGAGAAGTCTCATGGCTTCGTTCCTTAGCTCTGACCGGCTTTGATGATTTCCGTCATGGTGACGCCCAGGCGGTCCTCGACGAGGACGACCTCGCCGCGCGCGACCAGCCGGTCGTTGACATAGATGTCGATCGCCTCGCCGACCTTGCGGTCGAGCTCCACGATCGTGCCCTTGGCCAGCTTGAGCAGCTGGCTCACTTCCATCGAAGACTTGCCGAGTACCGCCGACACCGTCACCGGCACATCGAACACGGCCTCAAGATCCTGTGCGGAGTGCTTGGCCTCCACCTCCTGTGCCGCCGCGTTGTTCAGCAGCGCGCCGCCGCCATTCGGCAGACTGTCATGACCCAGATCGGGCAGATCGACATTGTCGCTGGCTGCCATGTTCTATTCCTCCACGGACGAAGCGTTTGAAAAACGGCGGGCGATCAGATCGGCGATCGCCGCCTCGATGGTGCTCTCGGAGCGCTCGGCGCCGCCGCCGCGCCATTCGATGCGGCAATCGGCATGGCCCATCGCCGCCTCGCCTGTGACGACGACGCGGCCGTCGAAGCCTTCCTCGGCGGCGATCTCGGCCAGGCGCGGGCGCAGCAATTCGGCAACCTTGGAGCTGGTGTGCAGCACGATGCGCGGCTCGCCCAGCGCCTGGTGCAGGGCATGGCGCAGCACGTCCTCGACATCGGCGGAGGGCAGGGCGTCCACCGCGGCATGCGCCAGCTTGCGCGCCGCGGCCAATGCGATCAGCGAGGCTTCCTGGCGCACATCGTCGGTCGCGCGGCTCGAACGCACCGCGACGTCGCGCAGCATATCGACCAGCTTGGCGATCTCCTGCGTCTGCTGTTCGGCGGCGCGGACCTGGCCCGACTTCATGCCCTGGTCGCGGGCCCGCGCCGACAGCGCGTCGATCTCTTCGGTCGTGTAGCCCTTCTTCTGCCGCGCGCGCGCGGCATTGGAGACAAGGTCGCCTTCCGGGCGAAACTCGATGTCGAAGGTATATTTGCTCGCCGTGTTCATCAGTACACCAACTCGTCTTCGGCGCTGCCGCTTGCGATCATGATCTCGCCCTTGTTGGCGAGGTCCTTGGCGACGTTGACCATGCGCATCTGCGCCTCATCGACGTCTTTGAGGCGCACCGGGCCCATCGCTTCCATGTCCTCGCGCAGAATTTTGCCGGCGCGTTCCGACATGTTGGAGAAGAACACGTCGCGCAGCGTGTCGGTCGATCCTTTGAGCGCGAGGCCCAGCTTGTCTTTTTCAACGTGCCGCAGCAGCGTCTGGATCGAGCCTGGATCGAGCTTGCCGAGGTCCTCGAAGGTGAACATCAGCGCCTTGATGCGCTCGGCGCTGTCGCGGGCGCGCTCTTCCAGCGCGGTGACGAAGCGGCCTTCGGTCTGGCGGTCGAAATTGTTGAAGATTTCCGCCATCTGCTCGTGCGCGTCGCGCTTGGCGGTGCGGGCAAGGTTCGACATGAACTCGACGCGCAAGGTCTGCTCGACCTTGTCGAGGATGTCCTTGGGCACTGATTCCATGCGCAGCATCCGCTGCACCACTTCCAACGCGAACTCTTCCGGCAGGGCGCCCAGCACGCGCGCCGCATGTTCCGGCTTGATCTTGGACAGCACCACCGAAACGGTCTGCGGATATTCGTTCTTGAGGTAGTTCGCCAGCACCGTCTCGTTCACGTTTGCGAGCTTGTCCCACATCGTGCGGCCGGCCGGGCCGCGGATTTCTTCCATGATCTGCCCGACCTTCTCCTCGGGCATCATGCGGGCGAGCAGGCGCTCGGTGGATTCGTACGAACCCATCAGCGAGCCGGTGCCCGACATCTGCGACACGAAATCGACCAGCAGCTTCTCAATCAGCGCCGAGCTCACCGTGCCCAGCGTCGACATCACCTGGCTGACTTCCTTGATCTCCTCCTCGTCCATCATCTTCCAGATCTTGGCCGAGTGTTCCTCTCCCAAGGACAGCATGATGATGGCCGAGCGTTCGGCGCCGGTGAGCTGGCGGATGTCGTCCTTGACGGCGGATTTTGCGCGGGGTGCCATGGGTCTTATGCCGGTTCGTGGAGCCAGGTGCGGATGATCGCCAGCGCCTCTTCGGGATGCTGGTTGACCACTTCACCGACTTTCTTGATGGAAGATTCGCGGACCTGGCCTTCGATCTGCGAGATGTCGATCGACGGGCGCGCAGGCCCGGCGAGCGCCAGCGGCTGGCCGGAGGTGTCGAGTTGGGCTTGTGCCGCGGCGGATTGACCGGCAGGCGCGGGCAACTGCCCTGCAATCACCGAACCCGACACCTGCGGCGCGGCCACGCCGATCGGCGCGAACATCCGGCTGATCAGCGGGCGGGCGACAAAGAATCCGATCAGCAGCGCGGTGAGCGACAGGATCGCCACCTCGATGATCTTGAACCAGTCTTGCCCGTCGAGCCCGAGCAGCGGCGCCGGTGCCGGCGTGCCGTCGCCGGCGTCCATCCGCGCAAATTCCATATTGTCGACCTGCACCAGGTCGCCGCGCGCCGCATTGAACCCGATGGCCGATTTCACGAGATCGGAAATCTGCTTCATCTCCGCCGCGCTGCGCGCCGCGTATTTGCCGCCCGTCTCGGTGCCGTCCACCACGACTGCGACCGACAGCTTGTTCACCGTGCCGCCGTCGACCGTGCTGGTCGTCGTGGTGCGGTCGATCTCGTAATTGTTGGTCTCTTCGCTGCGCGTCGCATCCGACTTGGTGCCGTCGCCGGCGGGAGTTGCCGCGGCGCCAGGCAGGGCGCTGCCGACCGACACGGGTGCGGCGCCGGCACCGTTGCTGTCGGTGTTGTTGGTCTCGACGGTTTGCGACGAGCGCAGCACCTTGCTGTCGGGATTGTAGTGCTCGGCGACCGTGTTCTCGTGCTTGTAGTTCATGTCGGCCGTCACCTGGACGCGGACATGGCCGGGGCCGACCACGCTGGTGACGATCGATTCGACGCGGCTCTTCAGCCGGTCCTCGAAATCGGTGGTCTGGTTGTCCTCGCCGATCGCGGTCGCGTTCGGCCCGCTCTTGTCGTCGCCGCCGGCGAGCAAATCGCCCTTGTCGTCGACGATCGCGACGCGGTCCGCCGAAAGGCCCGACACCGCGGCGGCCACGAGATGCTGCACCGCCATCACCTGGCCGCGGCCCAGGACGCCGCGCGTCTTCAGGACGACCGACGCGGTCGGCGACTGGTCCTCATGCGAAAAGATCTGGTGTTCCGGGATGACGAGATGCACGCGCACCCCGTCGACGCCGTCGATGGTCTGGATCGAGCGCGCCAGTTCGCCTTCCAAAGCGCGCAACCGGTTGATGTTCTGCACGAAGGCGGTGGCGCCGAACGTGTCCGACTTGTCGAATATCTCATAACCGACGCCGGCGGCGGGCAGGTTCTCGCTTGCGAGCTGCATGCGCAGCTTGGTCACGTCGTCGGCCGGCACCAGGATCGTGCCGCCATCGCCCTTGGCTTCGTATTTCTCGTTCATCGCGTCGAGCTTCGCCGTGACGGCGGAGGCATCGCGCGGCTCGAGGCCGGAGAACAGGATCGCCTTGGGCGGATCGGTGAGCGCGCCGGCGACGTAGAGGAAGAATGCGGTGAGTGCGGCGGCAACGCCGGCCATGACGCCGAACCGCGCCGCACCAATCGCTTTGACGAATTCCGGCAATGCCTGCTCCTAGCCTCGTGCTAGGCAAACATTGCCGCCTTCAGGGTAAAGGCGCTCTTAACGCGCGGCACTGGGAAAAATTTTCCCAACGATTTTTTACGTTAAGACACTCTTAGGATTTGCGGCCCGTGCGCGCCATCGCGCGCACGGTGTCCATCAATTGCGATACTGCTGCACCCGCGTCGCGCGAAGCCCCGGCATGCCGAAGCGATCGATCGCGCGCTGCCAGGCGAGGAATTCCTCCACCGTCAGCGTATAGCGTTTGCAGGCATCGTCCAGGCTCAACAGGCCGCCGCGCACTGCGGCCACGACTTCCGCCTTGCGGCGGATCACCCAGCGCCGCGTTCCCGGCGGCGGCAGGTCGGCAAGCGTCAGCGGGCTGCCATCCGGCCCGATGACATAGCTCACGCGTCCTTTTCTCTCTTCGCCCATGTATCTGGACTCCCAACAATCATTACCCACGCGCAAGCTAACCTTGATGGCTTTAAAAAAAGGCCAAGGGGCGTGGTAAACGAAACCGTACTGTTTCCTCTCGAACTGTCGGCACGTCGTTCATCCGGCGCCATGAAACGCTGGCGGCGCCGGAGTTTTCCTCAGCGTTACTGGATCTGCTCCAGCGTCTGCAGCATCTGGTCCGCCGTCGTCACGATGCGGGCCGACGCCGAGTAGGCGCGCTGCGTCGTGATCAGATTGGTGAACTCGTTGGCGAGGTCCACCGTGGAACCTTCGAGCGCCTGGCTCTGCATCACACCCGCACCGCCCAGATTCGCCTCGCCGATGGTCGGCGAGCCCGAGGCTTCCGACGCCGCATAGGCGTTGCCGGAGACCGCCGACAATCCGTCCGGATTGGCGAAGGTCGCGACCGGCAGCTTGAACACCTTCTGCGACAGGCCGTTGGAGAACTGCGCCGTGACGAAGCCGTCCGAGTCGATGGAGACGCCCGACAGGCTGCCGAACAGCGCGCCGTCGACCGAGGACGAGACCAGCGCCGACGGATTGTCGAACTGCGTCAGTCCGTCGGAGCTGCCGACCGTGCCCATGTCGATCGAGATCGGCTGCGGGTTGAGGCCCGACACCGACGACACCCACGGGATGGTGACGGCGATCGAGCCGGTCGGCGTCGCAGCCGAAGTGTCCGCCGTCTTCAGCGTGCCGTCGGCGTTGAACGACATCGTGCCCGTCTTGATGACGTTGTTGGTGGGGCTGCCGATATTGGCGCCGGCGCCCTGATAGCTCACCTCGTACGACCAGGTGTTCGCACCCGTCTTGACGTAGGAGACCTGCAGCGGCTGGGAGCCGCCCTGGCTGTCATAGACGTTGATGGTGCGCTGGAAGTCCGGCGTCACCGTCCCCGCCGCCATGGCGCCGGCGGTATAGGGCGTGGTGATCGCGGTCGAGGCCTGCAAATTCGCCTTCATCGACAGCTTGGTGGTGGCTTCCGCCTTGCCGGCCAGATTGTTGACGTTGATGTTGGTCAAATCGTTGCGGTCGGTCGGCACCGCGCCGCTGGCGTCGAGCGGCCAGCCCTGCAGGTACAACCCGGCCGTGTTCTTCAGATTGCCTTGGCTGTCCGGCGTGAAGCTGCCGGCGCGGGTATAGAGCAGCGACTGGCTGCCGCCCGTGGTGGCGAGGTTCGAGCTGACCACGAAGAAGCCGTTGCCCGACAGCGCCAGATCGGTCGGCGAAGAGGTCGAGGTAATGCCGCCCTGTTCGGTGACGTTCTGCGCCTGGTTGGAGATCACGCCCGCCTGGGACACGTCGCCCGAGCCGACGGCGGAGGCCAGCAGCGTGGCGAACGCGTTGGAGCTCGCCTTGTAGCCGACCGTGTTGACGTTCGCGATATTGGATGAGGAAACGCTCAGCGCGCGGCTGTTGGCATCGAGGCCCGACACGCCGATCTGCATGGCACCAT
The DNA here is from genome assembly GCA_036271735.1 of Rhizomicrobium sp. Taxonomy (GTDB): domain Bacteria; phylum Pseudomonadota; class Alphaproteobacteria; order Micropepsales; family Micropepsaceae; genus Rhizomicrobium. The sequence goes on from DATAZZ010000058.1 coordinate 100,959, forward strand.
ACAAACTCATTGTCTTTTCTTCCTTCCAGCACTTGGCGGAGCTTCGCTCCCAGGCCGGTTTTCATGCGCCCGTTTCTCGGGCGCGGGTTTCACATCAAAGGCTCTGCACCGCCGACACGTCGGCGAGGGATACGTCCATGGGTCCGATCATCAGCTGCGGCGTGCCGCTGGTCATGTCGACCTCGCTGACCACGCCGGTGCTGGCGACAAGGCTTGTCACCGTGCTGCCGTCCGCCGCGGCGGAGGTCACGGTCAGCTTGTAGGTGCCGTCGGGGCTTTGCACGCCGTTGGCGTTCTTGCCGTCCCATTTGAAATCGTGATTGCCCGACGCGGTCTCGCCGGCGCCGGTGTAGACGACATTGCCGCTGGCATCCGTCACCGACAGCGTGGTCTGCGCCGCCGTGGCGCCCAGATTGTAGGTCCAGTCCGCCTCGCCATTGGCGAGCGGCGCGTTGCCGTTGGTCACCGTCACGGCCTTGCCGAGATAGGACACGGCATAAGCGCCTGTCGTGGTCGAGCCTTGCCCGATCAGGGTCTTGAGGTTGTCGTTGGTGTTGATCTGCTGCTCGACCTGGCTGAACTCGACCAACTGCTGGGTGAACTGGTTGGAGTCCATCGGGTTCAGCGGATCCTGGTTCTGCAACTGCGTCGTCAGCAGCGTCAGGAAGGTGTCGAAATTGCCCGCGAGCTGCGTCTGCGCCGCGGACTGCGTGCCGGCGCTGGCGGCGGAAGCCGCTGCGGCGGAGGAGGTGGGATCGACGGTCGTCATGGCTTGACCTCTAGACGCGGATATCGAGACGGGAATCGCCGGATGCGACCCCGCTCAGGGAAAGATTGGTGGCGGCCGTATCGGCCGCCGCGATCGCCTGCACCGCGAGCGTGCGCCCGCGCTGGCCGAAGCCGCTTTGGCCGCCGCCATTGTTGCCGGCCTGCTGCTGCTGGCCCTTGAGCGAGAAGTTGAGTCCGTTCTGCGACAGGTCGAGCCCGGCGTCTTTCAGCGCGCGCTCCAGATGCGTCGAATCCTTTTGCAACAGCTCGAGCGTCTGCGGCTTCTCGACCGACAGCGAGGCTTGCGCCTTGCCCGCATCGTCCACCGTCAGGCGGACATCGACGCGCCCGAGCTCCGCCGGATCGAGCCGGATATCGAAATGCCGCGCCCCGCCTTCGGATTTGGTCGCGATGTTGAACGCCAGCGTATTGATGTCCGGCGCCGCCGCGGCCGGGTGCGAGACCTGCAATTGCGTCGCGGGCTGGGCTGGTGTCGCCCCGCCGGTCTGCGTCGCCGCCGTCGGCGTGATGCTCGTATTCGCAGCCACCGCGCTCGCATCGGGCTGCGGTGCAGCCTGCTGCACATGCGTCGGCGTGAACGTTGGTGCCACTGCCGGCGTGTTGGCCGCCGCCGGAGTCGCGGGCGCTGCCGCCGCCGCATTGTTCGGCTGATTGCCGTTGCTCTGCTGTCCCGTGGACGAGCCACCGGACTGGTTGCCGTTCTTCGGCGTGTCCGCGCCGGCATGCAGCGGCAGCGCATGCGCGCTGCTGGCCTGCTTGTCGGTGAACACCCGCGCCGCATTGGCGGTATCCGCCAGCGCCGCCGCCGTCGAGCCCTGCGTCTGTGTCTTCTGATCGTCGCTCGCCGCCTTGGCATCCGTCGCGCCGGGCTTGGCCGGTTTCGCCGTCGATCCATTGGCCAGCATGGACGCCGCCGTCTTGTCGGTCGCGGTTGCCGCTGCAAAAGCCTGCGTCGCGACCGTCGTCGGATCGGTAACCATTGCTGCCGCTGTCGGCGCAGTCACGTCATCTTGGTCATCGTCTGTCGCGGCGCTCGCTGCCGTCGGTGCCGCTGCACCCTGTGCCGGCTGCTGCGCCGCCACCATCTGAGCGAGAATGGGGTTTGTCGCCGTTACGTCGGGCGCTTTGACAGGCTTGCCGTCATCCGTGCTCTGCGCCGGATCGGTAGCGGAATTCTTTGCCGCGTCTTTGCCGCTCGTCGTCGTCGTCCGGCCAAGATCGCTCGCCCGCGTCAACGTCGGCGGGCCATCGCTGGACCAGGCCTGCTGGAACGCTTGCAGCCGCGTCAGCGCGCGCGAAGCCGCATCACTTGCTTTATCACCATCCGGTGCCGTCGCATCGGCATCGCCATCACGCGGCGTCACCGGCTGTGTGCTCTTGCCCAGATCGCTGCGCACATGCATCGCGCCGCCGAGCATCGCCGCGAAGCCGTCATCGCCCTGCGCCGGATCGGACGCACCGCGGCTCACGCCATTGGCGTGCTGTCCGTTCGTCACGATGTTCGCTGCGACTGATGTCACGAGGCCAATCCGCATGTCTGCGCAGCACCTGTAGCAAGTGCCGGACCAGAATTTTTCGCGGCTCTTTTCGCGCTCTATCTATGCGCACGCGATTTTCGCTGCATCGCGCGCCGGGCACGAACTGCCGCGCACGGCAATCTCTGCCGGTCCCCACGACCGCAATTGCCCTACGGCGTCTTATTTTCAGCAGCTTTCCCGCCAAACCGCATGGCACGTCCCTTGCGATCCCGTCTTCGGCGGCAAAGCCCCCAATCTTTGGCGGCTAAGCCAAAAGCGGATTTTTTGCGTGAGCCTGAACGGAATCGCATCGGCGGCACTCAGTGCCCTGCAGACCAACAGCACGGCGCTGCGCGTGGTCTCCAACAACGTTGCGAACCTCAACACGGTGGGTTACGCGCGCCGCGTCGTCAACGAGCAGACGCTCGCCAATGGCGGCGCGCTCGGCGGCGTCACGATTTCCGACATCCAGCGCGTCACCGACCAGTTCCTCGATGCCGAGCAGCTCTCGGCCCAGTCCGGCTCGGCGCGCTACGACACGCAGGCCACTGTCTTCAATCAGCTGAACGGCATCCTCGGCCAGCCGGGCGACTCGACCAGCCTCACCGCGCGCCTCACCGACATCTCGACCGCGCTCGGCCAGGCCGCGCTCGCGCCGACCGCCAGTGCCAACCAGCTCGGCGTCCTCAACAGCGTGCAGAGCCTGGCCTCGACGATCTCCGGCCTGTCGTCGCAGGTCTCCAGCCTGCGCGACCAGGTCGACCAGCAGGTCGGCACCTCGATCACCAGCATCAACACGCTGATCAAGCAGGTCTACGACCTCAACACCCAGGCCAAGACCGCGCATATCTCAGGCGACGACTCGTCCGCCGTGCTCGACCAGCGCGACGTCGCGCTACAGAACCTCGCCCAGCTCGTCGGCATCCGCACCATCGACCAGCCCGACGGCCGCGTCAGCGTGATGACCGAGGACGGCATCAATTTGGTCGGCGACAGCTATGCCCAGCTCTCCTACACGACCGGCGCCAACAATGGCAGCTACGGCACGATCACCAGCCAGGACATCAACCCGCAATCGGGCACCCCGATCGCGGCGCCGCAGAATTTCGAGTCGCATCTCGCCTCCGGCAAGCTCAAGGGCCTGCTCGACATGCGCGACGGCGCGCTGGCCGGCCTCGGCCAGCAGATCGGCAACCTCGCGCAGACCACCGCGAATGCCTACAACGCCGCGAACAACGCCAACACGTCGTTCCCGCCGCCCACCGCGCTGAGCGGCCGCAACACCGGCCTCGTCTCCACCGACGCCCTTAACTTCACCGGCAAGACGACGGTCGCCGTCGCCGATTCGAGTGGCAATCTGGTCAGCCGCATCGACGTGAACTTTTCCGCCGGCACGATCTCGGTCGACGGCGCCGCGCCGACGTCTTTCACCAACACGGTCGGCGGCCTCACCACCGCGCTCAACACTGCGCTCGGCAGCAAGGGCACGGCGAGCTTCACCAACGGCGCGCTTTCCATCGCGGCTAACGGCACCAACGGCATCGTGGTCCAGGACGACGCGACCACGCCGTCGAGCCGCGGCGGCGCCGGATTCTCGCAGTTCTTCGGCCTCAACGACCTGTTCCACTCAGCGACACCGTCGATCACCGCGACTGGCCTGTCGTCGAGCGACGCCGGAAATTTCGCGGCCGGCAGCCAGATCAGCCTCCAGCTGAAAGGCCCCAACGGCGAGATCGGCAAGACCGCGACGGTCACTCTCACCGCCGGCATGACGGTCGGCAACATCGTCAGCGCGCTCAATACCGCGATGGGCGGCGCTGCGACCTTCACGCTCGGCGCCGACGGCTCGCTCAAGACCACGCAATCGGCGAGCCTTGCGAACTACTCGCTCAACGTCACCGGCGACACCACCCAGCGCGGCACCACCGGCATGAGCTTCACCCAGCTCTTCGGCGTCGGCGTCAACCAGACCGCGCTACAGGCCTCGAACTTCTCGGTCAACGCGGCGCTCGCGTCGTCGCCGCAGAACATGGCCTTCGCGCAGTCGCAGATCACCGCCACCACCGTCGCCGGCGACGCCATCGTCGGCCATGGCGACAATTCCGGCGCGCTCGCCTTGCAGAATATCGGGGCGTCGACGCAAAGCTTCGCCAAGGCCGGCGGCATGGCGGCGGAAGCCGCTTCGCTCAGCGATTACGGCGCCGCCTTCTACCAGGACGTCGCGACGCGCAGCTCCGCCGCCACCGACGGCCAGACCGCGCAGGCCGACCGCTTGCAGGAAGCCCAGACGCGTCAGTCCTCGACCTCCGGCGTCAATCTCGATGAAGAACTCACCCACATGATGACCTATCAGCAGGCCTACAGCGCCGGTGCGCGCATGCTGACCGTCGTCCAGCAGCTGTTCGATACGCTGCTGCAGATCCAGTAGGATAAGAGCGAACCATGAGCGTCGATCGCACCTCTTCCGCCGGCCAGTCGCAATTCCTGCTCGCCCAGGTCCAGAGCGCCAACGCCCAGATGGGCAAGACCCAGGCGCAGGTCGCCAGCGGCAAGGTCTCCAACGACTACGCCGGCCTCGGTGACAAGGTCGCGACGCTCGAAGCGGCGCGCACCGCCGCCAACAAGGCCGCCGCCTACCAGACCAACACGACCCAGGCGGTGAACCAGGCGGACTTGCAGGACTCGCAGCTCTCCTCGCTGTCCGATCTCGCCAACCAGCTACGCCAGGCGATCACGACCTCGGTCGCCAATGGCGACGGTACGACCCTGATGGCGACGGCGCAGGGCATCTTCGACCAGGCGAGCCAGATCCTGAACACCAAGGACGCCAACGGCAATTACCTCTATGGCGGCGACAAGGACAACACCGCGCCGCTCAACGTCACCTCGCTGTCGCAGCTCGCGGCGCTGCCGTCCACTTCGGCGGCGTTCTCCAACGGCACGGAAAAGAAATCGGTGATGGTCGCCGACGGCCAGTCCGTGCAGGTCGGCGTCCTCGCCTCCGATGTCGGCACCAGCCTGATGCAGACGCTGAAGGACATTGCCGGCTTCGACGCCGGTTCCAGCGGCAATTTCGCCGCCGGCACGACACTGTCCACGGCGCAGAACAATTTTCTCACCGGCGAGATCCAGACCGCCACCGGCGCCGCGTCGGACATCAACTCCGCCGCCGCCTCGAACGGCTTCGTCTACAACCAGCTCAAGGACGCGTCGGACCACCAATCGTCGCTGTCGACACTGTACCAGGGCTTCGTCTCGAACATCGAAGACGTCGACATGCCCACCGCAATCACCCAGCTCAACCAGAACCAGGTCGCGCTCCAGGCGGCGCTCCAGGTCACGGCCCAGCTGAACCAGGTCTCGCTGCTGAACTATCTGAAGTAGCGAGCGCCACTCCATACTTTCACCTCCCCAGCATGAGGAGGTCGATCTGAGCGCAGCGGTCCATAGCGTCAGCGTATGGACGGGTGGGGGTGTCGACTCCCCGCCCGGCGCACCACTTGACTCGCTCCGATATTTCCGGAATCAATGAAATATGGAAACGACAGACGCCGTCAAACGCCTCTCCGCGCTCGCGCAGGATGCGCGCCTGGAAGTGTTCCGCTTGCTGGTGAAGGCCGGACCCGGCGGCCTTGCGGCCGGCGAGATCGCCCGCGCGCTGAAAACTGCTGCTAACACGACATCCGCGCAGCTTTTGATTTTGTCCAATGCGGGCCTGATCCGCGCGCGCCGGGACGGACGGAGCATCATCTATTCGGTGGACTTCGCCACCATGCGCGAGCTTCTGATTTTCCTCACCGAGGATTGCTGCGGCGGCCGGGTCGAAATCTGCGCCCCGCTCGCGGCGATTGCCACCGCGTGCTGCCCGCCTCCGAAAGGAGCGCGCCGTGAAGCGCCTGCAAAAACACGTCGCCGTTGAGGGGAGCATTGCCATGCGGTCCGGCACACCCGAGCGCCCGTACAACGTCCTGTTCCTCTGTACCGGCAATTCCGCCCGCTCGATCCTGGGCGAGGCGATCCTGAACAAGATCGGCGCGGGGAAATTCATCGCCCATAGCGCGGGCTCGAATCCAACGGGAAAGGTCAATCCCCATGCGCTGGCGCTCTTGAAGCGCCTCGACTTCCCAGCGGATGGCGCGCGCTCGAAATCATGGGACGAATTCGCCAGGCCGGGCGCGCCGGAATTGGATTTCGTCTTCACCGTTTGCGACAACGCCGCGAACGAAGTTTGCCCGATATGGCCCGGTCAGCCCATGACGGCGCATTGGGGTGTGCCCGACCCCGCCGCGGCCGAGGGCGACACCGCCATGATCGCGCAAGCCTTCCGCGATGCCTTCCTGATCCTCCAGCGCCGGATTGCGCTGTTCGCCGCCTTGCCGGTCGCGAGCCTCGACCGCATGTCCCTCAAAAGGCGCTTGGACGAGATCGGCAAGACGGGCGACACGGCGCGCGCATGACCCTGACCCTCCTTTCCCGTGCCGGTCCGGACTATGCGCGGATGGTCGAGGCGCTCGCCGCCGCCGGTCTTCCGACAAGCGATCTCGACGAAGGTCATGCGGAATACTTCACGCTCGCCGACTCGGCGTTCGGCGGGATCGCGCGTCACGGCGCCGCCGGCCTGCTGCGCTCGATCGTGGTGCCCGCGGATCGGCGCGGGCACGGCACCGGCAGCGCTTTGCTTGCGGCTCTTACGGACCATGCGCGTGGCGTCGGCATTGGCGACCTGTGGCTTCTCACGACAGGCGCCGAACCCTTCTTCGCCCGCCACGATTTCAGAACCGCAAATCGCGACGAAGCGCCGGAAGCCATCGCGAACACGCGCCAGTTTCGCGACCTGTGCCCGGCATCCGCCGTTCTCATGCACAAGCGGCTCGCGTGATCGCGCGCCGTCTCGCCGCTGAAGGATTGGGAACGGCCTTCCTTCTCATGGCGGTCGTGGGCTCCGGCGTCATGGCGGAGCGCCTGGCGAGCGGCAATCTGGCCCTCGCGCTGCTGGCCAATACCATTGCGACCGGCGCGGCGTTGGTCGTCCTGATCTCGGTCTTCGCACCCGTCTCGGGCGCGCATTTCAATCCCGCCGTATCCGTGTTCTTCGTCCTGCGGCGCGAACTCCCGCCGGCAACCGGTGCGGCCTACGCCTTGGCTCAAGTCCTGGGCGCGATCGTCGGCGTCTACGCCGCGCATGCGATGTTTGGGATGCCCCTCGCGGAGGTTTCCACCAGGCTCAGGGACGGACCGGCGCAATGGTTCTCCGAATTCGTCGCGACATTTGGCCTTCTGCTCACCATAGCGGGCTGCTCCCGCAAGCCGGACACGACGCCGATACTCGTCGGCCTCTATATCGTCGCGGCCTACTGGTTCACGGCGTCTACTTCGTTCGCGAACCCGGCTGTCACGCTTGCCAGGAGCCTCACGAATAGCTTCTCAGGCATCGCGCCTGTATCGGCGCCAGGGTTCATTGCGGTGCAGCTGGCCGCGGCATTGGCGGCCTATGTCGTGCTGGGCTGGTTGTTCAATATTGAGGCCCGTCGCTGACGGCCGCCGCCCTGAAACATCCTTGCGTCCCGCGCCGTATTCTTGAACAGGCGAGGATAACTTCGCCCCCCGCCTTGAATCCCCTCACGAATAAAAATTCCTGTCCCCGTCTTGGAATCGCGCCCGCGCGACCAACCTCTTGGGGATGACCTGCGTCCCGCAACCGCACGAATTCCGCACCTACCGCACCAAGCCGGTATCCGAAATCCTGCGCCCGAATCTATCCCTCACGATTTCCGATTTCGCACAAAGGGTTGCGCGGGAATTCGGCGAATTGAACCCGCAAAAACGGCGCGGCGCCCCGCCGGGAAATCGCAACCGCCTCAAGCACGGCCGCTACACAAGTGCCCGGCTCGGCTTCTATCGCGAAGCGCGCAAATTCATCCGCGAAGGCTATGTCCTCGCCGCGCAGGCCCGGGCACTCCTGCGCCCCGCCCGCGCCCCAAATCTTGCCGTCCCGCCCCCGCCGGACTATAGCCCCGCCATGACCCTCGACCTGCCAAAGGGAGCCCGCGTCGTCGCCGCCATGTCCGGCGGCGTGGACTCCTCCGTGACCGCCGCGCTGCTCAAGCGCGAAGGCTACGACGTGGTCGGCGTGACGCTGCAGCTCTACGATGCCGGCGCCGCGAAAAAGAAAGGCGCCTGCTGCGCCGGCCAGGACATCTACGACGCCCGCCGCGTCGCGGAAGCGCTCGCCATCCCGCATTACGTCCTCGACTACGAACAGCGCTTCAAGGAGCGTGTGATGGAGGACTTCGCCGCCTCCTACGCGCGCGGCGAAACGCCGATCCCCTGCGTGCGCTGCAATGAGCGCGTGAAGTTCGCCGACCTGATGGACACCGCGCGCGAACTCGGCGCCGCCGCGCTCGCCACCGGCCACTACGTCCAGCGCATCGCCGGCGCGAACGGTCCCGAGCTGCACCGCGCGGTCGACGATAGCCGCGACCAGAGCTACTTCCTGTTCGCCACCACCCCGGCGCAGCTCGATTATCTGCGCTTCCCGCTCGGCGGCATGCCCAAGTCCGAGGTCCGCGCGCTCGCCGCCGAACTCGGTCTCGTCACTGTCGCCGACAAGCCCGACAGCCAGGACATCTGCTTCGTGCCCGACGGCAAGTATTCGAACATCGTCGAGAAGCTGAAGCCCAACGCCGCCCAGCCCGGCGAGATCGTGAATCTCGCCGGCGAGACCGTCGGCCGCCATGACGGCGTGATCCATTTCACCGTCGGCCAGCGCAAGGGCCTCGGCCTCTCCGGCAATGCCGATCCGCTGTTTGTCATCGCACTCGACGCCGCCAATGCGCGCGTCGTGGTCGGCCCGCGCGCCGCGCTCGCGACCCGCACCATCAATGTGCGCGACATCAACTGGCTCGCGCCCGCGTCCGAACCGTTCGACTGCACCGTGAAGGTCCGTTCCACGCGCCCGCCCGTCCCCGCCCGCGTCACGCCCTTGCCGGACCGCGCCGCCGGCGTCGAATTGCTGACGCCCGAAGAAAGCGTCGCCCCCGGCCAGGCTTGCGTGTTCTACGACGGCACCCGAATCCTCGGCGGCGGCTGGATCGCGCGCGCGCAAAAGCAGCGCCTCGCCGCGGAATGAGTTACCGGTTCGACAGCTGCACCGGATTGCCGTCCGGATCCTTGCCGTTGCAGAGGTGGAAGTCGTCGTCCGAGAGTTTCCCAAATTTCGCGCCGCGCTTGTTCAGCGTCTCGCGCAGCCCCGCGACATCCTTGGCCCGGAACACGATCTTCGGCCCCTTCCGGCCCGGCGAGGGCGGCCCCGAATGCAGCGCCACGGTCACCCCGCCCGCGTCGAACTCGCGCCAGCCTTTCTCGTTCGTCACCTGCTTCAGCCCCAGCACGTCGCGATAGAACGCCGTCATCGTTTCCATCTGCGCCGTGAACAGGATCACCCGCGCCATCTGCATCTTCACGCTTCGTCTCCGCTTTGCGGTCCGTTAGGCTTAGCACGTCCAACCAAGAGACACCCATGGCGCAACCGGTCTTCCTCGAAGCCGTTCCCTTCCTGCTCGTCGACGACGTGGTCAGGAGCGGTGAATACTGGCGCGACGTGCTCGGCTTCAACCTCGGCCGCTATTTCGGCGATCCGCCCGGCTTCACGATCATGCAGCGCAACACCGCCCGCGTGATGCTGCGGCAGGCGCCCGCCGCGTCGCGCCCTGCAGCGATCACCAACACGTCGAAGATGCACGAAGCCCTCGACCTCTACATCTGGGTCTCCGATGTCGGTGCCCTCGCCGAGGAGCTGGCCAAACGCGGTGCCGACATCGTCGATCCGCCGGAGTTCGAAGGCGGCCGCCGCGAAATGCTGGTGCGCGAGCTGAATGGCTATCTGATCTGCTTCGGCGAGGTCGCGGGCTGGCCGTACTGAGGCTGCATTGTCTTCGGCGCCACCATGCGCCACGCCGCGACGATCAGGTCGCGCAATTCGCCCGCCTCCAGATGGCGCACGTCGGCATGGCACCACAGCATCGCGCCGCTGCGCATCGGTGTGAAAATGCCGGGCCGTGTATCGAACAGCATCATCTCCTGATGATGCGGCAGCTTGAACAGCCACAGCGTCTCGCCGGTCCAGCCGTGCACGAACGCTTTCTTGCCGACGCCGAAGCGCGGCCCCTTGTAATAGGTCTCGCTGGCGCCGGGCAGCGACAGCGCCACCTTCCTGATGAAGGCCTCCTTCGGAGGCTTCGCGGCAACCCGGACACGGCGGTTGGCGGATGTCATGCCGACTCGTAGGCCTTTGCCGCCTTTTTCGTCACGACCATCTTCCACGCCGCCGTCAGCAGGTCCTTCAGCTCCGCCGCATCGAGCCGCGCGACGTCGATAAAGCTCCACACCATCCGTCCCGCCCGCATCGGGGTGAACGTATCGGGCCGCGCATCGAACAGCATCATCTGCTGCGCCTGGGGCAGCTTCAGGATCCATTTGTCGTGGCCCGCCCCGAATAGCGCGAACGACTTCTTGCCGACGACGAACCAGGGATCGCCGTGCCATTCGACCTCCCGCGCGCCCGGAAAGCCGAGCGCGATCTTGCGGATCGCGGCATATTTCGGCGGGCTCATGCGAACGCCTCGCCGATCTCGACGTCGTCTTCGTCCCGCGCCGCGCCCTTCTGCAGCATCTTCGGCGCCGTATGCTTCCACGACGCGCCGAGGTAATCGCGGATCATCGCTCTATCCATCGTTTCGACATCGATATAGATCCAGAACGGCGAGCCGTTGCGCATCGGGCGGAACACCCCGGCGCCCACCGCCACCAGCATCATGATGTGATCCGGCGGCAGCCGGATCATCCAGCTCCCCGACTTGCCCCAATAAAGCGCGAACGGCCGCTTGCCGATGTTGAACCACGGCCCAAACCGGTGGCCTTCCTCCCGCACCTGCGGCAATGCCAGCGCGAGCTCTTTGACCAGCTCGTATTTCGGCGGCCGTTTCATGCGGGGACTGGCTTTCATGGCTTCGATTATGCCACGCCGCCGCGCCCGGGACATGTCAGCAGCGGTCAGGTCTTCTTGGCCTTGCCGGCGCGCCGCACCTTCTGCCGGTCCTCCACCACCCGCTTGCCGACCGGGATGGGATGGCCCTTCCCATCGATCTCCAGTCCCGGATGCGCCGTGCTGTGCGGCTCCATCGCGGGTTTGTCGTGTTTCTTAGGCATAACCGCCCCCGAAAAGACTGCCTGGGATCAACTCGCGGCGTCCCCGCTTGTTCCGTGAGGCCGCGCAAACCCCTTGTCTTGACAGGGTCGGACCCCCTCCCTTACATGCCCGCCCGCGACGGGTTTTGGCAGCGTAGCTCAGTGGTAGAGCAGGGGAATCATAATCCCTTGGTCGGGGGTTCAAATCCCTCCGCTGCTACCAACACCTGGAGAAGCCGTTGGACACGAAGACCGCCGCTCCCATTTCCATCGACGATGTCCGGGCTGCGGCGCGCGCCATCCAGGGCCAGGTCGAGCGTACGCCGACCCGCCATTCCGACACGCTCTCGCGCATCACGGGCGCCAGCATCCACCTCAAATTTGAGAACCTGCAATACACCTCCTCGTTCAAGGAACGCGGCGCGCTCAACAAGCTGCTGTCGCTGACACCTGAGGAGAAGGCGCGCGGCGTCGCCGCGGCTTCCGCCGGCAACCATGCGCAAGGCGTCGCCTATCACGCCGGCCGGCTCGGCATTCCCGTCACCATCGTGATGCCGGAAGGCACACCCTTCACCAAGGTCAAGCACACCAAGGATTTCGGCGCCCGCGTCGTGCTGCATGGCGCGACGCTCAGCGAAGCCTTCGCCCGCGCCTTCGAGATCACCCGGGACGAGGGCCTGACCTTTGTCCACCCTTACGACGATCCCGCGATCATCGCCGGCCAGGGCACGGTGGCGCTCGAAATGCTCGCCGACGCCGAACAGCCGCTCGACACGCTGGTCGTGCCGATCGGCGGCGGCGGATTGATCTCCGGCATCGCCATCGCCGCCAAGGCGATCAATCCCGCGATCCAGATATTCGGCGTTCAGACGCGCGCCTATCCGTCGATGTACGACAATTTCAAATCCGCGAATTTGCCGAGCGCCGGCCAGACCATCGCCGAAGGCATCGCGGTCAAGGAACCGGGCCAGGTCACGCGCAAGATCGTGCGTGAGACCGTGCAGGACATCCTCCTCGTCGACGAAGCGCAGATCGAGCGGGCGCTCGCCGCGCTGCTGGAGATCGAGAAGACGGTCGTCGAAGGCGCCGCCGCCGCCGCCTATGCCGCGGTGCTGGACAACAAGCAATTGTTTGCGGGCCGCAAGGTCGGCATCGTGCTGTCCGGCGGCAATATCGACATGCGGCTTCTGTCGAACGTCATTTTGCGCGAGCTGTCGCGCGAGGGCCGCATCCTCAGCCTCGAGATCATGATCGAGGACCGCCCCGGTCTTCTGGCGCGCGTCGCCACCCTGGTCGGCGAAGCGGGCGGCAACATCCTCGAGGTCAGCCACAACCGCATGATGGTCGATACGCCGGTGAAGTCGGCCTATCTCGGCATGGTCGTCGAAGCCCGCGACGCCGCGCATGCGGAAGAGATACGTGCGTGCCTCAGGAATGCGGGATTCACGCTGCGGTAAGACCGTCCGCGCGGCCATCCTTCGACAAGCTCAGGATGAGGACGGTGTTCGTGTCGCGACGCAAACACAGAATTCTCCTCATCCTGAGCTTGTCGAAGGATGACAAGCGCCGTCCCGTCAACGGCTGAACTTCTCGCTCAGCACGATCGACGACACCGTCCGCGCCACGCCTTGCGCCTTGCCGATGCGGTCGAGCAAAGCGTCGATCCGCGCCGGCGTTTCGGTCTCCACCGTCGCGATCAAATCGAACGTCCCCGCCACCGCCGACAGCGAGCGCACCTCCGGCATCTTCTTCAGCTCCAGCGCCACCCGATCTGCGCGCTTGGGATCGGTCTCGATCATCACCACCGCGCGCAGCTTGGCCGCGTCCGCTTCGTCCGACAGCCGCACGGTGTAACCGCGGATCGTGCCCTCGCGTTCCAGGCGCGCGATGCGCTCCTGCACCGTGGAGCGTGCCAGATCGAGCTTGCGCGCCAGCGACGCCGTCGGCTCCCGCGCATTGGCGCGCAGCAGGGCGACAAGTTTCGCGTCGGAATCGCGCATGTCTCAGTTCCGGCAAATCGCCGGAATACCCTGCGATTCGCCGGGAGCAAATGCAAGTTCCGTCACTTCACCGTCTGCGAAAAGTCATTTCCATCCTCCACACTCCGTCATCGCCCGGCTTGTCCGGGCGACCCAATTTTGCGCGGAAAAACTGGATGGGTCGCCCGCAAGAAGCGGGTGATGACGATTTAAGGGATGCAAAAAATGAAAAACGTCATGCTCGTCGGCGGCGGCAAGATCGGCATCGCCATCACCGAACTCCTGTCCTCGACCGGCGACTACCGTGTCACCGTCGCCGACCGCGACGCTGCGAGCCTGGAGCGCATGCCGCGCAAGAACGTGAAGACGATCACGGCCGACATCACCGCGCCCGACTTCGCCAAGGCTGTCGAGGGCCATGACGTGGTCCTCTCCGCCACGCCCTACAATCTCACCGCCACCGTCGCCGAAGCCGCCAAGAAAGCCGGCGCGCATTACCTCGACCTCACCGAGGACGTGGAATCCACCCGCACCATCAAGCGGCTCGCCGCCGGCGCCGACACCGCCTTCATCCCGCAATGCGGCCTCGCGCCCGGCTTCATCTCGATCGTCGCCTACGACCTTGCCAAGAAGTTCGACACGCTCGAGGACGTGAAGATGCGCGTCGGCGCGCTGCCGGTGTTCCCGCACAACGCCCTCAAATACAATCTCACTTGGTCGACCGATGGGCTGATCAACGAATATTGCAACCCGTGCGAATCCGTCCGCGACGGCCGCCTCGTCGAGGTGCCTTCGCTGGAAGAGCGCGAGTTGTTCCAGCTCGACGGCGTCGAATACGAGGCGTTCAACACCTCGGGCGGCCTCGGCACGCTGTGCGAGACGCTGGAAGGCAAGGTCCAGAACCTCAACTATAAGACCGCGCGCTATCCCGGCCATTGCGACATCGTCAAGCTCCTGGTGCGCGACCTGCATCTCGGCACCCGCCGCGACATCTTCAAGGACGTGTTGGAGACCGCGATCCCGATCACCTACCAGGACGTCGTGCTGATCTTCGTCACCGTCTCCGGCATGCGCGACGGCCACCTGACGCAGGAAAGCTACGCCAAGAAGATCTATGCCCAGCAGGTCGGCGACCGCTTCATGAGCGCGATCCAGATCACCACCGCCGCCGGCATCTGCGCGATGTGCGACATGCTGGTCGACGGCAAGCTGCCGCAGAAGGGCTTCGTCCGCCAGGAAGAGGCCAGGCTCTCCGACTTCCTCGCCAACCGCTTTGGCCGCTATTATGGCCAGGGGCAATAACCGGCGGGCGGAATCTTGAGCTATATCGGCAGGCATTGGCGCGGCGAGTTCCCGCTGCCGCAATCCTATTGGCTGAACGGCGTCGTCATCCTGATGCCGTTCAATATCTATTTCCGCGCCCTGGAAGTCGCGTTCCAGCAGGATCCGCCGCAATCGCCCTCGATCTTCGTCGAGGCGTTCCTGCTCCCGTTCCTCGTCATGATCCCCGTCGTGATCTGGTCCGGCGTCGGCATCTGGCGCAGCGCCGGCCATCGCATTGCGGACGGACGCAAAGGCTGGGCCTGGGTCGCGCGCATCGTCGTGCTGATCAACCTGCTCACGCTGATCGGCGCGCTGGTGACCACCTCGCGCAGCTCCTATTCGGTGTACGAGGCCTGGCGGGTCGAAAGCCGCTCGACATACAGCGTGAAGGCCAAGGATAATTACGTCATCTTCCACGGCACGATCACCGATGCCGCGGCCACGGAGCTGATCGCGAAGCTGAACAATGACAAGGTCAAGCGGCTGGTGCTCAACGCCTCCAATGGCGGGTTCATGCGCCCGACCATGCGCATCGCCAAGGTCATCAAGGAGCGCAAGCTGTTCGTCGTTGCGATGGCGCAGTGCGAATCCGCCTGCACCGTGCTGCTCGCCGCCGGCCACACCCGCGCCATGCTGCCCGACACCATGATGGGCTTCCATCGCGGCACGCTGGTGGGGTTGTCCGACACCGCAGTGCCGGAAGACGAGCAGGGCGACAGGTATTATGCCGATGCCGGCATGAGCGCCGATCTGATCGCGCGTATCCGCAGCCATGCCGGACCCGACGATCTCTACGATCCGCCTTTGACCGACCTGATCGACGATGGCTTCATCACCGAGATTTTCGACCAGGCGAGCCACCTGTATCTGCCCGCGCATGAATGGTGCGTGGCGCATGCCGCGGTCTGCGCCCGCACTGGCCGCCAGAACTGGCAGGCGGCGCACGGCCCGCATCCGCAAAATCCGCAATGAGCGCGGCAAGGAAGGTATGACATGACGAACGATATCCTGAAGACCCTCGGCGTGAGCGCGGATCGCGGCCACCACATCGTCCATTCGCCGGTCGACGGCGCGCCGATCGGCGCGGTCGCGTTCGACGACGCCGCCGCCATCGAGACCAAGATCGCGCATGCCGCCGAAGCCTTCCGCGCCTGGCGCGACGTGCCCGCACCGCGCCGCGGCGAGTTGGTGCGCCTGTTCGGCGAGGAGTTGCGCGCCAACAAGGATGCGCTCGGCCGCCTCGTCACCCTCGAGGCTGGCAAGATCCTGCAGGAAGGTCTCGGCGAGGTGCAGGAGATGATTGACATCTGCGATTTCGCGGTCGGCCTGTCACGCCAGATCTATGGCCTCACCATCGCGTCCGAGCGTCCCGGCCATCGCATGATGGAGACCTGGCATCCCGCCGGCCCCGTCGCTGTGATCTCCGCGTTCAACTTCCCGGTCGCCGTGTGGTGCTGGAACGCCGCGCTGGCGCTGGTCTGCGGCGACAGCGTGATCTGGAAGCCGAGCGAGAAGACGCCGCTCACCGCCCTCGCGACCCACGCCCTGTTCGAGCGCGCCGTGAAGCGCTTCGGCGACGCGCCGGCGCATTTGTGCCAGGTCGTCCTCGGCCTGCGCGAGGCCGGTGAAGCGCTCGCCAAAGACAAGCGCATCCCCGTCGTCAGCGCCACCGGCTCCACCCGCATGGGCCGCGAGCTCGCGCCCGTCGTCGCCGCGCGCTTCGGCAAGTCGATCCTCGAGCTCGGCGGCAACAACGCGATGATCGTGGCGCCGTCGGCCAAGCTCGACCTCGCGCTGCGCGCCATCCTGTTCGCCGCCGTCGGAACCGCCGGCCAGCGCTGCACCAGCCTGCGCCGCCTCTTCGTGCATGACAGCCTCTACGACACGCTCGTCCCGTCGCTGAAGAAGGCCTATGCCGGCCTGCCCATCGGCGATCCGCTTGCGAGCGGTACGCTGGTCGGCCCGCTGATCGACCGCCACGCCTTCGAGAACATGGAGCGCGCCCTTGCCTCCGCGAAAGCCGAAGGCGGCAGCGTCACCGGCGGTGGCCGCGCCTTGGCGGACAAATTTCCGGACGCGCACTACGCCCATCCCGCCATCGTCGAGATCGCCGGCCAGACGCCCACCGTCTGCCATGAGACCTTCGCGCCGATCCTCTATGTGATGCGCTACAGCAATTTCGAGGACGCCCTGGCGAAGCAGAACGCCGTGCCGCAGGGCCTGTCGTCCTGCATCTTCACCCTCGACCTGCAGGAGGCGGAGCGCTTCCTCAGCGCGGCGGGCTCCGATTGCGGCATCGCCAATGTGAACATCGGCCCTTCGGGCGCCGAGATCGGCGGCGCCTTCGGCGGCGAGAAGGAAACCGGCGGCGGCCGCGAATCCGGCTCCGACTCGTGGCGGGCCTATATGCGGCGCCAGACCGCGACCATCAATTATTCCAATGCCTTGCCGCTCGCCCAAGGGGTCGAGTTCGGCATCTAGGGATCGCCCATCTGGAAATCGCCTGGCGCCCTCCCCATATTTGTCCCGTCAGGCTCGGGAGGGCGACATGCTCCATGCACTGTTTTTCTGGCCATTCGCGTTTTGGGCTTTCGGGCCGTTCCACGGCCTCGCCAGCCTTTTGGTTCTCATACTGGTGTTCGGCCTGATCTTCGGCCGCCGCCGCTACTATTACGGCTATCACCCTTGGCACTGGCACAACGGCTCCAGCCGCTCCGACGCACTCTCGGTGCTCGAAGCCCGCTATGCCCGCGGCGAAATCCAGCGCGACGAGTACTTGCAGAAAAAGCAGGACCTCGGCGGCTGACGCGAGCCGGCGTTAACGCTTTCTTGACCACGTTCTTCCGCCGCGTGCGGCGCCGTCCTAGGCTTGGGCATTGCTCAAGGGACGCAACGGATGCCGAAGAACGTGGCGCAATTCACCGGAATGCTCGTGACCGCGATCGTCGTGTTCGGCACGGACATGGACGTGTTCACCGCCATGCCACTCGGCATCATGGCCGGCGCGCTCGCGACGTTCTTTGTCGCCCTGTCCGACGAGAAGCAGAAGGTCACCGCCCGCTACCGTTGAACCCAAGCCCTTGCGGCAGGCCGCCGGCGGATTAAAACATTCGCCGGTGGAGGATCAATCGTGAGCGGCGATCCGAACGAGCCTGTCGTCATGGCGCTGGAGCCGGGCTCGCGGAACGGCGGTGCGGCACTTTTCGTTCTCGGTGCGCTGGCCTGCATTGGTGGCGCAATTGCGGTGTTCGTTGTCTCCAGCCCGTCCCCGACCTCTGGTGATATCGGTGAAATCGCCGCTCTGCTGATCTTCGGGGCATTGGCGGCTTTCGGGGCATGGAGTGTCTGGAACAGCCACGCCATCTTGCGGCGCGACAGTCTGGAGCTGCACGGCGCATGGCGAACCCGAATCATAGATCGCAGCGACGTCATCGGGATTCGCGATCCGCAAGGCCGCGACAACCGGAGCCGATTGGCGCTGAAAACCGGCAGGCCGATCCCGTTGGAGCCCTATCTCATCCGGCATCCGGCTTTTCGCCAATGGCTGGGCACACCGCTCGATCTTGACGAAGACGAGCTGCAGCGAAATCGCGAAGCACTGGAGAGCGATCCTGCGCTCGGCGCCAATCTCGACGACCGGCGAGCCACGCTCCGCCGCATGACCTGGGTCGCCCGGGTCGGCACCGCCATCGCATGGCTAGTCACCGGCTGGACCCTCTTCTGGCCGCGTCCTTACGAATGGGCGGTCGGTATCGCGCTTGCGCTGCCTTTGATCGCGCTGGCGCTCCATGTCTGGTCGGACAGGATATTTTCCCTTGATGTCGACAAGAACGACGCGCGGCCGTCGCTGAACAATCTGTATGCGCTGCCCGCTTTGGCTGTCGCGATGCGCAGCGCCGTGGATCTCGCATTTGTCGATGGGCTCGATCTGTTAGGCGCGGTGGCGGTGGCTGCGGCTTTGTTCGCCGCTATCCTGGCCGTTCTGGATCGCCGCATCGTCGCCCGGCGCGCCACCTGGTTTCCCCTCGCGATGTTTGCCCTGGTGTACGGCTACGCCGCCGTCACCCAGGCCGACACCCTGCTCGACAAGGCGACTGCCGTCTCCTACCCCGTCACCGTGCGCGGCAAGCACATCTCGGGCGGCAAGACGACGACCTACTATCTCGATGTGAGCTCTTGGGGTCCGGGCAAAACATCCGGCGACATCAGCGTCACGCGAAGCCAGTACGACACCGTCGGCGCCGGCTCGCATATCTGCATGTATGTCCAGCCCGGCTGGCTGCACATCGCCTGGTATTATGCCGGCGGCTGTTAAGCGCCTTCCGGCGGGATGTTGTTGATTGCCGCTTCCAGTTCGGCGAACGAGGGCTGCGCCTCGCTCGGCACGCTGCCGCGGCCGATCTCGACCGACACCTGCGCCGCATTGCCGTGCAGATGCGCGACCAGGATGTCGCGGATGACGTGATAGAATTGCGCGTCCTCGTCGACGATCGCTTTGAGCCGCGCGCCCATCGGGCCGACGATGCCATAAGCCAGGAACACGCCGAGGAAGGTGCCGACCAGCGCCGAGCCGATCATGCCGCCCAGCACTTCCGGCGGTTCGCTGATCGCGCCCATCGTCTTGATGACGCCGAGCACCGCTGCGACGATGCCGAGCGCTGGCAAGCCGTCCGACATGCTGGTCAGCGCATTGGCGCCGACCAGTGCTTCATGGTGATGCTTCTCGAGCTGCTTCTCCATCGCCGTCTCGACCTGGTTGGGGTCTTCGAGGCTCATGGTCATCATGCGCAGCGTGTCGCAGATGAAATCCAGCGCGAAATGGTCTTTGCAGATCTTGGGATAGCGCTTGAAGATGCCGGACTCTTCCGGCTTCTCGATATGCGCTTCCAGCGCGATGAGGCCCTTGGACTTCATCGTCTTGGTCAGCAGGAACAGCAGGCACAAAAGGTCGCTGTAGTCCTTCGGCTTCCATTGCGGCCCGGAGATCACCTTGCCGAGCGAGCCGGCGATCTTCTTGAGCGAATACATCGAGCCCGAGATCAGCATCGCTGCGACCGCCGCGCCGAAGATCGTCAGCATCTCGTGCGGCAATGCTTCGAACACGACGCTCAGCGAGCCGCCCGTCATCAGGTAGCCGCCGAACACGCACGCGAAAAGAACTACGATGCCGCCGATCTGAAGCATGGCCCGCCCGAGGAGAATTAGTCAGGCGGTTACTATTAACGACAGGGCTTAAGAAGCGCTGAAGACCGGCGCTCAGCCCGTTGCCGAAACCTTAATTTCCGCCAGCTTGCGTACCACCAGCGCCGCCAGCTCCTGCGCCACGGCGTCGCCATGCTGCGCCGCCTCGCCCTCGGTGCGGGCCGAGCGGACGATGGCGTCCAGATGCAGGCTCGCCACCGCGACATCGGGCTTCAGCTTGAGCCGCGCCACCGTGTCCAGGTAATGGCACAGCCCGTTGGCGATGCGCCCCGTCGCGGTCAACCCCGCGGTGCCGGCGAGGCCGCGGATCTCGTGCGTCGTCTCATAGACAAGCGCCCAATCGCCGGCCCGCGCCGCATCTTCCACGCGCGCCACCAGCTCGAGAACCGCGCCGCGCAACTCGGTCGATTTCAGGGCGATGATCCGGCTTGCTTTGCTTATCGTCTCCGGGCTGCGCAACATGTTCATCGCCTGCCGGCTGCGCGCCTTGGACAGCAGCGGCGGATATTCGCGGATAATCTCGACGGTCGAATGTTTGCGCATCGGGCGTTCTCTCAGCGGACCGCGACGTCGTTTTCGAAATCTTCGCGCCGGCGGAACGGCCCGGCATAGCCTTCCATGACATGGCGTCGCCGGTCCGGCCCGAAATAGGTGTTGCACTTCACGAAAGGCCGCGGCCGGTCGACGATCTCGCCGATGCGCTGGAACAGGTTTCCCGCCGTGATCGGCTTGGCCAGCACTTCGGTGACGCCCGCATCGCGCGCCGCCTCGATGCGGTGGCGCTCGGTATGGCCGGTCACCATGATGATCGGGATATAGGGATTGGGACTCTCCCTGGACATCCGCACCTCGCGCGCGAAGGCGAGGCCGTCCATCGGCTTCATCGACAGATCGGTGAGGATCAGATCGGGCTGCTTGTCGCGCAGCAGCACGAAGGCGTCTTCGCCGTTCGACGCTTCCAGCACGTTCATCACGCCCAGCGCGTTGAGCAGCGAGCGCAGCAGCGTGCGCATGTGCTGGTTGTCCTCGACAATCAGCGCCTTCAGATGTTCGAAAGCCCCCCCGGACATACGCGTCTAACGCTCCGCAACGCCAAGCAACACACGCAGAGCATAGCCGCGCATCCGCGCGGAAACGCGAATACGGCGGGCCCGCAGTGACGATGTACCCAGCAACGTCAATATTGGCTTCGCTTTGTCTGTCGCCGGCAGGTTAGAAAGAGCCGGTTATTTATTGGTTACAAAAGTTGCCCCACAGGAACAACATGCTTTCTGGAATTCCACAACGGGTGGGACAATTCGCCTTTGGCGGAACTATGATGGCGATCAAGGCGTTGCTGGCGCCGGTCGCGTTCGGTGCCCACGCCATGGTGTTCGACACCGGTGGCAAGGTCCTGCTGGCGCGGCACTCCTACAAGAGCGGCTGGTCGTTTCCCGGCGGCGGCGTCAACCGCGGCGAGCCCGCCGAGAAGGCGATAATGCGGGAACTTCGTGAGGAGATCGGCGCCGTGCAATCCGATCCGCCCATATTTTACGGGCTTTTCACGCGCCCCGCCGGCTGGGCGACGAATGTCGTCGCGCTTTATTCCTTGATGAATGCGCAGGTCGAGTTCCGCCCGAACTTCGAAGTGCGCGAAATCGTCTTCGCCGATCCGGCGAACCCGCCGCCCAACACCTCGGCGGGAACGCGGCGGCGCCTCGCCGAGATCGTCGGCAAGACGCCACCCAGTATTTACTGGTAGCGTTAACCCGCTTTCGCCGGCGCCGGCTGCGTCGCCGAGCGGCTCACCGGGAAGAACTTCTCCTTCATCTGCCCGAACGCCTCGGTCGCGATGCCTTCTGGCGTCCAGCCGCCCTCCTTGTTGAGATTCATGATCGCCCGCGGCTGGCTGTAGAGCTCGATCGTGTCGCCGCGCGCCCCGAAAATCTGGCCCGAGACCTCCTTGGCGAGGTCCGACACCAGCGCCACCGCCAGCTTCGCCGGCTGATCGGGCCGGATCGTCTGCGCCATCTGCTCGCGGCGCTTGGCCTGCGCCTCGTCGCGGATCGGCACGCTCTGCGTCATGCGCGTCCACGCCACCGGCGCGATGATGTTGGAGCGCACATTGACCTTCGCGCCCTCCATCGCCACGACGCGCGACAATCCCATGATGCCGAGCTTCGCCGCCGCATAGTTCGACTGCCCGATATTGCCGATCAACCCCGAGGTCGAGGTGAACAGCGCATAGGCGCCGTCCTGGCTCTCGCGGAAATGCTCGATGGTCGCGCGGCACACATTGTACGAGCCGCGCAGATGCACCTCGATCACCTTGTCCCAGTCGAAATCGGTCATCTTGTGGAACATCGCGTCGCGCAGGATGCCGGCCGGATTGATCACCGCATGCAGCCCGCCGAATTCCTTCAGCGTCTGGTCGCGCAGCGCTTCGACCGCCTTCATATCGGTCACGCTGTCCGAGTTGGAGATCGCCTTGCCGCCGCCGGCGCGGATTTCCTGCGCCACCAGTTCCGCCGGTCCGGCATCGCCGGAATCGGTCGCATCGCCCTTGAACCCGCCGCCCAGATCGTTGACCACGACCTTGGCGCCTTCCCTCGCCGCGATCAGCGCGCAGTCCTTGCCGATCCCGTTACCGCCGCCCGTGACCCAGACGACCTTGCCTTCCAAGATACCCATGCTGCTCTCTCCCGTTGTTGTTTTGTAGTGCCGCTACGCGCCGCCCTTTTACCCTCCCCTTGAGGGAGGGTAGGGACCGTTAAACCGGATCCCACCCGAACGTGCCCGTCGTCGGCAGCAGGTCGGTGAAGCTCGGCTTCATCGCGCTCATGCAGTGCTCGGCGATGGTCGCCGGCGTCCAGCCTTCGAGCTTCGCCATGCCGCGCACCGGGCGCGGCTGGCTCATCAGGAAGATCTCGTTGCCGCGCGCCGTGAAGATCTGCCCGCTGACGTCCTTGCACGCCGGCGACGCCAAGGACACCGCAAGCTGCGCCACCTGGTCGGCGCGCATATAGTTCTTCATCCGGTCGACGCGTTTCGCGGACGCCTCGTCCTTCACCGGTATCGTCGCGATCATGCGCGACCACGCGAACGGCGCGATGGTGTTGGAGCGCACGCCCTTGGCTGCGCCCTCCATCGCGATGATGCGCGACAGGCCGACGACGCCCATCTTTACCGCCGCATAATTCGCCTGCCCGATATTGCCGATCAGGCCGGAGGTCGAGGTGAACAGCACATACGACCCTTCGCCCTGTTCGCGGAAATGGTTGATCGTCGCGCGCGTCACGTTGTAAGCGCCGTTCAAATGTACATCGACGACCATGTCCCAGTCCGCATCGGTCATCTTGTGGAACATCGTGTCGCGCAGGATGCCGGCGGGATTGATCACCGCGTGCAGGCCTTTGAACGTGTCCATCGCCTGCGCGATCATGTGACCGACGCCCTTGCGGTCCGTCACGCTGTCGGAGTTGGCCACCGCCTTGCCGCCGGCCGCGATGATCTCGCGCGCCACCATCTCGGCCGGCCCGGCCGAGCCTTCGTCGCCGCCCGCCACCGCGCCGCCAAGGTCGTTGACCACGACGCTGGCACCTTCCTTCGCGGCGAGCAGCGCGCATTCCTTGCCGATGCCGTTCGCCCCGCCCGTTACCAGAACGACCTTGCCATCGAGCACGCCCATATGTTTTCTCCGCTGAGACTTTGTTGACCTCCAGATTACCGAGCCCGGCTTGAGCGACGCAAGCGAACTCCCCTGCCCAACCTGGATAGTCCGGCCCGAGCGCCCGGAAGACGCGCCTTTGGTGGATGCGTTGAACGAGACTGCGTTCGGCCCCGGCCGCTTCGCCAAATCCGCCTATCGCCTCAGGGAGGGTGTGTCGCAGGTCGCAGACCTCGCCTTCGTCGCGGTCCAGCGTGCCGCGCTCGAGGGTTCCGTGCGCTTCTGGCCGGTCGTGATCGGCGGCCACAAGGCATTGATGCTCGGCCCGCTCGCGGTGCGCGAAGCGCTGCGCGGCCGCGGCATCGGCGTTGCCCTGATGGAACGTGCCCTGGAGGAAGCCCGCGCCCGCGGCCACGAGGTCGTCATCCTGGTCGGCGACGAGCCCTATTACGCCCGTGTCGGATTTTCCAAATTGCCGCCCGGCCGCATCCGC
Organism: Rhizomicrobium sp.; assembly: GCA_036271735.1. Classification (GTDB taxonomy): domain Bacteria; phylum Pseudomonadota; class Alphaproteobacteria; order Micropepsales; family Micropepsaceae; genus Rhizomicrobium. The sequence goes on from DATAZZ010000058.1 coordinate 125,094, forward strand.
TTTCCGGGACCCGTCGATGCCTCGCGCATCCTGGGTCTGTCGCTCAAGGCCGGCGCTGCGCTCAACCTTTCGGGCGAAGTGCGCCGCGACGCGCTGAGCGACAGCGTCTGCGCCGATGGCGCGGGATTGGGCTGATCGTGCGCATCTTTTCCTGGCCACCGGCCGTTTTCATTACGGGCATTCCACCCGATGAATGCACGCGCCGCCTTAAAGCCGATGTCGGCTGGGGATTCATCCCCTTCACGCAGGCGGAAGTCGTCGGCACTGTCGGCAAGCGCTGGTTCCACCTGCGCCGCAATATCTGGTACCGCAATTCCTTTCAGGCTGTCGCGGCCGGCAAGCTGGAGGAGAGTGGCGTCGGCACGCGCATAGACTGCCGTTTCCGGGTGAACCGGATGGCGCAGGTCTTCGTGATCTTCATCGTTCTGTTCTTGACGGCATCGATGGTGCTGACGCCCCGGCTCCTCGCGGACTACGTCTTTTCGATCGGTGGGATCGCCTTCATGACGGGTCTCATCGCCTTTTCCCGCTGGCTGGCGCGCGGCGAGCCGGAATTCCTCACGCAGTATCTGCGCGACCTTCTCGACGCGCAGATCGAGCAATAGGGCAACACGCATGGCGACGATCGATCTTGTCACCAAACTGCCGCGTGCCGAATGCGAGCGCCGCCTGCGCCAGACCGTCGCCTCCGAATGGTCGCTGGTCACCGACAGCGGCGTCGTCGGCAAGATCGAGGCCGACAGCTTCCGCATCCACAAGAAGATCTACTACCGCAATTCCTTTCAGCAGCATCTCTACGGCCGCCTGCTCGACACGCCGGACGGCGGCACGCGCATCTCCTGCGACGTGCGCGAGATGAACTTCAAGCCGATCCTCATCCTCGCCGGCGCCATCGCGCTGCTGTCGGTGATCGGCGCGCTCTGGGGCATCCTCAGCCACCGCGCGCAATTGCACGATGTCCCGCTCGTCGCGCTCATCGCGCCCGTCGGCGTGGTTCCGCTCCTGATCGGCATCGGAGCCCTCGCCGTCACCATCGGCCGCGCCGCCGCGCGCAATGAACGGCAATATTTGCTCGATTTCCTGGGGCGCACGCTGTCGGCCAGCGCTTCGGCCTGAAATGCGCGCCACAAATCGAACATGAATCCTTGGTGCCGTGCGGCCCAACGGGTGGGGACTTCGCCATGCGCATCGCAGCCTTCTTCGCGGCCGTGTTTCTTCTGATCTCTGCCGGAGCCGTGGCAGCGCCGCCCAGCCCGTCCGACATCAAGTGGCTGCACGACTACGGAAGCGTCGATCCGGAAGACGCGCTGCTCCTGCGCAATTGGTTCGACGATCTCAAGCGCGAATTGAAAACGCCCAATATCGATCGTGCCGCCGCAAGGCTGGCGCCGCGCTATGGCCTTGCGGCGGCACAAATGAAACAGCTCATCCTGCTCTGGATACGGTTCGATGGACTGCCCATCGAAGACGGGCCGGAGCATTCGCCCGCCGCGCGCGCCGTGCATCGCGACGCCGCCGCCTTCGCCGCGGCCACGCATTACCGCCCGCTCGCCGTGGAGGCCGCTGCCGCCATGACGGCGCGCTTCGGACGCTGTGACGCCGACGATTTGTGGGCGCTTGCCGCCAGGGCGCCGGACCCCGTTTCTACTGCGTGGCTCGCCGTGCGCACGGCCGATTGCCCGGTTTGGTATCGTGCGTTCGCGGCACGCGCGCCACAGCGCTGGTTCGGCGCGCTGGAGCGGATGTCGCACCGCGGCACCAGCACGCTGGCGGGCGATCTGGCGCTCGACGATTTCCTGGCCAGCGACGCGGCGCTCGCCCATGTCGCGCCCGCCGACCGTGGCCTGGCCCAGGCGCATCTCGCCTATGCGAGGATCGAGGGGTTCTGGAGTGCCGGACTGTTTGCGTCAGGGATCGCGGCGTTCGAAGCGTTGCCTGCCACGACCCGCAATTTGCTGCTCGACGGCAATCTAGCCGGCCACGAAATCAAGGCGGACGACCTCGCCATCCGGCTCGGCCCGCAAGGCTATGGCCCGAAATATTTCCAGGCAAACGTCCTGATCCTTGGCGATCGCAGCAGCGATAATTTTCGCGTCGATCTCGCCGCTGCCTATTTCGTGCTCGGGCGTGATGCCGACGCGAAAGCCGCAATAGCGCGTGTTTCCGTCGCGGCGCGGGCACGGGCCTTCCTGGCATGTGCGGTCAGGTTTGGCGCGCCGGTCAAAGCCTCTGCGAATTGCCCGGAAGGACAATATCTGGACGCCAAATTCCTGATGCTCGATTTGGCGCTGTCACGGCCGTCCGCCGACCCTTACGATCTGCTCGAGACGTATTATTCCAGCTCCGCCGCGCGCGCGCCATCCGGAGAGCCGCTGTGGGCGGCGGTGGTCTGCAGGTTGTTTGCCGAGCCGCGCTACAGCGCGGTATGCGACACACAGAAGCGTGAAGCCGCCGAGCATTTGCGCCCCGAAGATACTGCGATCAGCGACACGTCGAAGGAAATGGCGGCGATGCTCGCGGTGGTGCGCCCGCCGCATTTCGAACAGGCTCAGGCGTCCTACGCCGCCGCAATCGCCAAGCTCGCCGACGCGCTGAGCCCTGCGCCGCCGCCTGACGTGCCCCGATCCGAACGGTCGTCCGACGCCGCCCCACCACCGCGCTTCATTGCCCAGGAACTGCCGGTGCAATTTCGCGGGCCGGTTGCCGCTGCGCTGCCATGGCCGTCCGGTGTCTCGCTCCTGCCGCAAGGCTTCGCACCGGTGCGCATCGCGGTGGGCGGCCGCCGCGCCGTCGCCATCAGCCTGTCGCAGGATTTCGATCCGACCGGCGAGGTCTCGGAAGGCGGCTATTGGGTGCATGTATCGGATGATGGCGGCAAGACCTGGCAGGCCCCACTCTATACCGGCCTGTCCCAGCTTTGGCCCTATGAGGTGATGCCCGCGTCGAAGATGAAGCTGATCGACGGCGACACGCTCGACATCGAAGTTCGGATACGCGAGCTGGACACGGGCTCTATCACCTATCCGCCGGTCGCACTGCGCACGCGGCGGACGCAGGACAATCTCTACCTCAAGATTCCGCTGGCCGAGTTGCGCCGCGACAGCGATAGCGACGGCATCACCGACATCGCGGAAGAGCATCTGCTGCTCGATCCGCACAACCCGGACACCGATGGCGACGGAATCCCCGACGGCCGGGACCCGATGCCGAACGTCCCCCACGCCGCGACAGCCGCGCCGCTCGACGCAGCCCTGGCGCTTATTCTCGAGAAGATCACGGGCGCGCCCAGCTTGGCGATCGTCGAATCGGTCGATCATGGGTCCGATATCGGCAAGATGATCGCGGGTGAGCGGCGCGCGCCGGACGCCGGGCTGAGCCGTCCGATCTTTGTCGCGGGCCGTGCCACGGATTTCGCGGGTTTCAGCCCGCGCCGCGCCATGCTGGTCTATAGCGACGCCGATCTCGAACGCCTGCGCCGCCTGACGCCCGATTTCCACGCGCTCTGGCTGGGTGAAATCGTCTTCGATCGCGCCGGCGATGCCGGTTTCGTCCGTTACGGCAACGGCTTCAGCGGTGGAACCTATCGCCTGCGCCGCCGCGACGGCGCGTGGGCGATCGAGCGGGTGTCGTTCTGGATCAGCTGAAGCGGGGAGGCGCTACCGCCCCTCGATCCGCCACGCGATCAGCAGCGTCCCCAGCAAGAGCAACAGCGCCGCCCACGCCGGCAGCAGCGGGCGCTGCTCCACGCTCGTCACGCGATAGGCGCCGTTGGCGTGCAGCCCGATCCAGTTCGATCCCGCCGCGCTGCCGCTTGGCCCCACGCGGCGCACATCCGGCACGCCGTCGGCCAGCCAATGCACCGAGCCGCCGCTCGCATCCGCGATCGGCTGCAGCACCGCGTCGGTCGCGCGCATGTCGGCGACTTCTTTCGGGTTCAGCGGCCCCGCCGCCGCGACCGCCGTCAGCGTGCCGTCCGTCAGCCGATAGAGTCCCAGCTCATCCGCCCGCGCCTTGGCGCGCCACACGCCCGGCTCGACCTTCACCATCGTCAGCGTCGCGGTCTTGCCCGACGGATAGGTCAGCGTCACCGGCTTGGCCGCATCCGCCATCGTCCGACGCTCGGCGGTGATCGCCCCGTCCGCGATGGTCGCGGCGAGGCGTTCCTCCTCCAACTCCGGCTCCTTCATCAGCCAATGCGCCAGCCGGCGCAGCAATTCCGCCTGCGGCCCGCCACCCTCGAAGCCGCGCGCCCACAGCCACGCATGATCCGACAGCAGCTCCGCGACGCGCCCCTTCTTCACATTGTCGAGCACCAACAGCGGCCGGTCGCCCGGCCCGCTCATCAGCGTCTCGCCCGACACCTTGGTCGAGCCGATGATGCGGAACCAGCGCCCCCAACTCGGCGCCGCGCTGTCGGTGTTCGCGCCCGGCAGGTCGCGCGTCACCGGATGCGCCATGCCTTGCGCCGTTACCACCGGCTTGAAGCCCTGCGTCACGATCTCGCCCGTCGGCTGCGCCGGCAGCACCGCGGCGAGCGGCGTATGCGAGATGCTCATCGCCTGCGCGAATTCCGGCCCCGACGCGACCAGCAGCGCGCCGCCATCCTCGACGTAATTGGCGAGATTCTCGAAATACAGCATCGGCAATATGCCGCGCTCGCTATAGCGGTCGAAGATCACCAGATCGAAGCTCGACAGCTTCTCGGAAAACAATTCGCGCGTCGGGAAGATGATCAGCGAGAGTTCATCGATCGGCGTGCCGTCCTGCTTGGTCGGCGGCCGCAGAATCGTGAAATGCACCAGATCGACCGACGGATCGGCCTTCAAAAGATTGCGCCACACCCGCTCGCCGGCATGCGGCTCGCCCGAGACCAGCAGCACGCGCAGCCGGTCGCGCACGCCCGACACCGCGACCACCGCGCGGTTGTTCTGCAGCGTCAGCTCCGCCGGCCCCGGCCGCGCCTCGATCTCGACGACGTTCTCGCCGCCATGCTTGACCGGTACTTGGAGGATCGCGTTCTGTCCCACCGGCACGGTCTGCGTGCCCAGGCTCGTGCCGTCGATGCGGATCTCGACAGCCGCCGATCCGCCCGGCGGCGTGCCGAGGTCGTCGACGCGAATTTCCATCGCCGCCGTCTGCCCGACGATGGTGAAGCGCGCCGCGTTGACGATGGTGAGCTTGCGGTCGCGCTCGCCGCGATGCCCCGCGATCAGCGCATGGATCGGCGCGCGGATGCCCAGTCTGTCCACCGGCGGCGCGTCATGCACCTGCCCGTCGGTGATCAGGATCGCGCCCGCGATGCGCTCCGGCGGCACGTCGGCCAGCGCCGCGTTGAGGCCGGCGAACAATTGCGTGCCATTGTCCTCGCCCGTCGTGGTCGTCGTCACCACGCTCTCGCGCACTTCGAGATCCTTCTCCGCGCCGAGCTGCTTGCGGATCGCCGCCAGCGCCGCCTCTTCCTGCGCATGCCGGTCCGCGATCCCCATGCTTTGGCTGCGGTCGATCACGATCGCCGCGACATCGGGCAGCGGCGCATGCGTCTCGTTGACGATCAAGGGATTGGCGATCACGAAGATCAGCGCCGCGAACACCAGCGCCCGCGCCCATGCGCCATGCGCCCTGAGCGCGAATGACGCGATGGTCAGCGCCACCGCCAGTCCCGCCGCGACCCACAGCAGCAGCATCGGCACATGCGGCGCGAAGTCGATGCTGAGGTTCATTTGCCCAGCCGCTCCAGCAGCGCCGGCACATGCACCTGATCCGCCTTGTAGTTGCCGGTGAAGGTGTACATCACCAAATTCACGCCGAAGCGGTAGGCGAGCTCGCGCTGGCGCTCGCCCCCCGGCACCACGTCCACCATCGGCGCGCCGTCGGGCCGCACCGCCCAGGCCGCGGCCCAGTCATTGCCGCCGATGATCACCGGCGAGACGCCGTCACCGCCGCGCGCCGGCGCAGGTCCGGCATTGGGATCGGCCGGCGGCAGCGCCTCGACCCACACTTTGCCGCCGTCCCAGCGTCCCGGAAATTCCTGGAGGATATAAAACGCCTTGGTCAGCACGTGATCCGCCGGAACCGGCTCCAGCCGCGGCAGGTCGAGCTTGGCGATCAGCCGGCGCAGCGTCTGCTCGCCCGGGGATTGCGGCCCGCGCGCCGCGCCCAGCGTCAGATCGCGCGTGTCGAACAGGATCGTGCCGCCATTCCTCATATAGTCGCTGATCTTCGCCAGCGCCGCCGGCGTCAGATCCTTCTCGCGCGGATCCATCGGCCAATAAAGCAAAGGGAAGAACGATAGATCGTCCTTCGTCACGTCGACGCCCATCGGGTCCTGCGGCTCATACGAAGTCCGCGCGCGCAACTGCAGGCCGAGCCCCGTCAGCCCCGCTTTGCTCATATCATCGACGTCCTGCAATCCCGTGATGACGTAAGCCAGCCGCGTATCCAATGCCGCTTTCATATTGAAATCGTCATCCGCCCGCGCGCGAAACGCCGGCAGCACCAACACCACCGCGAGCAGCACCGCCGCGCCCCGCGCCACGCGCAGCCTCGACAGATATCCGCGCATCCACAGCGACAGGATCGCATCGAGGAACAGCAGCGCCGCCGCCAGCGTCAGCAGCCACGGCGCCAGCGCCAGCACCGCCGTCTGCGCATAAGGCTCGACCGTCACGCCGATATTGCCGAGCGGCGCCAGCGTCGCGTCCGCCTTCACCGCGTTGAGCGCGTCTTCCGTTCCCGCCACGCCATAGAGCCCCGGCGGATGAACCCGCGACACCGCAATCTTGCCGATATCGGCGGCGCGGATCGGCAGCACTTCCGCCGGCGGCCGCCGCACCCGCCCGAACCCGTCCAGCGTCGACACCGGGGGCAGCGTGGTGGCGCTCTTCATGTCGGTCGGCCGCGACCCCGCCGACAGCGCCAGCAGCCGCCGCATCATGTCGACATAGAGTCCCGAGATCGGCAGCGACGACCAGCTTGGCCCCGCCGTGATGTGGAACAGGACGACGAACCCCTTGCCGCGTCCTTGCGCGGTGACTAGCGGCGTCCCATCCGCGAGCCGCGCCCACGAGCGGTCCGCGAGCTCGACCGAAGGCTCCGCCAAAATCTGTCGCGTCACCGTGACGTCAGCGGGAATGGTGAGCCCTGCGAACGGACTCGAATCCGAAAACGGCGCCAGCCGCTGCGGCTCCGCCCACGCCAGCGCGCCACCGAGATAGCGGCCCCCGACGCGCAGCTTCACCGGCACCATGTCGTCCGTGCCGCCCGTCATCCGCTCGCCCGCGAAACGGATCAGCAATCCGCCGCCCTCGACGAACTTCGCGACCTTGTCGAAATCGGTGCCCGTCAGATGCCCGACATCGGCCAGGATCAGCACCGACACGTTGCGGCTGAGAAGATCGCTCACCGTCCCCTTGCGCACCTCGGCATACGGCGCCAGCGCGCGCTCGAGATAATAGGTGTCCGACAACAGCGGCTGCTGGTCCTCGCCATTCGCCGCCGCGACGAGTCCCACCGCGCGATGCGCTCCGCTGCCGCCCAGCAATTGCACCGCGCCCGCCGAATCCGCATTGACGATCGCGATCCGCGTCGTCTCGTTGCGCACTTCCAGCGGCAGCGAAATATGCGCCGACGCACGGTCCTTGCCGTCGTCGAAATGGAACGGCGCCGACGCCAGCATCTCGCCATGCGAACCCAGCGCGCTCACCTCGCCATTGCGCGGCCCGTCCGTCCCGGCGCGCAGCACGCCGACATCGAAGCCGTTGGCGACATTGGCCGGCGGCAGCAGCGCCAGCGTATCGCGCCCCGGCGCATCGGCATAAACTTTCAACGAACCTGCCTGTCCCAGCGCTTCGGCCGCCGCCGCGGCATGCCCGTCCTCGATCCCGTCGCTGAGCCACAATATCTCCGGCCGCTGCGTGAACTTCGCATGCCGCACCGCCTCCGCCGCGCGCGCGCGGTCCGGCAGCCACGGCTCCGGCGTCAGCCCCTGCGCGATCCGCGCCGCCTTGCCCGCATCCATCAGGCTCACATCCGGCACATCCGCCGTCGGTACGATCGCGACCGCGCGTCCGGCGGATGCCGCGCTGCGCAGCACGTCCGCAATCGCCGCCTCGCGCGCGTCCCAATTCGCCGCCGCCGTCCAGCCATTGTCGACAAACAGCACGACCGGTCCGGTGCCCGCGATCTGCGGCCCCTTGCCGAACAGCGGATCGGCAATGGCGACAATCACCGCCGCCGCCGCGATCAGCCGCAGCAGCAGCAGCCACCACGGCGTCCGCGCCGGCGTCTCTTCTTTTCCCGACAGGCCCAGCAGCAACCGCAGCGGCGGAAACACCAGCCGCTTGGGCAGCGGCGGCGTCACCCGCAGCAGCCACCAGATCGCCGGCAGCACGATGAGCGCCGCCAGCACCAGCGGCGCGCCGAAACTCAAAGAAGAGAGAAGCTCGCTCACGCGCCACTCATGTCGGCATAGAGCGCGATCAGCGCCGTCTCGGGCCGCTTGTCGGTGCGGT
>DATAZZ010000059.1:0-145551 GCA_036271735.1 Rhizomicrobium sp.
CACATCGACGATCTCCATCGCGACCAGGCCCGCGTCCGATGCGAGCTGGCGAAGCGCAGATTCTTCCGAAAGCGCGAAGGGTCCCGGTGCGCCCGGCGGCGGAGGCGGCAAAAGCGAACGCAACGACGTCACGAGTGAGGCCGCCGGCATTTTCTCGGGCGGTCCCCATGTGGTGACAACAACATGCCCACCGGGTTTTGTGACGCGGCCCGCTTCGCCAAGCGCAATCGCGGGATTGCCGGCGTATTGAAAAGAATTGAACCCGGTCACGAGATCGAAGGCATTGTCTGCGAAGGGAAGCGATTCCAGATCGCCGATGCGAAAATCGCCTTGCGGCAATCGTTCGCGCGCGATTGCGATAAGATTTTCGGTAGCGTCGATACCGCTGACTTGAGCACCGTGCTCAGCTGCGAGTTGCGCGGCCATGCCTGCGCCGCAACCGGCATCGAGATAACGTACTCCGGGCTTCACGAAGCGATGCATGATCGCTTCATAGACCCGCGAAACCTGGCCCTCCTGAATATCGGCCCAATCGCGCGCCCGCGCGCCCCAGAGTTTCGAATTAAGCTCCGACGTTCTGGGTTTCGCGGTCATTTCGTCTCCGGTCTAGTAGCGATAATGATCCGGCTTGTAAGGCCCGGATTGCGGCACGCTGATGTAGTCCGCCTGTGCTTTCGTCATCTCGGTTAGCTTTGCGCCGACCTTGGCAAGATGCAAGCGCGCGACTTTCTCGTCGAGATGCTTGGGCAGCGTGTAGACCTTCTTCTGGTATTTGCCGTTCGCATTGAACAGTTCCATTTGCGCGAGCGTCTGGTTCGTAAACGAAGCGGACATCACGAAGCTCGGATGGCCCATCGCGTTGCCGAGATTTACTAGGCGGCCTTCCGACAACAGGATGATGCGGTGAGTGTCGGGGAAAGTGATCTCGTCGACCTGCGGTTTGATGTTGTCCCATTTCAGGTTCTTCAGTGCCGCGACCTGAATTTCTGAATCGAAGTGGCCGATGTTGCAAACGATGGCGCGGTCTTTCATTTTGCGCATGTGATCGAGCGTGATGACGTCCACATTGCCCGTCGCGGTGACAAAGATATCTGCGCGCGGTGCGGCGTCATCCATCGTCACGACTTCATAGCCTTCCATCGCCGCCTGCAACGCGCAGATCGGATCGACTTCCGACACCAATACGCGGCAACCGGCCTGGCGCAGCGAAGCGGCCGAGCCTTTGCCCACGTCGCCGAAGCCCGCGACCATCGCGACCTTGCCGGCCATCATCACGTCGGTGCCGCGGCGGATGCCGTCGACCAGCGACTCGCGGCAGCCATAGAGGTTGTCGAATTTCGACTTGGTGACGCTGTCGTTGACGTTGATGGCGGGGAAAAGAAGCTTGCCGGCCTTCTCCATCAGGTACAGGCGGTGCACGCCGGTCGTGGTCTCTTCCGAGACGCCCTTGATGCTGGCGGCGATCTCGGCGAACCATCCCTTGGGCTTTTCCTTCAAGAGACGCTTGATGAGGGCGTAGAAGACTTCCTCTTCTTCATTCTCCGGCTTGTCGAGGAAGGCGGTGTCGCCCTTCTCGGCGCGCAGGCCATGGTGGACGAGCATGGTGGCGTCGCCGCCGTCGTCCAGGATCATGTTCGGGTAGCCGCCGCCATGCCATTCGAACAGCTTGGCGGTGTAGTCCCAATAGTCCTTCAGGCTCTCGCCCTTGATGGCGAACACCGGGATGCCGGCGGCGGCGATCGCGGCAGCGGCGTGGTCCTGGGTCGAATAGATGTTGCACGACACCCAGCGGATGTCGGCGCCGAGCTCTTTCAGAGTCTCGATCAGCACGGCGGTCTGGATCGTCATGTGGAGCGAGCCGGCGATGCGCGCGCCCTTGAGCGGCTGCACCTTGCGGAATTCCTCGCGCGTGGCCATCAGGCCGGGCATCTCGACCTCGGCGATGTTGAGTTCCTTGCGGCCCCATTCGGCGAGAGCGATGTCCTTGACGATGTAGTCGTGATGGTCGGCCATGGGGCGGATTCCTCTAAAATCGCGCCGGATATAGCAGCGCCTCCGGAGAGCGGCAAGCAGCATATAAAGAAATATGCATGTCTTTATGCCGGCGAGCTATGCGCAATAAAATTTCGGAATTGAACCGCGATTTTCGAAATATTCTGGCGATTATGTCCAGTCCGACATTGGCGAGCGCTGATCAGGACATAGGGATAATGTCCTTCTATTCAAGAGGGCGCAACGACTTGATGTTCGCTGCAAACCTATTTCCTATCGGATGTCCACAAATCGGGAACCCCATGCGATTCCTCTCATCGATGCTTGCCGTCGCCATGATCCTCTCCCTTGGCGCGGCGCAGGCCGCAGCATCCGACGCCGCTTCGGCGCGGGCGTTTGTTGCGGGGCTCTACACGCATTATCCCCAGTCGACGAACGGGCCGGTCTTCAACCCGACCGACAAGGACGCCTCGCGCGTGTTCGATCCGGGCATGGTGGCGCTGTTCCGCGAGGATACGCGGCTCGCCAAGGGCGAGGTCGGCTTCGTCGATGCCGATCCTCTGTGCCAGTGCCAGGACGATGGCGGGATGAAGACCAAGATCGTGTCGGTGACGATGGCCGGCCCGAACGCGGCGAATGCGGTGGTCGATCTGCTGTTCGAGGGCGGCGCGCCGATCGTGCTGACGCTGAAGCTCGTCGCGGTAAACGGGCAGTGGCGCATCCATGACCTGTCGACCAAGGACGAGCCGAGCTATCTGGCCGACTTCGTCAAGGCGAACAAGGACCACGCGGCGGGGCATTGGTGATGGCGCTGTTCGCGTTGGCTGCCGCCGATGATGCGGCGGCGTTGGAAACGGCGCTGAAAGATGCCGATCTGTCGCGCATTCACAATGACGGCGGCGAGTCGCTGTACCGGTTCAGCCTGTTCCACGGTCACGCAGCCTGTGCCGCGATGCTGAAGGCGCGCGGCGGGTTGGGGCTCCATGATGCGGCGCTGGCGGGCGATGCGGCGCGGGTCGAGGCGCTCGTGCAAGATGCGCCATGGGCGATCGACCTGCTGTCGCCGGATGGCTGGACGGCGCTGCATCTGGCGGCATTTTTCGGGCAGGACGCTGCTGTCGTTGCGTTGCTGGCGCGGGGGGCGAGCGCGCGGGTGATGGGGCGGGCGTTCGAGCACAATCTGCCGATCCATGCCGCTTGCGCCGGCGGGCGCATCGGCAAGGCGGCATTCGGTATGCTGATCGCCGCGACGGGCAATCCGGATGCGTTGCAGAAGCAGGGCTATACCGCGCTGATGATTGCGGCGGGCAACGGCTTCACCGATGCCGTGGACGTTCTGCTCGCGGCCGGCGCAGATCTGGCGCGCAAGCAAGGTGACGGCAAGACGGCTGGCGATTTCGCGCGCGAGCGCGGACATGCGGAACTCGCGGCGCGGCTTATCTAGAAACGGAACCGGGCGGCGCTGCGTGGGTTCTCTGTGCGAACACGGAGATCTCTCATGACCGACATCGCCAAGGCACGCATCCTCATCATCGCCACCAACGGGTTCGAGCAGTCGGAACTGGAAGTTCCGCGCGACCAGCTGCGCGCCAAGGGCGCGACGGTTCAAGTTGCGACGCCGGATGGCAAGGACATCAAGGGCTGGCAGCATACCGATTGGGGACGGGTCGCGCCGGCCGATCTGAAGATCGCCGATGCGAAGATGGAGGATTACACCGCGCTGGTCATTCCGGGCGGCGTGATGAACCCGGACAAGCTGCGTGTCGACGAGGATGCGATGACGATCGTCAAGGCGTTCCTCGGCGCGGGCAAGGTGGTGGCCGCGATCTGTCATGGGCCGTGGCTGCTGGTGCAGGCCGATGCGCTGAAAGGGCGGCAGGCGACGTCGTACAAATCGATCCGCAAGGATGTCGAGAATTCAGGCGCGACTTGGCTGGACGAAAAGGTCGTGGTCGACAACGGCATCGTGACGAGCCGCTCACCGGACGATCTCGATGCGTTCGTCGGCAAGATCGTCGAGGAGATCGAAGAGGGCAAGCATTACCGGCGCCAGGCGGCGTAGCGGCGCCGGCGCTAGTCTTCGCCGAACTTGGCTTCGCACAGCGCGAGGATAGCGGTGAGCGCTTCCCCGGCGTCGGGGCCTTCGGCGGAGATCGTTACTTCGCTGCCCATGCTGGCGGCGAGCATCATCAGGCCCATGATCGAGCGGGCATCGACCGACTGGCCGTCCTTGGTGACATTAATCTGCGACTGGAACCGCGCGGCCGCCTCGACGATCTTGGCGGAGGCGCGGGCGTGCAGGCCCTTCTTGTTGGTGATGCGGGCGGTAGCCGCGTGCGGGCCGCTCATTCCTTGTGGGCGCCGACGAGATCGGCCGAGCCGGCGCGCATGTATTTGCGGCCCGCATCGATCGCCTGCTTAACGGCTTCGTCGAGCGGCAGCTTGGTGCGCACGTCGATCAGCTTGATGAGGCTCGGCAGATTGACGCCGGCGAGAACCTCGATCTTGCCGCGCTCCAGCACGGTGAGGGCGAGGTTGCACGGCGTGCCGCCGAACATATCGGTGGCGATGACGACGCCGCGCCCGACATCGACGGATTTTGCGGCGGCGGCGATCTCGCGCTGGCGGCGCTCGATGTCGTCTTCGGGGCCGATGCAGACGGCGCGCAGATGGGTCTGCGGGCCGGTCATGTGCTCCATCGCGGAAATGAATTCCTGCGCGAGGCGGCCGTGGGTGACGAGGACGATGCCGATCATGGTGAGTTCCTAATATGGGCGCACGATAGCAATGTTCAAGGGGCTGGGAAGGGCATCATTGCGCTTGACAGTCCTTGGCTTCGCGCGTCAAGGCGCGGCGTCGTTGCGGAAAAGTCCTTGGGCGAAGGCGAGAACCGCCCAGCGCAGCTTTACCGTGGCGGAGGCTTCAAAGGCGTTAAGCCGGATCAGCGGCGGGCGGGCGGCATCGGGCAGGGCCAGTTGCGGCGGCGGGATGTAGCGCTCGGGCTCGGGCATGCGCGGCACGGTGCCGACGCTGACGAGCTGGACGGCCAGTTTAACTTCGACGGAGTCCTGGAACGACAGCGACAGGATGCCGAGGCCGCGCGCCTCGATCAGGCCCGCCAGCGCGGCGGGGGCGCGGGCGTGGAGCTTGCCTTTTTCGACGAACAGGTCGGTGCGGTCGTCGCTGACGAGGAGGGCGCCTTGTTCGATCAGGCGCAACGCGAGATCGGATTTGCCCATGCCGCTGTCGCCGAGCAGGAGCACGCCGGCGTCGTAGAAACCGAACGGGGTGGGGGCGGCCTTGTCGAGCATCACGCAGGTGGCGTGGATGTTTGTGGGGTCGGTCATGCGGTGCGCCGCTTGTTGCGCTCTGTCATCCCCGGCGAGCTTGAGCGATAGCGAATGCGAGGGAAGGGGACCCAGGTGGGAAACACCGTCACGGTGGTTGGCACCTGGGTCCCCTTCCCTTCGCGATGCTTCGCATCGCTCAGCCGGGGATGACAGCGGCGATAATGCATCATCGTGCCGCCAATGGCAGTTCGACGATGAAGCGGGCGCCGCTGCTTTCGCCGCCCTCTTCGCCACCTTGGCCCCTGTTCTCGGCGCGGATGGTGCCGCCGGCGCTTTCGGCGATCTGGCGGGCGATCGACAAGCCCAAACCCGAATTGTTGCCGAAATGGTCGCTCGGGCGCTCGGTGTAGAAGCGCTCGAAGATCGTTTCGAGATTGTCGGGCGGGATGCCGGGGCCGTCGTCGTCGACCGTGACGCGGGCGATGCCGGCCTCGGCGGTGGCGCCGACGGTGACGGCGCCGCCTTTCTTGCTGAACGAGATCGCGTTGTCGATCAGATTGCGGAACACCTGGCCGAGGCGCTCGTCGCGGCCAAGCACATAAGCCTGCATCGGCAGTTCGAGCGCGAGCTTGATGTCGACGCCGCGCGAGATCTCGGTGAAGCGGTAGACCTCGACGATGGTTTCGAGCAGATGCGCGAGGTCGACGCGCTCGCTGGTCTCGCGGCTGAGCTCGGCGTCGAGGCGCGAGGCATCCGAGATGTCGGAGATCAGCCGGTCGATGCGCTTCACGTCGCCGCGCACGATATCCATCATGCGGGTGCGCTGCTCGGCGGTGTCGGCGCGGGTCAGCATCTCGACGGCGCTTTTGAGCGAGGTCAGCGGGTTCTTGAGTTCGTGCGCGACGTCGGCGGCGAAGCGCTCGATCGCGTCGATGCGGTCGTAGAGCGCCTGGGTCATCGCCGACAGGCTCTTAGCGAGGTCGCCGATCTCGTCGCGGCGCTCCTCCATGCTGGGGATCACGCCGCGTCCGGCATGGCCGCTGCGCACCTCGTCGGCGGCGCGGGCGAGGCGCTGCACCGGCTCGGCGATGAAGCGGGCAAGAAACAGCGACGACACCACCATCACCGCGACGGCGACGAGAAAGACCTGGATCAGGGTGGCGCGCTCCTCGCGCAATATGTCGTCGATGTCGCCGCTTTCGGTCGAGACCAGCAGCACGCCGGAGATTGCCTTGAAGCGCTGGATCGGCATGGCGACGGAGAGGACGAGCTTGTTGCTGTCGTCGACACGCTCGGCGGTGGCGCTGTCGCCGGAGAGCGCGGTCGTTACCTCGCCATAGACGCGGCCGTCCTGGCCGGCTTCCTCGTAGCGCGCCAGATGGCTGAACGGGCGCACGCCCATCACGCCGTCATAGAGACGGTAGAGGCTCGATTTGAACGAGGGCCACCAGCCGATCGGCGGCAGTTCCTCGACCTGCACGACGTTGCGGGCGAGGAGGTAGCGGGAGTCGACGAGTAGTTGGCCCTTGGTGTCGTAGAGCCTTCCGCGCAGCCGCGTCGGCGCGAGGAGCTGGCGCAGCAGCGGCTTGGCCTTGTCATCGACATCGATGCCGTCGGAGTTCTCGCTGGTCGCGTATTCGGCAAGCGTCGAGGCGACGATCTGGGCCTGTTGCTGGATGCCCTGCAGCCGCTCGTCGACCAGGCTGGCACGCTGGGTCTGCACCGTCAGCACGCCGGCGATCAGCACGACCAGCGCGAAGGCGTTGAACAGGATGATGCGGCGCGACAGCGCGGAGAAGCGCGAGCGTTGCGGAACGGCCGCCATGGCTACGTCGCCGGCACGCGGGCGTTACGCCTCGCGGTAGCGATAGCCCACTCCATAGAGCGTCTCGATGGCGTCGAAATCGTCGTCGACGACCTTGAACTTCTTGCGCAGCCGCTTGATGTGGCTGTCGATGGTGCGGTCGTCGACATAGACCTGGTCGTCATAGGCCGCGTCCATCAGGCTGTCGCGGCTCTTGACGAAGCCGGGGCGCTGGGCGAGCGCCTGGAGGATGAGGAATTCGGTGACGGTGAGGCGCACCGGCTTTTCCGACCAGGTGCATTCGTGACGCTGCGGATCGAGCGCGAGCTTGCCGCGGACCAGCGCCTCCTTCTTGCCTTCGGGGCCGCCGGCGGCGCCGGCCTTGTTGCCTTCGGCGCGGCGCAGCACCGCCTTGACCCGCTCCAGCAGCAGGCGCTGCGAGAAGGGCTTGCGGATGTAATCGTCGGCGCCGGCGTTGAGGCCCATCAGCTCGTCGATCTCTTCGTCCTTGGAGGTGAGGAAGATCACCGGCAGGTCCGCTGTCTGGCGCAGCCGCCGGAGCAATTCCAGACCATCCATCCGAGGCATTTTGATGTCGAGGATCGCGAGGTCGGGCGGGTTGGCGGTCAGCGCGGTCAAGGCCGACGCCCCGTCCGAGAAGGTGCGGACGTGGTAGCCCTCCTGCTCCAGAAGCATATTGACCGAAGCAAGTATGTTCTTGTCGTCGTCGACGAGAGCGATGTTGGCCATGAGGTCCGCCCGTTGCAGCGCCGGCCAGTATAAGGCCGTGGCGGACAAAGCAAAGCGGGCGCGGTTTGCGGCGCATCGCAGCGGAATCCGGCGCGCGCCAGCACCGTCAGGTGCGCGGCGAGATCGCTTGCCTCGCGGATGAGTCGCCAGGCCTGCGCGCGGCGGCGGCGGAAGACGGCGCTGTAGCGGCCGTGGCTGAGGCGGTTGCGGTTGCCGGGCTGGCCGCCGCGCCTGCGCCGGGGCAGGCCGAGCGCATCGCGCAGCCTTTGCGCCGCGCGGCGGGAGAGTGGGGCTGCGCAAGCGGTTGAATTGTCTCGTGCGGCGTGCATTCGAACCTCAGGATCCGGTGGGAGGGGGTGGGGGATCGCCCGCGGGGTTCGCAGTGTCGTCCGGCTCGTCGTCCTTCGCAGGGCGCGGGATGCCCAACCGGCGGTAGAGCTCGTCGAGCGCCGCTTCGTTCTTGTCGTCTCGTTCGGCGGCACGGGTTTGGCTGCGGCCTGCGGCGAGACTTTCGGCGACGCCGGCGAGATTGCGCGTCAGATCGGACTTCATCTTTGGATCGACATGCGTCTGCGAGACCGCTTCGCGGGCCGGCACCGAGAAGCGGTGCGTGACGGTGGAGTTGCGCTGGCGGGTCTTCTTGCCGGCGCCGCGCTTTTCGTTGTGGCGGATGGTGAAGTCCTGGCTGAACTGGCCGCGCAATTTTGCGAAGCCGGTGAGCAGGCGGGCGCTGGCCTCGGTGAGACGCGCCGCGTCGCGCAACTCGGCCGAGCGGGCGGCCTGCCAGCTCGAGAGGCCTGCGGGTTTGGGCTTGGCGAAGGCGTTGGGCTCTTCGGGCTCGCCTTCGGTCAAGCTCGGAAACGCGCCGGTGGCGAAGATCATGCAATCGACGACGCCCTGGGTGAGGACGCTCATCATCACATCGACGCGTTCGGCGATGGTGCCGGGATGGAAAAGCTGCTCGGGATTGAGTGGGGCAGTGGGGGGATTTTGCTCGGTGCTCACGGTGTCCTCCGTTGTGAACCGGAGATTATGCGCCCGGTTTGGAGGGGGAGGGATAAGACTCGTGTTGAGGCCTTGTGGGGCGCGGAAAATGGAGGCGGCTATCCCCGAGGTGGGCGGGAGGAACGCGGATTTTGTCGGCTTTCGCCGGGTCGGCCGGGATGACAATATTGTTTTTCGTGGTAGGCGATGAGGGAAGTATAGAGCGAGTGCCCGCAGACCCCATGTCCGATAACGCCGAGCCCACTTCCGCCACCTTCGATCCGCGGCGCTTCCGCACCACGGTGCCGTTCTATGCGCGCTATCGGCTCGGCTATTCCGATGCGCTGGTGACGCGCGCGGCGGCGCTGGCGGGACTGAGGCCGGGCGACGCGGTGATGGATCTGGGCTGCGGGCCGGGCTTGCTGGCGGTGCCGCTGGCGCGGCTGGGGTTCAAGGTCGTCGCGGTCGATCCGGAGCCCGACATGGTCGATGCGTGCCGCGCGGCGGCGCAGGAGGCCGGCGTCGCGGTGGATGTGCGGCTGGGCAGCTCGTTCGATCTGCCCGCGGGTCCGTTCCGGCTCGTGACGATGGGACGCTCGTTTCACTGGATGGACCGCGCGGCGACGCTGCGCAGCCTGGACCGCATCGTGACGGCGGACGGCGCGCTCGCCTTCTTCGAGGACGACCATCCGGAGACGATGGAGAATGCCTGGCGCCGCGCGCTGCGCGATATCGGCGACCGCTATGGCCGGATGGATTCGCCGAACGTCGCGGTGAAGCGGCAGGCGGATTATCGCTCGCAGGTTTCGCTGCTGCTGGATTCGGCGTTCGCGCGCCTCGAAGGCGTGAGCGAAGTCGTGCGCCGCACGCGCAGTGCGGACGAAATCGTGGGGCTCGCGTTGTCGACGTCGACCATGTCGCCGGCGCGGCTCGGCGAACGCGGCGCGGCGTTCGAGACGGAGTTGCGTGCCGCGCTGGCGGCGCTGTCGCCGGACGGCGTGTTCACCGAGATCGCGGAGCTGAATGCGCTGGTGGCGCGGCGGAGCGTTGCCGCTTAGGCGTGCGGCGCCGGCGCCGGGAAGACATGCGGGTCCCGCACGGTGAACCACAGGCTGCCGGTCGACATGTTGCCGGCGGCTTTGCCCATCGCGGGCGCGGTCCCCATCTCGAGCAGCACATCCGGCCCGAAGCCGTGGATCGTGATGACGAACATCGCGTAGTCGTAATCGTATTGTCCGACCCGCACATAGACGCCGGTTTCCTCGGGCCGATAGAAGACGGCGCAATCGGAGCCGACGATCAGCCGGCCCAATTGCTTGGCGTAATCGAAATACTCGCCGGCGAAGACCGGCAGCGTGATGGGATTGAACGGCGATTTGCCCGCGACGGGTTCGCCATAGGCGTGCCCTTTGAGAGCGGAGACGTTGCCGTCCTCGTAATGCTTGGACAATTCCAGCCGCGCGATCTCGGTGCCTTCGAAGGTGACGGTCAGCGTCCGGCCGTCGAACGCGCCGTAATCGGCGAACCCGTAGGAGCCCGAGGAGAAATTGTTCAGCGAGATCGTCACCGAGGCGGAGTTCGTCAGGACCGGTTCGGGGCCGCCGGTGTCGGCATAGCTCATCTTGGTGTCGATCAGGATGAAGCCGCCATCGGCCCGGTCCAGATTGTAGAGGCCGGTGAACGGGATGAGCTGGTCGACCGGGCCCGCGGTGATGATCGGCATTCTTGTTCTCCCCTTCGATATAAGTTCAGCGAAGTATAGATGAAGAACAGGTGGACGCGAATATTGATTTGACGGCGCAACAAGCGCTCCGACTTACAAAAGCGCGACAAACGCATCCACAGTCAGGCCGCTTTGGCGAACGATCGACCGGAGCGTTCCCGATTTGAGATCGTGATTGCCATGCACCGGCACGACCACCGCCCGGGCCGGATTTCCAGGCATCGCCAACAGATGATGACTGCCGGAAACCCTTACCAACGCGAAGCCAGCCTTCTGAAGCGCCTGGACGACGCGTTTACCGCTGACCACGGGAAGCTGCGACGGCGACACTCAGGCCGCGATCGTCACATGGCGGACTTCGGGCACGGTGTCGGACGGAATCGCCAATCCGTGATCGCGCCGATAGGACAGCACGAGACGAATGGCGTCTTCGACATTGGCAAGTGCTTCGGCTTCCGTATCGCCTTCGGTAACGATCTCCGGAAGCGCCGGAACCAACACCGTGTAGCCGCCCTCTGATTGCGGTTCCAGAACCACCGAAAAGTTGTAGTTATCGGTCATGGGTTTCCGTTTATTCGCGCAAGCGCACGCTAACAGAAACGGCGCCGACACGCCATTGGCCGCTCAAACGAACTCGACCTTCAGCACTTCGTAGGAGCGCGTGCCGCCCGGCGTCGTGACCTCGACGGTGTCGCCCTTGCCCTTGCCGATCAAGGCGCGCGCGATCGGGGACGACAGCGAGATGCGGCCGCGCTTCACGTCGCTCTCGACGTCGCCGACGATCTGGTATTTGCGCTTCTCGTCGGAATCCTCGTCGACCAGCGTGACGGTGGCGCCGAACTTGACGGTCGAGCCGGTCAGCTTCGACACGTCGATCACCTCGGCGCGGCCGATCTGGTCTTCCAGCTCCATGACGCGGCCCTCGATGAAGCTCTGCTTCTCCTTGGCGGCGTGATACTCGGCGTTCTCAGAGAGGTCGCCATGGGCGCGCGCTTCGGCGATCGCCGCGATGATCGCATGGCGGTCCACGTTCTTGAGCTGGTTGACCTCGTCTTCCAGGCTCTTGTAGCCGGCGGCGGTCATCGGGATGCGTTCCATGTCGATCGTCGTCCTGGTAGCGGCAAAAATACTCCGCCCGGCGCCGCCTGTCGCGGGATGCCGGTCACGGAGTTTCGCGGTTTGGCCTAAATGCCTGTTACGCCTTGCTCTTTACGTCCCTAGCGGGGGCGTGAACGCTTGAATGTAGGATTGAGTTGCGTCGACTTCAAGACCAACGCCGGCACGAGGTTAGCGCCCGGTTGCCCAGCCCGCCCACGAAATCAAAATCCCCACGGTCAGGAAAAACGCCACGAGGGGATAGAAACCCTCGGGAAAGTCTTTGCGCGTCATCGGTGTGATGGGTGGTGGGAATTTAAACCAGCCGCGCTTGAGCGTAAGCAGCCCCATCACGATGAACAACGCGCCGACGATTTTCAGCATCGCCGCTATGCGTAGCTCTGCACCGGGCGGACATCGAGGTCGCCGTGCTGGAGCGCTTCGATCGCCTCGGCCGAGGCGGCGGCGCCGGCGATGGTGGTGTAGTAGGGCACCTTCATGGTCAGCGCGGTGCGCCGGATCGACAGCGAGTCGGTCAGCGCCTGGCTGCCCTCGGTGGTGTTGAACACCAGGTGGATCTCGCCGTTCTTGAGCGCGTCGACGACATGCGGGCGGCCTTCGGCGACCTTGTTGATGCGCCGGACCGCGACGCCGGCGGCGGTGAGCGCGTCGGCGGTGCCGCGCGTCGCGATCAGGTCGAAGCCGAGCGCGATCATGGCGCGCGCCGGCGCGATGGCGAAGTCCTTGTCGCTGTCGCGGACGGAGATGAATACCGTGCCGGTGAGCGGCAGTTTTAGGCCGGCGCCGATCTGGCTCTTGGCGAAGGCGCGGCCGAAGGTGGTGTCGAGTCCCATGACCTCGCCGGTCGAGCGCATCTCGGGGCCGAGGATGGTGTCGACGCCGGGGAAGCGCGCGAAGGGCATCACGGCTTCCTTGACCGAGATGTGCTGCGACCTGGACGGCGTGAGGTCGAAGGATTTGAGCAGCTCGCCGGACATCACGCGCGCGGCGATGGCGGCGACGGGCAGGCCGATCGCCTTGGCGACGAAGGGCACGGTGCGGCTGGCGCGCGGGTTCACTTCGAGGACGAAGATGTCCTTGCCCTGCACGGCGTATTGCACGTTCATCAGGCCGCGCACTTTCAGGGCGCGGGCGAGGGCGATGGTCTGGCGCTCGATCTCCTTGAGGATGTCGGGACTCAGCGAATGGGGCGGGATGGCGCAGGCGCTGTCGCCGGAATGCACGCCGGCCTGCTCGATATGCTCCATGATGCCGGTGATGAAGACGTCTTCGGCATCGTCGCAGATCGCGTCGACATCGACCTCGATGGCGTGGTGCAGGAAGCCGTCGATCAGCACGGGGTTGTCGCCCGAGATGCGGAACAGCTCGCCGGATTGGACCTGGGTCTTCAGATGCGCCTCGTCGGCGCACACCACCATGCCGCGGCCACCCAGCACGTAAGACGGGCGCAGGATCACGGGATAGCCGATGGCGCGGGCGGCGGCGATGGTTTCGGCCGCGGTCATCGCGGTGGCGTTGCGCGGCTGCTTGAGGCCGAGCTCGTTGAGCAGGACTTGGAAGCGCTTGCGGTCCTCGGCGAGGTCGATGGCGTCGGCGCTGGTGCCGAGGATGGGCACGCCTTCTTCCACGAGCGTGTTGGCGAGCTTGAGTGGGGTCTGGCCGCCGAACTGGACGATGACGCCGGCGAGCGTGCCTTTGCTCTGCTCGATGCGGACGATCTCGAGCACGTCCTCGGCGGTGAGGGGCTCGAAATAGAGGCGGTCGGAGGTGTCGTAGTCGGTCGAGACGGTTTCGGGATTGCAGTTGACCATGATGGTCTCGAAGCCCTGCGCCGACAGCGAGAAGGCGGCGTGGCAGCAGCAATAGTCGAACTCGATGCCCTGGCCGATGCGGTTGGGCCCGCCGCCGAGGATGATGATCTTCTTCTTGTCGCTCGGCTTGGCCTCGCATTCGACAGCGCCGCCGAACGGGGTCTCGTAGGTCGAGTACATATAGGGCGTCAGCGCGGCGAATTCGGCGGCGCAGGTGTCGATACGCTTGAAGACGGGGCGGACGTCGAGCTTGGCGCGCAGCGCGCGCACGACTTTCTGCGTCGTGCCGGTGAGCGTGGCGAGGCGGGCGTCGGAGAAGCCCATCTGTTTGAGGCGGCGCAGGGCGACGGCGTCTTGCGGCAGGCCGCTGCTGCGGATCTGTGCTTCGACGGCGACGATGGCTTCGATCTCGCCGAGGAACCAGGGGTCGTATTTGGTGATGGCGTGGATCTCGCTCGCGGGGAAGCCGAGGCGCATGGCCTGGGCGGCGAGGCGCAGGCGGTCGGGCGTGGCGCGGCCCAGCGCGGCGCGGATCGCGTTCGGATCGTCGGCCAGCTCGATCTCGTCGAAGCCGGTGAGGCCGGTCTCCATCGAGCGCAGCGCCTTCTGCAGCGACTCGGCGAAGGTGCGGCCGATGGCCATCGCCTCGCCGACCGATTTCATCGAGGTGGTCAGCAGCGGCTCGGCGCCGGGGAATTTCTCGAAGGCGAAGCGCGGGATCTTGGTCACGACATAGTCGATGGTCGGCTCGAAAGCCGCCGGCGTGACTTTGGTGATGTCGTTGGTCAGCTCGTCGAGCGTGTAGCCGATGGCGAGCTTGGCGGCGATCTTGGCGATGGGAAAGCCGGTGGCCTTCGATGCCAGCGCCGAGGAGCGCGAGACGCGCGGGTTCATCTCGATGATCACCATGCGGCCGTCGGCGGGGTTGACCGCGAACTGGACGTTGGAGCCGCCGGTCTCGACGCCGATCTCGCGCAGCACCGCGATGCTCGCGGAGCGCATGCGCTGGTATTCCTTGTCGGTCAGCGTCAGCGCCGGCGCGACGGTCATCGAGTCGCCGGTGTGCACGCCCATCGGGTCGATGTTCTCGATCGAGCAGATGATGATGGCGTTGTCGGCGCGGTCGCGCACGACTTCCATCTCATACTCTTTCCAGCCGAGAACGGATTCTTCGATCAGCACTTCGTTGGTCGGCGAGGCTTCGAGGCCGCTCTCGACGATCTGATAGAATTCCTCGCGGTTGTAGGCGATGCCGCCGCCGGTGCCGCCCAGCGTGAAGGACGGGCGGATCACGGCCGGCAGGCCGACGAGGGCGAGGGCTTCCTTGACGCGGGTCTGGGACTCGGCGGCGAGCTCGACGATCGGGTTTCCGCGATTGTCGTACAGGAAGTCGCCGTGTTCGTCCTTCTTGTGGCGGACCTCGCCTTTGAGCGTGACGCCCTTGGGGACTTCGAGGCCGATCTTGAGCATCGCCTGGCGGAACAGCTCGCGGTCCTCGGCCTTGTCGATGGCGTCGGCGGAGGCGCCGATCAGCTCAATGTCGTATTTCTCCAGCGTGCCGCGCTTGCGCAGACTGAGCGCGGTGTTGAGCGCGGTCTGTCCGCCCATGGTGGGAAGCAGCGCAAAGACGCGGCCTTCGGGAACGTTGGGGCGCTCGCGGGCGATAATTTTCTCGACGAACTCCGGCGTGATCGGCTCGATATAGGTCGCGTCGGCCATGCCGGGGTCGGTCATGATCGTGGCGGGGTTCGAGTTCACCAGCACGACGCGGTAGCCCTCGGCGCGCAGGGCTTTACAGGCCTGGACGCCGGAATAGTCGAACTCGCAGGCCTGGCCGATGACGATGGGGCCGGCGCCGATGATCAGGACGGTGTGGATGTCGGTCCGCTTGGGCATGCTTTATCCCGGTACACGCGTGAGAACGCCGCGCGGATGCGCGGTCGCTCGGCCCAAATTGCAGGTTAAGGGGATCGTTTAGAGGGGAGTCGCGGCGGGGGCAAGCGTGGCGGTGACGCGCCGCGGCGGACGCGTTCCCGTCTGGCGCGTTATGCACAGGTTGCGGCGATCTGCGCGGCGCCTCAGCGCAACCCGTCCCAGAATGACGGCGCGAGCGCGGCCTGAAGCGGCACGACAATGCTGTTCGGGAATGCGCGCTGCGCTTCGATGGCGTGCGCCATGGCCTTTGCGCCGGTCGGGTCGTTGGTCCCCTTTACGAGGAGGAATATGAGCCTGGCGCTGGGCCTGACGGTGATCGTTTTCGGCTGGCCGGGTTCGGGCCAGGGGCTATCTGAATCGCCGTCCGTAAGGATGACGACGTCCTGCGCCTGCGCCAGGCCGTATGCCGCGTTGGCGTAGATGGCGGTGTGGCTGCCCGGTCCGTCCATCGTCTTCAAAGATGCGAGAAACCGGCGCGCCGATGCCAGAACGGCCTGGTGCCTGCTCGACCATCGATCGAGCTGCTCGGCTTTATCCCGGTCGCATTTCTCGATCACGTCTCTCGGCGGCTGGGTGCAGACGGAGGCCTTCGGATAGACGTGGCACACCGGGTCTGTCGATGGCGTTATCTTGCAGATCGGGGGCTTTGGTGCCGCCGTCAAATCGAAAACCATCATGGCGATGGGAAATGCGCTCGCGGTGAACGCCGACAAGGTCAAGGTCCGGCAACCGAACCGCTCGACGAGCTTGTCGAAGACGCCGTCGAAGTCGTCGAGCGCCGCGCTTCGCGTCTCACCGCCGATGGAAAGAGAGATATCGATCCGGACATCGCATTTGCCGGTCAGGTCCGGCGCGTTGCTCGCCGCAAGATCGCGCGTGACATCGGCGGCCGATCCCCCGGCCGCCCAGTCGGATGCGGCGAGCGTGCCCGTGCCGGCGCCAAGCCACAGCGCCACGGCAAGACATGCGAAATCAAGCCGCGCCATTCGGGCCCCGGTGCGGCTCCGCGCCGTTCGCGTCCCCGCCGCGCGCGTCCGGCATGAGGCCGATGCCACCGGCCAGGGGGAAGGCGATGTCCCGGCCGGCGAAATCGAGCTCCTTGATGCGCCGGTCGAGGATTTCGAGATGGCGGCCGTAATCTTCCAGCCGCGCCGTATTCCGCGCCAGGCTCTGATCGAGGCTCGCTTCCTCGCTCGCGATCGTCGCGACGGAGCTGGCGAAGCCGCCAGCGATCGCGAAGCCGATCGTGAGCACCCACATGCCGACCTGCACCACGGTCTCGGACCAGGGATAGAGCGTGAGATCGACGGTGCGGGCGCTGTAGACGGCGAAGATCGCGCCGATCGCCAGCGCGCCGCTGATCCAGGCGCCCAATTTTGCACGCCGCAGCGCCACGGCGGGCCGCTGCGCGTCGGAGATGGCGCTGTGAATGATCCAGTGGCAGATCGCGAGCGTGATCGCGGCGACCGGGCCGCCCAGCAGGCACCACTCCAGGAAGTCGAGCGAGAAGAGATTTGCAGGTCCGCTCAATTTCGCCAGCAGGCCGGAATCGCCGAGATAGAAGACGATGGTCGCGATGGCGCCGGTGACGATGTCCGATTTCAGCGCCGCCGGGTTGATCATGAAGGCCTTGCCCTTGCGGACCTCGTCCAGCCTGCGGGTGACGGCCTGGAGAACGGCTTTCTCCTCCTGGGCCTTCTGGTTCCAGTCCTGGAGCGCGCGCAGTTGTCTTGGGCGGTCGGTGAACTCGAGCGCGTAGTCGACCCGCTGCTGCAGGTTCGGCACCCGCGACAGGTAGCGGGACACGAGAAGAACCGAGATGAGAACCAGAAGATGCCCGGTCAGGAATGCGATCGTGTATTCCATGGAATGCCCCATTGTCGCCGCGGGGCCGCTTCGTTCCCGAGCGGCCTGCTGCGTTTGACTGTTCCCGCGCGGTCAACCTGGATGCACCGCAACGCCCAAGTTCAATCTAAGATTGAATCAGTACAAATTGCAACTAGTGATTGTTGAGCCAATGTCAATGGCGGCTGTGCGGCCGCGGTATTCCGGTCACAGGCATCCAGAACCTGACAGGCCAGCACTGGAACATGACGGCGCAGGTGCCTAGCTGAAGGGGCATGAACGCAAAACGTCCTGCTCTATGCGCCCTGCTGGGCATCGTGCTCGTTTCGATGACGCCTGCCCAAGGCGCCGAATTGGACACCCGCGCGGTGCTCGACCGCGACGTGCCGAAGCTGCTGGCGGATGCCAAGGTGCCGAGCGTGTCGATCGCGCAGATCCGCGGCGGCAGGATCGTGTTGACGGCGGCGTATGGCACGCAGAGCGCCGGCGTGCCGGCGACGGACGCGACACTCTACAATATCGCATCGCTGACCAAGCCGCTGACGGCGGAGATCGTGCTGCGGCTGGCGTCGAAGGGCGCGCTGCGGCTCGACGAGCCGATGTATCGCACTTGGCTTGATCCGGACATCGCGAAGGACCCGCGCGCGAAATTGCTGACGCCGCGGCTGGCGCTGAGCCACCAGACGGGCTTTCCGAACTGGCGCGATACGAAAACGGGGCTCGCCTTCCTGCACGATCCGGGGACGCAATGGGGCTATTCGGGCGAAGGCTATGAGTATGTCGCGCGGTTCGCGCAGAAGAAGACCGGGCTGGCGTTCGCGCGGCTGGCGCAGACGCTTTTGTTCGATCCGGAAGGTCTGGCGAATACGTCTTATGTCGCGCAGCCCTGGTTCGATGGGCGCATCGCGGTGCCGACGGATGCGAACGGTGCGGCGCTCAAGCCGGAGCTGGTGCATGATTTCAGTGGCGCCGATCTCGTCTATACGACGGCGGGCGACTATGCGCGGTTCCTGGTCGGCGTGCTGAAGGACGAGGGGCTGAGCCCTGCGATTGCCGCCGAGCGCGTGCGCATCCAGGCGGACATGAAGGCGCAGACCTGCGGCGGCGCGAAGGCCGCGACCTGTCCGCCGGCGACGGGGTTCGGACTAGGCTGGCAGGTGTTCGCGTTTTCGGACGAGACGATCCTTATGCATACGGGCAAGGATGCGGGGCTGTTCACCTTCGCCTATCTGAACAAGACGACGGGCGATGGCGCGGTGATCCTGACGAACGGCGACAAGGGCGGGAACGTCGCGCTTCCGATACTCGAACGATTGGGCACGAGCGCGCAGTTCGTGCGGTTCTTGAAGGCGCAGATGTAGCGAACACTTTCACCTCCACAGCATGGGGAGGTGAAAGAAGGGAGCGTCAGCTCTTCCACCTCAGCGTTTTTTCCGTCACGGGATTCACAAACGGCGCGCCGGTGCGGGTGGATTCGGCCCAGGCCTTCTTGAGGCGCATGTACCACATCGCGGGGACGTCGGAATCCTGGATCAGCATCAAGGGCGGGTTGAACTTGAGTCCTTCCTTCTGGAGTTCGACGATCTTGCGGTCGTCGCCGAGGAAGGTGGGGCCGAGCAGCATGAAGAACGGCTTGATGAAGCCGAGCCAGAACGGCCAGTAGAAGATCTGCGTCACGTCGGTCGTTTCGGCGTCGCGCGGGGTGCAGGTGGTGAGGCCGACCACCGCGATCTTGCGGCCCGCGATCGTGCCGGCGATGTTCTCGAAACGGATGGACGGCAGCTCGAAGGTGATCTCGGTCGAGACGTCGGCGCCGAGCAGGCCGTAGACCGGCTTGGTCGGCTTGTGGCGCGTCATGACGAAACCGTTGGGCAGCGGCGCGTAGGTCTTGACCTTCTCGCGCGGCTTGCGGCGCCACCACCAATGACTGTGCACGTAAGGGCCGTGCGCCGGGTCCATCAGGCCGAGGACGGCGTGGTCGATGCCGCAATTGAACCTCTGGCTTTCGCTCCAGCGCGGCTTGGCGTTGGGGACGCCGACGCGTGGCGGCTCGCCGCGCGGCGGGGCGGTCTCGCGGCCGGCGGCGGGCATGTAGACCCAGATCAGGCCGTCCTGCTCGCGCACGGCGTAACTCCGTACACGGATTTTCGCGGGATCGATGGATTCGTCGCCGATAAGGGAGGGGATCAGGGCGCATTGGCCGTCGCCCTTGAAGCGCCAGCCGTGATAGGGGCACTCGACCGTGTTGTCGGCAAGGAGCTTGCCGGCGGAGAGCGGCACGCCGCGATGCGGGCAGATATCGCGCAGCGCGAACACCTTGCCGTCGCGGCTGCGGCCGATGAGGACCGGCTCGCCGAGCAGCATCTCGCGGCGCAGATCGCTGGTGTCGAGGTTCGCCGCGAGCGTCGCCATGTACCAGCTGTCGCGCAGGTACAGCGTGTCGTCAGTGGTGGGCAGGGGGACGGTCTGGTTCATGTGGGGCGATGTTAGAGCGCAATGCGCGCGGATGGAACGGTCGCTTCAACCTGTCATTCCCGCGAAAGCGGGAATCCAGAGTCTATCCGCAGGCAGTCTGGATGCCCGCCTGCGCGGGCATGACAGTGGGGTTGCGGCGGCAACGCGTTTCAAGGCGCAGGCATTCCGCCCGGCATCGTCGCCTGCGGCGGCGGCGCGGGCGGAGCTTTGAGGAGGCTATCGAGCGTCGTCATGAAGAGCTGGCCCTTGAAGGCCGGCACCTTGTACGCCCAGCCGACAGCGCGGGCGTTGATGGTGGCGGCTTCCTTTTCGGCGTCGGGGCGGCCGGCGTCGAGCGCCTGGGCGGTCAGTGTCACCCAATAATCGGCGCCCTGCTTCACGACGTTGGCGGTGACCTCGAGGCCGTCGAAGGTCTTGGTCGTGACGCGCGCGGTGGTTGTCGGGTTGCTAAAGTCGAGCTCGCGCGCCGGACGCACATCGTCGAAGCCGAAATCGGTGATGGCGGCGGCGACGCCGTCGGGGATGGCGGGATCGCTGACACTTTTGCCGGCGGGGATCGGCGACAAGATGAAGTCCGGATCGCTCGGCGTGGCGCGATGGACGATGAAGGACGGGCTGCCGGCGGGATCGATATCCGTTTCCTGAATGCGGGCGCGGTCGACGGCGAGCACCTTCTTGTCGAGCCAGTCGGTGAGCGAGGCGCGCGGGTCGAGGACGGAGCGGACGAGCCAGCTCTGGTTCTCGCCGGCGCGGCGCACGAACAGGCCGGTGGCGCCGGTGGAATCGCCGATGTCCTCGGTCTTGCCGGTGATGATGGAGGCCATCTGCCGGCCCTTGTCGTCGCTCACCGCGATCGCGATGCCGGGGCCGAGCGGCGGAGTCTCGAGGCCGAGATAGTGCAGCCAGTCGGGGCGCGCGGTCTTGGGCTCGACGGTCTGGAGCGCGGCGAGGCCGACCAATGTGCGCTGAACCAGGTCGTAGGAGGCGGGGTAGTTGTCGCGCTCGGGAACGACCCAGCCCTTCTCGGGCACGAAGACGACGTCGAACTGGTTTTCGCCGGAGGCGATGTGGATGCGCGCGGCGCTGTGCACGTCTTTCGCGAAACCGGGGAGGAACTCGGTCGGCGTCGTGCCGCCCTGACCAAAGCTCGCCTGGTGCCACAGCGCGAGGATGGCGAGCAGGATGCTGAGAAGCGCGGCAGCGGCGAGGATCGCGAGATTGCGGCGGCGGGGATCGGCGAAGAAGGCGGTCATGTCCATCGCGCGTATCCTCAAACCGCCAGCGCGGCGGCGCGGGCGCGGCGGCGGCGGCGCAGCCAGGCGAGCAGGATCGCGAAAGCGGCGACGAGCAGCGGCACCAGCACGATGTTCACGATGGCGAGGACTTCACCCAGCGTGTCGATGTCCTTGCGCAGATTGTGCTGCACGTCGCGCAACGCGGTGCGGGTGTCGATCAGCTCCTTCTTGAAGCGGTCGATCTCGGCCTGCTGCGCGGCGCTGAGACCGCTTTGCGCGTTGGGCTGACCGTTGGGGCTGGCGCCTTGCTCCAACTCGTGGAGGCGCTGCTGCACGGCGGTCATGCGGGCCTGGAGCGCTTCGGCTTCCTGCTGGAAATGCGCCTGGGCGTCGGCCTGGATTTCCTTCACGACGGTGAAGGGATGGTCGGAGGTGGCGCGGGTGCGCAGCGAGATGAGATCGGCCGAGCCCATCAGATTGTCGACCGCGTTCATCACGAAGGCGCCGTTGTCGGCGAAAGGCGTCGCGACCTTGCGGCCCAGCGCATTCTCGACATGGACCCAGAAGCGGTCGTCGAAGATGTCGCTGTCGGCCATGACGACGACGTTGATCGGGCCGGTAGATTCTTTCAGCTGCGGCGGCAGCGGCGCGGGCGGCGGTGCGCCGGCGCTCGTCATCTGCGCGGGCGGGCCGTCGGGATAGGCGGTCTTGGCGGGGCCGGAGATGCGCGCGGCGATGACGAACTGCTCGCCGGTCGGGATGATGTCGCCCATCAGATCCTGCGGGCGGGGATTGCCGCGCACGGATTCGGTGTCGAGCAGGCCGGCCTGGTCGGAGGAATGCACCAGCGGCGCGAAATTGGTACTGGCGCCTTTGAGCGGGCGGAGCGCGCCGACGCTGGCGAGGTTCAGCGTCTGGAGGTTCGCGGTGACGATGTCTTTCGAGTCGAACTGCGCGGTGGTGAGATGCAGCCAGATGGGATAGCTCGCGACCGGATTGCGCGGATCGCTGGAGACCTGGACGCGCTGGGCGAGGTCGCGGTCGCCGACCACCTTGCCGGGCGAGTAGCCGACGCCCCAGGCCTGGAACAGCTTGGGCAAATCGGATTCGGGAGCGGCGCCGCCGCGCGGGTCTTCGCCGCCGCCGGCCTGGGCGAGCTCGGAATTGGGATCGACGAAGACGAGGGCGCGGCCGCCGCGCAGCACGAACTGGTCGATGGCGTAGAGCGTCGCGGCGCTGAGGCCGGCGGGGTGCACCACCATCAGCACCGAGATGCCGGGCGGGATGCGGTTGGCGCCGGGATCGAGCATCTGCGTCGTGTAGGTTTCGGCGAGCTCGGAATAGATCGCGTAGGGCTGCGAGGCGCCTTGCAGCGCGGCCTGCATGCCGCCGGCGCCGGTGTCGAGCGGCAGCGTGGAGATGATGCCGAGGATCGGCTTCTGCGGCTGCGACAGGTGGTAGATCAGGGTCGAGAGATCGAATTCGAGATACTGCTCGCGGTCGGGCGCGAAGTAGGGGATCGTCTCCTTGCCGTCGATGCGGTTGGTGCCGACGAGGCCGAAATAGACGGTGTCGCCGCTGTCCGTGGGCGCGCCGCTGAGGCCGTTGGCGGTGGCTTCGTCTTCCGCCGCGGTGAAGGGCTCGGGATCGACGTCCTGCAAGACGATCTTGCCGTCGCTGAGCGAGACATACTCTTCGAGCAGGTCGCGCACGCGCTTGGCGTAGGCGGAGGTCTGGGCGTAGTCGGCGGCGACCTTCTTGGAATAGTAGAATTTGAGCGTGATGGGCTCGGGGATCTTGGCGATGATGGCGCGGGTGCCGTCGGCCAAGGTGAACTGGCCGTTTGCGGTGAGGTCGAGCTTGGCCGTGGTGATGCCGGCATCGGCGGCGATGTTGATCGCGACGAAGATCACCACCGCGAGGCAGAGCGCGGCGATGGCATAGATGCGGCGGGAGAGCGGTTTCATGTCGCTAGCCGGCCTTCTTCAGGTCGACGACCACGACATTGGCCGTGAGGAACAGCGCGATCAGCGAGAAGAAATAGACGATGTCGCGCAAATCGATGACGCCGGCGGAGATCGCGGTGAAGTGGGTGAGGAAACTGAAGGACGAGATCGCGGTGACGAGGGCGAGCGGCGCCCAGCCGCGGAAGAAATCCAGCACCATCGGCGCGCCGGAGATCGTGAACAGGAAGCACACCACGACCGTAACGATGAAGGCGATGACCTGGTTGCTGGTGGTCGCCGAGATGCAGGCGCCGATGGAGAGATAGGCGCCGGCCATCAGCAGGCTGCCGACATAGGACGCGACGATCACGCCATTGTCGGGATCGCCGAGGTAGTTGACCGTGATCCAGATCGGGAAGGTGAGCGCCAGCGCCACCGCGAGGAACGCCCAGGCGGCGAGGAATTTGCCGGCGACCGTCGCCCAAAGCGGGACGGGGAGCGTGAGCAGCAGCTCCATCGTGCCGGTGCGGCGCTCCTCCGCCCACAGCCGCATCGCGATGGCGGGGACGAGGAAGAGATAGAGCCAGGGGTGATAGCCGAAGAACACCGACAGGTCGGCAATGTTGTTGTCGAAGAAACGCCCGACATAGAAGGTGAAGGAGCCCATCGCGAGCAGGAAGATCACGATGAAGACGTAGGCGAGCGGCGTCGCGAAATAGGCGGCGAACTCGCGTTTGAAGATGGGGAGGATGTATTTCATTTGGTTTTACCTCCCCCTTGCGGGGAGGTGAAAAGAAGGGCGGAGCGCGCTCATGCCACCACCTTCGAACGCGCCGCGTCATGCGTGGTGATGGCGCGGAAGACGTCGTCGAGGCGGCCGGCTTCGGCGTGCAATTCCTTGACGTCCCATTTTTCGGCGACGGCCAGCGCGCTGATGTCCTCGATGGGGAGGGCGCCGTTGCGCGGGAAAGCGGTGAACTGGATCGTGCCGTCGCCGCGCGGTTCGATCTCGACCGAGGCGACGCTGGGCAGCGTCTTGAGGCGGGCGGCGGCGGTGTCGCGTGCGCTGGCGGGCAAAGCGATGGTCACCGCATTGTGATAGCGCGAGCGGGCGAGAAGCTGCGCCGGCGTGCCGTCGGCGACGATCTGGCCGCGGTCGATGATCACGGCGCGGGTGCAGATCGCTTCGACCTCTTCGAGCAGATGGGTCGAGACGATGATGGCCTTTTCGGCGGCCATGCCGCGGATCAAGGTGCGCACGGCGTGCTTCTGGTTGGGGTCGAGGCCGTCGGTCGGCTCGTCCATGATGAGGACCGGCGGGTCGTGGAGGATCGCCTGGGCGAGGCCGACGCGGCGCTTGAAGCCCTTGGACAGTGTCTCGATGGGCTGGTCGAGGACGCCTTCGAGCTCGGTCTTCTCGACGGCGCGCTGGACGCGGGCCTTGGCCTCGGCGCCCTTGAAGCCGCGCACCTGCGCAATGAACAGCAGGAACTGGCGCGAGGTCATGTCGCCATAGGCCGGGGCGCCTTCGGGGAGGTAGCCGATGGCGGATTGGGCGGCGAGCTGGTCGGTCTCGACATCGTGGCCGCAGACGGAGACACGGCCGGCGCTGGGGGCGAGGTAGCCGGTGATCATCTTCATGGTGGTGGATTTGCCGGCGCCGTTGGGGCCGAGAAAGCCCAGGACCTCGCCCTTGCCGACCTTCAGCGACAGATTGGCGACGGCCGTGTGGGGG
This sequence comes from Rhizomicrobium sp., assembly GCA_036271735.1. Classification (GTDB taxonomy): domain Bacteria; phylum Pseudomonadota; class Alphaproteobacteria; order Micropepsales; family Micropepsaceae; genus Rhizomicrobium. Next base: position 24,642 of record DATAZZ010000059.1, read on the forward strand.
CCGAAGCGCTTGGTCAGTCCCGCGATCTCGATCATGGCGCCTAGTGGAGAAAACCTAGGGTTTGCTTAGAGAAGCGCAATCCATACCGCAAGTTCTGAGGCCTTAAAGATCGGACATTTGGTTGAACTCGTCTTGACTTGGTTGAACGATCAATCAAGTATAGTTCCATGCCTGAGGATACGCGGACGAGGTTGCTGGTGACCGCCATGCGGCTGTTTTCGGAGAAGGGGTACGACGCGACCAGCGTCTCCGACATACTGCGCGCGGCGGGCGCCAATAGCGGCAGCCTCTATCACTTCTTTCCGACCAAGCAGGATCTGCTGATCGAGGTCTTGCGGATGTACCGCGACGGGATCGGGCCGATGCTGCTGGCGCCGGCGTGGGAAGGCGTGAGCGATCCCATCGCGAAGGTGTTCGCGCTGCTGGCGCGCTATCGCGGCATGCTGGAGGCGACCGACTGCTTTTATGGTTGCCCCATCGGCAATCTGGCGCTCGAAATTCACGAGCCCGATCCGCCGGTGCGCGAACTGATCGCGACGAATTTCGACGGCTGGGTGGCGGCGATCGAACAGTGCTTCGTCGAGGCCGGCGCGCGGCTGCCGCGCGATGTCGACCGCCATGGGCTCGCCGTCTTCACGCTGACCACGATGGAGGGCGGCGTGATGCAATCGCGCACGCATCGCAATCTTGCAGCGTTCGACCGCTCGGTCGCGATGCTGCGCGATTACGTCACGCGGCTCGAGCGCGAAGCCGCGGGTCTCAAGTAGCGAAGCGATGGACCAAACGAGGAGAGGGAGTTGAGGACATGAAAATTCTTGCCGTCGTGCTGGTCGCGGTCCTGGTTTCGGCGTTCACGCCGGTGCGGGTCGCGATACAGGACGTGTCGTTCAAGGACGCGAACGGGGCGCGGGTGCTGAAGCAGAGCGTTCTCGTCGATGCGCCAGTGGCCGCGGTCTGGGCGGCGTTCACCACCGACGATGCCTTCGTCAAATGGGCCGGCGTGCCGGTGGCGCATGTCACGCCGGGCAATGACGGACTGATCGAGTTCGGGCTGATGCCGGGGAGCAAGATCGGCGATCCGGGAAATGTGAAGAACAGGATCGTGGTCTGGGAGCCGGATTCGCTGCTGGTGTGGCGCAACGAATTCGTGCCGGCAGGCGGGCCGTTCGATCCGGCGACCTTCGCCAGCGTGCGCACCATGATCCAGATCTCGCCGGTCGGCGGCGGCGACAAGGCCCTGGTCACCGAGACCGTGATCGGCTTCGGCACGGGCGCCAAATACGACCAGCTCTACGATCACCTGAGCGGTGGCAATGCGCAGTATTTGTTCATGCTAGCCGACAGCTTCAACGCCAAACCATAAGGGGGACACCATGCTCAATATGAAAGCACTCCAGACCGCGACGCTGATCGGCACCGTGCTGCAGGTTGCGATGGTCGTGGCGGGACATTTCGTGCCGTACATCGCGCTCAATCTCTTCGCGTTCGGCGGGATGGGGATTTCGCTGGTGGCGGGACTGATCTATGGCCGCAGCGCGGCGGGGCTCGGCGGCGCGGCGCTGGGCGGCGCGATCGCCGGCGGCGTCTGCGCGCTGATCGGGATCGCGATCTCGGTCGTGCTCGGCGATGTGCCGGCGATGATCCTGGTGGTCGGGACGCTGAGTTCCGCGGTGACGGGCGCGATCGGCGGGCTGATCGGTAGGCTTGTGGGCGGCACAGCTCCGGCGTGATGCTGCCGTTGATCCGCCGCTTTCGCGGGCTAGTATTCGTCCGAAGCTCGATTTCGGATGGAACGTGTTCGACGGCAAGCTCCTGCAACGCGCGGCGATCACCGGCATCACGCTGGAGGTGACGCTCGCCGTCATCGGGCATTACGTGCCGTACGCGCGGGCGCATGCCTATTACGAGTTCTGCGCGATGATGATCGCGGGGCTGGTCGGGCTGTTCTATGCGCGCGATTTCGCCAAGGGCTATGCGCGCGGCGCGCTGGGCGGGGCGCTGGCCGGTGGCGCTTCAGGTCTCATCGGGATCTGCGCCGCGAACATCATCGGCGACGAGCCGCTGATCGCGCTCGCCATCGGGACCGCGATCCTGACCATGGTCGGCGCGATCGGCGGGCTGTTTGGACAGCTTGGCGCGGATATCCGCAAGCTGAAGGCTTAAATATCCAATTCTCTTTGTCATCCCGGGCGAGCGTAGCGAGACCCGGGACCCATCCAGCAATCCGCACGATGGGTCCCGGCTCGCGCTCCCCCGCAACAAGTGCGGGGTCGCTTGGCCGGGATGACAGGTGAGCTTTAATTTCACCTACACCCGCAGCATCAAGCCGCCGTCCACGACGAGGCCGTGTCCCGTCACGAAGCCGCCGTCGTCGGAGGCTAAAAACAGCGCGGCGCGGGCGAGGTCGATCGGCTGGCCGACGCGGCGCAGCGCGGATTTCTTGGCCCAGATGTCCTGCACCTCGGGACGCGCATCCCACAGCGGCCGCGTCATGCCGGTCTGGATCGCGCCGGGCTCGAGGTAATTGGCGGTGATGCCGAACTTGCCGAGCTCCAGCGCCAAAGTGCGCGTGAGGCCCGCGACGCCGGCCTTGGAGGCGCAATAGGCGGCGAGGCCGTAATCGGTGCCTTCGGCCATCACCGAGGCGACGTTGACGATGCGGCCGGCCTTGCTGTCTTTCAAATGCGGGATGGCCGCCTGGCACAGGCGGAATTGCGCGGTGAGGTTGACGTTCATGACGCGGTCCCACTGGTCCTGCGTCATCGCCTCGACCAGCGCGTTGGATCCGATGCCGGCATTGTTCATCACGATGTCGAGGGCGCCGAATTTTGCGAGTGCGGTGTCGACGATCAGCTTCGCGGCGTCGGAATCGCCGACGCTTTTTTCGAGCGTCGCGATGCTGGCGTGGTCGGCATGCGCTTCGGCGAGGCCTTTGCCGGGAAGGTCGACGGCGAGGACCTTGGCGCCTTCGCTCGCGAACAATTGCGCGCTGGCCTGGCCGATGCCCGAGGCCGCGCCGGTCACGATGGCGACTCGTCCTTGAAGACGCATGTGTTTTCTCCCGCTGTTTTGCCAAGCGTGGCGCAGCAGCGAGGGCGTGACCAGAGGGATGGGAAAAAAGGCCGGCGGACCGATCAAGGCGTCCAGAAGGAGGGCTGGGGGGCTTGATTCGCTTCCAGGCGGCCCGTCAACTCGGTCACGCCGGCGAGGAAGAGTGTCGCCGCGGAGTTGGACCGCGCCATGGTCCAATCGTGACCCTTTCGTGGCGAAGGATGAGGAGATTTCCATGGGACGCTTTGTGCACGCAACGGAAGCTTTGATGAGCTACCTCAGCACGACCGGCGCGCGCGAGACGCCGGCGCAGATCCGCTGCCGCGAGGAGACCGCCAAGATGCCGATGGCGATGATGCAGATCGCGCCGGAGCAGGGTGCGTTCCTGCAGGTGATGGTCAAGCTCACGGGTGCGAAGAGGTATGTCGAGATCGGCACGTTCACCGGCTACAGCGCGCTCAGCGTCGCGCTCGCGATGCCGGCGGACGGCAAGGTCGTGGCGCTCGACGTCAGCAAGGAGTTCACCGACAAGGCCAAGGTCTATTGGAACGAGGCCGGCGTCGACGGGAAGATCGATCTGCGATTGGGATCGGGGCTGGAGGCGCTCGACGCGATGATCGCGAAGGGCGAAGGGCCGTTCGATCTCGCCTTCATCGATGCCGACAAGCCGAACTATGACGGCTACTACGAGCGGGTGCTGAAACTGTTGCGGCCGGGCGGGCTGGTGGCGCTGGACAACATGCTGTGGAGCGGCGCGGTCGCCGACCCGAAGGAGACCGACGCATCGACCGTCGCGCTGCGCGCGCTCAACGCCAAGATCCAGGCCGATGCGCGGGTCGACATGGCGCTCGCAACGGTCGGCGACGGCGTGATGCTGGCGGTGAAGCGGTGAATGCGTAAAGGGGCTTGCGACAGTCCCGTGACAGGCTCACACTTGGGGCGATGGCGGAAGAACCCATAGCGTTCGTCCGCGCGGGGACATCCTTGCCCACGCGGACGGCATCGCAAGGACAAGAGCCGGTCGTGGCGCAGGTGCGCTTCGACCGCGCCGAACTGAACCGCATTCTCACGATCTATGGCCGCATGGTCGCCGCCGGCGAATGGCGCGATTATGCGATCGATTTCCTCGAAGAGGCGGCGGTGTTCTCGATCTTCCGCCGCGCCAGCGAGATGCCGCTCTATCGGGTCGAGAAACGGCCGAAGCTGCGCGGCAAGCAGGGGATGTATGCGGTGATCGCCGCGACGGGGCTGATCCTGAAGCGCGGGCACGAGCTGGAGCAGGTGCTGCACGCGTTCGACAAGCTCGTGATGAAGGCGACGAGCGCGTAGCTCAATAACCTCTCCCGCGCGCGGGAGAAGTCGAAAAATGCGAAGCATTTTTCGGGTGAGGGGACGGTGCAGGGTGTCGGGCCCTCACCCGTCTCGCTTCGCTCGCCGACCTCTCCCGCAAGCGGGAGAGGTTAAGAAAAAAAGCCCCGGTGTTTCCACCGGGGCTTTTTGCATTCGAGAGGTTCCTGGCTTAGCGGCGGTTGCCGATCAGGTAGAGCAGGAACTGGAACATGTTGATGAAGTCGATGTAGAGCACCAGCGCGCCCAGGATCGCCTTGCGGCCGGAGACCGTGCCGTCGTCGTTGGCCGAATACATCTCCTTGATCGCCTGGGTGTTGTAGGCGGTCAGGCCGGCGAAGATGCCGACGCCCGCCACAGAGGCGATCCACATGATCATCGCGGACTGCAGGAAGATGTTCACGATCATCGCGATGAACAGGCCCCACGCACCCATGATGAGGAACGAGCCGATCCCCGACAGGCTGCGCCGCGTGGTGTAGCCGTAGAGGCTGAGGCCGGCGAACGCCGCCGCCGTGATGAAGAAGACCTGCGCGATGCTGGTCTGGGTGTAGACGAGGAAGATGGTCGCCATCGAGACGCCCATCAAAGCGGCGAAGATCCAGAAGCCGAGCTGCGCGCCGCCGAGGCTCATATTGCGCAGGCGGACCTGGAGGTAGAGCGCGATGGCGACCGGCGCCAGCGCGAACACCCAGCGCAGGGGCGTCGCGAACAGCGTGACGCCGAGCTGGGTCAGCATCAGGCCGTGCGGGAAGACATGCGCCGCGAGGGCCGGATTGGTCGTCACCGACGCCGAGTAGACGCCGTAGGCGGTGACGCCGGTGAGGACCATCGCGATCAGCATGTAATTGTAGACGCGCAGCATGTAGCTGCGCAGGCCGGCGTCTACGGCGTCGGCGGGTGCCGCCTGGCTCCGGAGCACGCGGTTGTCAAAGTCAGCCATGGAAGTCCTTTCCTTGCGGCGCAGAGCCGCTGGTTCACGGGTATTATATCGTGCTTCGCGCCGTTTCGTTCAAGGGGCGCAAGAATCCAACCCTCCCCTTGAGGGAGGGTCGAAAAATCGGAGCGCAGCGAAGATTTTTCGGGGAGGGGCCGGCTCCAGCGCCAGACCCCTCCCCGAATTGCTTCGCAATTCGACCCTCCCTCAAGGGGAGGGTGGGCATAGTTACGGCGTCACGATGTTGAACCAGGGGTTAAACGGCGCGACCAGGGTGGCGGCGAACACCAGCACGGCCTGCGGCCTGGGCCCGCCGATCGTCACGGTTCCGTCGTTGAGACCGTCGGCAAAGTCGATCTCGCCGCCGATGATGCGGTTGAGCACCAGGCGGGTGGTGGTGACCACCGCCTGCACGTCCGGGATCGCGGTGCGGTCCTCGATTTCGGCGAACACCAGCACCGAGTTTTTCAGGCGCAGCGAGTACATGTGCGCTTCGTAGCGCTCGTCGGCCTCGAGGTTGAGGACGAACTCGACGAAGACGCCGTCGGCCTTTTTCGCGTCGATCAGGACGCAGACGAAGGCGAGGAACTCGTCCATCGACATCGCCGCGAGCGTGTCGGCGCTGCCGGAATTGGGGTTGGAGAGGATGGCGACGCCGTTGCGCAGCTCCTGCGCGCCGCCGAGATAGAAATTGCGCCACGGCGCCGAGGTCGCCTGGTAGCCCATCTGCTCATAGGCGTCTGCAAGAAGATGCTTGGCATCCTCGTCAGTGGGATCGGCGAAGACGAGCTGGTTCACCACGCTCGCCACCCAGCGGTAATTGCCGGCCTTGAAGTCCTTGCGGGCGCGCTTGAGCAGCGCCTTGGCGCCGCCCATATACTCGACATATTTGGCGCCCTCCTCGACCGGATCGAGCGGATGCAGGTGCGCCGGCACGCCGTCGAACCAGCCGATATAGCGCTGATACACGGCCTTGGAATTGTGGTTGATCGTGCCGTAATAGCCCTGATTGTACCATTTGTCGGCGAGGGTCGGCGGCAGCTCCATCTTGTTGCCGATCTCGGTCAGCGTGTAGCCCTGGTTCAGGAGCTGGAGCACCTGGTCGTTGAGGAATTTGTACATGTCGCGCTGGGATTCGATCATCTCGGCGACCTGCGCCTTGCCCCAGGTCGGCCAGTGGTGCGCCGCGATCATGATGTCCGTCTTGTCGCCGAACAGCTCGAGCGATTCCGTCAGGTAATCGGCCCAGGCCAGCGCATCGCGCACCTTGGCGCCGCGCAGCGTCAGGATGTTGTGCAGCGTGTGGGTGCAGTTCTCCGCGATGTGCAGCGTCTTGTAGCCGGGAAAGAAGATGTTCATCTCGGCCGGCGCCTCGGTGCCGGGCGTCAGCTGGAACACGACATCGACGCCGTCGACGTCCATCGGATCGTCGATGTTGTTCTCCTCGATCGAGATGTTCGGGCCGATCAGCGTGATCGTGCCGGTGGAGAGGCCGAGGCCGAGGCCGGCGCCGACCTGGGCGCGGGGGCCGCGCGGCAGGATGTTGCCGTACATATAGGTGGCGCGGCGGCCCATCGCGGTGCCGGCATAGACGTTCTCCGAGGTCGCCTCCTCCATGAAGCCGATCGGGGCGATGACTTTCACCTCGGGCTGCTCGCCCGGCGGGGCCTGCGTCTGGCCGACCTCGACGAGGCCGCCGACGCCGCCATCATGGTCGACATGGGTGTGGCTGTAGATGATGCAGCGGATCTCCTTGGCCTTGCCCTGGCGCGCGAGCTCCGCCTTCATCAGCTCCCAGGCGGCCTGTGCCGCCTGGGCGGTGGTGAGCGGATCGACGACGATGACCGAGTTCGCCGCCTCGATGAAGGTGACGACGGCCAGATCCATGCCGCGCGCCTGGTAGATGCCCCAGCCGGCATCGTTGGTCGTGATCAGATAGAGGCCGTTGAAATAGTTGAGCTGGGCGTTGCGCCACAGGCTGGGATTGACGGTGTCGGGCGCCTTGTTCTTCTCGTCGAGGAAGCGATAGGAATTCAGGTCCCAGACGATGTTGCCTTGCGCGTCCTTGACGATGCGCGGCGCCGGCGCGACCTGGCCCTGTTTGGCGGTGGTGAAATCGTTGCTCGGCTTGGTGAAGATCGGGCGCTTGGCGACGTCGCGATTGAACTTGGCGGTGTGCGCCGTGGCGGGCTTGGGCGGGGTGAGCTGGCGCAGCACCGGCTCCGCGGCGGAACCGGCCGTGCCGGACTTGCCGCGCTTGCCGCCGGCGGCGCCGGCCGCGCCGCCCTTGCCGGGTTTCAGCCCGTCGACCACGAGCTTGACCTTGCCGACCATTTTCTTGGTGCCGTAGAGAATCGTGATCGCGCCGACCTGCGTGCCATTGCCGCCCTTGCCGCCATCGGCGCCCTTGCCGCCGGCGCCGCCGCTGCCGCCATTGCCGCCGATGATCTTGAGCGTGAAGGTGCCGACGATCGCGGCGGCGAGGAACGGCAGATTGGCGATTGCGGGCGCGTCGCCGCCGTCGAAGCCCTTCTGGCCGGGGGCCATGCCGTCGAGGCCGTTCTTGCCGTTCTTGAGCTTGATGGTGACCTGCGACGCGCCGCCGGAGATCAGCTTGCCGACGATGAAGCGGCTGCCCTCCGCGATGACGATCTCGCCGCCCGGTTCGATCTCCAGCGTGTTGGCGACGAGGTCGGCGACCACGTCGAGCTCGATGCGGTGGCCCTTGCGGACATGCACCGTGTCGAGCGCGAAGCGGCCACGGCCGCGCCCCGGCACGCGGCCATGGCTTTCACTCCCGAGGCTCGCCTTGCCGCCATGCGTCGCGGTGTCCAGATGCTTGCCGGCGAGCGCGTCCGGCGCGACGCCCCATTGGTGCAGCGTGTCCGCGATGGTGCCGCGGATGTGGTCGATGGCGGTCATGGTGCGCGTCCCCTTGAAGTGTCGATCTGTCGCCGGATATGCGCGAACGGCGCGGGACTCTGGAGGTGAGCGTCGAACGGGAACGCGCTTAAGTCAAATAATCGTTCTGTGTCGAGCCATACGCGGCAGGCATACCAGAACCGTCGGCGGTCACGGCGCGCGCAGCTGCGCCGCGGGACGCGCGGCGAGCGCGGTCCAGGCGCCGGCGAGGCCGAACAGCAAGGTCGCGGCACCGCCGCCGAGCACCGTCAGCAACGCCATGCCAGCATCGATCGTCAAGGCGTGGCGCAGTCGAAGGTGACCAGACCGTGGAATATTCGTCCAGACCGCTGTACTACGGTGCGAACGCGGTACCACGCGGTATCACGTTGAGCGCGAGGGGCTCAGTTGGGTTTTGATGGTGCCCAATCCCATAAGGGTCCAGTGGAATGTCCGTTTCAGCGCTGTCGCATAAATTGACACCTCCAAAAAGTCCGACCGAGGCGTTGGGCGATTGGGGTGCCGTAGAGGACGCGCTAAAGACCGCGTTGCCGGATGACTACAAGGCGTTCATCCGTTGCTATGGCAGCGGCGTCATTGGCAATTTCATTACAGTCTTCAATCCATTCGCAGTTCGTCCCACGCTGAACTTGTTGCCTCGGGCCGAGCGGCAGCTTGAGATCCTGCGCGAATTGCGGACCTCCGGGGAGCCTCGTCCGTTCGATCTTCACCCGGCCAAGCCAGGCCTGCTGCCCGTCGCGATGACGGACAACGGAGATGTGATCCATTGGCTGACGGCCGGGAAGACCGCCGATTGGACCATCGTCGTGAATGAGGCGCGTAGCCCCAGCTATCAGAGCTTCCGTTACGATCTGACAGGCTTCATCGAAGCCGTTGTCGACGATGCTGCCCACGTCAGCGCTTTTCCGACTTTGCACTTTGACGGCCCGCTCGCGTTTCGGAGTCTTTGAGCCGATCGCCGGTTTACGGCGCGCGCAATTGCGCCGCCGGACGTGCGGCGAGAGCGGTCCAGGAGCCGGCCAGACCAAACAGCAAGGTCGCGGCGCTGCCGCCGAAGACAGTGAGCAGCGCGACGCCGGTGTTGAAGGTGAGCGGCACTTCGAACACCTGCTCGCAGATAATATCGGCGGCGAGCGTGCCGGTGGCGAGCGCGAGCAATCCGGTGAGCAGGCCGGTGACGCCGTATTCGAGGACGTAGACGAGCGCGACGCGCGCGCGTGTGGCGCCGAGGACTTTCAAGACCGTGGCGTCGTAGAGCCGGCCGCGGCCGCCCGCGGCGATGGCGCCGGCGAGGACGAGCAGGCCCGACAGGATGGTCAGCAGGCTGGCGGCGCGCACGCCGTCGCTCAATTGCTGCAGCAGGCCGTTGACCTGCGCGATGGCGTCTTTCACGCGGATGGTCGAGATGTTGGGGAAGGCGTCGGTGATGGCGCGGTAGAGCGGCTCCTCGTCCTTGGGATCGACGCGCACGGTGGCGAGGAAGGAATGCGGCGCGTGGTCGATCAGGCCGGGCGACATCACGATGATGAAGTTCTGGCCGCCGGTGGTGAAATCGACCTTGCGGAACGAGGTGATGGTCGCTTCGATCTCGCGGCCCAGCACGTTGAGCACCATCTTGTCGCCGAGGTGGAGATTCATGCCCTTGGCGAGGTCGGCGTCGAACGAGATCTGCGGCGCGCCATCATAATTCGCCGGCCACCACTGGCCGTCGGTGATGATGGTGCCTTGCGGCGGGGTCGCGGCATAGGTGATGCCGCGGTCGCCGCTGACCGCCCATTTGGCCTCCGGCGCGACGGGCGCGTCCTTGGCGGCGACGCCCTTGAGCGAGACGATCCGTCCACGGATCATCGGGGTGCGCTTGTAGTCCTCGGCCGATTTGAAGCGGAGGATCGCGGCGTCGAAGGCGGCGGCCTCGTCGGGCTGGATGTCGATGAAGAAGAAGCTGGGCGCGGTGCCGGGCAGGAGGTCCTTGACCTGGGCCGCGATGGTGTTGTCGAGCAGCGAGACGGTGGCGAGCAGCGTGAGCCCGAGGCCGAGCGCGGTGACGACGCCGGTGGTCGCGGCGCCGGGGCGGGTGAGATTGGCCAGCGCCAGGCGCAGCGTGGCGCTGCGCGGGCGGGGCAGGCGTTTCAGGATGAAGCGGAAGCCTTCCGCGATCAGGCGCAGAACGACGAGGCCCGCGGCGGTGCCGGCGAGGAATTCGGCGGCGAACAGCGGCGATGGTGCCAGCAGCAATGCGAGGCCGACGACGCAGGCGCCGGCGATGGCGGCGGCGAGGAGATAGGGCCAGGCGCCGCGCGCGCTGGCGGGGGCGACGAGGTCGCAGAACAGGCTGGCGGGCGGGATCAATCGCGCGCGGGCCAGCGGCGGCACGGCGCAGGCGATGGCGGAGAGCAGGCCGAACGCCGCGGCAAGCGCGAGCGGCGCGGCGTAGAGCGCGAAATGCGCCGGGGCGGGGATGTCGGCGCCATAGGCGGCCTGAACCGCGAAGGGCAGCGCGGCGCCGAGCACGAGACCGCTGAGCACCGCGGCGAGCGCGACGGCCATCACCTGGATGAAGAAGACGAGGAAGATCAGCACGCCGTCGGCGCCGAGCGCCTTGAAGATCGCGATCTCGGAGCGCTTGCGGTCGAGGAAGGCGCTGACGGCTTGCCCCGCGCCGACGCCGCCGACGGCGAGCGCGGTGAGGCCGACGAGAGTGAGGAACATCGTCACCTGCTCGACGAAGCGCTTGATGCCCGGCGCGGCGTCGGAGCGGTCGCGGATGTCCCAGCCGCCTTGCGGATAGGCGCGCGTCGCGTCGTCCTTGAAGCGGGCGACGGAGGCGTTCGGCGGCAACACCACGTGGTAATTGTAGTCGATCAGGCTGCCCAAAGTGACGAGGCCGGTGCGGGCGAGCGCGGCGTTCGACATCATCAGATGCGGGCCGAGGCTGAAGCCGCCGGAGATGCGGTCGGGCTCGCTGTTCAGCACGGCGGAGAGGCGGAAGGTTTGGGTGCCGACCTTGATCAGCGCGCCGGGCGCGATGTGCAGGCGGTCGAGCAGGGTCTGCTCCGCCACCGCGCCGCAGATGTTGGCGTTACAGCGCAAAGCGGTTTGCAGGCTCTGGTTGGGCGAGAGCGAGACTGCGCCGAAGAACGGGTAGGCGCCGTCGACGGATTTGAGTTCGACGAGCTGGCGCTCGTCTTCGGTGCCGTGCTTGAGGGCATAGGCCATCGCGCGCATCGCGACGGTTTCGGAGACCTTGCCGTGTTTGGTCAGGAACGCGCGTTCGTCGGCGTCAGCTTCGCGGTGCACGAGGTGCACCACGACGTCGCCGCCGAGCAGCGTGCGGCCCTGCTCGGCGAGGCCGGTAAGGAACGCGGTGGAGAGCGACTCGACACCGGCGATGGCGGTGACGCCGAGCATCAGGCAGGCGAAGAAGATGCGAAAGCCGGCGAGGCCGCCGCGCATCTCGCGTCGTGCGAGGCGGAAGGCGAGACGCAGGCGGCTCATGCGGGCGTGTCTGACACGATGCGGCCATCCTTGAGGCGGACGATGCGGTGGCAACGCGCCGCGAGAGCTTCCTCATGCGTGACCAGGAACAGCGTCGCGCCGGTGCGGGCGGGGAGGGCGAAGAGGAGGTCGGCGACCTCGGCGCCCGTCGCGCCGTCGAGATTGCCGGTCGGCTCGTCGGCGAACAGCACGGCGGGGCCGGGCGCGATGGCGCGGGCGAGTGCGACGCGCTGCTGCTCGCCGCCGGAGAGCTGGCCGGGATAGTGATCGGTGCGGGCGGCGAGGCCGACGGCGGCGAGGCCCTCGCGGGCGCGGTCGAACGCATCGGCGACGCCGGAGAGTTCGAGCGGCACCGCGACGTTCTCGAGCGCCGTCATGGTCGGGATCAGGTGGAAGGACTGGAACACGATACCGACGCGGCCGCGACGAAAGCGCGCCAGGGCGTCCTCGCCCATCCGGGTGATGTCGGTGCCGGCGACGCTGACGCGGCCCGATGTGGCGGTCTCCAGCCCGGCCGCGACCATCAGGAGCGAGGATTTGCCCGAGCCGGAGGGCCCGAGCAGCGCCACGGTCTCGCCGGCGGGGATGGCGAGCGACACGCCGTTCAGGATGTTGACGGGACCGGCGACGCTGGTCAGCGTCAGTCGCACGTCTTCCAAATTGATGGCGGCTGGGGGATTGTGCATCGATGACTCGCGGGCGGAACAGATACAGGCGATATGGGATGGCGATCGCCCGCTTCAATACTCACATATCACCTCCCCACGCATACTTCTCCCTCGCCCCCGCGAAGCGGGGGAGAGGGCGGGGTGAGGGGGTGGTGAGGTCGATGTCAGCTGGCGATACGATCGCCCCACAGCCTATACAGAACGACATCGACAGCATGAGTGCGCTGAGAGACCCCCTCACCCCGCCCTCTCCCCCGGAGGGGGAGAGGGAGTTCTTTTTTAATTTTGGATGGGGAGCATTGGCGCGATGGGTGCTCTTATTTGCAGTACTCGTCGCCGTCCCCGCCGCTGCCGCGCCCATCAAGATTCTCGCACTCGGCACCAGCCTCACCCAGGGATACGGCGTGCCGCCCGGGTTGGATTTCACCGCCGTCTTGCAAGACCGGCTCAAGGCCTCCGGCATCGATGCCAAGGTGATCAATGCGGGCGTGTCGGGCGATACCTCGTCGGATGGGCTGTCGCGGCTCGACTGGTCGCTGGCCGATCATCCCGATGCGGCGATTATCGAGATGGGGTCGAACGACGCGTTGCGCGGGCAGGCGCCGGCGCTGACCGAGAAGAATCTCAGCGCGATCCTGACGCGGCTGAAGGCAGCGCATATCCCGGTGCTGCTCACCGGCATGAAGGCGCCGCGCAATTTCGGGGCGGAATATGCGACGCAGTTCGATCCGATCTATCCGCGGCTGGCCAAGCAGTTCGGCACGCTGTTCTATCCCTTCATCCTCGACGGCGTCGCGCTGAACCCCAAGCTGAACCAGGCGGACGGCATCCATCCCAATCCCGAGGGCGTGAAGATCGTCGTCGCGCGCATCCTGCCTTATGTGAAGCAGCTCGTGCTGCTGGCGAAACACTAGATGTTCAAGCGCCTCCTTTCGGTCGGCGGGTTCACGCTGCTGTCGCGCATCGCGGGCTTTGCGCAAAACATCGTGATGGCGGCGATATTGGGCGACGGGCTGTTGTCCGACGCCTATTTCGTCGCGCTGCGCCTGCCCAACAGCTTTCGCGGCATCTTCGCGGAGGGCGCGTTCAACGTGGCGTTCATCCCGCGCTATGCCAGCTTGCGCGCGCGCGAGGGCGACAGCGCGGCGGCGCTGTTCGCCGACCGGGTGTTCTCTTGGCAGATGGCGGCGCAGATCGCGCTCTTGGCGGCGGCGCTCATCTTCATGCCGCAGATCGTCGCCGCGCTGGCGCCGGGTTTCGCCAACCATCCGGGGCAGATCGCGCTCGCCATCGATTTCTCGCGCATCACGTTCCCCTATCTGATCCTCACCGTGGTCGCGGTGCAGCTCTCGGCGATGCTGAACGCGCATGAGAAGTTCGCCGCCGCTGCGGCGTGGTCGATCTTCCTCAACCTCGCGATCATCGGCACGCTGCTGTGCTCGCGCTGGTTCAGCAATGCCGGTTACGCCGCGTCGTGGGGCGTGCTGCTGGCCGGCGTGCTGCAGCTGTTCTTCATCGTGTGGGCGGCGGCGCGGGCGAAGATCTGGCTGCGCCTGGGCTGGCCGCGCTGGACGAGGCAGATGCGCGAATTCCTCGTCGCGCTGGGCGCGGCAACGCTGGGCTCGGCGAGCGTGCAGATCGGGCTCTTCATCGACACGATCATCGCGAGCTTCCTGCCCTCGGGCGTGCTGACCGCGATCAATTATGCCGACCGCATCAACCAGCTTCCGCTGGGCACCATCGCCATCGCGCTGGCGACGGTGCTGCTGCCCGAGATGTCGCGCCGCGTCGCGCTGAACGACCGCGCCGGCGCCGATGCGGCGCAGAACAATGCGGCGGCGCTCGGCCTGTTCCTGACGCTGCCTTTCGCGGCGGCGTTTTTGCTGGTGCCGCAGACGATCATGCGGGCGCTGTTCGCGCATGGCGCGTTCTCGGTCGCGGCGGCGGACATTTCGGCGAGCGCGCTGGGCGCCTATGGCATCGGCCTGCCGGCCTTCGTGCTGGTGCGGGTGGTGGCAGCGACGTTTTATGCGCGCGGCGACACCGCGACGCCGGTGCGTGCGACGATATTGGCGGTGGTGGTGAATGTCGGTCTGAAGTTTTTGCTGGTGTGGGGCTTTCATCTCGGCGCGGTGGGCGTGGCGCTCGGCACCTCGCTGGGGTCATGGGCCAATGTGAGTTTGCTGCTGTGGCTGGGGCTGCGCCGCGATCTGTTGACGGTGGAGAGCCATTTCACGCGCGCGCTGCCGGCCATCATACTCGCAGCGGTGGCGACGGGCGCGGCGGCGCTGGGCGGCGTGTGGCTGGGCGAGCATTATCTGCATCTGCATCGCTTTCATCATGAGGCGCTGTTCGGGCTGGCGCTGCTCGGCGGCGGCATCGCATATGGCATCGTGACACTGCTGTTCCGGCGAACGCTGCCGCTGGGGCGGATGATGCGGGGAGGGGCGTGAGCATGGAACGGCTGTTCGTCGGCCTGGCGGTTCCCGATGTGCTGGCGCGGCGCCTTGCGCTTTTGCAAGGCGGCGTGCCCGGCGCGCGCTGGCAGACGCGCGAGCAACTGCATCTGACGCTGTGCTTCATCGGCGAGGTCGATGGGCGCGACATGGCGATGATCGACGATGTGCTCGCGGGGATCGACGCGCCGG
Organism: Rhizomicrobium sp.; assembly: GCA_036271735.1. Taxonomy (GTDB): domain Bacteria; phylum Pseudomonadota; class Alphaproteobacteria; order Micropepsales; family Micropepsaceae; genus Rhizomicrobium. Next base: position 39,710 of record DATAZZ010000059.1, read on the forward strand.
GGTTCGATCTGGAGCCGCACGGCGTCGGCGAGTTCGGCGGCAAGCATCCCGACGTGCTGTGGGCGGGCGTGCGGCCGAGCGAGGCGCTCGATCATCTGCAGCGCAAGGTCGAGACCGCGGTGCGGCGCGTCGGGGTGAAGATCGATCACAGCAAATTCGTGCCGCATATCACGCTGGCGCGGATGGGCCGCGGCGCGAATATGGGCCGGATACTGGACTGGCTGAGCGACCACGCGCTGTTCGCCGCGCCGGGGTTTCCGGTTACGGAGTTTTTGCTTTATTCGAGCGTGCTGACGGATGACGGGAGCGTCTACGCGCCGGAGCGGGCGTATTCGTTGCGCTAAAGCACCGCTGTCATGCCCGCGAAGGCGGGCATCCAGTGTGTTGCTCCTGGATTCCCGCTTTCGCGGGAATGACAGGGGCGTTAGTCCACGTCATCTTCAATTGCGTCCATATCCTCGTCCGACAATCCGAAGTGATGGCCGATCTCGTGGATCAGGACGTGGCGGATGACGGCGCCGAGCGTTTCGCTGTGCTCGGCCCAGTAGTCGAGGATCGGACGGCGGTAGAGGAATATCATCGTCTGGTGGCCGTGGACGCGGCCGGCCTCGTGGTCGGCGAGGTTGGGACCCTGGAACAGGCCGAGGATGTCGAACTCGCTTTCGAGGCCCATCTCGCGCATCACATCTTCGTCGGGGAAATCCTCGATGCGGAACAGCACCGCGCCGGTCAGGTCGCGGAACTCGGAGGGCAGCGTGGCGAAGGCGTCGCGGGCGAGGGATTCGAAGTCGCCTAGCGACGGAGATTCGATTTGGGTCCAGTCCATGGCACGGTAGGATAGAGCGAAAACCGGAGTCGGCCCATGAAAAAACTATCGCCTGCCGCGCGCGCCGCGGCGCTGAAGAAACTGCGCGGCTGGAAAGGCGTCGGCGGCCGCGACGCGATCGCGCGCAAATTCGCCTTTGGCGATTTCAACGCGGCGTTCGCCTTCATGACGCGCACGGCGTTGCTGGCGGACAAGATGGATCACCATCCGGAGTGGTTCAACGTCTACAACAAGGTCGAGGTGACGCTGGCGACGCATGACGCCGGCGGGGTGACGCAGAACGATATCGACATGGCCACCGCGATGGATGGCTACGCCAAGGCGCTGGGCGGCAAGTGATCCGGCTGCTGGCGATATCGGGCAGCCTGCGCGCGGTCTCGACCAATCGCGCGCTGTTGCTGGCGGCGGCGCTGCTGGCGCCGGACGGCGTGGCGGTCGAGATGTTCGAGGACATCGCCGGCCTGCCGCATTTCAATCCCGATCTCGATGCCGAGCCGCTGCCGGCGGCTGTTGCGGATTGGCGCGCACGAGTCGGGGCGGCGGATGGCTTGCTGATCTCCTCGCCGGAATATGCGCGTGGGATTCCGGGAAGCCTGAAGAACGCGCTCGACTGGCTGGTGAGCGGGCCGGAGCATCCGGGCAAGCCGGTGGCATTCTTTCACGCCTCGGAGCGTGGCGTCGCGGCGCAGGCGGCGCTGCGGCTGGTGCTGGAAACGATGGGGCTCAAGATCGTCGACGCGGCGTCGATCACGGTGCCGCTGCTGGGCAAGCAGACCGGTGCAGCGGAGGTCGCGGCCGATCCGGTGCTTGCGGCACGGATCGGCGGCGCGCTCGACGCCTTTGCCCAGGCGCTGCGTTAAACCGCAAAGCGATAACCGTCCCCATCGCGCACGATGTGGCCGGCGGTCGGGCCTGCGAAATGGGTGCCGATGATGAGCACCGGTTGGTCGGCGAAGTCTTTCAGGAAGGCCCGGCGCGTGGCTTCGGCGGTCTTGCCGTCGTCATCGAAGCGGTCCTCCCAGTCGGGATGGGCGATCTGCGACGGGTGATGCAGCATGTCGCCGGTGATGATCGCGGTCTCGCCTTTGGATTCGATCACCACGCTGACATGGCCGGGCGTGTGGCCGGTGGTCGGCATCAGGCGGATCTCGTCCGAAATGCGGTGGTCGAGCGCGACGGTCTGCGCTTGCGGGAAGATCGGCGTGATGGAGTCTTCCAGGATCGCCTTCTGCTCGGCGTCGCCATGCGCGAGCCAGTGCTCGTACTCGACCTTGCCGATCAGGTAGCGCGCATTGGGGAAGGTCGGGACCCAGCGGTCGCCGTCCTTCATCGTGTTCCAGCCGACATGGTCGACATGCAGATGGGTGCAGACGACGGCGTCGACGCTCTGCCGGCTCCAGCCGGCGGCGGCGAGATGCTCCAGGAACGGCGTCGAGAGCGGCTGGCCGCGCAGGATGCCGCGCGGCTTGTCGTTGCCGATGCAGGTGTCGACGACAAGGCGCAGGCCCGGCGCCTCGACCAGCAGGGCATGGATCGAGAGCTTGAGCGCGTCGTCCGGCGTGACGAAATGGGGGTAGAGCCACGGCATCGTCTTCAGCGCGTCGGGCGTCGCCTCGGGCAGGAAGGCGTGCTTGGGATGGTATTTGACGGGGACTTCCATCTCGACGATGCGCGTCACCGTCACGTCGCCGATTTTCCAGCTGAGCATATCCATCCCCGCTATTTGGCTTTCGCGTTCTTCACAAGATCGTCGACCACCGCGGGGTCGGCCAGAGTGGATGTGTCGCCGAGGTTGCTCATGTCGCCTTCGGCGATCTTGCGCAGGATGCGGCGCATGATCTTGCCCGAACGCGTCTTGGGCAGGCCGGGGGCGAACTGGATGACATCCGGACGGGCGATCGGGCCGATCTCCCTGCCGACCCATTGCTTGAGCTCGTGGTTGAGCGCCTCGGTCGGCGCGACCCCGGTTTTCAGCGTGACATAGGCGTAGATGCCCTGGCCCTTGATGTCGTGCGGGTAGCCGACGACGGCGGCCTCGGCGACCTGAGTGTTCGCCACCAGCGCGCTCTCGACCTCGGCGGTGCCGAGGCGGTGGCCGGAGACGTTGATCACATCGTCGACGCGGCCGGTGATCCAGTAATAGCCGTCGGCGTCGCGGCGGCAGCCGTCGCCGGTGAAATACTTGCCGCGATAGGTCTTGAAGTAGGTGTCGATGAAGCGCTGGTGATCGCCATAGACGGTGCGCATCTGGCCGGGCCAGGAGTTGAGCAGGCAGAGATTGCCGCTGGTCGCGCCCTCCAGCACCTTGCCATCGGCGTCGATGAGCTGGGGCACGATGCCGAACAGCGGCTTGGTAGCGGAGCCGGGTTTCAGGTCGGTCGCGCCGGGCAGCGGCGAGATGAGGATGCCACCGGTCTCGGTCTGCCACCAAGTGTCGACGATCGGGCAGCGCCCGTCGCCGACGACGCGGTGATACCACAGCCACGCCTCCGGATTGATCGGCTCGCCGACGGAGCCGAGCAGGCGCAGGCTGGCGCGGCTGGTCTTTGTCACCGGCGCGTCGCCTTCGCGCATCAAAGCGCGCAGCGCGGTCGGCGCGGTGTAGAAGATGTTGACCTTGTGCTTGTCGATCACCTCCCAGAAGCGCGAGGTGGTGGGGTGGTTGGGCACGCCCTCGAACATCAGCGTCGTGGCGCCATTGGCGAGCGGGCCGTAGACGATATAGCTGTGGCCGGTGACCCAGCCGACATCGGCAGTGCACCAGTAGATGTCGCCGTCGTGATAGTCGAACACGACTTGATGCGTGAAGGCGGCGTACATCGCGTAGCCGCCGGAGGTGTGGAGCACGCCTTTGGGCTTTCCGGTCGAGCCGGAGGTGTAGAGGATGAACAGCGGATCCTCCGCGCCCATCTCGGCTGGCGGGCAATCGGTGGAGACCTTCGCGGCGGCCTCGTGATACCAGACGTCGCGGCCTGCTTTCATGTCGATCTTGCCGCCGGTGCGCTTGACGACCACGACGCTCTTGACGTCCGGGCATTTCAGCAGCGCGTCGTCGGTGTTCTTCTTGAGCGGGATCGGCTTGCCACCGCGCAGGCCTTCGTCGGCGGTCAGCACGATGGTCGAGGCGCAATCGACGATGCGACCGGCGAGGCTGTCGGGCGAGAAGCCCGCGAACACCACCGAATGCACCGCGCCGATGCGGGCGCAGGCGAGCATCGCATAGGCCGCTTCGGGGATCATCGGCAGGTAGATGGTGACGCGATCGCCTTTCTGAACACCTTGCGCTTTCAGCACATTGGCGAAGCGGCAGACCTCGCGGTGCAGCTCCTCATAGGTGATGTGACGGCTGTCCTTCGGATCGTCGCCTTCCCAGATGATCGCGGTCTGCTTGGCGCGTTTGGGCAGATGCCGGTCGATGCAGTTCGCCGAGACGTTGAGCGTGCCGTCCTCGAACCATTTGATGTGGAGGTTGTCCGGGTCCCAGGAGACATCGCTCACTTTTGTGAACGGCTTGATCCAGTCGAGGCGTTTGGCTTGCTCGCCCCAGAACCCGTCGGGATCGGCGAGCGACTGCGCGTACATCGCGTCAAATTTCGCGCGGTCGATCAGCGCGCGGTCACGCCATTCGGCGGGGACGGGGATCAAGGTATCGGACATGGCGCTTCCCGGCTTAGGCGGCGGCGATATTGGCGAGAGAGGGTGGTGGCTTCAAGGTGACGTTATTCTGGCGGCCATTCGCGAGATGTATGATAGACGCGAAGTATCTCGACCGCCCCAGTATCCGCAATACAGTACAGCAGCTTATAGTTTGTTTTTGGCACATAAAACTGCCGTAAGCCGGGGCGCGGGCCAGGCCGACCAAGTTTTGGAAGCCTGTCGAGCCGATCCGCCGCGGCAACAAGCATATCGGCAATTCTGTCGGCCGCCGGCTCGTTGTCCTCCGCGATATAGTCCCACGCGTCCCGCAGGTCCGAGGCGGCCGGTACGGTCCAGATCGGCATTCAATCAGGCTGCCTTTCGGCGCTCGCTTTTTCGCTTGGCGATGTGTTCTCGCAATTGCCGCACAGCCTCTTCGTGAGAGATGAGTTCGCCGCGATCGGCGGCGTCGATCCCTTCCTGTACGAATTTCGCGAACGCGATTTCGTGTTCAACATATCGTCCCAGAATATTCTCGATCAGCCAGGACCGAGTACGCTTTGTGGTTTTTGCGTAGACTGCCAGCTTCTTCGCCAGCGCCGCGGGTATGCGGGCCGTAACCGTCACCGATTTTGCTGCTGGCCTTTTTGCCGCTGCCGGAGCCATTTGTGTACCTCGTATTCACTCGTACACATTGTACACAATCAGGCCTTGGTCTTCAATCCGCCCAGCACGGCGTCGTTGCTCTGTCCCGGCTTCTGCGGGTTGCTGCGGACGCTGGCCGGCGTCTTGGCGAAGCGGATCGGGGGTTTCATCGAGCGCCATTGACCCTCGGTCTCGTGCGGCAGGACCTCGAAGAAGCCGACGGCTTTCAGATGCGGGTCGTCGAGCACTTCGTCCATCGTGTTGGCGCGCATGATGGGGATGCGGTGCTGCTCGCCGAGCTCCATCCACTCTTCGGTGGTGTGGGTCACGGCCGCCTTGCGCATCGCGATGTTGTAGAGCGCGACCTTCTCCTTGCCGGTCTTGGCGGTGACGAATTCCTCGCTGTTGTAGAAGTCGGGGATGCCGCCGAGTTTCATGAAATTGTCGGCGCCTTCCTTGCCGGACGGCATGGTGGCGATCCAGCCGTCCTGGGTCTTGAAGCAGGCGCGGTCCGGCGCCAGCGCGGGCGTCGAGCCGACATGGCCGACGCTGGGCTCGAACGCCGCGCCGTAGAGATGCTCGACCATCAGGAAGCTCGTATAGCTTTCCAGCATCGGCACTTCGACGAATTGGCCTTCGCCGGTGCGCTCGCGGTGGAAGAGGGCGGCGAGCGTCGCGTAGAGCGCGTGCAGGCCGGAGACCTTGTCGGCGACATAGCTCGGATACATCCGCATCGTGCTCTCGCCCTTGTTGTCGAGGATCATGTCGGCGCCGCCGGACGCGGCCTGCACCAGATCGTCGAACGCCTGGCGCCCGCCATAGGGACCGTCGGTGCCGTAGCCGACGCAATGGACATAGACCATCGAGGGATTGATCGCCGCGACCTGTTCGTAGCCGAAGCCGAGCTGGCTCATCGCACTGGTGCGGACATTGTGGATGAAGACCTGCGCCGTCGGCAGCAGCGCGCGCAGCTTTTCGCGGTCGGCTTCGACCTTGAGGTCGAGCGTCACCGACTTCTTGTTGCGGTTGAGCATCATGAAGGTCGAGCCCATGTTCTTGGACTTGTTCTGCTTGAGGCCGAAGCGCTGCTTGTCGCCCTCGGGCGCCTCGATCTTGATCACCTCGGCGCCGAGATCGCCCAGCGTCTGGGTGGCATAGGGGCCGAAGATGAAGCTCGTCAGGTCGATGACCGTGACGCCGTGGAGGGGGCCCGTCTTTTTTTCATGGGACGTCATTGGGCGAATTCCTCGAAAGGTCTTAAGGTCGGATGGCGATGGGGAGAGATTAAGCCATGGCGAGAACGGGGCAAGCCGCGGCTTTGGGCCTGATGCTGGCGCTGAGCGGCGGGGCGGCGCAGGCCTGTACGCTCGCCGATGTCGGCTGGCTGGCCGGCACCTGGCGGGTGCAGGACGATCACGCGCTCATCGAGGAGCATTGGACGGCGATGTCGTCGGGCGCATTGCTCGACACCGCGTGGAGCGTCAGCCCGCGTGCGCCGCGGGGCGTGGTGAAGCTGCAGGCGATCTCCCAGGCGGGCGATACGCTCATCCTGCAGGCGCGTCACTTCGATGCCGCGCTCGGCGCGGCAACGGAGGACAAGACCGACCCGATCACCTTTGCGGCGTCGGCCTGCGGGCGGGACTTCGTCACGTTCTCGGGCACCGGCAGATGGGCGGGCGGCAGCCTGAGCTACAGGCGGAGCGGCGACAGCCTGACCGTAAGCGGCGAGGCGCACGACAATGGCGCGTCAGGCCATTTCGAAAAGGTGTTCACGCGGGTGAAGTGATGGCTGGGAAAGCGAAGCCGGCGATCAGGCCGATCATGACCGACGCGGGTATCGAAGCGAAGACGGGGCATGGTTGGGACTATTGGTTCGCGGCGCTCGACAAGGCGGGCGCGGCCAAGCTCGACCACAAGGGCATCACGGCGCTGCTCGACAAAAAGTTCAAGCCGGGGCCGTGGTGGGGTCAGATGATTGCGGTGTCGTATGAGCGGGCGCGCGGCATCCGCGCGATGAACCAGAAATGCGACGGCGAATTCTCGGTCAGCGCGACCAAGGTGATGCCGGTGAGCCTGTCGGTGCTGTTCGAGGCCGCGACCGATCCCAAGACGCGCAAGAAGTGGTTTCCGCCGGGCGCGTTCGAGGAAACGTCGAAGACCAAGGACAAATATTGGCGCGGCAAATGGAAAAGCGACGCGCGGCTGTCGGCGGGTTTCATCGCCAAGGGTGACGGCAAAGCGCAGATCGCGATGGATATCGGCAAGCTCGCGGACGGCGCGGCGGTCGAGACTGAGCGGGCCGCGTGGAAGAAGGCGTTGGAGAAATTGCAAATCATGTTGACGCCATGATGGGCCGGATTTCCGGGGGCATGCTGTTGCCGATGGGGCTCGTTTTTGCGGGCGTGGCGATTTATGCCGTGGTGATCCATGCCGCCATCGCGGCGATTATACTGGCCGTTCTGGCGGCTGGGATTTTTCTCGGTGCGGCGATCCCGGCCATCCTGGGCCGTGCCGTCTGGCCCGCTTTGTTGCTATGGCTTGTCCTGCTCTTCGTATTGCTCGCCAACGCCATCGATCCCGCCGACCTCGACCAGTTCGGCTGGCTTCGATTCCTGACATTGCTGCTTTATTTCGGCCCCGCCCTCGGGCTGGCGGCCGCCGAGTTCTGGATTCGGCGCCGGCGCCGTGTGGACGCCAGGGCGCGGGATGCAATGCCGCGCGCGTGATGCCGTTGAGACCGCTGCTCAGGTCGTGACCGGCTCGGTCGCCGGTCCGGGCTTGGGCTCGTCGGGCATCTTGTGGTTGAGGCCGTGGCGCAGAGTCGAGATCGCCTGATAGACGATGCGGCGCACGCGGTTGACGCCGCCGAGCGGGCGATGCGCCGCCAAGCCGTGCCATGGCGTGAAGGACAGGTTCTCGCCGAACGCGTTCTGCATCGGCGTGTCGAACACCTGCTTGGCAATCGTGACGCGCGCCACGGGGATGAAGGGCGAGTCGGATTCCTGCCATTCGATGGCGGGGTCTTCGATCGGCATCGCGTCGGGCTTGTCGCGCAGCTGGACGCAGAAATCGAACGACGCTTCGGTCTGGTTCAGCGCCAGGACGAGGTTCTGGCGCAGGAAGTTGTCGCCGACCCGGCCGTTGAATGGCGAAGCGGGGGCGCGCGGGATGAGCGAGAATTTGCACGCGGTGTCGCCATAGAGATAGGGCGTCATGCTCCAATAGCGGATGTTGAGCACGTTGGACGGCTTCTCGCGCTCGATCATGAAGGCGTTGAACATCTCGCGGAAGCGCCACTGGAACGGGTTCCACGACGGCAGGAAGAACTTCAGCGGATTGGCGAGGTTCCGCTGCAGCACGACATAATCGAGCGCGTTGCGCACGATGAACACCGGATAGCTGATGTTGATGAAGTCCTGCGTGCCCGACGGACTTGCCTCGACCCCGACCAGCTTGATCGCCATGCCGCGGCCGTCGCCGATCGCGTCGGATTGCGGCTTGGCATTGCTGTTGGAGAAGCGGACCCAGGCCTGGAAGGCGCGCGGCTGGGCGAACAGGCCCTGCGCCAGGCGCGGTGGCAGGTTGTCGAGCACGCGGAACTCGGCGGCGACGCAGCCATGCGGCTTGGGATGGGCGTCGCGCCGCGCCGGCGGGTCGGAAGCGGCCTGGGCGCTCACCTGCTTTTCGATGATCTGCTCGATGATCGCGATGGCGGCGGCTTCGCCCGTGGGGATCGCTTCGGGCGGCGTGCCGGACGCGGCGTCGGATATCAGGGCGCTGTTCGGTTCGGCCGGGATGTCCATGGCGCGCCCTCCTTGCGGGTCCGGGAATCGCAAGACTAGGAGAAGTATTCGCGCCCAAGTCAATGCGAGGCGGCGGGCGGGTTGGAGCGGGCGAAATTACCAAGACTTAACCGCGGATTGCCGCCCAACGGCAAAAGAGGCCGCATGGGGCTCGCTGGCATCGGCTCCGATAGGCTATAGAAAGGGCACGGAGCGAAACGACTTCATCCGCTGGATACGCGAGCCGACATGCAACTTCATCTTTCTTCGTGGCCCGAGATCGAGGCCTATCTCGCGCGCTCCAAGGCGATCCTGATCCCGATCGGCTCGACGGAGCAGCACGGGCCCAACGGCCTGCTCGGCACCGATGCCTTGTGCCCGGAGATCATCGGCAAGCGTGCCGGCGACGAGGGCGGCATCCTGGTCGGCCCGACCTTCAATGTCGGCCAGGCGCAGCATCACATGGCGTTCGCCGGCACGATCACGCTGCGGCCCTCGACCATGATCGCGGCGATGATCGACTGGACGCAGTCGCTGACGCGGCACGGCTTCGAGCGCATCTACTGGCTCAACGGCCATGGCGGCAATATCGCGACGATCACCGCGGCGTTCTCGGAGATCTATCACGGCGTGAGTTTTGGCCCTGGCAACGACGCCGGCGCCAACCGGCCGCCGCTGCGCTGCATGCTGCGCAATTGGTGGGAGCTGCCCGGGGTCACCGATCTGTGCCGCCAATTGTTTCCGGTGGGCGAGGGCAGCCATGCGACGCCGTCGGAAGTGTCGGTGACCTATTTCGGCTATCCGGAAAGCCAGAAGCGGGTGGAGATGACGCCGAAGATCGCCCCCAACGGGCCGATCTACGACGCGGAGGATTACCGCCGCCGCTTCCCTGATGGGCGCATCGGCTCCGACCCGAGCCAGGCGACGGTCGAGGCCGGCGGCAAGATCGTCGCCGCGTCGGTCAAGGCGGTGATCGCCGAATTCCGGAATTTCGCGGCGTCGTGAGAATGAGCTCAGCCGGGACGCTTGCAAAGAAGCTCACACTCTCCTCATCCTGAGCCTGTCGAAGGATGACGGCTCGGTCTGAGCGTGTGGCCATCCTTCGACAAGCTCAGGATGAGGACGGTATTTCGCATTTCTATCTTCGAATCGAGACGACATCAACGGCCGCGGCGAAACCCAACCTTGTGCACGATGAGCTTGTCGATCTCCAACTCGCGGATGCGGGCCTTGCCGATCGCGAGGCGGCCGATGGCGAGATAGCCGATTGCGAGCGCGCCCAGCGCCGCTGCGCCGATAGCCAGCGCACCGATGGCGACGGCGCCGTAGGGTGCGACGCGATGCGGCCCGCGCGATCTCGGTTCCGGCATGCGGCGTCTCCCGTCAGGACAGCGTGTAGTCGAAGGCGTAGGAGTGTTTGCCCTCCGCGACGATGATCTTCATCGTGCCGGCGAGGCCGATCAGCTCGCCGGTGCCGGAATCCGGTGCGACGGAGACGATGAGCGATGGCGTGCCGCGGTTCATGATGCCCTGGTGGTGCAGGATGAATGTGCCGCTGCGGCCGCGCAGCGTGCCCACGACCTTCTCGATCGCGACATAGACCGCCGAGCCCTTGGTGTCGGTGCCGCCGGTCAGCATCTGGCCTTTGCTGGTGGCTTCGAGGTCGCCATAGAAACGCTTATTGATCGACATGCGGCCGAGCGCCGGATCGGCGACGAGGTCTTCCTGCGCCAGCGGCGCGAGCTTGACCTCGAAGCTGCCGGTGGCGTGCTTGACGGCCGGCGCCGGCGCGGCGGTCTCGCCCTTGTCGGCGCCGGGCCAGACATAGAGCGCGTCGGGCAGCTTCTCTTCATTGTCGGCGCCGTCGGTGAGCTTTTCGAGGGCGCAGCCGTGCCGCTCGTAGAAGCGCCGCGCGGCGGCGTTCTGCTGGAACACCCAGAGCTCGAAGCCCTGCGGATGGCGCGCCGTGATCTGCGCGAACAGCTTGGCTCCGGTCTCGGTGTTGAAGCGCGAGGGGTGGACGTAGAGATGCTCGAGCCAGCCGCCATCGACCACCGCAAAGCCGACCACCGCGCCGTCGCGGTCGGCCACCCAGGTCTCCTTGTCCGCGATCACGCCACCGATGAAGGCGCGGGTGTCGTCGTCGCTATGCAGGCGGGGCAGGTAGGTCATCGTCGCGCGGGCGGCGAAGTAAACATCGGCGACGGATTTGGCGTCTTGGGGCGTGGAGCGGCGGATGGTGGTCGGCATGGAACCTCTATTTCTGCTTGGCTATGGGGATGTGTTCGTGATGGTTGAGCCAGTCGCGCAAGGGGCGCAGGCCGGCCGGCATGGTGCGGTAGACGCGGCTGCGCCCGAGGGCCGCGGCGTCGACGAGGCCGTGGCGGCGCAGCACCGTCAGATGCTGCACCACGGCGGTGCGGGTGATGGGAAGCTCATGCGCCAGCTCGCTCGCCGTCGCGGGCTTGCGCGCCAGGCGCTGGAAAATCACGACGCGCAAAGGGACGCCGAGGATCCGGAACAGGGGCAAAGCGGGATGCTTGCGCATGGGCGCCAAGTGTCACGCCGGACTAACACATTTGGCAAGCGCTAAATCGGTCCCCAGAATGCGCGGAAGACGAAAACGCCATCCTCATCCTGAGCTTGTCGAAGGATGGCCGCAGGCTCGGACCGAGCCGTCATCCTTCGACAAGCTCAGGATGAGAAGAGAATGTGATCGACGGCGCGCATATCATCATCTATTCGAAGGATGCGGAGGCGGATAAGGCGTTCTTCGCGAACATCTTGCAGTTCCCGCATGTCGACGCCGGCCATGGCTGGCTGATCTTCAAGCTGCCGCCGGCGGAGATCGCGGTGCATCCGTCGGACGAGAACGATTTGCACGAATTCTACCTGATGACCGACGACCTCGATGCCGAGATGGCGCGGCTGAAAAAGGCCGGCGTCGCCTGCGCCGAGCCGACGCTGCAGCGCTGGGGGCGGCTGACGCGGGTGAAACTGCCCGGCGGCGGCGAGGTGGGGCTGTACCAGCCGCGGCATGAGAGGCCGTGAACACGCCCTTGTCTGTCATCCCGGCCAAGCGCTGCGTAAGCAGCGCGCAAAGCCGGGACCCATCGCGCGACCGGCTCAATGGGTCCCGGCTCTCGCTGCGCTCGGCCGGGATGACAGCTAGGGTTGCGGTTGCCTGTCATCGGCGCCGGGAGTAACTTCCCGCCATCCCAGGGGTGCCGGAATCGGCTGAGATCGCAATCCCGCGAATCCCTTTGAACCTGATCCGGCTAATACCGGTGTAGGGAGAGGTCCATGAACAAGCCCATCCTCAATTCCGCCGCCGTCACATCCGTCACGCGCGGTGCGTTGCCTGGCTCCAAAAAGGTTTTTGTCGACGGCGTGCCGTTCCGCGAGGTCGCGCTGTCGGGCGGCGAGGCGCCGGTGCGGCTGTACGACACCTCCGGTCCGTATACGGACGATGGCGTCAAGGTCGATATCGAGAAGGGCCTGGCCGCGACGCGGCGGGACTGGATTCTCGCGCGCGGCGATGTCGAGGAATATGACGGCCGCGCCCGCAAGCCGGAGGATGACGGCCTCAAGCGCGGCGAGCTTCTGTCGGTGCCGCAATTCGACCGCGGCGCGCGGCGGCCGCTGCGCGCCAAGCCGGGCAGGAATGTCAGCCAGCTGCACTATGCGCGGGCCGGGATCATCACCGAGGAGATGCGATACATCGCGGCGCGCGAGAATCTCGGGCGCTCGGCGCTGGCCGACGGCAATTCCTTCGGCGCCGCGATTCCGGAGCAAATCACGGCGGAGTTCGTGCGCAGCGAAGTGGCGCGGGGCCGCGCCATCATCCCGGTCAACATCAACCATCCCGAGACCGAGCCGATGATCATCGGCCGCAACTTCCTCACCAAGGTCAACGCCAATATCGGCAACTCCATCGTGACGTCGTCGGTCGCCGAGGAGATCGACAAGATGGTGTGGTCGACGCGCTGGGGCGCCGACACGGTGATGGATCTGTCGACCGGGCGCCACATCCACACGATCCGCGAATGGCTGGTGCGCAATTCCTCGGTGCCGATCGGCACGGTGCCGATCTACCAGGCGCTGGAGAAAGTCGGCGGCGTCGCCGAGGACCTGACCTGGGAGATCTATCGCGACACGCTGGTCGAGCAGTGCGAGCAGGGCGTCGACTATGTGACGATCCATGCCGGCGTGCGCCTGGCGCATATCCCGCTGACCGCGAACCGCGTCACCGGCATCGTGTCGCGCGGCGGCTCGATCCTGGCGAAGTGGTGCCTGTCGCACCACAAGGAGAATTTCCTCTACACGCACTTTGAAGAAATCTGCGAATTGCTGAAGCAGTACGATGTCTCGTTCTCGCTGGGCGACGGCTTGCGGCCCGGCTCCATCGCGGACGCCAACGACGCGGCGCAGTTCGCCGAGCTGGAGACGCTGGGCGAACTCAACAAGATTGCGCAAGCCCACGACGTCCAGACCATGATCGAAGGTCCCGGCCATGTGCCGATGCACAAGATCAAGGAGAACATGGACCGCCAGCTTGCCGCGTGTGACGAGGCGCCGTTCTATACGCTGGGACCGCTGACCACCGACGTGGCGCCGGGCTACGACCACATCACCAGCGCGATCGGCGCGGCGATGATCGGCTGGTTCGGCTGCGCCATGCTTTGCTACGTCACGCCCAAGGAGCATCTGGGCCTGCCGGACCGCGACGACGTGAAGGCGGGCGTGATCGCCTACCGGATCGCGGCGCATGCCGCCGATCTCGCCAAGGGCCATCCCGCGGCGCGCCTCTGGGACGACGCGATGAGCAAGGCGCGCTTCGAATTCCGCTGGCGCGACCAGTTCGCGCTGGCGCTCGATCCGGAGACGGCGCAGCTTTATCACGACGAGACGCTGCCGGCCGACGGCGCCAAGGTGGCGCATTTCTGCTCGATGTGCGGCCCGAAATTCTGCTCGATGAAGATCAGCCAGGAGGTGCGCGACGCCGCCAAGGGGCAGAACGACACGCTGAGTACCGCCGACATCCGCGCCGCGATGGCGAAGAAGTCGGAGGAGTTCAAACAGGGCGGCGGCGAGATCTACGTCCACAAACCGGCGGCGGAGTAGGGCCTATTCGCGGCAGCCTTGACGATCCGCCGATAATCCTCGCGTCCGACCGGGGAAAGACCGCCTTCTATCTCGGCTTCTTTCTCCTGCTAAGCGTCGTGTTTTCCCTGGCGCCTTTCGACGGCCGTGCCCTCTCGGCTTTCGACGTGGCGGTCATATGGTGCCTGAGGATTTCGCTCGGGCTGCTCGCGATTCTGGGTGTCGTACGGCTCGTCAAACCGGCCAGATTGGAGATTTCCCCATCGGGCATTCAGCTCTTTACCGGGCTTTGGACGTTCGCGCGGCGTGGGACGACATCGCAGCGGTCAGCTTTTTGAAAAGGGGGCTAATGGGAGGCGTACCAAGCCTTATCCTTTTGAGGATGTCCCGGGATGCGCGCCGGCGCGACGTTCGTTGACCCAAATAAACGACGGCTGGTCTCTGGATCTGGATGAGCTTGCGCCCTTGCTCATCGCCGCGCACGCGCGATGGAGACACCACCGGCCGGCGCCGTCCTTGGCCGCCACCGCGGAATAAGAGCGCGGCACCGAAGCCTTGGTCAGGAATAGCGGCGGCGGAGTGCGCCCCGCAATTCCTGCAATCGTCGTTTGCCCCGGCTGATTTTTGCCCCGACCTTTTGCGCGGCTCGCTGCAAGGCCGCACGAGAGCGTTTGGTGTTTTTCGCCAGCCAATTGACGATCTCCGTCAACGATCCCTCGAACCCGACGTTGAACTCTGCGCCGCCCTTGAGCTTGGTGGGATCGGCCCCGACATCGGCCTTCCAGGTGAAGGGGGAGCCTTCCTTCTGGTGGCTCAATCCCACGCCGACTTTGTTCTCGGTCTCTACTTCGAGCTCGTGGGTCTCCTCATTGACGCCAAGCTGCTTTTTCGAGGAAGCAGCGAATTCGACATTCGTATTCCGTTCCGTCTGGGCAGTGGTCCGTCCGGCAGGCCATTTCGGGTCGATTGCCTGCTGTTGCGAATTTTTCCAAGCCGTGGCGCGCTGCTCTTCGACGGATTGGTCCTTGTCGTATTCGATGCCGACGTCCTTCACATGCGCAGATTCCGGCTTCTGCGGGGTTTCCGTCAGGGGCTGGCTGATCTTGTGGGTGTTGGGGTCGGGATGCGTGTCCTTGCCGGCGTTGTTCAGCATGCTGATGGGATGGAGCGACGCCAACATGCGCTCGATGCTCGCTGTATCGAGCCCGGTCCCGAGGAATATGTGCTTGTGCTGGGCGAATATCTTGGCCGCCTCGGGCGAGAGCGTGTTGCCCTGCGGCGCGCCGAACGTGGCGCGCTGCGCGTCCTTGCGGCCCTTTTTCTCCGGATCGTCGTCGCCGTCGTGATCCTCGGTCTGGCGCTGCAGCACTGCCGCGCCGCGCCCCTGCTGCACGACATGCGCAAGCTCGTGCGCGAGCAGGCGCTGGCCCGACGGCGTGCCGGGCCGATAAGCGCCGCTGCGAAATCCGATATGCGAGCCCACGGTGTAGGCGACCGCGCCCACCGCCTGCGC
Source organism: Rhizomicrobium sp. (assembly GCA_036271735.1). Lineage (GTDB taxonomy): Bacteria > Pseudomonadota > Alphaproteobacteria > Micropepsales > Micropepsaceae > Rhizomicrobium. The sequence continues at coordinate 55,215 of DATAZZ010000059.1, forward strand.
CGAGCGCGCGGCCGGGGCGTCGTCATGCACGCGCACATGGCTGAAGTCGTGCCCGAATTTCGGCTCGAGCATGCCGCGCGCGGTGGCGTCGAGCGGCCGGCCGGGCGAGGCCAAGACGGCATGCACCGCCGGCGGCGCGACGGCTCCGCCTGGCGTCGCCGTGGCGCTGGCTTGCAGGCGTGGTGCCCCATTCAGCGCCTGGCCGGCGAGACGATCGGCCTCGCGCTCGGCGGCGTCGCCTTGCGTTCCGATCCGCAGCTCCGGCGCGGCGATGGGTGCGTGCGCCGCCACGCCGCTGAGATCGACGCCGCCGGCAGTGGATGCGGCCTGCGGCGGGAGCGCGGTCTGGGCGCGTGCAAGGAGCGCGGCCGGCGCCGCTGCCTTGGTTCGTGATGCATGGACATGCATGGTGTCGCCCCCCAGCGCAGCGCATGTTGCCACACGTCATGGTGGAACACGACATAAATGCAATCTCTTAGCGATGGGGTGCAACCCATTGCCCAGCCTTTGCTTTTCGCGAACGACGTGACCGGACCCATTCGCGTTTCAGAATCGCATGGTCGACCGCGCCGGCGGAGCGAATATTCTCTCTATCTTTGCATCGGTCAGTCGAACGGGTGCGGCACCTTGAGCGATGGCGGCTTGACCGGCTTCTTGCCCGACAATTGCGTCTCGACATCGGTCTTCGCGGCCTGGAGCTCGGCGAGATAGGTCTGATAGGCGTCGGCCAGCTGTTTCAGCGAGTCGACTTTCTGTTTCGCGTCCTTGAGGTGGCCGGCATCCGCCTTGGCGTTCTGCTGCGCCGCCAGATCGGTGGTGGCGGCGGCAAGCGCGTCGCTGTTCGCCTTGATCTTGCCTTCCAGCAGGACGATCAGGGGACCGACGACATAGCGCATCCGTGTGAACAGCTCTTTGCCGTAATTGGAGTTCTTGTCCGCATTGTAGGGCGAGCCGCCCTTTGCGTAGTGGTCGGACTGGTGGAAGGCGAGGTTCACCGCGTCCGGCGTGAAGCTCGTCTGCCGGTACAGGCCGGTGCCCGCAGCGACGGTGGTCGGCCATTTCTTCCCCAGCAACGCGGCATAGGCGGCGAAGCCCTCCTGATAGCTGCCGTATTTCTGGAGGTGGCCGTCCGACGTGCCGATATTGGTCTTGGCGCCGCCCATGACCGAAAACAGGTTGTGATAATCCTCGCCGCCATCGCCCTTGCCGAAATTCGATTCCAGCGAGGCATGGGCGACCACGAACAGGGCCCCCAGGCCCGAATAGCCCTTGGCCTTCGCCGCGAGGAAGACGTCGAAGCCGCCGCCGTCGAGGAACGAGATCTTGAACGGATCGATCCAGGTGGTCTTGCCGCCCTCGACATAGCCATAGACCTTGGTGGCGCCCTTCTTGTCTTTGTATTCGGTGAGCGAGGGCTTCTCGTCCTGCCGCTGCACCGCCGGGCCGCCGCCGGTGGCGCCCACCGGACGGTCGAGCAGGGCTTGCGCCGACTCGCCGCGCACGACGTGCTCGGCGATCCGGTCGGCGTGCCGCTCGTAAGGATCGCCGGACCGGCCGAGGCCGCCGGCCAGCGCGACGCCTTGCCGTTGCTGTATCGCATGCGCCGCTTCATGCGCGACGGTGAAGAGGCTGGGCGTGTCGCGAAACACGATGTCGTTGCCGGCGGTGTAGGCGCGCGAGCCCAGGCGCGTGTTTGCCGTCTGTGCGTCGGGCCCGAAATGCGCGCGGATGCCGGACAGATCGTGATGGCCGAAGGCGCGCTGGACGGCCGCGCCATGCGGCAGCATCACCGGCCTGCCGCCGAGACCCTCCTGGGCGATCGTGTGCGAGGCCGCCGGCATCTGCGCGCCTTGCTCCGCTCTCGCCTGGACGATGGGCGTCGGCCGGAGCGCACGCACGCCATCGTTGCGCGGGACGTGCTTGCGTGTCGGAAGGCTCGAAGGCGGGACCGTGCCGGGCGGCTTGCTCGCCAATCTGCGCATGGCCTAATCCCCCCGGACATATCTCGGCGCAGCCCGGATGGATGGTCTTGGCGATAATGTCGGGAAATGCGCAAATGGATATTACAATATCCCGACCATACGGCGGAACGCCGTGCGGAACAATTGGATGGCGCGCTCGATCTTTGCCCTTTGCGCGCTGGTCGCGCTAGCGCAGCGTGCGGTTGCCGGTGATCGCGTGCCACAGGAACAGCACGATGATGGCGCCGACGATCGCGACAAGTGTGGAGTACAGGAAGCCGCCGCTGGCCGGGCCGCCCAGCGCCTGGAAGATGAAGCCGCCGACGACCGCGCCGACGAGACCGAGCGCCATGTTGATGATGCAGCCTTCGCCGCGCTTGTTGACGATCCGGCTGGCGATGAACCCGCTCAGCGCGCCGACGACGATCCAGCCGAATATCGACAACATGCGACTCTCCCTCTAATCCCCTAAACATGGGAACGCCGCGCGGCCCGCGCAAGCCCGGCGGCTAGAAGAACGACGTCGCGCCCATGGCGAGCGCCGCCGCCAGCATCACGGCGGTCGAGGCCCAGCCGAGCGCCTTCAGCACCGGGCCGGCGGTGAAATCGCCCATCAGTTTCCGGCTGCTCACGACATGCATCATGGCGAACATCATCGGCACCGCGATGACGCCGTTGACCACCGCGCTCCAGAACAGCGCCTTGATCGGGTCGAGCCCGATCCAGTCCATCAGCACGCCGAGCGCGACACCGGCGGAGATCACGCCATAGAAGCCGGTGGCCTCCCAGGGCTTGTTGTCGAGGCCTTCGCGCCAACCGCGCAACTCGCTCACCGCATAGGCCGACGAGCCGGCAAGGACCGGGATGGCGAGCAGGCCGGTGCCGATGATGCCGAGGCTGAACAGCGCGAAGGCGAATTTGCCCGCGGCCGGGGCCAGGGCGCGGGCCGCGTCGGCGGCGGTCTGGATGTCGGTCTTGCCTGTCGCATGCAGCGTTGCGGCGGTGGCGATCATGATCGCGAGCGCGACGAGGTTGGACGCCGCCATGCCGGCGAAGGTGTCGACGCGCATGCGCGAGAACGCCTTGGGCGCCTGGTCGGGCGCCTCCATCAGCGGCTTGTCGTCGTTTTCCTGTTCGACCTCCTCGACCTCCTGCGCCGCCTGCCAGAAGAAGAGATAGGGGCTGATCGTGGTGCCGAAGATCGCGACGATGATGGTCGCCGCCGCCGGCGACAGCGTGACGCCGACGCCGATCAGCGCGAGGCCGATCTGGGCCCAGTCGAGCTTCACCAGGAACACGACGGCGACATAGGCGAACAGGCTGAAGGTCAGCACGATCAGGATGCGCGAATAGCGCCGGTAGGGCGCGAACATCTGCAGCACGACCGAGACGACCGCGAACAGCACGGTGAAGAGATGGCCCCAGCCGCCGGCAAGCAGCGCGGCGGCCTCGCCCATCGCCGCGAGGTCGGCGCCCAGATTGATCGTGTTGGCGACGAACAGCAGCACGACGAGCGCCGTCACCAGTCCGCGCGGCAGGACCTTGACCATGTTGTAGGCGAGGCCGCGCCCGGTGACGCGTCCGATATGGGCGCTGACCAGTTGGATCGCCGCCATCAGCGGGAAGGTGAGGACCATCGTCCATAGCAGGCCGAAGCCGGCCTGGGCGCCGGCCTGGGAATAGGTCGCGATGCCGGACGGATCGTCGTCCGCCGCGCCGGTGATGAGGCCGGGGCCGAGCTGCGAGAACAGCGTCACGCCGCGCAGGCGCTGGAGCAGGGAGGGTCGTTGCTGCGGATTTGTCATGCGAGGCAAACCCGTGAAGTGAGTCTACAGCGTACAACTTATCGCGCGGTGTTTCGATCCGCGGCTTGGCGCGATGGCGAACGCGTGCGCCGTGACTCTTTCACCTCCCCAGCATGGGGAGGTCGGAGCGCGTAGCGCGACGGGTGGGGAAGTGTTTCTACGGATGCAGCGAGGTCGACTCCCCCACCCGACGGGCTCGCTTCGCTCACCGTCGACCTCCCCACGCTGGGGAGGTGAAAAAAATCACGGAATGCCGTGGCAGGACGGGTCCGCCGGCATCGCCGAGGCCAGCATCGCCTTGGCGGCATCCTCCGGGATGATGCCGGCATCGTAGAGCGCGAAGGGCGCGCTGCGTTCGAGCAGCGAGAATGTTTCCTGGTGGATGCGGGCCTTCTGTGCGTCGCTCAGCGCGGCGGGACTTTCGGGCCAGAATTCGTCGGCGCACATCTCGCTCGCCTCGCCATAGCCCGAGAAGGCGTCGCGCCACGGAATTCTCCCGCCGCCATTGGCGAACAGCTTTCCGGTATGCACGTCGTATAAGCCGATGCCCCAGGGCAGGCTCACCAGCGTACCCTTGCCGGTGATCAGGCCGGCGTCGTGATAGAGGAATATCCCGCGCGTCTCGTCGCGCATCGGGCCCGTGCGCCGGCCGTCATCGCTGCGACGGCGAGGCCGGCGGCGATGACCGATACCAGCTTCACATCGTCACCACGACCTTGCCCATCGCCTTGCGGTCCATCAGCATACGGATGGATTTGCCGGCCTCGGCCAGCGGGAAGGAAGCGGAGACGTTGGGATGCAGCTTGCCGTCCGAGATCATCTGCATGATCTCGCGCAGGCTCTCATTGGCGTGCTTGGGATCGCGCTGGGTCGCCATGCCCCAGAAGACGCCGAGCACGTCGCAGCCCTTGAGCAGGGTCAAATTGAGCGGGATCTTCGGGATCTCGCCGGCGGCGAAGCCGATCACGAGATAGCGGCCTTCCCAGTTCATCGCGCGCAAGCTGGGCTCGGCATACTGGTCGCCGATCGGATCGTAGAGCACGTCGGCGCCCTGGCCGCCGGTCAGCTCCTTGATCTTGTCCGACATCGCCTTCTGCTGGTCGCGGCTCAGCGGCAGCTTGGGGTAGACGAAGCCGGCGCTGGCGCCGTGCTTGATCGCGAGATCGACTTTCTCCTGCGTCGAGGCGCCGGCGATCACCTTGGCCCCCATCGCGACGCCGAGCTCGACGGCGGAGAGGCCGACGCCGCCCGCGGCGCCGAGCACCACCAGATGCTCGCCGGGCTTCAGCTTCGCCCGGTCCTTGAGCGCGTGATAGGACGTGCCATAGGTGACGATGAACGCCGAGGCGACCTCGAACCCGACATTGGCCGGCACCGGCACGCAGCGCCGGGCGTCGGCGAGGATTTCCTCGACGAAGCCGCCGCTGCCGACCGACACCGCGACGCGGTCGCCGACTTTCAGGCTCGTCACGTCTTCGCCCAGCGCCTTGACCACGCCGGCGACTTCGCCGCCCGGCGGGAAGGGCAGGGCCGGCTTGAACTGATATTTGTCGGCGAGCATCAGCACGTCGGGGAAGTTCACGCCGCAGGCCTTCACCGTGAGCAGGACCTGGTTCTTGCCGGGCGTGGGCGAGGGCAGCTCGCGCAGCTCCATCTCCTCCGGCGGACCGTAATGGGTGCACAGCATGGCTTTCATGGCGATTCTCCCGATGGCTTACTTTGTATGGATAGTTTGTCAGCGCGAGCTTAGGCGAAGGCCGCGCGGGCGCAAAGCGGGGATCGAAACCGCCGCAAAGGCATTGTAGATTTCGCGAGGGTCGCAGTTAGGGAAGATTTCGCCATGAGAATATCGCTTTTGCTGGCTGCCGGCGCCGTGTTGCTGACCTCGCCCGCCTTTGCCGCGCCGGGCAGCACCTGCATCCGCCACGACCAGATCGACAACTGGACGGCGCTCAGCGACAAGCAGGTCGTGCTGGAGGACATCAGCCATCACAAGGTGCTGCTGAAGCTGATCGGCACCTGCTCCGACCTCAAATTCCACGAGACGCTGGCGGTGGGCGGACATGGCGTGACGGGCCTGAGCTGCGTCGAGCCCGGCGACACGGTCTCTACGCGCAACAACGGCCTCGGCGGGCGATGCGCGGTGGTGTCGGTCGAGCCGTATACGGGAAGCATGAAGGCGCATCACGACGATCACGATGCGGATGGCGATCACAGCGGCGATCATCACAGCAGTTATTGATTGCTTGTCATGCCCGCGCAGGCGGGCATCCAGAATGCCGGATAAATCCTGGATTCCCGCATTCGCGGGAATGACAGTTGTGCAGGCTTCGGCGTGCCTTAAGCGATCGTAACATTAAGCAACGCCGCCGCCGGCCTGCGTTCGCCAACCACGGTGCCGCGGGTGTTGAGGATCGACGCGCGCAACAGGTTGCGGGCCCCGTCGCCGAGCAGTCCCAGCTTGTCGAGCACCGCCGCGATCGCGGTCTCCGATGCGCGGCCGGCGCCGTCGTCGATCTTGATCGCGATGCCGAGTCCCAGATCGGGCAGCCAGCCGCCGAAGAAGCCTTCCGCGCCGGTCTTCACCGCGACGCGCCCGCCGCCGGCGCGGATCAGTGTGGCGCAAGCGCGGCCGGTGCCGGACATCAACTCGGGATATTCGATCATCGCGCCGATAATGCGCCGGGCCGCATCGGCGCGTGGCCTGGGCAGCGCGTCGGGTGCCGCCATCTGCGCCGCGGCGCGCGCAAACTCGGTCAGCGAGGTCGCGAAATTCGGCGCGGCGCAGCCGTCGATGCCGTAGGGCAATTCGCCCGCGCCCGACAGGTCGCGCAGCACCGCCGCGACGGCGCGTTGCACCAGATGGTCGGCGCGCTCATAGCCTTCGGTCGCCACGTCCCAATGCCGCGCCACGGTGAGGAAGCCGCTGTGCTTGCCCGAGCAATTGTTGAAGATGCGCGTCGGCTTCTGCCCCGCGCGGATCATCGCCTCGGCGACAGGTTCGTAACGCGAGGGATGCGCCCCGCAGGCCAGATCGCGCTCGCCAAGCCCGATCCGCGCCAGCCACGCCGCGACTCGCTCCGTGTGCATCGGCTCGCCGGAATGCGAAGCGCAGGCGAGAGAGATCTCCTCGTCGCTGAGTCCGAACGCCGTTGCGGCGCCCGATTCGACCAGCACCATCGCCTGCATCGGCTTGAGCGAGGAACGCGAATAGACCGGCGCGGTCACGTCGCCGAGCGCGAGTCGCAACGCGCCCGAGGCATCCGCGACCGCGATCGCGCCGCGATGCACGCTCTCGACCAGGTCGCCGCGGGTGAGTTCGACTAGGATTGGGTTCGTCATGGCATTATGAATAGCGTGTAGGGCAGGGCACGGAAACAGATATGCGGGGCTATTTCGCGGTCGGCGTCGATGGCATCTCAAAGCCGATGAATCTCGGCAATCTTATGCGCATCGCCAATGCGTTCGACGCAAGCTTCTTCTTCAATATCGCGCCGCAGTTGCGGCTCGCCGATGCGCGCAACGCCGACACCTCCGACACCCAGGGCACGCTGCCGCTCTACACCTACAACTCCGCCGAGGAATTCCGCCTGCCCACCGGCTGCCGCCTGGTCGGGGTGGAGATCACCGAGGACGCGGTCGAATTGCCGCGCTTCCGCCATCCCCAGCGCGCCGCCTATGTGTTCGGGGCCGAGCGCATGTCCCTTTCGCCGGCTGTACTTTCGCGCTGCGAGTTCGTGGTGAAGATCCCGATGAAATTCTCGATCAATGTCGGCATGGCGGGCGCCATCGTGCTGTACGACCGGCTGATCAGCCAAGGTGGTTTCGGCGAGCGGCCGGTGCGCCCGGGCGGCGCCCAGCCGCAGATTCCGCCGCCGCATACATGGGGTGCGCCCATCGTGCGTTCAAGGAAGTGACAAGCGCAATCGGCGCTGTATAGTCCGCCGACTCATGACACCCGCACTCGAAATCTCACATCTCCGCAAGGTCTATCGCAGCGGCACCGTCGCGGTCGAAGACGTTTCGCTCACCGTCCAGCCGGGCGATTTCTTCGGCTTTCTCGGCCCCAACGGCGCCGGCAAATCGACCACGATCCATTGCATCACCGGCATCTCGAACCCGACCTCGGGGTCGATCAAGATTTTCGGGATCGACGCGGTCGCCGATTACCGCAACGCGCGCAAGCTGGTCGGCCTGTCGCCGCAGGACTTCAACGTCGATCAGTTCGCCACCGGGCGGAACATCATCGACTGGATGGGCGGCTATTTCGGCATGCCCAAGGCGCTGCGCCGCGAGCGCACCGCGATGCTGATCGAGCGCTTCGACCTCGTGCCGCACGCCAACAAACCGTTCCGCGAGCTGTCGGGCGGCCTCAAGCGCCGCGTGATTCTGGCCCGTGCGCTGATCAACGATCCCAAGCTGCTGGTGCTCGACGAGCCGACCGCGGGCGTCGATGTCGAATTGCGCATGGATCTGTGGCGCTATCTGTCGGAGCTCAACCGCGACGGCACGACGATCCTGCTCACCTCGCATTATCTCGAAGAGATCGAGCGGCTGTGCCGCACCATCGCGATCGTCGCCAAGGGCAAGATCGTGCGTCACGGACCGAAGGAGGATTTCTTTACCGAACCCGGCGGGCTGGAGCGTGCCTATCTCGCCGCGACCGGCAAGACAGCCGATCATGCCGCGGTGGCCGCCCGATGACCGTCAACTGGATCGGGTTGTGGACGATGGTGCGGCGCGAGATCCAGCGCCTGTGGCGCGTGCCGATCCAGGCCGTGGTCGCACCGTTGATCTCGGCGCTGCTGTTCATCTTCATCTTCGGCTTCGTGGTCGGCGGGCGCATCTCCAGCATCGGCGGCTTCCGCTATCTCGAATTCGTGCTGCCCGGCGTCGTGATGATGAACGTGGTCAGCGCCTCGTTCCTCCAGGCGACGTCGCAGATCTATTTCCAGCGTTTCCAGAAGAGCATCGAGGAGATTCTCGTCTCGCCCCTGTCCTATGTCGAGATGATCGGCGGCGCGGTGTCGATCGTGATCCTGCGCTCGGTGGTGACGGCGCTTGGCATCCTCGTGATCGGCGCGCTGTTCGGCGCGGTGCATCTGCACTCGCTGCCCGAGTTCCTGTTCTGGACCATCTTCGTCTCGATGATCTTCGGCTTCCTCGGCATCATCGTGGCGCTGTGGGCCAAGACCTTCGAGCAGCTCAACGTGCTGATGGTGTTCTTCATCCAGCCGCTGTCGATGGTCGGCGGCGTGTTCAACACGGTGAGCATGCTGCCGAAATGGCTGCGCTGGCTCGCCTATGCCAATCCGCTGTTCTATTTCAACAACGGGTTGCGCCATTCGATGATCGGCTTCAGCGAGGCGCCGGCCGTGATCGGCGTGAGCCTGACGCTGGGACTTGCGGCAGTGTTGGGCGGGATCGTGTGGCGGCTGTATGCGGTTGGGTATGGGCTAAGAGAGTAGCCCCGATTGAACCCTCGCCCCCGCGAAGCGGGGGAGAGGGCAGGGTGAGGGGGCGGTGCGGTTTGGCGACCCTCTAACCTTTGACGCTCGGTATCGGCAGCGTGCTAAAACCTCCGCATCTCAAATCGACATTGGCACCCCCTCACCCCGCCCTCTCCCCCACTTCGTGGGGGCGAAGGAGGATGTGGTGCGCTAGCTACGATTATATTATCATCATCATCTCATTTCGGAGTCGCCCATGCCCCAGCGCACCGCCACCGCAGCCATCATCGGCGCCGGCGATTACATCGGCTCCGCCATCGCCAAGAAGTTCGCCGCCGAGGGCTATACCGTGTTCGCCGGGCGGCGGACTGCGGACAAGCTCGCCACGTTGAAAACCGAGATCGAATCCGCCGGCGGCGTTTGCGAGACGCGGGCGCTCGATGCGCGCAAGGAAGAGGATGTCGCCGCGTTCCTCAATGAGGCCGACGCGCGCGCGCCGCTCGAGGTCTGCGTCTTCAATGTCGGTGCCAATGTGAACTTCCCGATCCTGGAGACCACCGAGCGCGTGTTCCGCAAGGTGTGGGAGATGGCGTGCTATGGCGGCTTCCTCACCGGGCGCGAGGCGGCACGGCTGATGATTGCGCGCGGGCAGGGCAGCATCCTGTTCACCGGCGCGACCGCTTCGATGCGCGGCGGCAAGGGCTATGCCGCGTTCGCTTCCGCCAAGTTCGGGCTGCGCGCCGTGGCGCAGAGCATGGCGCGCGAGCTTGGGCCGCAAAACATCCATGTCGCACATCTCATCATCGATTCCGGCGTCGACACCGCGTTCGTGCGCGAGCGCATCAAGGCGCGGGGCGGCGAAGCGGCGGTGGACGCCATCGAACCCGACCAGTTGATGCATCCCGACTCGATCGCCGATGCGTACTGGTATCTGCACACGCAGAAGCGCGATGCCTGGACTTTCGAGCTCGACGTGCGGCCTTACAAGGAGACGTGGTGATGCATTGCGAATTCCTGTTCGATTTCGGCAGCCCGAACGCGTTCCTCGCGCACCGCGTGATACCGGATATCGAAGCGCGCACGGGCGCGAAATTCGACTACGTCCCCGTCCTGCTCGGCGGCATCTTCAAGGCGACCGGCAACAAATCGCCGATGGAGGCGTTCGGCCATATCCCGAGCAAGATGGGCTACGAGCAGCTCGAGACCCAGCGCTTCATCCGCCGGCACAAGATCACGGATTTCCAGTTCAACCCGTTCTTCCCGGTCAACACGCTGAACCTCATGCGCGTGGCGGTGGCGGCGAAGAGCGAAGGCATCCTGCCGCGCTACATGGACGCCGTGTTCCATCACATGTGGATCGCACCCAAGAAGATGGACGACCCCGCGGTGATCGCGGCGGCGCTGACCGAATCCGGGCTCGATCCCAAACTTCTGGAGCATGCCCAGGCGCCCGAGGTGAAGGCCGGCCTGATCGCCAACACCGAGGCCGCGGTGAAGCGCGGCGTGTTCGGCATCCCGACCTTCTTCGTCGGCGACGAGATTTTCTTCGGCAAGGACAGATTGCGCGACGTGGAAGACGCCATCCTCGCCGGTTAACGCTTTGAGACGCCCCGGATTTTTGACATTTGTCGTGGACGGGCCGCGGCGCAGCCCGTATTCTGCGCTTCGCTGTCGCTGCCACCACAGAAGTGCCTGATTCCGCTGGCATAAGGGGAATGGGCCAGCATCAGGAGCCGTCCTTACATGAACCGTTCGTCCCGTTTCGCCGTGGCCGCATTGCTGGGGCTCGCCATCGTGGCGCCGGCCGCCGCCGCGCCCGACTCGCCGACTTTGCTCGGCGTCTCGTCGGCCTGGTCGTCGTTCACCAGCGGCACCGGCAGCAGCAAGATTTGCTATGCCGTCTCCAAGCCGACCGCGACCAGCCCGAAGGCGCATCGCGATCCGATCTATTTCGTCATCACCGACTGGCCGGGCCGCAGCCCGCGTACCAAGTCCGAGCCCGAGGTCGTGCCCGGCTACGTCTACAAGGACGGCGGCCCGGTCACCGTCGCGATCGGTTCGCAGAAGTTCGCCTTCTTCAGCCAGAACGACGCCGGCGCCGGCGCCGCCTGGATTCGCGCCCGCGCCGACGAGATCAAGCTGATCGAGGCGATGAAGCGCGGCGGGCAGTTGCTCGTCACCGGCGTTTCCAAGCGCGGCACGACCACGCGGGACACGTATTCCCTGGCGGGATTGCCGGACGCGCTGGACAAGATCCACGCCAGCTGCGGGATGTGATTGCGCCACTTGTCATCCCCGGCGAGGCCCGCCATGTAATGGCGGGCTGAGGGAAGGGGACCCAGGTGGTGAGACCGGTCTCGGTATTTCCACCTGGGTTCCCTTCCCCTCGCGCTGTTTTGCGGCGCTCAGCCGGGAATGACAGTGAGTGCAATGACCAAAGCCAACCTCCTCGGCCTCTCCATCACCGACCTCGCCGCCACGCTCACCGCGGCCGGCGTGCCGGCCGCGCCGATGCGCGCGCGGCAATTGTGGAACTGGATCTACGTTCACGGTGCCCGCGACTTCGCGGCGATGACCAACCTCGCCAAGGAGTTCCGCGCCCAGATGGCGGAGAGCTTCACCCTGGCGCGGCCGGAGATCGTCACCGAGCAGATCTCCAACGACGGCACGCGCAAATGGCTGATGCGCACCGGGCCGGGCATCGAATTCGAGACGGTCTACATCCCGGAATCGGATCGCGGCACGCTGTGCGTCTCGTCCCAGGTCGGCTGCACCCTCAATTGCCGCTTCTGCCACACCGGCACGCAGAAGCTGGTGCGCAATTTGACCCCGTCGGAAATCCTCGGACAGATTTTGATCGCCAAGGATTCGCTCGCCGACTGGCCGTCGACCGGGCCGGACCGCCGCCTCACCAATGTCGTGATGATGGGGATGGGCGAGCCGCTCTACAATTTCGACAACGTCAAGGCGGCGCTCGCGCTGGTAACCGATGGCGACGGGCTGGCGCTTTCGAAGCGCCGCGTCACGCTCTCCACCGCCGGCGTCGTGCCGATGATCCCGCGCGCGGGGAACGAGATCGGCTCGTCGCTTGCGATCTCGCTGCACGCGGTGCGCGACGTGATCCGCGACGTCCTCGTGCCGATCAACAAGAAATACCCGCTCGCCGAGTTGCTCGATGCGTGCCGCAGCTATCCCGGCGCCTCGAACGCGCGGCGCATCACGTTCGAATATGTGATGCTCAAGGGCGTCAACGACAGCCTCGCCGAGGCGCGCGAACTGGTGAAGCTGATCAAGGGCATTCCGGCCAAGATCAACCTGATCCCGTTCAACCCGTGGCCCGGCGCGCCCTATGAATGCTCCGACTGGGAGCAGATCGAGAAATTCGCCGAGATCGTCAACCGCGCCGGCTATGCCAGCCCCGTCCGCACCCCGCGCGGAAGAGACATCATGGCCGCCTGCGGCCAGCTCAAGAGTGAGAGCGTCAAGACCCGCGCGAAGGACCGCGTCGTCGCGGAACTGGAAAGCGCCGCGCTGGCAAGGATGCCGTCGTAGAACTCATCTGTCATCCCCGGCGAGCTGCGCGTAGCGCGGCGAGGGAAGGGGACCCAGGTGTCTCCACCATCACGGTCTTGCCGTCGACACGCATTCGCGCCCACACTTCGCGATACGAGCCGCGCCACCACCTGGGTCCCCTTCCCCTCGCTTCGCTCGGCCGGGGATGACAACCGAGTTTTTTGCCGATGACCAATCTCTTCTCCCTCTCGAACAAAATCGCCATCATCACCGGCGGAAGCCGCGGCCTCGGGCGCGAGATGGTGCTGGGCTTCGCGCGCGCCGGGGCGGATGTCGTGATCGCGTCGCGCAAACTCGCCGCCTGCGAGGAGGTCGCGCATGAGGTCGAGGCGCTGGGGCGCCGAGCGCTGCCGGTCGCGGCGCATGTCGGCAAGTGGAGCGACAATGACGCGCTGGCCGAGGCCGCTTACAAGCATTTCGGCCGGGTCGATATCCTCGTCAACAATGCCGGCATGTCGCCGCTGGCGCCGTCGCTCAGCGCGACGACCGAGGAACTGTTCGACAAGGTCATCGACGTGAACTTCAAGGGGCCGTTCCGGCTCGCTTCGCTGATCGGCGAGAGGATGGTGGCGGGCGATGGCGGCACGATCATCAACCTCTCCAGCACCGCCGCGTTCCTGCCGATGCCGCACACCATTCCCTATGGCGGCGCCAAGGCGGCGGTGAACGCGATGACCGTGGCGCTCGCCAAGGCGTTCGCGCCTAAGGTGCGGGTCAATTGTATCGCGCCGGGGCCGTTCCTCACCGACGTCTCGACCGCTTGGCGTGAGAACGAAGCGGCCAAGCAAGCGCTCGGCCTCAAACGTTTCGGCGAGCCGTCGGAGATCGTCGGCACCGCGCTCTATCTCGCCTCCGATGCGTCGAGCTACACCACCGGCCAGGTCATCCGCGTCGATGGCGGCAGCTGGTAGCTTGACGGCGCGCCGCGGCGCGGTTTAGATCGCGTATCTCCCCCAACATCCGAAAACCGGCGTCCGACGGCGCGCGTCCTTGCATGCGCGTTGTGCGCGCGCCGCAACACGAGGCTCCATGATCCGAGACAATTTCCATATTTTCAGCGGCGGTCCCGGCGTCGGCAAGACGACGACGCTGCTCGCCTTGCGCGCGCGGGGATACATCTGCGTCGACGAGGTGGCGCGCCAGGTCCTGAACGAGCAGGCGGCGATTGGCGGCGACGCCCACCACACCGGCAACCGCGCGCGCTATCGCGACCTCACGCTGCAACGCATGCTGCAGGACTATCATGGCATCGGCGAGACCCATGGACCGGTATTCTTCGACCGCGCGATCCCGGAGCTGTCCGGTTACGGCAATCCGCCCGGCGAGGGTGACCCGCCGCGCGTGACGCGCGCCATCGCCGAATGTCGCTACAACCCGTCGGTGTTTCTCTTTCCGCCCTGGAAGGCGATCTATTGCCAGGACGAACTGCGCAAACAGGACTTCGTCGAAGCGGTCGCGACCTACGAAGCGATAAAGGCGACGTACCCGAAAAACGGCTACGCGGTGGTGGAGGTGCCGCGCGCGGCGGTGGCGGAGCGGGTGGCTTTTGTGCTGGCGTTTGTTGGGCGAGGGCGGAGCGGTCATCCTTCGACAGGCTCAGGATGAGGATAGGTCTGAGTTTTCATTGTGTCGTGACGCATCCCAAACTCCCTCCTCATCCTGAGCTTGTCGAAGGATGACGAGCGCAACTATCCCCGCAGCGCCCACGCGACCGCCTCTTCCAGCCGGTCGTTGCCCCAGAACAGCTCGTCGCCCACCGTGAAAGATGGCGCGCCGAACAGGCCGCGCGCGATCGCGTCGTCGGTCTGCTGCTTGAGCCTTGCCTTGTTCTCCGGAGCGTTTGCGGCGGCCATCGCGGCGTCGGGGTCCGCGCCGACACCGCGCAGGAGGTCGGCCAGCACGGTGTCGTCCGCGATGTCTCGCCGCTGCGCGAAATTGGCGGTGTAGACCGCGCGCACGAAATGCGGCGTCCATCCCGGCGCTTCGCCGGCGAGCGCCAGCCGCGCCGCTTTCAGCCCGTTCTGCGGAAAGCGCAGCGGCGGCAGATTGAGCGGCAGTCCCTCACGGGCGCAGATGCGCTCCAGATCGCGCCACATGTATCTGCCCTTCACCGGATAGATATTGAACGGCGAATCCGTCCAGCCCTGCGATCCGAAGATCGGCCCGAGCAGGAAGGGCCGCCAGCGGACCGCGACGCCGGCCGCCGCGGCGAGCCGCTCCACCCGCATCGCGGCGGGATACGAATAGGTGCTGGCGAACTCGAACCAGAAATCGAGGATCGGTTGTGTCATATGCTTGCCCGCCTATGCCGGATTTCGTTCTCCGTCATAGCGCGCTTTTCCAATGCGCGTGCGGCATGGCCCCTCCTGCTCCGGCGGCATGTCCCAAGAGGACCGCGCGGCTTGGTAAACGAACCTTAGGAATTGCGCCCCTATCGTCCCGCGCGCCGCCGGTCGTCGCGGCCATTGCAGGACTCACTTATGCGCAAGGCCCTTTTTGGCGCGGCGATCTTTCTCAGCGCGTTCCTGCTGTTCTGGGTTCAGCCCCTGTTCTCCAAGATGGTGTTGCCGTTGCTCGGCGGCTCGCCGCAGGTGTGGAACACGGCGATGATGTTCTTCCAGGTCGCGCTGCTGGCCGGTTATGGCTATGTCCATCTGATCACCCACCGCATCAAGAGCCTGCGCGGCCAGTTGGCCGTGCACGGCGCCGTGCTCGTCCTCGGCTTCGCCTTCCTGCCGTTTGCCGTGTCGCAGAGCCTCATTCCGCCGACCGGCGGCTCGCCCATCCCGTGGCTGCTCGGGCTTCTCGCCGTCAGCGTCGGCTGGCCGTTCTTCGCGCTGTCGGCCTCGGCGCCGCTGGTGCAGTCCTGGTTCGCGCGCAGCGGCGACCGGCAAAGCGCCGATCCCTATTTCCTCTATGCCGCGAGCAATTCCGGCAGCCTGCTGGCGCTGCTCGCCTTCCCCGTCCTGCTCGAGCCGGCGCTGACGCTCGCCGGGCAGGGCAAAATCTGGGCGGTGGGTTACGGCGTGCTGCTCGCAGTGCTGGGAATCGTGGCGGCCGTCCTGTGGCGCGCCGATCGCGCCGTTCAACCCGCGCCGGTCGAGGCTCGGCCATCCGCTCCGAGTTGGCGCAACCGCTTCATCTGGATCGCGCTCGCCTTCATCCCGTCGAGCCTGCTGCTCGGTGTCACGACCTACATCACGACCGACATCGCTTCGGCGCCGCTGCTCTGGGTGCTGCCGCTGGCGCTGTATCTGCTGTCGTTCATCGTCGCTTTCGCCCAGCGCACCTTGCTGAAGCCGGAATGGACGCTGAAGCTGCAGGCCGTCTGCATCCTGCTCGTTGCGACCATGGTCACGCTGGTGCTGCTGTTCTCGCGCGGCGGCTCTGTCCTGCTCGTCGCCGGCATCCATCTGCTGGCCTTCTTCGTCACCGCGGTGGTCTGCCACACCGAGCTCGCGCGCCGCCGGCCGGGAGTCGAAGGCCTGACCGAGTTCTATTTCTGCATGTCGATCGGCGGCGCGCTGGGCGGCATCTTCAACGCGCTGATCGCGCCGCTGATCTTCACCACCGATTACGAGTATTACCTCGCGCTGGCCGGCGCCTGCGCGCTGCGCGTCTTCGTCGGTGACCAACCCAAAAAAATCATTTGGCGCGACGTCGTCTATCCGCTGTTGCTGGCGGCGGTCGTCGCCGGCATCGCCTATCGCGCCGTCGATACGTCGGCGACCGGCCTGATCGGCCGCATCGCGTTCCTCGTGCCCTGCGCCGTGGCGCTCTATGCCTTCACGGCGCGGCCCTATCGCTTCGCATTCGGCGTTGCCGCGATGATCGGCAGCGCCCTCTTGGTGCAAGGCTCCGTCGACGTGCTGCACACCGAGCGCAATTTCTTCGGCATCAATCGCATCAAGCGGATCGACAATGGTGCCAAGACCGTCCTCATCCACGGCACGACGATGCACGGCACCGAATTTACCGATCCCCGGCTGCGGCGCGAGCCGCTCGCTTACTACGCCCGCTCCGGTCCGGCCGGGCAGGCGATGGCCCTGCGCGGCATCCGCACCAATGTCGCGGCCATCGGCCTGGGCACCGGCGCGCTCGCCTGCTATCGCCGGCCGGGAGAGAGCTGGACGTTTTTCGAGATCGACGGCGCGGTCGAGCGTATCGCGCGCGACACGAACTATTTTCACTACCTCGCCGATTGCGGCGCGGGCATCAGGGTCGTCCTCGGCGACGGCCGCCTGTCGCTGAAGGCGATGCCGGACGCCAGCTACGACCTTGTCATTATCGATGCCTTCAGCTCGGACTCGATTCCGATGCATCTGTTCACGAAGGAAGCGCTGGCGCTCTATCTGCGCAAGCTGAAGCCGCATGGCGTCATCCTGTTCAACGTGAGCAACGAATATCTCGATCTTGCGCCGGAGCTGGCCGCGTTGGTGGGCAGTGTCGGCGCCGCCGGCCGCCACCAGCTTTTCCAGCCCGACGGTCCACAGATCGCCGCCGGTGCGTCAGCCTCGGAATGGGCGGCTATCGCCCGCACGCCGGGCGATCTCGATGCCATCGCGCCGCTGACGCGCTGGCGCGCCATGCCTCCGACGCAGGGCCGCTCGGCGTGGACCGATGATTTTTCCAACATCTTCGGCGCCATCCGCTGGTGACGCGCGCACCGGCCTCGCGCCGGCGCGCATCCGCGCTTGACGCTTCGCCGCTCCGGTTATCTAACCGAAGCCTCGGCTTGGCCGCCCTTTGACCGCCGCGAAAGCGCGGGAAGGGGAGGGGGGTGCGCAAAAGCTGAAAACGAATAAACCGTTGAAACCAAAGGGTTTGGCCGGTTCTCCGGCCCCGCAAGCGTGGGATGGATCGTGGCAGTCAAGGACGTGAAGAAAGTCGTGCTGGCCTATTCGGGCGGGCTCGACACATCGGTCATTCTGAAGTGGCTGCAGACCGCCTATGGCGCCGAGGTGATCACCTTCACCGCCGATCTCGGGCAGGGCGAGGAACTCGGCCCGGCACGCGCCAAGGCGGAGCTGCTCGGCATCAAGCCGCAGAACATCTTCATCGAGGACGTGCGCGAGGAATTCGTCCGCGATTTCGTCTTCCCGATGTTCCGCGCCAATGCGGTGTATGAGGGGGTCTACCTGCTGGGCACCTCGATCGCGCGGCCGCTGATCGCCAAGAAGCAGATCGAGATCGCCGAGCGGCTCGGCGCCGACGCGGTGAGCCACGGCTCGACCGGCAAGGGCAACGACCAGGTGCGCTATGAGGTGAGCTATTACGCGCTCAAGCCCGATATCAAGATCATCGCGCCGTGGCGCGAGTGGGATCTGACCAGCCGCACCAAGCTGCTGGAGTTCGCCGAGACGCACCAGATCCCGATCGCCAAGGACAAGCGCGGCGAGGCGCCGTTCTCGGTCGACGCCAACCTGCTGCACTCGTCGTCGGAAGGCAAAGTGCTGGAAGACCCGGCGGTCGAGGCCGACAGCATCGTCTATCAGCGCACCATCTCGCCCGAGGAAGCGCCCGACAAGGCGACGGTGATCGAGGTCGGGTTCGAGCGTGGCGACGCGGTGTCGGTCGACGGCCAGACGCTGTCGCCGGCGTCGCTGCTCGCCAGGCTCAACGAGCTCGGCAAGGCCAACGGCATCGGCCGCCTCGATCTCGTGGAGAACCGCTTCGTCGGGATGAAGTCGCGCGGCATCTATGAGACGCCGGGCGGCACGATCTTGCTCGTCGCGCACCGCGCCATCGAGTCGATCACGCTGGACCGCGGCGCCGCGCATCTGAAGGACGATCTGATGCCGCGCTATGCCGAGATGATCTACAACGGCTTCTGGTTCTCGCCTGAGCGCGAGATGCTTCAGGCGCTGATCGACAAGAGCCAGGAATTCGTTGCCGGCACGGTGACGCTCAAGCTCTACAAGGGCAATGTCAGCGTGATCGGCCGGTCGTCGCCGTTCTCGCTCTACGCCCAAGACCTCGTCACCTTCGAGGACGACCAGGGCGCCTACGACCAGAAGGACGCGCAGGGCTTCATCAAGCTCAACGCGTTGCGCCTGCGCACGCTGGCGATGCGCAAGCGGAAGGCGGAGAAGAAATAGGGTTGCAATTGGTACCATATATGGTACCATTCTGATGGGCGTGTTGCGGGAATTCACGGATGCGAGCGGTCGAAATCCGTTTGTATTGTGGTTTTCCGAACTCGACGGCGTTACGGCTGTCAGGGTTGAGACCGCGCTGCCGCGATTGCGCGACGGCAATGTCTCAAACGTCAAATCTGTCGGCTCTGGGGTGGCCGAGCTGAAGATGGATTTTGGACCAGGCTATCGCGTTTGTTTCGGACGTGATGGCAGACGTTGATCATTCTTCTTGGCGAGGGACCAAGAAGCGACAGGACGCCGATATCGCCAAAGCGCGACAACGGTGGATTGAATATAAAAGGATGAAAGGGGTCTGAGATGCCGTTGACGGTCGCATTCAAGGATACGGTCATGGCACGCCTCAAGCGCGACCCGGAGTTCGCGACAGCCATGCTGTGCGAAGGCGTTCATGCGCTTCTTAACGGTGAGCCCAAGATCGGCCGCGAATTGTTGCGCGACTATATCAACGCCAAAGTCGGTTTCGAGAAATTGGGCAAAAAAGTCGGCATTCCGCCGAAGAGCCTGATGCGCATGTTTGGATCCAAGGGCAATCCGAGTTCGGACAATCTTCTCGCGGTCATCGACGCGCTGAAGGTCAGCGCGGGTATCGATGAGTACCGTGTCGCGGCGGAATGACGGACACGTTGCCGATCGCCGTCGAGCGGCTGAGCGCGGACCCGGCGTCCGTCCGCGCCACGCTTCCCGATCTTGCCGGTGTGCTCGCCGATTGCGTCGCCGGCGGGGCGTCGGTCGGGTTCATGGACGGGTTCGGCATCGCGGAGGCGGCGCAGTATTATCGCGGCGTGTTCGAGTCCGTCGCGCGCGGCAGCGTCGTATTGCTGGCGGCGCGGCAGGGCAAGCATATCGTCGGCACGGTCCAGCTCGGCCTCGACACCATGCCGAACCAGCCGCACCGCGCCGATGTGAAGAAGCTGCTGGTGCACCGCGCGGCCCGCAAATCGGGCATCGGCGAGCGGCTGATGCGCGACATCGAGACCTTCGCCCGCCACCATGGGCGCAGCCTGCTGGTGCTGGACACGGTGACCGACAGCGCCGGCGACCGGCTCTACACAAGGCTCGGCTGGCAGCGCGTGGGGGTCATTCCGGATTATGCCTTGTGGCCGGACGGCCGCTTCTGCGACACCACAGTGTTCTACAAGAGGATCGCGCCATGACGGACCAGGCCAATGCCGACCAGATCAAGTTCTGGAACGGTCCTGCCGGCGACAAATGGGCCAAATTCCAGAGCGACATGGACCGCAATCTCGCCGATGTCACCGCGGCGCTTGTGCCTTTCGCGGCGGCGGGGCCGGGAATGCGCGTGCTCGACATCGGCTGCGGCGCGGGCCAGACGAGCTATCTGCTCGCCGAAGCGGTCGGTCCGGCCGGCCATGTCACCGGCGTCGATATCTCGGCGCCTTTGCTCGCCGCGGCACGCGCCAGGCCGGGCGCGGCGAGGAACGCCGACTTCATCGAAGCCGATGCGGCGTTCCATCCCTTCAAGCCGGAATACGACCTGGTCTTCTCGCGCTTCGGCGTGATGTTCTTCGACGATCCCAACGCGGCGTTCGCGAATATCCGCAAGGCTTTGAGGCCCGGCGGCCGGCTGGCCTTCGCCTGCTGGCGTCCGGCGGCGGAGAACCAATGGGTTACGGTGCCGGCGGGCGCCGCGCGCGATCTTCTGCCGCCGCAGCCGGCACCCGATCCGCTGGCGCCCGGCCCGTTCGCCTTCGCCGATCCGGAGCGCATCGCGAAGATCCTCAGCGGCGCCGGCTTCCACACCGTGCGGACGCAGCGGCTCGACGGCGTGATGAATTTCGGCCCCTCGGCCGAGGAAGCGGCGTTCCAGATGACCAATCTCGGCCCGCTGTCGCGCGCGCTGGGCGACGTGGAAGACGAAAGCGTCCGCGAGCGCATCCGCGCCGCGGTGCAGGCCGCGTTCGAAACCATCCGCAGCGACGGTGTGATCAAGCCCGCCATCGCATGCTGGCTGGTCGGCGCGAGCGCTTAGCATGGAAAAGGGTGCGTTCGGCGCGGCCATCGCGGCGATATTCTGGGCGACCGGGTTCCGGAGCAAAGTGCCGGCCGCGAAGCCGGCGATCTAGACGCCGGGTATCGTGCGCCGCGGCGTGTCGACCACGGTCGCCTTGCCGTCGCTCAGCGCGACGACGGAATGGATCGTGTTCGGCGGCACCACGCCGACGAAGCCGGGACCGGCGATCATCGTCTCGCCGCCGATGGTGATCTCGAGCTCGCCTTCCAGGACGTGCCAGACTTCTTCCTGTTCGTGGCTGTGGGCGTGGATGTCGGCGCCCTTGTCGAAATCGTAGTGACCGAAGGTCATCGCGCCGGAATCGAAGAACCGGCCGCGCCAGCCCGGCCGGCGCTCGACGATCTTCAATGTGGAGGTGTCGATGAAGGTCATGCGCTTACGCTAACACGATCCCGGTCAGTTCGTCTTCGGCGGCATCTCGCCGAGCACGCTCGACCGCATCCAGCCGGTGACGCCGCCGACGCGCACCTGACTCCATTTGTCCGCGAGCGCGAGCAGCGCGACCTGCGTTCCCTTGGCTTCCTTGGCGATGGCCGGCGCCGAAGCGGACGGCCTTGCGCGCAGATCGGAATTGTTGCGCCGGACATAGCGCACGCCCGACGCCGGCGTGGCGGATGCAATCACTGCGTCGGCGGCGTTGCTAGTGCGGCCTCGGACGTGCGGCGCGTCGCTCGCCGTCACACCCGGCGGCGCCGCGGCAGGGTGGAAATAGGCCGCGATCCTGTCGCTGTAGCGATAGGCCGACAGCGCCAGCGCGACGATCACCGTCGCGATGCCGAGCCAGCTTCCCGGCCTGCCGAGCTTCTGGCGATAGGAGAGGCCGGTGCCCGGCAACCCCGCATTGGTCGTCACGCCGTGCCGGCCGATATTGATGTCGGCGCCGCGCGGCCCGACGCTGGTCGATACGCCACCCTTGCCGACATTCACCCGCACGCCGGGAATGATCTTGAGGATGCGGTGAAAGCGCCAGGGCATCGCGCGGGCGGCCTCACAAATCCAAAGTCGCGTTCAGCGCGTGATCCTGGATGAACTCGCGGCGGGGCTCGACGACTTCGCCCATCAGTTTGGTGAACAGGTCGTCCGCCTCGTCGACATGCTCGATCTTGACCCGCAGCAGCGTCCGCGCGTTCTCGTCCAGCGTCGTCTCCCACAATTGCTGCGGATTCATCTCGCCCAGGCCCTTGTAGCGCTGCAGCGAGATGCCCTTCTTGCCCCACTCGATCACGGCATTGAGCAGCTGGGTCGGCGAATGGACTTCGATCTCGTCGTCCTTGCGGCGCAGCTTGCCGACCTTGAGATAGGCAATCTGCAGATCGGCCGCCATGCGGTCGAGCTTGCGCGCGTCGGCGCTGTCGATCAGGGCGCCGTCGATCGCCACGGCTTCGCGCACGCCGCGCACCTCGCGCCAGAATTTGAGGCCGCCATCCTCGGTCGGCTCGCCATGCCAGCCGCGCTCGAACTCCTCGGAGAGATCGTCGAGCCGCCGCGCGATATAGGCCGCGGCGGCCGCCGCCTTGTCCTTGTCCGCAAGGATCTCCGGATTGAGCGCGCCGGCGATCGCCGCCTGCTCCAGCACGAAGCGCGGATAATGGACCGGAAAGCCGGTCAGCGCCGCGGCCGCATTGCGCGCCTTGTGCACCAGCGCGTCGAAATCTGCGCCGGCCAGCACTTCGCCGGAATGCGAGGTGAAGGTCGCGCCCTCCGAGCCCTCGGAGATCAGGTACTCGTCATACTCCTCCTGGTTCTTGAGGTAGCGCTCCGACTTGCCGCGCGCCGCCTTGTAGAGCGGCGGCTGGGCGATATAGACGTGGCCGCGGTCGATCAGCTCCGGCATCTGGCGATAGAGGAACGTCAGCAGCAGGGTGCGGATATGCGCGCCGTCGACATCGGCATCGGTCATGATGATGATCTTGTGGTAGCGCAGCTTGTCGGCGTTGAACTCCTCGCGCCCGATGCCGGTGCCGAGCGCCGTGATCAGCGACACGATGCTCTCCGAGGTCAACATGCGGTCGAAGCGCACCCGCTCGATGTTGAGGATCTTGCCGCGCAACGGCAGCACGGCCTGGTTCTCGCGGTTGCGCGCCTGCTTGGCGCTGCCGCCGGCGCTGTCACCCTCGACGATGAAGATCTCGCTCTTGGCCGGATCGCGCTCCTGGCAATCGGCGAGCTTGCCGGGCAGGGAGGCGCCATCGAGCACGCCCTTGCGCCGCGTCAGCTCGCGCGCCTTGCGCGCCGCCTCGCGCGCCAGCGCCGCTTCCATCACCTTGCCGACGACCGATTTGGCCTCGCCGGGATGCTCTTCGAGCCAGCGGCCGAGCTGCTCGATGACGACGCTCTCCACCACGGGACGCACTTCCGACGAGACGAGTTTCTCCTTGGTCTGCGACGAGAATTTCGGATCGGGCACCTTCACCGACAGCACGCAGGTCAGGCCTTCGCGGCAGTCGTCGCCGGTCAGCGGCACCTTGTCCTTCTTGGCGTTCGCCATCTCGTCGGCATACTTCGTCACCACGCGCGTCAGCGCGGCGCGGAAGCCGGCGAGATGCGTGCCGCCATCCTTCTGCGGGATGTTGTTGGTGAAGCACAACATGCTCTCGTGATAGCTGTCGTTCCAGGTCAGCGCGACCTCGACGGTCATGCCGTCCTTCTCCGCCGCGATCATCACCGGGGCCGAGATCAGCGAGGTCTTGGCGCGGTCGAGATATTGCACGAAGG
Source organism: Rhizomicrobium sp. (assembly GCA_036271735.1). Taxonomy (GTDB): domain Bacteria; phylum Pseudomonadota; class Alphaproteobacteria; order Micropepsales; family Micropepsaceae; genus Rhizomicrobium. The sequence continues at coordinate 78,909 of DATAZZ010000059.1, forward strand.
CCTTCAGGCCGCCCTCGTAATGCAGCACCGTCTCCTTCGCTTCGACGCCGCGCTTGTCGGTGAGGATGATGGTGACGCCGGAGTTCAGGAATGCGAGCTCGCGCAGGCGATGCTCGAGCGTGGCGAAGTCGAACTCCGTCTTGGTGAAGGTCTGCGGCGAGGCGAGGAACGTCACCTCCGTGCCCTTGCGGCCCGGCGCGTCCGCCACGATCTTCAGCGGCGCTTCCGGCTCGCCATGGCGGAAGCGCATCCAGTGCTCCTTGCCGTCGCGCCAGATGCGCAGATCGAGATGCTCGCTGAGGGCATTGACCACCGACACGCCGACGCCGTGCAGGCCGCCGGAGACCTTGTAGGCGTTCTGCTCGAACTTACCGCCGGCGTGGAGCTGGGTCATGATGACCTCGGCCGCGCTGACGCCTTCGCCTTCATGGATGCCGGTCGGGATGCCGCGGCCGTCGTCGCGCACCGTGACCGAGCCGTCGGCGTTCAGCGTCACCTCGCAGCGCGTCGCGTGGCCGGCGAGCACCTCGTCGATCGCGTTGTCGACCACTTCGTAGACCATGTGATGCAGGCCCGAGCCGTCATCGGTGTCGCCGATATACATGCCGGGACGCTTGCGCACGGCATCGAGGCCCTTGAGGACCTTGATGCTGTCGGCGCCGTATTCCTCGGTCACCTTCTTGTTCGGATTGCCGGTCGGAGTCTCCTCCGGCGGATCGATCGGTTCGTTGGACATGGACTGACGCTTACTCCTGACGGACGAATTGTCCGTCGTTGACATGAAACACCTCGGCGCGTGCACCCAGGCCTTCGAACAGCGACAAATCGGTCCCCGTCATCCAGGCCTGCGCGCCGAGCGCGAGAATTTCCTCGAACAGCGCCGCGCGCCGGCGGGCGTCGAGATGGGCGGCGATCTCGTCGAGCAGCAGCAACGGCGCATGGCCGTCGCGCGCGGCCGATAATTCCCAGGCATCGGCCAGCACGATGGAGATCAGCAGCGCCTTCTGCTCCCCGGTCGAACATTCGCGGGCATCGGTGCGCTTCTGGGTGTGGCGCACGGCAAGATCGGTCAGATGCGGGCCGACGGTCGTCCGCCCAGCTTCCGCGTCGCGGATGCGGGCCCGCGCCAGTTTCTCGCGCAGCGCTTCGTGCGTGCCGTCGCCGAGTTCGGCGAGCAGCGCATCGGTCTCGCCATCGAGCGCGAGCTGCGCTGCGGGAAAGGCGCCTGCCTCGCCACGCGCCGCCAGCGCACGGTTGAGGCGCTCCACCGTCTGCGCGCGGCTGATTGCGACGGCGATGCCGGCCTCGACCATCTCGGCCTCGAGCCCGTCGAGCCAGGCCGGATCGCGCGGGCCGTATTTCAGCAGCCGCGCCCGCTCACGCATCGCGGTCTCATAGCGTGTCGTGGTCCGCGCATGCGCGGCATCGAAGCCGAGCACCAGCCGGTCGAGGAATTTGCGCCGCCCGCTCGCGCCTTCGATGAACAGGCGATCCATCGCGGGCGTCAGCCACAGCATCTGCACCAGCTCGCCGAGGTCCGCCGAGTTCTGCGCCGGCGCACCGTTGAGGCGCACCGCGCGCCGCTCGCCGCCGCTGGGGCCCAGCGTCAATCCGGTGCCGACCTCATAGGTCTCGCCGCCGCGTTCCACATTCGCCGCCACGGCCCATAGCGCATCGCTGGGCATGGCGCTCGGCCCGCGCCGCACATGCTCGCCGAGCCTGGCGCCGCGCAGGCCGCGACCCGGCGACAGCAGAGAGATCGCATCGAGCAGATTGGTCTTGCCCGCGCCGTTCGGCCCCGCCAGCACCACCGGCGTGCCGCCTGTGACGAGCTCGGCCTCGGCGTAGGAGCGGAAGTTGCGCAGCGTCAGCCGCGTCACGGCCAGCCGCGCGCGTGCCTCAAAGGCTGACGCCGCGCCGTCCGGGCGCTGTGTCGTCAGGCCGGTCAATACTCAGACCCGCATCGGCATGAGGACGTAGAGCCAGCGGCCGTCGTCGCCATCCTCGATGATGGTGGGCGAGCCGGCGTCCGACAGCAGGAAGCGGATTTCCTTGCCTTCGATCTGGCTGGTGATGTCGAGGAGATATTTGGCGTTGAAGCCGATCTCCATGCTCGCCGCGCTGTAGGTCGCGCCGAGTTCTTCCATCGCCGTGCCGCTTTCCGGATTGACGACCGAGAGCGTCACCTTGTCCTTCGCCATCGACAGTTTCACCGCACGCGTCTTGTCGGCGGAGATGGTCGAGACGCGGTCGACGGAATGGGCGAACTCCTTGGCTTCCAGCGCCAGCGCCTTGTCGTTGCCGGCCGGGATGATGCGCTGGTAATCGGGGAAGGTGCCGTCGATCAGCTTGGAGGTGAGCTCCACGCCGTTGAAGACGAACTGGATCTTGGTATCCGACAGCGAAATCTCGATCGCGCCATCGGCATCGTCGAGCAGGCGGCGCAGCTCCGTCACCGTCTTGCGCGGCACGATGATGCCGGGCATGTCGGCGGCGCCCTCGGGCAGGTCGAGCTCGAAACGCGCCAAGCGGTGGCCATCGGTCGCCGCGGCACGCAGGACCTTGGTCTTGCCATCCTTGACGGCGTGCAGATGGATGCCCATCAGGTAGAACCGCGTCTCGTCGCTCGCCATCGCGAAGCTGGTCTTGGCGATCAGCCGCTTCATGTCGTCGGCGGCGAGGCGGAAGCGGTGGGGCAGGGCGCCTGCCGCCATCTGCGGGAAGTCTTCCTTGGGCAGGCAGGCGAGCTCGAAACGCACCGAGCCGGCCGAGACCGCGAGCCGGCCGCCTTCGCTGGTCAGCAGCTCCGCCTGGACCTGCGCCCCGTCAGGCAGCTTGCGCACGATGTCGTACAGCATGTGGGCCGGCGCGGTGGCCGAGCCGTTGCGCAGCACGTCGGCAGGGATCGACTCGACGATCTCGATGTCGAGATCGGTGGCGGTCAGTTTCAGCGTGCCCTTGCCGGCTTCGATCAGGACGTTGGAGAGAATGGGGATCGTGTTGCGGCGTTCGACGACACTCTGGACGTGGCTCAGCGCCTTCAAGAAGGCGCCCCGTTCGACGTTGATTTTCATCGTTCTCGCAAGCATTTTTGGGTCGTTTGAAAACCCCAGGTCCGCCGCTGCGAAGAGTGCCGGTAACCTATTGATTTCCTTGGGCTTCTGAACGACCTAGACTCAGGTTTCCCACTATATCAAATAGCCTTCCGAAAGGTAGAAAATAATGCGGTTTCGCCGGCCTGCGCGGGCCTGCGGACGGCGCCGTCAGCGGGCCACGCCATAGACCTTGTAGGTGTCCGAAATGACCGGATCCTGGGCCAGCGCCGCCGCCAGATCGGCCTCGCCCTCGTCGGTCCTGCCGAGCCGCAGCTTCACGATCCCGCGCATGTAGAGCGAACCGGCAAATTTCGGCTGCAGCAGGACGGCCTGCTCATAGCTCGCGAGCGCCGCCGCGAAATCGCCCATGCGAAACTGCACGAAACCGAGGCTGTCGAACGCGACGCCCCAATTGGGCCGGAGGGCGAGCGCCTTGCGGCAGAACGCAGTCGCGGCCGGCAGATCGCGCCCGGCAAGGCCGCGCGACCAGCAGGCGTCGTTGAGCGCCACAGCGTCGTCCGGCGCCAAAGCGAGGACGCGATCATAATCGGCAATGGCCGCGTCCCAATGGCCCTGCGCGTTTTGCGCGCGGGCGCGCCGGGAATAATAGCTCGCGGTGCCGGGGCTCAGCGCGATCGCGGCGGTCAGGTCGGCGACGACAGCGGCGTAGTTCTTTTTCCGCGCATAGGCGAGTGCGCGGTCGCCGAGGGCGGTCGCATTGTCGGGGCGCAGGGCGACAGCAGAGGTCTCGTCGGCGATGGCGGCATCGAGATTGCCGCGTTCCGTGTTGGCGAAGCCGCGATGCATGTACAGCAGATCGTCCTTTGGCGCGGTCGCGATCTGCGCGGTGAGCGCCGCGATGGCGCGATCGTAATCGGCGGCGGCGCCCGCACTGTCGCCACTGTGAGCCTTCAGCAGGCCGCGCTCGGTCCAGTACCGGCCGACCGCGGGCGACAGCGCGACAGCCTGGTCGAGATCGGCGATCGCGAGCGCGTAGTCGCCCTTCAGGCCGTAAGTCTCGCCGCGCAGGAAATAGTCGTAGCCCTTGTCCCGGTCGAGCGTCAGCGCCTTGTCGAAATCCGCCAGAGCCTTGTCCCAGTCCGCGGCCTGTCCGTAGCAGGAGCCCCGGCCCCGATAGGCGGCGGCGTAGTCCGGCTTCAGGGCGATGACGGCGGTGAAATCGGCCTGGGCCTTTACGCAATTCGACTGGCCCCAATAGGCCTGTGCCCGCGTGTACAGCGCGGTCGCGTCCTTGGGATCGGCGGCGAGCAGCCGGTTGCTGTCGGCGAGCGCGTCCGCGTTGTGACCCTGGTCCGCAGACAGGACGGCGTGGTTGTGCAGGGCCGTCATGTCGGCGGGATCGAGCGCCGTGGCCTTCGCGTAATCGGCCAGCGCCCCGGCGGCGTCGCCGCTGCGGTCGCGCGCCACGCCGCGATCGTTGTAGATGCCGGCGATTTCGGGCTGGATCGCCAGGCTGGCGTCGAAGTCGGCGATCGCAGCTGTAAAGTCGCCCAATGCGGAATGGCTGCGGCCACGCTGATATAGCGCCTCCGCGTCCCTGGGATTGCGCGACAGCACGATGTCGAAATCGGTGATCGCCGCCTTGTGGTCGCCGCCGCCGGCATGCGCCAAAGCGCGGTTGAAGAACACGTCCTCGTCGTCGGGCGCGAGGTCCAGGGCCTTGTCGTCGTCGGCGACCGCCTTGTCCCAGGCGCAGGCCCCGGCATAGCTCAGCCCGCGTATCCGCCAGGCCGGCTCGAAGGCCGGGTATTTGGCGATGACGGCGCTGAGGTCGGCGATCGCCGCATCGTACTTGCCCGACATCTCATAGGTCGCGCCGCGCTCGTACAGCGAATCCAGGTCGGAAGGGGCGACCTCGATCGCGGCGGTGAAGTCGTCGATCGCGGCCGGATAGTTCTGCGCCTGCAGATAGATCAGCCCGCGGTCGAACCGCGCGACGCCGGAGAACGGCGACAGTTTCAGCGCGTCGCCAAGATCGGCGATTGCGGCATCGCTATGGTGCAGGGCGTATTGGATCTGGGCGCGGATGATCAGCGCGTCGGCGCCGCCGCCCTGCGCGAAGCAAATGTTGGCCGCGTCCAGCGCCTTGGCGTAGAGCGCCGGTGCGCCGTCGCCGGCGTTTCCCGCCTGGCGCATGAGGTTCGATGCCGTGCCGCATGCCGCGCTCATCGCCGGCGCATCCGGCGGCAGGGACGGCTGAAGCGGCGCCGCCGTCAGGGCCGCCAGCAGGAGGAGATGGTTCATGGAAAGCCGGCAGTCCCTGCGATGGCAGGTCTCAGCTTACGCCAATTCCCCGCACCGCGAACGCGGCACGTGAAAACGGCGCCCCTCGCGGAGCGCCGTTGTTCCAAGGCTCGCGCGTGGCTCAGGCCCGGCGCGCCAGCATCTGGCTGAGGAAGTCGACCTCCTGCTTGAATAGGGGATCCTCCTCGCACAAAGCCTCGATGCGGCGGCAGGCGTGCAGCACCGTGGTGTGGTCGCGGCCGCCGAAGCGCCGGCCGATCTCGGGCAGCGAGCGCGTCGTCAGCTTGCGCGACAGGTACATCGCGACCTGGCGTGGCCGCGCCACGCGGCGGGCGCGTTGCGGCGAATGAAAATCGCGTACGTCGAGCTTGTAGAACTCGGCCGTCTTGCGCTGGATGTCCTCGATCGAGGTCTTGGCGCCCGGCGCGGAGCGCAGGCCGACGACGTCCTCGATGGTCTCCAGCGTCACCGGCTTCTTGGTGAGATCGGTGTAGGTGGCGAGCTTGGTGAACACGCCGATCAGCTCGCGCGGGCTGGCATCGTCCATGTCGGCGATGTGCTCGAGCACGTTGTCGGGCAGCAGCGCGAGCGGCTTGTGCCGGGCGAAATCGGCGGCGCGGGCTTTCAAGATCGCCAGCCGCGTCTCGCGGTCCGGCTTGTCCAGCGTCACAACGAGGCCACCGGCGAGGCGCGACTTCACATCGGCGCCGAGGCCTTCGAGCGCCGCCGGGGCGCGGTCGGCCGCGATCACCACGCGGCGGCGCAGATCGGCGAACGCGTTGACGGTGTAGAGGAACTCCGACGCCGTCGCGGTCGAGCGGCAGATGTGCTGCAGATCGTCGATGATCAGCACCTCGGCGGTGCGCAGCTCTTCCTTGAACGCGAGCGTGTCCTTGCGATAGAGCGCGCCCAGGAAATGGCGCATGAAGTCTTCCGAGCGCAGGAACAGCGAGCGCTTGCCCCGCTTGCGGAATTCCAGCGCCGCGGCGTTCAGCAGATGCGTCTTGCCGTAGCCGAAGCCGCCATGGATGTAGAGCAGGGGCACGTCGCTCTGCTGGCCTTCGGCGAACGCCTTGGCGGCGCTGAGGCCAAACTCGTTGGCGGAACCGGCGACGAAGCTCTCGAAGGTCTGCTGCGGATGCAGCATGCGGGTCCACAGACCCTTGGCGGCCTCGCTGGACGGCTCGTCGTCGCTTTGCGGCGCCGGGAACGGCGCGACAGGCGCCTCGTGGCGCACGCTCTCACGCATCAGGCCGCCGCCAACCACCGGCTTGGGCGCGGACAGGACGATGGACAGCGACACCGGCTCGACACCCTCGGCCCGAAGCGCGCGCTCGATGCGGGCGACATAGCGCTCCGTCACCCAGTTGCGGATGAACGATTTGCTTGTGCCGACCTGGATCTCGTCCTTGTCGAAGCCGTCCAGCGTCAACGGCCCGATCCAGGCATCGAACACCGCATCGCCCAGCTCGCGGCGCAGTCTTTCGCGTGCGCCCATCCATGCCGCCGGCCAGTCGGGCCGCGTCGGCTTATTCGTCATCGTCGCCATGAAACCATTACCCGCTTCTTGCCGGTGCCTCGCGTTTGCCGCGATGGATCGCCGGTGAACCCCTTGTTCGTCCGGACTTTTGTCCGGTTCTTATGCACATTCTTGCGGCTTTTCAGGCCGCCTTGCCTCGTCGCTCCATGCAGTTCCTCCCGATCACGTCTGTTTCCACGGAAGGCCGGTGGCCTTCCATCCGTTCCTGGCGCCGCGATGGCGTTCGCCGTCGAGGTCGCCTTCAAATCCGCCCGCCACATTGTAGGCTTTGGCATAGCCGGCCCGGGTCAGGGCGATCGCGGCGCTGCGCGAGCGCGCGCCCGAGCGGCACAGGAACAGCACCGGCGCATCCTTGGCCGCACCCGTCGCCTGCGCGGTGTCCTCCACGAAGGCCGGATTGACTTGCATGGTCGGGAACATCTGCCACTCCACCAGCGCCACATCGCGGCCGAGGCTGGCGATGTCGGGCAGGCCGACGAAGTTCCATTCTGCCTGGGTGCGGACATCGACGAGCCGGGCGCGCGGGTCGCTCTTGAGGAGGTCCCACGCCTCCTGGGCGCTTAGATCGCCGGCATAATCGGAAGGGGAATGGGAGGACATGTGATGACGTTCCGGCATGGATTTGCGATGACCGGGACGACACCCGGCCTGGTAACCCGACGATTTCAAGGATTCAGTGGCTACTATACTTGCAGTCCGCGCTCGTAAGCCGAACCGTCATGTCGAATACTGTTGTTTTGTTGTTTCTTGTGTCCGACATCTTTTTTCTCTTGCCCACCGAACGAAGGTTAATGTCCTCGAAAACTGATTCGCCCGCAAGTGAACGAAACAGGAATCTCTGAGCTTTTGTGAATGCTAACCGTTTGTACGTATACGGATTTTTCGATTGAACGGTGTTTGTCTCAGATTTCAGACACTTACGTGACGCCGAGTGTTTTCTTGCACTGCGGCATACTCCGGGACAGGGAAGATCAGTCTACGGACAATAAAACAAACGGCGCGGAGCCGGCCCGGCACAACCGGCCCGGAATCCGCCAGACCGGCCAGTTACTTGGCGAGCTTGGCGACGCGCTTGGAGAGGCGCGAGACTTTCCGCGAGCCCGTGTTCTTGTGCAGGATGCCCTTGGACACGCCGCGCATGATTTCCGGCTCCGCCACCTTGAGCGCGGCCTGGGCCGCGGCCTTGTCGCCCTTGGTGATCGCCTCTTCGACCTTGCGGATATAGCCGCGGACGCGGGTCTTGCGCGAGGTGTTGATGGCGGTGCGCTTGGCCGTGGTGCGGACGCGCTTCTTGGACGAGTCGATATTGGGCATTAGAGGTTCCTGCGGTAAATCGGAGGGGGCGTATACCCCTGCCGGAAGCGGGGGTCAATTGACCATTAGGCGCCGCGTTCCGCCAGCGCCCACATGGCGGCGGATTCCTCCAGAACCTCGCAAAATCCGAGTTCGGCGCGGATACGCGTGGTGTCGATCACCATGTCCTGTTCGTAGCGGAACGGCGGCGCGCGCCGTGCGGGTTTCGCAGGCAGGTGGGCGAGGCGCTCGCCCATGCTCGGTGTCACGGCTTCGCCGACATTGTAGGTGCGGCCTGGTGCCGCCGGATGGGTCGCCGCCAGCACAATGGCGCACGCGACATTCTCGACATGGCCGTGCGTCCAGCGCCACCGTGGCTGGCTCGCGAAGGCATAAATCGTCGCCAGATCGCCATTGTCGTCCGACCCATAGACCTTGGGCAGCCGCAGGATCACCGAGGACAGCGCGGCTTCCCGCGTCACACGCTCCGCCAAGATTTTCTCGTAGTCATGGGCGTAGGCACCCATCTCCTCCGCCTGGGCGCGATAGGGATAGAGCACGCCACGCAGTGGCGCGTCTTCCGTCAGCGGCACCGGATCGGGCGGACCAGGCTCGTGTCCTGTGAGGCGGCCATAGGCGCGATACACATCGCCGCTCGAGATCATTACTAGTCGCCCGGCGCGTCCTTCGAATGCGCTTGCCGCAGCCTGCGCATCCGCCTCGCCCATCATCACCATGTGGATGACGACGTTCCAGTCCTGCCGTACCGCGGCATCGGGAAATTCGGTGATGGGGTAGGCCGCGCGCGGATCGCGGATATGCCGGACCGCAGCGGGCAGGGGACTTTCCGACTGCCCACGATGCAGCACCGTCACCTCGGCGCCGGTCTCGACGAGTTGCCGCGCCGCATGCGCGCCGATGAAGCGCGTGCCGCCGACGATGAGAATGCGCGGCGCCATCGCCTATTGGTCCGTGAAATTCGCCTTCCGTTTCTCGCCGAACGCGGCCATGCCTTCCTTCTGGTCGGCGGTGGCGAACATCGCGTGGAACAGGCGGCGCTCGAAGCGCACGCCCTCGGCCAGCGTCGTCTCATAGGCGCGGTTCACCGTCTCCTTGGTCATCATCACGATGGGAAGCGACTGGTCCGCGATCTTGTGCGCCGCCTTCATCGCCTCGGCCATCAGCTCCGCCGCCGGCACGACGCGGCTGACGAGGCCGGAGCGCTCGGCTTCCGCCGCGTCCATGTTGCGGCCCGTCAGGCACATCTCCATCGCCTTGGACTTGCCGACGAAGCGCGTCAGCCGCTGCGTGCCCCCGATGCCCGGCATTACGCCCAATGTGATCTCCGGCTGGCCGAACTTCGCGGTATCCGCCGCGATGATGAAGTCGCACAGCATGGCGAGCTCGCAGCCGCCGCCCAGCGCCCAGCCCGCCACCGCCGCCACGATCGGCTTGCGGATCGCGGTGATGCGGTCGTTGGCTTCGGCGAAGAAATTGCTCCTGAACATGTCCATGTAGGATTGCGGCGCCATCTCCTTGATGTCGGCGCCGGCGGCGAAGGCGCGCTCGGAGCCGGTCAGTACGATGGCGCGCACCGCATCGTCGCGGTCCCAGGCTTCGAGCTGCGTCACGAGCTCGCCGAGCAGCTCGGCATTGAGCGCGTTGAGCGCCTTGGGCCGGTTCAGCGTGATCAGGCCGACGGCGCCGTCGAGGGTCGCGACGATGTTGAGATGGTTCATCGAAAAATCTCCTGTTTGCGCGGCCTTTGGGCCGGCCCGTGACAGGCGGTATAGGAGCAGAAAATCCAAATAACAATTCGCGGGGATCAGCGCGGGCTCAGCGCCGCCATGGTGAGGCTGTCGTGCCAGCCGCCGCCGACATAGACCGCGCGCGCGTGGCGGCCCTCGATGGCGAAACCTGCCCGCTCATAGGCGCGAATGGCGCGCGCATTGTCGGCCAGCACGCGTAGCTGCACGCGTCCGAGGTTGAGATGGTCCCAGGCATAGCGCAGGCCGAGCACGACGGCGGCCGTCCCGATGCCACGGCCGCGGTCGCCTTCGCGCCCGATACGGATGCCGAGATCCGCGCTGCGGTTGACGCCGTGGATGTTGCTGAGCATCAGGAATCCGGTGGCCTGCGCGGTGCCGGCGACCCGGATGACGAACAGCACGCGCGTGAGATCGGTTGCGAAGCCGTTCAGCCAGCCTGAGAAGGCGATGCCGTCCGTCGGGCGGTGGGGCAGGTCCAGCGCGTTGGTCTCGACGTCGTTGGTCCAGGTGAACAGCGCGCCGACATCCTCGGGCAGGAGCGGGCCGATGCCGACGCCGTCCATCTTCAGCAGCGTGCAGGCAAGCTGGTCGGGAAATTGCTGGAGAGCAATGCTCATGTGCAGACTCACTGCGCCGGACCATCGTCTCCCAAACCGATGTCTGCGACCGATCGTGTTCGCTCCGATGTGCAGCGTGGTGCCGCGCCCGTAAAAGCCCGGTAAAATTTCGCGGGCTCGCGCGTGAATTCGGCGTCACGCGGCGGTCATTTTTCGGGACTTGACATGCAACCATATGGTTGCCTATTAAGGCGCATGAGCATGGACCTGGTCTTCAAGGCGCTCGCCGATCCGTCGCGGCGCGAACTTCTCGACCGGCTTCATGCCCGCAACGGACAGACGCTGAACGAGCTGTGCGAGCAGATGGAGATGTCGCGCCAGGCGGTGACCAAGCATCTCGCGCTTCTGGAGGCGGCGAACCTCGTCGCCACGCAGAAGGAAGGCCGCGAGAAGCATCACTTCCTCAACCCCGTCCCCATCAACGACATCGCCGAACGGTGGATCGGCAAATACGAGCGCGGGCGCCTGAAAGCGCTCAGCAATCTGAAGAAGCAACTCGAAAGGGAAGAGCCATGAGCAGTCAATATGTCTACGTCACCTATATCCGCACCACGCCGCAGAAGCTGTGGGATGCGCTGACCACGCCGGAATTCCAGAAGCAGTATTGGTTCAACATGCCCCAGGAATCCGAATGGAAGGTTGGCGCCTCGTGGAAGATGCTGTTCGAGGACGGCCGCGTCGCCGACGCCGGCGAGGTGCTGGAGATCGATCCGCCGCGCCGCCTCGTGCTCAAATGGCGCAACGAATTCCGCCCCGAGCTGAAAGCCGAAGGCTATAGCCGCTGCGTCTACGACCTGGAGCAGGACGGCGACATCATGCGGCTGACCGTCACCCATTCGATCGACAAGGACGGCGCCAAATTCATCGAGGCGGTGTCGGGCGGCTGGCCGCGCATCCTGTCGAGCCTCAAGACCCTGCTGGAAGGCGGCGCGCCGTTGCCGCGCACCCATCCGGGTCCGGCGAAGTGAGGCGGCGATGGGCAAGAGCAAATTCGTCTACGTCACCTATATCCGTGCGACGCGCAAGAAAATCTGGGCGGCGCTGACCCAGCCGGAGTTCACGCGGCAATACTGGTCCGGGACGGCGCAGACATCGGATTGGAAGACAGGCTCGTCCTGGGGCATTCATACGCCCGACGGACGCCTGTTCGACAGCGGCGAGATTCTCGAGAGCGATATCCATCGAAACTGGTGCTCACCTGGCGCAAGGAACGCAATTCGGAGATGTTCGCCGAGATGCATGCGGAGGGCTTCAGCCGGTTGACCTATGAGCTCGAAGACGCGCCGCTCGGCGTCAAGCTCACGCTGACGCATGAGATGGACGTCGACAATTCCAAGCTGATCGGCGCGGTCACCGAGGGCTGGCCGGCGGTGCTTGCGAGTCTCAAAAGCTTGCTGGAAACCGGAAGCGCGCTGGCCGGCTCTGAGAAGTGGCCGGAGGGGATTTGACCTACCGCGCCGGACAGGTCGAATTCGCGGCTGTCGCGATAGCGGTGCAGAGGGTGCGATAGAGGCGCTCGGTGAGCGCCTCGTAGCGCTCCCGCACCGCGCCATCGAAGACGAAATCGTTCCACGAACCCATCCCGCCGAACTGCCATGCGGCGTTCGCTCCGTCGTACAATCGCCGCGCCTCGGGCGTGAGATCCGCCAGCAGCATGGCGTCCAAGGGCGTCCTTTCCGCCGGCCCGCCATGTTCGAGGATGTGAAGCGCGTCGCGATAAAGCGTTTCGAAATTCGTGATCTTCATCTCATGCGCAAAGGCGGCTGCCTCGGTCGTGACGGCGAGAACTTGCGCGGTCATCTCCGCCACGCCGGGCTGTGGCGTCCACGGCTTGCACCAGCCGGTCTCGATCCTGGTGTAGAGGCTGATCCAATCCTTGCGGTCCGCGGCTTCCCGCGCCGCGATCACCTCCGTCAGCTCCCAGAGATCGGAACAGGATTCGCTGGCCGTCTCCACGATCCAGCGCGCGCCCTGGTTGGCCATGCCACTGGACAGCCAATCGTCCGGGCCGCGCGCGATCCAGTGCAGCCGCAAGCCACGGCTGCGGCGCGCAATCCGATCGAGCCAAATATTCGGGTCCGCCGCGATCTCGGCGCCGCGCGCATCGACAAAGCGGCAGCTTTGCGTGAATACAAAAATGGAGGCATCCGGCCAGAATTTCCGCAACGGCTTCCCCGCCAGCAGCCGATTTCCCGCCAACGTCAGCAACGCGTTCTGGATAACGGAAATCTGCATGCCTTACCGCTGACATTTCGGGCAATAGAACGTCGACCGTCCGGCCTGCACGATCCGTCTCACGGTGCCCTTGCAGTCCGGGCACGGCTCGCCCTCGCGGCCGTAGACCGCGAAGGTCTTTTGGAAATAGCCGAGTTCGCCCGTCACCTGCTTGTGGTCGCGCAGGGACGATCCGCCGGCCTTCACCGCCTCGCGCAGCACCGTCTTGATCGCGGTGACGAGCGCCGTTGCCTCCGCCGGCCTCACCTTCGCGGCAAGCCGCTTGGGCGAAATCCGCGCCCGGTACAGCGCCTCGCACACATATATGTTGCCGAGCCCCGCGATCACGCGCTGGTCGAGCAGCGCCGATTTGATCGGCGTCTTCTTACCCTTGAGCGCCTTGGCGAGATGCGCCGCATCGAGATCCGCCGAGAGCGGCTCGACGCCGAGACTCTTGAACAGCTTGTGCTCGTTCAGTTCCGCGGTCTGGATCAGCAGCATCAGCCCGAAGCGGCGGTGGTCGTTGAACACGATCCGCGCCGGCGCATCGGTGTCGAACACGACATGGTCGTGCTTGTCGTTGCCGATATTGTCCTCGCCCATGTCGTGGACGTAATTGCCGAGTTTCTTCTTGGCGCCGCTGGCATAGACGGTCATCCGCCCGCTCATCCCTAGATGGATCACCAGCGTCTCGCCGCTGTCGAGATCGCCGAGCAGATACTTCGCCCGCCGCCATAGCCGCGTGACCGTGCGGCCCGTCAGCCGCCCCGCGAAATCGTTGGGAAACGGAACCCGCAGATCGCCGCGCCGCGTCTGCGCATGGGTGATGCGATGGCCCTCGACCACGGGCAAAAGCCCCATCCGGACGGTCTCGACTTCGGGCAGTTCGGGCATTCACCAAGTCCTGTTATCCCGGCCAAGCGATGCGGCAGCATCGCGCAGAGCCGGGACCCATGGCGAAACGTCACGGTGGGTCCCGGATCGCTTCGCTGCGCTACGCGTCCGGGATGACAATATTGTATGCTGCCGTCAATGAGCGACACACAGACCACCGCCAGCTTCGGTTTCCGCGACGTGCCCGAGGCGCAGAAGGAAGGCCTCGTGCGCGAGGTATTCTCCTCGGTTGCGTCGAAATACGATCTGATGAACGATTTGATGTCGGGTGGCGTCCACCGGCTGTGGAAGGATGCGTTCGTCGAGTGGCTCAATCCCCGTCCCAGCTGGCGCTGTGTCGATGTCGCGGGCGGCACCGGCGACGTCGCGTTCCGTATCGCCGACCTCGTGCGCAGCCGGGGCGGCGAGGCCGAGGTCACGGTCTGCGACATCAATGCCGACATGGTGGGGGAGGGCCTGCGCCGCGCGCAAGCCAAGGGCGAGCGCGCGATCCACTGGATCGCCGGCAATGCCGAGGCGCTGCCGATCCCCGATTCCAGCATGGACGCCTATACGATCGCGTTCGGCATCCGCAACGTCACACATATAGATGTCGCGCTGGAGGAAGCGCGACGGGTGCTCAAACCCGGCGGCCGGTTCCTGTGTCTGGAATTCTCCCGCGTCGAGGCGCCGGGGCTCGACGCGCTCTATGACGCCTATTCGATGAACGTGCTGCCGCGCCTGGGCGCGATGGTCGCCGGCGATGCCGAGGCCTACCGCTATCTCGCCGAGAGCATCCGCCGTTTCCCGCCACAGGCGAAGTTCGCGAAGATGATCGAGAAGGCGGGGCTCGGCCAGGTGAAGGTCCGCAACCTCACCGGCGGCGTCGCGGCGATGCATTCGGCGTGGAAGATATGAGATGAGCCGCTTCGCGGACCTCCGCCGTCTCTGGCATGCCGCGCGCGTCCTGGCGCGCAACGACGCGCTGTTTCCGAAGGAATACGAGGCGCTGCTGCTGCCGTCGGCGCGCCTGATGCGCCGCCTGCTGGGCAGTGGCTGGGCCAAGCATGACGCGCCCCCGGGCATCCGCCTCGCGCGCGCGCTCGAAAGCCTCGGGCCGGCCTATATCAAGCTCGGACAGGTTCTGGCGACGCGGCCCGACATCATCGGCGACGACGTCGCCAAGGCGCTGCAACAATTGCAGGACCGCCTGCCGCCATTCCCGACGCCCATCGCGCGCAAGGTGATTGAGGACGGCCTCGACCGTCCGGTCGAAGTGCTCTTCAGTTCTTTGTCGGAACCGATCGCCGCCGCCTCGATCGCGCAGGTCCACAAGGGCGAGACCGCGACCGATCCGCCGGTCGCTGTCGCGGTGAAAGTGCTGCGCCCCACCGCCGCCGCCGATTTCGCGCGCGACATCTCCGCCTTCGCGCTTGCCGCGCGCATTGCGGAGCGCTGGTTTCCCGTCACCCGCCGCCTGCATCCGCGCGCCATGGTCGAGATACTCGCCGACTCCGTCGCGCTCGAGCTCGATTTGCGCATGGAGGCGGCCGGCGCGTCCGAGCTCGCGGAGCGCACGCGGGGCGATCCCGATTTCCGCGTGCCGCATATCGACTGGAACCGCACCTCCGACCGCGTTCTGACCAGCGAATGGATCGACGGCATATGCGTGCGCGACCGCGACGCGCTGATTGCCGCCGGCCACGATCCCAAGCGCATCGCAAACCTTGTGATCCGCTGCTTCCTCACGCAGGCGTTGCGCGACGGCTATTTCCACGCCGACATGCATCCGGGCAACCTGTTCGTGGACGCGGAGGGACGCCTCGTCGCGGTCGATTTCGGCATCATGGGCCGGCTCGACGATGCGATGCGCCGCTTCATGGCCGAGACGCTCGCCGGTTTCCTGGCGCGCGACTATCGCCGCATCGCGCAGATCCATTTCGACGTCGCCTTCGTGCCGCCGCACCACTCGATCGACACGTTCGCCCAGGCCCTGCGCGCGATCGGCGAGCCGATTTTCGGCCGCCCGGTGAAGGATGTCTCAATGGCGCGCCTTCTGGCGCAGCTTTTCGACACCACCTATCGCTTCGACATGGAGGCGCAGCCGCAGCTCGTCCTCCTGCAGAAGACGATGATGGTGGTGGAGGGCGTGGCGCGCAGCCTCGATCCGGATTTCGACATGTGGGAGGCGAGCCGCCCGGTAGTCGAGTCGTGGATGCTCGACCGGTTGGGGCCCGAAGGCCGCCTGCGCGAGGCCGCCGACGGGATGAGCGCGCTCGGCCGGGTCGCGCAGAACCTGCCGCAGCTCCTGCGCAACGCCGAGATCATCTCCGCGATGCTCGCCGATGGCGGCGTGCGCCTGCATCCGGAGTCGGTGAATTTGATCGCCGCGGCGCAGGTCTCCCGCACACGGCATGTCCGCGTCGCGATCTGGATCGCGGCGGGCGCGCTCGGCGTGATCGCGATAGTGCCGTTTCTTTAGGGCATTGGTCGGCGCAGACGCGCGTGTTGCCATCCTTCGACAAGCTCAGGATGAGGTCCGAGCTTCAGTCCTCATGCTGAGCTTGTCGAAGGATGGCCGCAGGCTGAGATCGTCTTAAACGATATGCACCCGGCCCGCGTCGCAGGCCTTGGTGCCGCCTTTCGCGTCCGTCACATAGACGCGCACGCTCACCGTGTGGTTCGCGATGTCCGGCACGTCCGGCACGGTCACATGCACCGCGTGGCGCGTGACGGTCTGGTTGGTCGCGAGGATCGCGGCATAGCCGGTCGGCGGCTCGCCCGGCGGATTGGCGAGCGACATCACCACCCGCACATCGGCGCCCGGCGCCTTGATGTCGTCGCAGGAGATCGCGAAGCGGTCGCCGCGCGTTACGGTCGGGATTTCGGTGCCGCCGAGCTCGGTCGTCGCATACGCCACGATATGGCCCGGCGCCACCGCCATGCCGCCGGCGAGCGCCGGTGCGCTGGACGCCGCAAGAACCGCGAGGCCGATCCACAATGCACGCATGCTTGTCCCCAATGGCTGACGGCCCAAATCGACTCCGAGCATACTCCGGTCCTGTGGACTTCCCAATAGCCCAGTTTGGTGAAGATGGGGCGGTTCCGGCGGAGTCACCCGCCGAAACCGCCCGCTTTCAGACCCGCCGCGACATCCACCAGAAGCGCCAGCACATCAGCGCCGCCGCGACCGTCAGCGCGAAGGCCAGCCCGTACCAGATGCCCAGCCCGTTCAGCCCCAGCCCGAAGGCGAAGAACATGCAGGCCGGGAACCCCGCCAGCCAGTAGCTCGCGCCCGCGATCCACATCGGCGCCCGCGCATCCTTCAGCCCGCGCAGCGCCAGCGCCGCGGCGACCTGGATGCCGTCGACGATCTGGAACACCGCCGCGACATGCAGGAACGCCACCGCCAGCAGCAGGGCATGCATGTTGGCCGGGGTCGGCGGCAGATACAGCGTCGCGATCTCGAACGGCCAGATCCACAGGATGGCCGAGGTCAGCGTCATGAACGCCGTCGCCACGCCGATCGCCGACATGCCGGCACGGCGCGCCGCCTCGCGGTCGCCCGCACCCGCCGCCAGGCCCACGCGCACCGTCGCCGCCATCGCGATGCCGAGCGGCACCATGAAGGTGATCGACGGCACGTTCATCGCGATCGTGTGCCCCGCGAGATAATCGAGCCCGAAATGCCCCATGAAGAAATTCGAGGAGAAGAACAGGCACGCCTCGAACAGCATAGTCAGGCCGATCGGCAGGCCCAGCACGTAGATCTCGCGCAGCTTGCCCCAGTCCGGCGTCCGCGCGTCGCGAAATATCCGATAGAGATGCAGCTTCGGCGTCAGCCGCACCACCGCCAGCATCAGCAGGAAGCTGCAGGCGAAGGAGCAGGCGCTCGCGATGCCGGAGCCCATCAGGCCCAGTTTCGGAAACCCGAAATGCCCGAAGATCAGCGCGTAGTCGAACGCGGCGTTGAAGAACACCGAGAACACCATCACGATCAGCGAGGCGCGCGGCTTGGAGAGCGCTGTGGAATAATTCCGCAGCACCTGGAAGCCGAGCGAGAAGGGCAGGCCGAAGGACAGGGGCACAACGAATCTCGCCGCCGCCGATGCGAGCTGCTCCGACTGGCCGAGCGCCAGCAGGATCGGATGCGCGAGCTGAAGGAACAGCACCAGCGGCAGGCCGACCATCAGCACCGACCAGAAGCCCATGCGTGCGACGACGCGCACGTCGTCCTTCGCATTCGGATCGGCGCCCAATAGGTGCGCGATCATCGGCGACACCGCCGAGGTCGGGCCCGAGCCGAGCAGCCAGCAGAAATAGAACATCGTGTTGCCCAGTACCGCACCGGCCAGCGCCGTGTTGGAGAAGCGCGCCAGCATCAGCGTATCGGTGGTGCCGATCGCCATCTGCAGAAGCTGGGTCGCGATCAAGGGCAGCGACAGCTTGAGCAGCTCGCGGATCTCGGCAATCCACGCATGGCTGCCATGGCCCGCGACGCGGGCGCCGGCAGTGGCTGGATCGAATTCGGCTATGTCGGTCATGGTACGGACTGTCTTTTTAGGCCCGAACCCGGCACGGAAAGGTCAGCAACAACAAAAAACCCTCCGGAGCCGGGCTCGGGAGGGTTGCGAACGTGGCGCACAGGACGGACCTAGAGCGCGTTCTCCTCACGAGCGAATGCAGCGGTCTTCCCGCCCGGACGGCGGAAGGGTGCTGCAGTGATTACCTTGCAGATCGAACTGTGCATCAGTCTCGCTCGAATCGTTCCGCCGGCCCCATGCCAGCGAATACATAGCGTGGGTACGCCTCGGTTTTGGGCAAGTCAACACGCGGAACGATGACGCTGCGCATTGCGCTCCGCCGTGGCACGAACGTCACGTTCGCGGGCGCAAAATCCAAAACCGCGACTCGATGCGATGGCGCCTTTACTGCTGGCATCTTGTGATGGTCCGCGGTCTGGGAACAGCCGACGCGTTGCGGTAAAGTGCGATGCTGCCCGTCGGCAGCGTTTCGCATCGTTCATGCGGCGTCGTGTTCCCTCCTGAAAGGATCCGACAGTGCCCGACGCCGCCAATTCGCCCACGATTATGGCCAACGTTCAGATCGCAAACTGCACGGCCGGGGTGCTTAATGCCGCCGCGTTCAGCGGCAACATGCAAGCCTGGTTCGTCATCAACACCGAGACAAAAAGCACCGCGGTGTGGGGCCTTACGTTTCCCGCCAACCAGGGTGCCTGCACGGCGTCGTGCCAGGTCGACATGAATACCCTGCCCGCTTTCACGATCAGCGTCACCTCAAGCGACGATCCCTTGCAGTATCGGCTCACCGCCATCAAGCCGGCCGGCGCGCCGACCGGCGGGGCGAATTATGTCCTGGTCTACAATCCGTCGGGGATGATCACCGGAAATACCGCCGGCCAACTCGTCTGGGCGTCATGGGGCAGTACCGCATCGCCGAGCTGCACCTTCGGCATCATCGAAGGCGACAACCAGATTTGCGGCGTCGGCCTGGTGGATCTCGACATCCTCTTTCCCGGCAATCCCGCGCTCGCGACCCAGATGGCGACGCTCATAAATTCCGCCGCGCTTACGGCCAAGACGGCGGCCGAGCTTTACGAGGCCCTGATGGCGGCCGTCGCGCTGCGCGGCGCGACGTGGATGACCCAGACCTGGAGCGTGATCGGGCCCAGGACGCTCGGCGGCATTTGCGTCCCGGGCGCGCACGATGCGGGCGCCTCCGCCGCGACGCTTTCGAGCGGTTTCAGCCACGCTTGCAACACCCAGACGCAGGCGCTCGACATCGGGGGACAACTCGCCGCCGGCGTCCGCTTTTTCGATATGCGCCCCAGCTTCTCGACCAAGCTGAATGGGTACTATCTCACGCATTTCACCGTGAAGGCCAAACAGTGGTGGGGCGCCTTCGGCCAGGAGCTGCAATCCGCGCTCACCCAAATTTCCACTTTCCTCGCACAAGACAGCGGAAAGGACGAAGTCGTCATCCTGAAATTCTCGCATTTCGCCGAGTTGGGCGATTATTTCCCGGGTCCGCTCTCTCAACAGCAGTTCACGGCGATTGCCCAGATGGTGCAGCAGACGCTCGATTCCTACCTGTTCACCAGTTCGGATACGTCGATCAATCTGAACCAGATGACGATGAACGACATCGTGGCGAGCGCTTCCCAGCGGCGTCCCTGCGTCATAGCGCTGTTCGATGTGGGCATCTCGAAACAGACCAAGGGCTATACCTTTCCCAAGAATCTTGTGAGCCCGGTTGAGGGGGTATTCGCCTATGGCGACACTGCGCCGTCCGACGTCACATACCCGGTCACGCCCAATTATTACATGTACGATCTCTACTCCAACTCGAACCAGTTTCATCAGATGGTGCTGGCGCAGCAGAAACGCTTTCGCAAGTTCACGCCCGGCACGACGAACGCGGCCTTTCTTCTGTCGTTCACGATGACCTGCCAGGACATTCCCTGCACCGGTGGCCAGGTTGGAGCGGCCAGGTCGCTCACCTGCATCAGCCAGATGGCGCGCTATTGCAATCCGCTCCTGGTACCCACGGTCTTTAACTGGATACGCCAGAAATACGTCAAGCAAGGCCATATGCCGAACGTCCTGTATCTCGATTATGTCGGCCAATATTCCGATAACGCGGTGGTGCTCGCCGCCGAGCTGAACGCCCGATACGGCGGATGACAAAGTACAGATATTGACAATTCTCGCCTTTTTGAGGGGCGCCGGCTGAGGCGGCATCCTGCAAAGAAAAAAACGCGGGCCGCTTTCGCGGCCCGCGCTCGTCTCAAGTGGTCATCAGCCCTTCACGCACACGACCTGGCGCAGCGCGTGCACGATCTCGACGAGATCGCTTTGCGCCGCCATCACCGCATCGATGTCCTTGTAGGCCATCGGCGTCTCGTCGAGCACGCCGATGTCCTTGCGGCATTCGATGCCGGCCGTCGCGCGTTCGTGGTCCTCGACCGTGAAGCGGCGCTTGGCCTCGGTCCGCGACAGCGCGCGGCCCGCGCCATGGCTGCAGCTTTCGAACGAGTCCGGATTGCCCAGCCCGCGCACGATGAAGGACTTGGCCCCCATCGAGCCCGGAATGATGCCGAGGTCGCCCTTGCCCGCCTTCACCGCACCCTTGCGGGTCACCCAGACATCGGCACCGAAGTGCCGCTCACGCGACACGTAGTTGTGGTGGCAGTTCACCGCCATCTTCTCGGTGGTGAAACCGGTCAGCGCCTCGCGGAGCACGCGCAACACGCGCTCTATCATCGCCTTGCGGTTCTCCATCGCGAAGTCCTGCGCCCACAGCATCGCCTCGACATAGGCGTCGAACTCCGGCTCGCCCTCGGCAAGCCAGGCGAGGTCCTTGTCGGGAATGTGCACCGCGCGCTGTGTGAGCAGCTCGCGGGCCTTCTCGATGTAGGTCCGGCCGATCGCGTTACCGATGCCGCGCGAGCCCGAATGCAGCATCACCCAGACGTGCTGCGCTTCGTCGAGGCACAGTTCGATGAAGTGATTGCCGCTGCCGAGCGAGCCCAGATGGATCAGGGAATTCTCCTTTTCCAAATGTGGCGTGCGCGCGCAGATCGCCTTGAAGCGATCCTCGAGGCCGCGCCAGCGCGTGGCGATGGCGTTCGGGATGCCGCCGGGCTTGCCCTTCCAGCCGCCGCCCGCGCCCTGGCCGCCATGCGGCACGGCGCGTTCGATGTCGGACCGGATCGCGCTCAGCGAATCCGGCAGGTCGCTCGCGGTCAGCGAGGTCTTCACCGCCATCATGCCGCATCCGATGTCGACGCCGACCGCCGCCGGCACGATCGCGCCCTTGGTCGGAAGCACCGAGCCCACGGTCGCGCCACGCCCGAAATGGACGTCCGGCATCACCGCGATGTGGTCGTGGATGAACGGCAGCGACGCCGCGTTGATGAGCTGCTGGCGCGCCGCGTCTTCCACGGGAACGCCGTTGGTCCAGGCGAAAATCGGCACTTGGCCGCCTTCTATCGTGTTGTGCATGTTCGTTCTCCGGCGCGTTGCCGCGTGCGGACCTTCTGTCAGTGTTTGTAGATGTTCGAAAGTTCGAAGCTGTCCAGCTCGGCGCGCGACAGCTGCCGCTTGGCGACGGCGTGGCGCGCGGCTTGCGGGACGAGTGTCCGTTTGATCAGGTCGAAGACGTAAGCCAGGCTTTCGGGCTGACGGTCGTAGCCGACCTCGTACCAGATGCCGTCGATGCGCCGCAGATCGCGCATTGTGTCGATCTTACGGATATCCGCGTCCTCTTCCGGTTCGCGTCGCCGCCAGGGAAAGGGGTCGAGCCCCAATTTGCGCCAGAGCTTTGCGCTTTCTTTCAGTATCCCGTCTTCCGGATCGACGTAGTAGACTTGGCGCCAAGGCGTGCCGCGCCCGGACAGGAAACGGCGTGTGCTCTCAAACCATGCGCCATCGCGATTGACCGAGATCTTCAGCGCGACGAAATCGCCGATATGCTGGCGGACATGTTGTTTGACGGTATGTCCCGGCGCCAGCGTCGCGGCGATCTCCGAATAGACCTTGTTCCAAGGCCGTCCGAGCTGTTGCCCCAGATACCGCTTCAGCGGCTTGAGATTCTCGTTGAGCCATTTCGACTTGATGCCCATCGCCGCGACATGGCGGCGGACACCCATCTTCACCGGCAATTCGTCGTCGCCGAAACGACGCCGCGCATGCGGCCGTGAGCGCCACCCATGACGGGGGCGTTCGACGATGATCTTGAACATGTCCTCCCGCATGGGGTCTCTCCAAAAAGTTGGGCCGGCGGCGCGTGCCGCCGGCCCGTGGGTTGGTGGTTGCTTTCAGTGCTTCGTCTCTTCCGACGCCGCGATCCACGCGATCACCGCTTCGGAGAAGCCGTCGACGCGGCTCCAGTCGCCGTGACCGACGCCGTGCTGGTACGACGCCACGTTGATGATCGTGCCCTTGCCCTTGGGCGCCGACACGGCATCGTGGCTCTGCTCGTCGGTGAAGACGATCAGGCGCACACCCTTGGCGTCGATCTCCTTCACCGCGGCACCGAGATAGGTGCCGCCATGCGGCTGTGACGTCACGATGGCATCGCGGAGCGCGAAGCCGCGGCGCGGCGGGACCTTCACCACCTTTTGCGAGAAGGTGAAGATCTCGACGTCGTCGCAGATTTCGCGCGCCAGGATGGCGAGGCCGCATGCCGCCTCCAGCCGGGTCATCTCCGACTGGGCCGACAGCGGTGCGTCCATCGAGCCCGACACGTCGATCAGGAGCTTGGTGCGGCCGCTAAGCCGCGCGTGGCCCGGGATCGACTTGAGCATCGCGCCTTCCAGCTCCGGCTCGAAATCCGGCGCATAGCGCGCCGCCGAGATGAAGCGGTAGGGCAGGATGCGGTCGGTGCGCATGGCCTCGATCGCCTTGGCGATCGTATCCTTCGCGACGCCCGCCTTCTGCATCAGGCGCAGGTTGCGCAGCAGCGCGAGGCCGCCGAGCTTCCTGTCCGCGATGAGACGCTCGAAGGTCTGTGCCTTGTCCTTGCCGGACGACAGCGCGACCTCCCAGGTGTCGGGCGACGCCAGCGTGCCGTCGACCAGATCCTTCCAGATCTTCGCCTGGTCGGTATCCTTCGGCTTGGCATGCACCAGGAACAGAACGTCCCGGATGCGCACCGCGCCGTCGCGGTCGTACTTGGCAAGCTGATACGCGTCGAACTTGGTGACGGCGCGCGCCAAACCCTTCTTGATCTGCGCCGAGACGGGCTGACGCTTGCGCTGCTGCATCGGGCCGAGCGCGTCGGCCCAGTAGATCGCGAGCAGCTCCGTCATCTCGTCCGGACGCTGGATCACGCGCGCCAGCGTGTCGGCGACGAGGGTGCGGTGCGTGTCGTGCCGCGCCATCTCGCGCACGATCAGAAGCGGCGCATGGCGCAGCTTCATCTGTTCGCGCGCTTCGATGGCGAGTGCGGCGACTCGCGCCGGCTCGACCTGGGGCACCAGGGCCTTGATGCGGTCGGCGAGCGAAACGCCGTCCTCATAGAACTGGCTCTCCCACAGGAGGCAGTTCATCAGCGTGCGCTTCAGCTCCATCTCGGGCGTGAAGCGCTTGCCCTTGGCGCCTTCATGCGTGAACGCGCGCAGGATCTTGTTGAGCTTGGACATGAAAGCCTCCTTTGGGCTTGGGTTGATCTTGATGGAAAGCAAAGAAGCGGGGAACAGGCGCGTCTCGAGACGCCCTTGCGGGCTGAACTGCTCTGCCACTGAGCTACGGGCCTTGCATTTTGGCCCGGCGGGGATCGAACCCGCGACACGAAGTATCGAAACGCTTCACCACCGCCGCGCCCCTGCGAGAGCCGTCAGGTCTCTCGCAGGGGCTGGAAGAAGGCGCCGGGGAACGGACGTCGTCCGAGACGGTGCTTTCGCACCCACGGTGCGCAGGCTTTCGCCCCGCTTTCCGCGACCCGAAGAAACGGACGGCTTCACCACCGGCAAAAAGAGAACACGATCCGGGAACATGCGATGCTGAGACCCCAGCCTGCGTGTCGCCACGCGGGGCCAGGTAGTGCTCTACCAACTGAGCTACCGGCGCATGGAACGCCGGGCGGGACTCGAACCCGCGACCTCTCGTGTAATAGACGAAGTAACAGACATCTTCACCACGGATCGTGGGAAAAGAAGGCACCGGGGAACGTCCGAGGCTGTACTGCCCTTGCGGGCTTCGCATGCTCTATCCACTGAGCTACGGACGAGCTTGCGCGCGTCCGAGGGGACTCGAACCCCCGACCTTACGATTATCGAAGTAACAGGTCTCTTCACCACCGGTGATTTGGGATTCCGCTTCGGGGAAAAACGGCGAGTGCCGCCTACCGGCCAGCCTGTCGCCGCGGCATCGCTGCCGAAGCGGGAGGAATTGAACCTCCGGCCGCGTCTTACAAACGAAGAAACGGCACTCTTCACCACCGAATTGGAATCGCAAGCGAGGCTTGGGAAATGCGAAATCGGTTTTCAGTGACGACAACGCAAGTGCTTCCTTGCGGAAAAGCACCGGACCCCGCGACGCGCCGCCCTCGCGAGGCGACTCCACGGTACGTGCCGTCAAAGGCGGGATTCGAACCGCTTTTCCATGGTGCGAAGTATCCGAAATCTTCACCACCAGCCTGCGCTCGCGAATTTTTCGGGGGAACAGATCGAGCCGGTTGCCCCCCAGATGTGGGGTTCTTTCACGAAGTAACCGATGCTCTTCACCACCCGAAACACGAAGCCGCCAAACGGCGGCCCAAAATGCAAAAGACGAAATTGCAAAACAAATTCTGTCGCGGCGCTCTGGATGAATCTCGCGCCGTCTAGCGAACCCGTACTGGTTCGCCCTGCTATCGGTGGACCGCGCGAAACGCTCGCGCGCCGTTCCCTCCAGCAAGCCCCGCGCTTCGGGCACGCGCTCTCGCGCGAGCCCGGGGATCCGGGTCTCCCCTCCGGCGAAAGCCGGAGTGATTTTTTCGAACGCGAGACGCCTGGAAAAACAAAAAACCCTCCAGAGCGTCGGCTCGGGAGGGTCTGCGGTGAAGCAGATGTCGGCTCGCTTACGCGAGACCGCTCCCATGAGCCGGGCATGCGACGTCGAATGGCCGATAGCCATTCAGCGTCTTGATGATTTGTTCGCACCTGCGAAGCATTGCTCGACTCATGTTCGTCTCACGAACACCATGTCCGTGAGGGCGCGGGTTCTATGCGCGGCGCATTGCATCGTCAAGTGGTCCGTATGCGAATATTTTGCGAATGTGTCCGTCGCGCCGCCGGTCCTTGCGCCTTGCCAGGATCGGACTGCGATAGCATGGTTGCCGCAATACCCCGGGAGAATGCGATGGCTCGTTTGACTGTATTGCTGGCGTCTGCGGTCTTCGCGGCCACCGCGGCGCGGGCCGCCGCTCCCTTGACGCCCGTCCATATCGCGCCGGTGCCCGGCGTCACCTTCGATCTGCCGCATGGCTGGATTGCATGCGACGATGCCACCAACGCCTTGCTCGGCGACGCCGCCGACCCGCGCGATCTCAAGGACAAGGTCTGCGTCAAGCCGAACGGCGACGTGACGTTCAAATTCCGCGCCTTCAATCCGCTGTTGTTCCGCAACATCTCCATGCTGATCGATCAGCATGAGCAGCAGGATATCTCCGCCACCGATCTGGCCAGCATCACGCCCGAGGTGGCGACGGCGATCGCGCCGCAGGTCTGCCCCATCGCGTCCAAGCCGCTCACCGGCGACGGCACGACGATCGAAAGCTGCACGCTGGCCGTCGACACCTTCGCCGGGCATCAGGCGCTCCATTCCGTCATCGTCGCCGTGCCGCCGAACCTGCCGGAAGGGAAATACCAGGTCGATATCTACGAACTGCCCTATTCGAAGGGCTATCTGCAGGTGCAGTTCAACAGCCCCGTGCTGTTCAAGGGCGCGACGAAGGCGGAAATGAGCGCGATCATCGCGTCGTTCACCATCGAATAGGCAGCGTCTTTCGCGCGTCTGCGCCGGCAGGCGGGGGGATGACATGATCCGGACAGTTCTGACGATCGTCCTGGGCACGATCCTGTTGCTCGCACCGGCGAGCGCGGCGTCCAGGCACGCGGCCGTGCGCGTTTCGGTCACCGACGGCATGTCGATCCTGGTGCCGGGCGGCTGGAACGCCTGCGACGCGCCGACCGCGAAACTGCTCGGCAGCGTGCCGTATCCCGTCAACCTAGGCCCGTGCAACGGCTTCGACGGCAGGGGCGGCGCCAAGATGATCTTCGGCAACGATACCGCCCATCCCTTGTTCGTGAGCATGGCGTTTTCGCCGGACCTGCGGCTTCCGGCCGGCTTTCTGGAAAACGCCACGCCGGAAATGCTCAAGGAGTTCGGTGCTTCCAATTGCGAAAAGACCTTTCACATACAGGTCGGCCAGCCCGGCGCCGATTGCCATTACGCGGTCGAAACGTTCAACGGCCACTTCGCGCTGGTCGGCTATGTTTCGGAGACGGACCGGCACGGCGCCGTTTCCGCCGTGCGTTCGGTGATGTTCTTTTTCCACGGCGGGGGCGCGATCCTGATGTTCGGGATGCCGAAGAACAATGCTCAGGGCGTGGTCGACGGCATTCTTGCCTCCGTCGCGCTCGACGCGCCGACGTCCATGGTGACCGTGACGACCCTGATCAAGCTGTCACCCGCTGCTGGCGTAACTCTGTCGGTGCCCGATAATTGGGATGCCTGCGATGAGCAGACCAACGCACGCCTCGGCGACAAGCCGGCTTCCCCGGAGACCAAGGGCGCCGTGTGCCGGAACGTCGCCGATTTCAAGGTCTACAATCCCGATCCCGTTCTGCTATCGTCGCTGCGGCTGGGACGCGCCGACTCGAACCGGATTCTCGACAATTTCACCGACCAAAGCACGCCCGAGAGTCTGGCGCCCATCAAGGACGAGCTCTGCCGCGAGGCCACCAGAAAGTTCGTCGCCGGCGGCATTGCGATCGACAGTTGCGACGTCACCATCGGCGCGCTGGCGGGCCATCGGGCACTGGTGTTCGAGGTCGTTTCGCGCGGCGGCAGCATGCCCGCCGTCGATGCCAGCCGGATCTATAGCCGCGAATATGACTTCTCTTACAGCCATGGTTTCCTGGCGGTCATGGTGGACACGCCGCTGGATTCCAAGACGGCGACGATCCCGGCGCTCGAAGCCATCCTGGCGTCTCTCAAGGTCGAGTGACCTAGGGGAAGTTCTGCACGCGTTTCGCGCCCGGCCGGATCGTGCTTAGATTTGCCCAGTCGCAATTCGAAACAGGACCGCGCCCATGGACTTCACGATTCCACAGCACATCAAGGACCTGCTCGTCCGGATCGACGACTTCATCGAGAAGGAGATCATGCCGCTCCAGCATCAGGACGACAATGATCGCTTCTTCGATCATCGCCGCGAATGGGCGCGCACCGATTTCGAGCATGGCGGCCTGCCGCGCAAGGATTGGGAACTGCTGCTGCGCGAGATGCGCGTCCGCGCCGACAAGGCCGGCTTCCTGCGTCTCGCGCTGCCGGAGGAATATGGCGGCAAGAACATCGGCAATCTTGCCATGGCGATCATCCGCGAGCATCTCGCCGCCAAGGGCCTCGGCCTGTTCAACGATCTGCAGAACGAGACGTCGGTCGTCGGCAATTTCCCCCAGATCCTGATGTACCGCGACTTCGGCACCGAGGAGCAGAAGAAGACGCTGCTGCCCGGCATGCTCAACGGCACGATCCGCATCGCGTTTGGTCTTACGGAGCCCAAGCACGGCTCTGACGCGACCTGGATGGAAACGCGCGCCGTCAAGGAGGGCAATGGCTGGCGCATCAACGGCGAGAAGATGTGGAACACCGGCGTCCACGCCGCGACCCACGACATGGTGTTCTGCCGCACATCCGGCGAGGACGGCAGCGCGCGTGGCCTTTCATGTCTCATCGTGCCGATGGATGCCGAAGGCGTGAAGATCGAAGAGTATATGTGGACCTTCAACATGCCGACCGACCACGCGCGCGTGTCGTTCAAGAACGTCTGGGTGCCCGACAGCGCGCTGTTCGGGCCGGTCGACAACGGCCTCGTCCTCGCGCGTCACTTCGTGCATGAGAACCGCATCCGCCAGGCCGCCTCCGGCGTCGGCGCGGCGCAATACTGCATCAATGAGAGCATCGATTACGCCAACACGCGCAAGCCGTTCGGCAAGCCGCTGTCGCGCAACCAGGCGATCCAGTGGCCGTTGGTCGAACTCCAGACCGATGCCGAGATGACGCGTTGGCTGATCTACCGCACGGCCTGGGAGATGGACCGCATGACGGGGCCGGAGATCCAGCTCTATCTCTCCGACAAGGTCTCGATGTGCAACTATCGCGGCAACCGCCTTGTCTGCGACGCTGCCGACTGGGCGATGCAGGTGCATGGCGGCATGGGCTATTCGCGCCACAAGCAGTTCGAGCACATCTACCGCCACCATCGCCGCTATCGCATCACGGAAGGATCGGAAGAAATCCAGATCCGCAACGTGGCCGGCCACATGTTCGGCTTCATCGGAAAGAACCGGAAGCCGGATTGAAGCACACACTTAACTGTCATGACCCGCGCCCTTCGACGCCGCCTGCGGCGTCGCTCAGGATGATGTGCGGGTCATGATAGCGAGGGACGCGGAATGATGGCCAGCGACTCCGAACGCGCGCAGTTCAAGGCACAGGGCTACTTCATCCGTCCGGGCTTTCTCGACGCTGCGCGCGTCGCGGAAGTCTCCGCTGCCGTCGACCGCTTCGCCGCGGTCGAGCCGAAATTCGATGGGCGCAATCTGCACAATTACGGTGCGCTCGCCGAACTCACCGTCGATCCCGCGACGCTCGCGGTGGTCGGTGGCCTGATGGGCGAGGCGGGCTTCATCTTCCACCACAGCCACGCCGCAGCGCATCCGCCCGGCCTGCAAGGCATTGCCTGGCACCACGACTACGAGCAGATTCCGCAGACCAACCGCAGCCATCTGCAGCTTCACGTCCTGCATTATCTCAACGGTCTCGACGGCACCGTCGGTGACCTGCTGCTGGCGCCGAAGACGCACCGCTCGGTGATGCGCCGCGGCGCGCTGTCGGTCTACGGCACGGACGATCTCCCCGGCACCGTCGTGCTCGACGATCTGCCGCCCGGCAGCACGGTCTTCGCGCACTCCGCGCTGGTGCATGCGCGCCGGCCCAAGCCGGGCGGCGGCCGCACGCGCTATTTCATCGACATCTCCTACATGCAGAAGGGCGTGCTGTGGCCGTCCTATGGCCGCGAGGGCTGGCGCGACATGCTGGCCAATCTCGACGCGAAAGTCGGTCACCGCGCGCCAGGCTTGTTCGATGTGAGCGGTTTCTTCGATATCGCCGACGGCGTCGCGCGCGTCGGCAAGGCGCAAGGCAGCCTCGCGATGCGCCTGCCCGAAGCGGACGAGAGCACGCGTCCCATGTCCGGCGCCATTCCGGTGGTGCAATGAGTCTGCCGCCGCTCGCCGATCCGCATGCCACGCCGGACGAGGCCATCGCATCTATCCGCGACAATGGCCACGCGGTGGTGCGCGGCCTTGCCAGCGCGGCGGAGGTCGAGGCTTTCCGTCCCGCCGTCGAAGCCGCGGTGCAGCGCCATGCGCAGAACCAGGTCCCGCTCGAGGAGCGCGGCACTTATGGCAAGGCGTTCCTCCAGGTCACCAATATCTGGCAATACGACGCGACGGTGAAGCGCTTCGTCTTCGCGCCGCGCTTCGCCAAGGCGGCGGCCGATCTGCTCGGCGTCCCCGCCGTGCGGCTCTATCACGACCAGGCGCTGTGCAAGGAGCCGGGCGGCGGCCACACGCCGTGGCACCAAGACCAGAATTTCTGGCCGCTCGACACGGACCGCACCATCACCATGTGGATGCCGCTGGTCGACGTGCCGGCGGAAGTCGGCTCGATGACCTTCGCATCCGGCACGCACAGGCGCGGCGAGATCGGCCAGTGGTTCATCGGTGACGATTCCGAAGTCAATTTCGCGGAGCTCGTCGCACGCGAGAATTTGCCGACGCACAGTCATGGCGCGATGAAGGCGGGCGATGCGACGTTCCATATGGGCTGGACGCTGCACCGTGCACCCGCCAACCCGACCGCCTTGCTGCGCTCGGTGATGACCGTGATCTATTATGCCGACGGCACGCGCGTCGCGCCCATCGACTCTAGGATGCGCCGCTTCGACCAGAAGGCGTGGCTGGATGCCATCCCCGCCGGAGAGCTTGCCGCCGGCCCGCTCAACCCGGTTTTGTGGCCGCCGGTGTGATGCTTCAAACTTTAGGCAATCGTTTAAAGCGGCTGAAACGCACGCCCCAGTAGAACTACGGAGCGACATATCGCACGCAGGCCGGGGGCGGATGCGTTTGTCCTTGCAAAAGGACCCCCATGCAGGCCCTCGGACAGGTGTGGGACGCTCCCACGCACCATCTCGACGAAACCTACACAATCCTGCCCGAGCCGACGCATCGGGACGCGCGGCTTTTGTTCGACGAATGGCGCAAGCACAACGCCGATGGTGGATTCGTGGTCGGCCGCCATGTGCCTTCGCGCGAGCTTGTCGGCGTGCTGCCGGGCCTGTGCCTCTACGAGCCGTTGCGCGGCGGCCTCGACTTCCGCGTGCGGCTCGCGGGCACGGCGCTGCGTCGCCGCTTCGGCCGCGACATCACCGGCATGAAGCTCTCCAATTTGTTCCATCCCATGCATCTGGATTGCCATTGCG
Source organism: Rhizomicrobium sp. (assembly GCA_036271735.1). Classification (GTDB taxonomy): domain Bacteria; phylum Pseudomonadota; class Alphaproteobacteria; order Micropepsales; family Micropepsaceae; genus Rhizomicrobium. The sequence goes on from DATAZZ010000059.1 coordinate 109,849, forward strand.
CGCAGATGGCGCATATCGGGCGCACCGGCGCGGCGCATGTCCTGGCGGTGCGCTCGATGCGCGACGGCCGCGTGCGGCTGCATTTCGAGCTGATGGGCCTACGCGTCCTCGCCGCCGATGGACGGACGCCATGGATTATGACCGGGCAGTTCTTCTATGATGAACTCGCCTGATGCGCGGCGATGAGCGGCGCGCCGGGCGCTCGCACCAAGCTCCGGAGACGGCATGCCCACCCTCAACTTCGCCCATCGCGGCGGCGCCGGCCTTTACCCCGAGAACACGCTCGCGGCTTTCCGCGACGCGGTCGCGCGCGGCTGCGACGGCGCGGAGCTGGATGTCCAGCTCAGCCGCGATGGCGAAGTGGTTGTGTTCCATGATTACCATCTGAAGCCCGAGATCTGCCGCCTGGACGGCAAGTGGATCGCCAAGCCCACGCCGCGCATCAGGGACCTGACGCTCGCCGAGCTGCGCGCCTATGACATCGGCCGCCTCGATCCCGCGAGCGACTACGGCAAATCGCATCCCCACACCATGCCGGTCGACGGCGAGAAAATCCCGACCCTCGCCGAAGTGCTCGCGGTCACGTCGCAGGCGAAGAAACCCTTCACGCTCCAGGTCGAGCTCAAGACCTCCTTCGTAAACCGCGACGTCTCCGCCGATCCCATCGCACTGACCGAGGCCACGGTCGCGGTGCTGCGCGCCGCGAATTACCTCGACCGCACGATCTTCGTCGGCTTCGATTGGTCGGGGCTGATCCACGCCAAGAAGATCGCGCCCGGCACCCCGTGCTGGTTCACGACGATGGAGCTGGATTTCCTGGCGCCGCCGAAACAGGACGAAAAGCCCGCCACCCAGGCGCTGCGCCATTGGGCCGAGACCGGGACTTCGCCCTGGGCCGCCGGCTACGACGCGAAGAATTACGGCGGCTCGATCCAACGCGCGATCAAGGCTGCCGGCGGCGATGGCTGGTTCCCCGATTTTGTCGACGCGACGCCCGAGGCCGTCGCCGAAGCCAAGGCGCTCGGCCTCAAGGTCGGCGCGTGGACAGTGAACGAACCCGCCGATCTCAAACGCCTGATCGCGCTCGGCCTCGACGGCCTCTGCACCGACCGGCCCGATCTTCTGGCGAAGGCTTTGAAGGCAGCGGGTTGAGCATCATCACTGCGGCGCGAACGCGGCGAGCGGCTACTGTCCCGTGAAATTTACGTTCGCATTCACCCAGGTATCGACCATGGTGAAGCTGACCCAGATGTTCTTTCCGGCCGACCGACACGCGTCTGTCTGGAACGTCGGGTCTTTGACGTTCTCCGCCTCGAACGTGAAACCCGGAGCGGGATTGAAATAGTCCGTCACGCAAAAGCGTGTCGGATCGCCTTGCGGCGAGGTGATGCTGCCCACCGCGATGGCGTTGTTGTTGTACTGCGTGCTGAATCCGAACCAGAACATGTAACGCGCGCTGAACGGATTCTCGTAGGTGTGGCAAGCGCCGGGTTCGATGGTTCCCCAACCGCGGGTCACGAACGGTCCCGTCAGCATGCTGTGGTCCGCCGGATCGTCTACGCCGGGGCTGTGGTAGCCGAGGGCTACGTTCAGCGCGACAGGAGACTGGTTGCAGATCGTCAGCGGTTGACTGGTATAGGCAGCGGCTGGAGCCGCGCTCCACAGCGTGAGGATGCCGAGCGCCAATGCTGCAACGACCGTTCGAACGATTGACGTCATTTGGCTCGCCCCCTCGACGCGCCGAGCATAGTGGAACGCGCAAGACAAATCACGCGGCCACGCGATTTACTTCGTATCATCGCGCCGGCTGGCGATTTGACGGCCTAAGAACGCAGTAGCAACATAAAAGCCATGAAATTCGTCCCGGAGAAATCATGCCGTCGCTGTTTGATCCTTTCACGCTCAAATCCGTCACCCTCAAGAACCGCATCGCCGTCGCGCCGATGTGCCAGTACTCGGCCACCGACGGCCGCATCTCCGACTGGCACCTCGTGCATCTGGGCAGCCACGCCATCGGCGGGGCAGGGCTGATCATCGCCGAAGCCACCGCGGTCGCTCCGGAGGGGCGTATCACGCCGGGCTGCACCGGCATCTGGTCCGACCCGCTCGGTGCGCAATGGGAGCCGGTGGTGAAATTCCTCAAATCCCAGGGTGCCGTCCCCGGCATCCAGATCGCGCATGCCGGCCGCAAGGCCGCCGCCAACCGTCCGTGGGAAGGCGACGACCACATGAAGCCGGACGATCCGCGCGCCTGGGAGCCGATCGGCCCCTCCGCCAACGCGTTCGGCGGCAACCTGCCGCGCACCCCGCACGCGATGACGAAAGACGAGATCAAACGCGTCACCGCCGATTTCGCCGCCGCCGCTGTCCGCGCCTATGCCGCCGGCTTTGAATGGCTCGAGCTGCACTTCGCGCATGGCTATCTGGCGCAGAGCTTCCTCTCGCCGCTCGCCAACCAGCGCACCGACGAATATGGCGGCAGTTTCGAGAACCGTATCCGCTTCATCGTCGAGACCTTCACCGCGGTGCGCGAAGTCTGGCCGGCGAACCTGCCGCTCACTGCCAAGCTCGGCATCTCCGACTTCATTCCGGGCAGCCATACGGTCGAGGAATCCATCGAACTGGTGAAACGCCTGAAAGCGCTCGGCCTCGATCTCATCGATGTCAGCCTCGGCTTTAATACTACCGACATGTCCGGTGTGCCGTGGGGTCCGGCCTTCATGGCGCCCTTTGCCGAGCGCTTTAAGAAAGAGGCCGGCATCGCCGCCGGTGCCGGCTGGTTCATCTCCGAGCCGGCGCAGGCCGACGCCATCATCAAGGACGGCAAGGCCGACATCATCCTGCTCGCACATGCCATGCTCGACGACCCGAACTGGCCCTATCACGCCGCCAAGGCGCTCGGCATCGACAACGCCAAATGGACCCTGTCCACGCCCTATGCGCACTGGATTCGCGGATGAAACCCAAGATCGGCATCATCACCCTCGGCGTGCGCGATTTCGCCAGATCGCTCGCCTTCTACCGCGACGGGCTCGGTCTGCCGACGCACAATTTCAAGGAGGGCGAGGACATCGTGTTCTTCCGGATGGAAGGCAGCTGGCTGGCGCTCTATCCGCGCGACAAGCTCGCCGAGGACGTGACAATCGCGGATGACGGCAACGGCTTCAGCGGCATCACGCTCGCGCACAACGAGCCGTCGAAAGAGAAAGTCGACGCGACCTTCGCTGAAGCGCTGCGCGCCGGCGCCAAGGCGGTCAAGCAACCGCAGGACGTCTTCTGGGGCGGCTATTCCGGCTACTTTGCCGATCCCGACGGCTATCTGTGGGAGGTCGCGTATAATCCGTTCACGGATCTGACCTGAGGCCACCATGCTCGACCATCTGGGCATCTATGTCCGCAGCGCCGAGGCGAGCTTCGCGTTCTACCGCGCCTGCCTCGCGCCGCTCGGCATCCGCATGGTGCAGGAGCGCTTCGCCGGCAAGGCGAACATCTTCATGCGCGACGGCAGCCGGTTCTTCCTGTTCCTGGGCGAGGGCGGCAGCGAGCCGCGCAACGCCACGCCGGGAAAATCGCCGGTGCATCTGGGCTTCGCCGCGGCCAGCGCCGCTGAGGTCGATGCGTTTTATGCCGCCGCGCTCGCCGCCGGCGGCACCGACAACGGCCCGCCCGGCTGCCGCAATCCGAAGACCTATGCGGCGTTCGTCTACGATCCCGACGGCAACAATGTCGAGGCGGTCTGGCGCGCCAAGTGACGCCAGTGTCGAATCAAACCGCGCCGCAAATCAATTCCGCATAACGCCGCCTTCCTGCTGCACCGCATTCCGTGCGATGGAATCCATCCGACCTGAGGAGGCGCGCATGAACACCAAGGACATCGAATACAGTTGCGGCGACAAGAAGCTCACCGGCTATCTCGCCGACGGCTCGAAGGGCAAGACGGTGCCCGGCATCGTGCTGTTCCACCAGGGCGGCGGCCTCACCGATCATACCAAAGAGCGCGCCCGCATGCTGGCCGAACTCGGCTATGTCGCCTTCGCGGCCGATATGTATGGCGAGGTCGCGACCGGCCGTGACTCTGCGATGGCGCTGCTCAACGGGTTGGTGCAAAACCCCAAGCTCTGGGGCGAACGCATGCTGGCCGGCCTGGCGACCCTCAAGGCGCAGCCGCATGTCGATCCGTCGAAGCTCGCCGCGATCGGCTACTGCTTCGGCGGCATGACGGTGCTGGAGCTGGTGCGCGTCACCCAGGAGGCCGCCTGCGTCGTCGCGTTCCATCCCGGCCTGACCGGACTGCCCGAAACCGATCCGCGTCCGGTCACCGGAAAGGTGATGGTCTGCGCCGGTCAGCTCGATCCGCTGATCCCGTCCGAAGGCCGCGAGCGTTTGCTCAAGCTGATGCACGACGCCGGCGCCGATCTGCAATACATCAACTACGCCAAGGCCGGCCACAGCTTCACCGACAAGACGGTGGCGCAGTTCAACATGCCCGGCTTCGACTATCACGCGCCGACCGACCGCCGCTCCTGGGCCGCGATGCGCGATCTGTTCGACGAGACGTTCGGCAAGGCGTGAAGCGAAATCCGGCTTCGTGTTATCACGGGCGCCCGAACAAGGAATCTTCATGCGTAAGCTCATAGCCGCCGCCGCCGTCCTTCTGATGATCGCGCAACCGGTATTCGCAAAGCCTGCGGGCATCGCCCTGCCGGACAAGGCCGACACCGTCCTCGTGCCCGAACACAGTCCGCTGACATTCGCCAAATTCGGTCCCGATGGCGCCATCTTCACCGGCAAGCTCACGCTGGGCGGGACGTATTACTATGGCGACGGCGAATACAATGACGGGCCGACCGTCGATCTGGTGCTCTATTTCCAGCCGGATGCGGCGTCCGCCGCGCTCCTGCCGTCGCTGAAAACGCGCGGCCCCGCCCAATCGCTGGTGCTGAGCAATGCGGCTGTGTTCGCGAAGGCCGTGCTCTCCGCGCAGCAACTCGCAGCCCTGCAGAAAAAGGGTGCGCCCTATGCGACGGGGCAGGCGCGTATCGTCGTCGACACGGTGGAGGCCGGCGTGGTGTGCGACGGCGCGTCGTTCAGCGCCCGCTTCGTCTCGCTGGCCAAGCCCGGCGCGGCGCATATGGCGCCGTCGCCCGGCTTCGGCTGCTGATCGCGGCGCACCGAGGGCTCTCGCGACGACGTCAGTGAATCGTCACCGGCCGGTTTGGGCTCAGCCCGTGCTCGCTGATGTCTTTGAGGAACACGCACAGCGTGAACCAGAAGCGCGCGCGATCGGTGGCGCCTTCGGCCTCGAAGGAGACGACCGCGCGGCGGGCAAAATCCATCGCGTCGGCACCGTGCTCGTCCGCCAGGTCGGCGGCGAGGCGGCAGAGGTCGTTGGCGCTGAGCTGCATGGCCGATGTCCTTTCAACGGGCACCAGTAGAGCAGGGGCCGTGTGACCACCCGGTTAATGCCGCTTTAAGCTGCGGTTCAGGAAGGCCAGCTCCTCGGGCGTGGAGACGCGGCCGAGCGCGGCGTTGCGCGTCGGGAAGCGGCCGAACTTCGCGATGATTTCGCGATGGGTCAGCGAGAATGGATAGTTCACGCTGTCTTCGCCGACCCGCTCGCCGATCAGCGCGACGCTTTGGTCCTGATCGGCGATGTCCTCCGAATGCATGAAGGGCAAATAGAAGAACGGGCGCAGCACGGTGGGCACGCGGCGATCGAAGCCATGGTCGATGGCGCGGCGCGCGGCGGCGCGGGCGTCGGCATCGCTCGCGAAGGCGTCGGCATGGTCGCGGAACATGTTGCGCGGGAACTGGTCGAGCACGATGACCAGCGCCAGTGCGCCTTCCGGTGTCGCCTCCCAATCCGCCAGTCCGCCGGCGCGCGCCGTTTGCCACAGCGGCGCGAAGCGTTTGCGGATGTCGGCATCGAGCGCCGGATCGTCGGCGAACCAGCGCGCGGGCTGCACCTCGTCGCGCCAGAACTGGATGACGCCGAGCGGGGTCACGGAATCTCGATGACCTCCGGATCGGGCTTGGGCGTGAACAGCTTGTCCACCAGGTCTTTGCGGCGGTCCATCGTGGCGCGCTGGTTGACGTAGCCCTTGTCGGTGATCTCGTGGCCGTCGACGGAGGGCGGTTCCGTCAGTACGATGACGCGCTTGATGCGGCTGGAAGAGCCGGTCTGCGTCTTGTTGAAGGCCGCGAATTTCTCGGCGAGCACCGCGCGCAGGTTCGGGTCGGCGGCGCCGGCCGCGGTCGGCCAGGCGAGGATGCCGATGAACGGTTTGTCCTGGCCGCAGACGACGCAGTCGAACACCAGCGGCGACGCGGCGGCGACGGCTTGCGCGCGCAGCGTGCCGGCGCTGACCCAGGTGCCGCTGTCGAGCTTGAAGTCCTCGGTCACGCGGCCATCGAACACCAGGCCTTGGGCGGGATCGGCATCGTCGATGAACTTGGCGGCATCGCCCAGGCTGTAGAAGCCCTCGTCGTCGAACGCAGCCTTGGTCAGGTCGGGACGCTTGTGATAGCCGGGCGTGACGGTCGGACCCTTCACGCGCACTTCCAGCTTGGTGCCGTTGGGCACGAGCTTCAGCGTGATGCCGGGCAGCGGCAGGCCGACCAGGCCGACGCGCTCGGTGATCCAGTGCACCACGGTGACGCCCTGCGTCTCGGTCGCGCCGTACATCGTCGTCATCGGGATGCGGTTGCCGGTCGATGCGATGGCGAGGGCCTGGAAGCGCTCATAGATGTCCTGGCTCAGCGTCGCGCCGCCATAGCCGGCCATGCGCAGCTTGGCGAAGACGTGGTCGCGCAGGCTCTCGTCGCGCTCCATCGCGTCGCACAGCCAGCCGAAGGCGATCGGCGCGGTGCCGATGCCGAGCGGGGTGATGTCGCGCAAATTGCGGATCGTCTCCTCGAACAGGCCGGGCAGCGGCTTGCCGGCGTCGAGATAGATGGTGCCGCCGGCGTTGATCTGGCCGTTGAAGCCGATATTGCCGGCGGAGATGTGGTTCCACGGCATCCATTCCAGGCTCTGCGGGATCTCGTTCGGGTCGGCCTGTTCGGTGCGCAGCGCTTCCTGCGCCGCGATCACCGCGACCATCATGCGATGGGTCTGCACCACGCCCTTGGGCATGCCGGTCGAGCCGGAGGTGAAAAGATATTTCGCCGTCGTGTCGTGGTCGATCTTGTCCAACGCCTTGGCGACGTCGGGACCGGCATTGGTGCGGATGAGATCGTCATAGGCGGTGGTGGCGCGGCCTTCGATCGGCATCGACGTCACGACCTCGACATCATCGAGCGGCAGCGCGGCGAGCGCGCGGGCATAGACCGGTCCCTGCTCCGCGAAGATCATCTTGGGCGCGGCGACGCCGAAGACGTGCTTGAGCTTGGAATGATCGCCCGACATCAGCGAGTACGCGACCGATACCGGCGCGACCGGCACGCCGGCAAACAGCGCGCCGAGCGTCATCGAGGCATGCGCGATGGAATTGCCCGAGAGGATCATCAGCGGCGTCTCCGCCGTCATGCCGCGCGAGAGCAGGGCTTGCGCGATGGCGAGCGCGCGCGTGTGCATCTCGCCATAAGTGATGAAGCGCCAATCGCCGGTCTTGCCGCCGGGCAGCGGCGTACGTTCGCCGATGAAGTTGCGTTCGGGATGTTGCTTGGCGCGCATCTCGAACAGATGCGCGATGGAGCGGTGCATCGCGCCGAGCTTGTGGTTCGAGTCGATGTACACCGTGCCGTCGGGCATTCGGCGCGTTTCGATGTCCGGCGCTTTCTGCGGCAGCGGGCGGAACGGCGGCAACTCGGTGTTTTTCACCCGTACATTCATGGACTTGGCTCCCTAGCGCGCCGAACTACACTCGGCCCTCGTAAATCATTATATTTCCCCGCGATATCCGGTATAATTCCGGCGTCCAGCGAGGTCTCCCTTCCGCATGCGCGGCAAAAGCGTGTTGCTCATCATCGGCGGCGGCATCGCGGCCTACAAGTCTCTTGAGCTGATCCGGCGCTTAAAAGAGCGCGGATGTTCGGTGCGCGCGATACTTACCGCAGCGGCCACCGAGTTCGTGACGCCGCTTTCCGTGGCGTCACTCAGCGGCGGACAAGTTTTCCAGGACCTGTTCAGCCTGACCGACGAAGCACAGATGGGGCACATCCAGCTATCGCGCTCGGCGGACCTCGTGGTCGTGGCGCCGGCGACGGCGGACCTGATGGCCAAGGCGGCGAACGGGCTGGCCAACGACCTTGCCTCGACCGCGCTGCTCGCGACCGACAAGTCGGTGCTCATGGCGCCGGCGATGAATGTGCGGATGTGGAACCATGCCGCGACGCAGCGCAACCTTGCGACGCTGAAACGTGACGGCGTGCTGTTCGTCGGGCCGAATGACGGCGACATGGCGTGCGGCGAGTTCGGGCCGGGCCGCATGGCGGAGCCGAATGAGATCGCCGACGCGGTCGAAAAGTATTTCGCGGGCGGTGCGTCCGGTGCGCTTGCCGGCTTTCGCGCATTGGTAACGGCGGGGCCGACGCAGGAGCCGCTCGATCCGGTGCGTTTCATCGCCAATCGCTCGTCGGGCAAGCAGGGTTATGCGGTTGCCGACGCACTGGCACGCGCGGGGGCCGAGACGACACTGGTGTCGGGCCCGGTCGAGATCGCGGCGCCTGCCGGCGTGAAGCTTCTGAAAGTGACGACCGCGCGCGAGATGCTCGCGGCCTGTGAGAGCGCGTTGCCCGCCGATGTCGCGGTAATGACCGCGGCAGTCGCCGACTGGCGGCCGGAGATCGTCGCGAACAACAAGATCAAGAAGGAAGCCGGCGCGCAGACGCCTTCGATCCGGCTGACGGAAAACCCCGACATCCTCGCAACGTTGGCCAAGAGCGCAAAGCGCCCGGGATTGCTGATCGGCTTCGCGGCGGAAACGGAGAACGTCGTTGCACATGCGATCGCCAAGCGCGCGCGCAAGGGCTGCGACTGGATCGTCGCGAACGACGTCAGCCCCGGCACCGGCATCATGGGCGGCGACCGCAACACGGTGCACCTGATCACCGCGGACGGGACGGAAGACTGGCCGGAGCTTGCGAAGAGCGAAGTCGGCACGCGGCTCGCGGCACGGATCGCGACGGCGTTGAAGGGGGCGGCATGATGGCGAACAACATAACCTCTCCCGCTTGCGGGAGAGGTCGAACGGCGCGCAGCGACGTTCGGGTGAGGGCCTGCGGCACAGCGCTCTTCCCCTCACCCGAAAAACGCAGCGCGTTTTTCGACCTCTCCCGTGAACGGGAGAGGTTATCGAGGCACGCGCGATGAAGGTCGGCATTTTACGTCTCCCCCACGCGCTCGACCTCCCGCTGCCTGCCTACGCGACGGAGGGCTCGGCCGGTCTCGACCTGCTCGCAGCGATTCCGGTGGATATCGAGCTGGCGCCTGGCAAGCGCGCGCTGGTGCCCAACGGGATCGCGCTCGAACTGCCCATGGGATACGAGGCGCAGGTGCGGCCGCGCTCCGGGCTCGCGGCCAATCACGGCGTCACGGTGCTGAACACGCCCGGCACCATCGACTCCGATTATCGCGGCGAGCTCAAGACCGTGCTGATCAATCTCGGCGACGCGCCGCTCATCATCACGCGCGGCATGCGCATCGCGCAGATGGTGATCGCGCGGCATGAGCGCGCCGAATTCGTCGAAAAAGACTCGCTCTCCGACACCGCGCGCGGCGCGGGCGGCCACGGCTCCACCGGACTCCACACTGTGAAAAACGCCTGACCATGCTGAAACTCTCGCGCAAGACCCTGCTGGCCCTCGAAGCAGTGATCGACATCGCGTTCAACGCGCGGCCCGAGCCGGTGCAGGCCAAGGAGATCACCGCCCGCCAAGGCGTGCCGCAGCGCTATCTCGAGCAGGTGATGCAGCAATTGGTGCGCGCCGGCGTGCTCAAGGGCGTGCGCGGCCCGCGCGGCGGCTATCGCCTCGCCAAAGAGCGGCGGCGCATCTCGGTCGGCGACGTGGTGCGCGTCGCCGAGAGCCTGGAGGACGAGGAGAGCGAGGCGATCGATCCGCGCTCCGAACTCGGCATCCGCATCGTCTCGCCGCTGATCCAGACCTTGCAGGACGAGGTGATGGCGCGGCTCGACGCGATCTCGATCGAGGACCTCTGCCAGCGCGCCCGCACCGCCGGCGTCGATTGCGGCGGCGGGACCAGCGCGGATTTCACGATTTAAGGAGAATGACCATGCAGCAAGGCAAACCCGGACGCGGACGCGTTTACAATTCCATCACCGAGACCATCGGCGACACGCCGCTGGTGCGCATGGCGCGGCTGCCCAAGGAGGCGGGCGTCGTGGCGGACATCCTGTTGAAACTGGAATTCTTCAATCCGATCTCGAGCGTGAAAGACCGCATCGGCGTCGCGATGGTCGATGCGCTGGAGAGCCAAGGCATCATCACGCCGGGCAAGTCCGTTCTGGTCGAGCCGACCAGCGGCAACACCGGCATCGCGCTCGCCTTCGTCGCGGCGGCCAAGGGCTACAAGCTGATCCTCGTGATGCCGGAGACGATGTCGATCGAGCGGCGCAAGATGCTGATGATCCTCGGCGCCGAGGTCGTGTTGACCGAAGGGCCCAAGGGCATGAAGGGCGCCATCGCAAAGGCGCAGGAGATCGTCGCGGCGACGCCGGGCGCGATCATCCCGCAGCAATTCGAGAACCCCGCCAATCCAGACATCCATCGCAAGACAACGGCGGAAGAGATCTGGAACGACACCGAAGGCAAGGTCGACGTCGTGATCTCGGGCGTCGGCACCGGCGGCACGATCACCGGCATCGGCCAGGTGCTCAAGGCGCGCAAGCCAGGCCTCAAAATGATCGCGCTGGAGCCCGAAGACTCGCCGATCCTGTCGGGCGGCCAGCCGGGGCCGCACAAGATCCAGGGCATCGGCGCCGGCTTCGTGCCTGCGATCCTCGACCGCAAGGTGATCGACGAGGTGATCACGATCTCCAACGAAACCGCGTTCGAGACGGCGCGCAAGGCGGCGCGGCTGGAGGGCATCCCGGTCGGCATCTCGTCCGGCGCGGCGATCGCGGCAGCGCTCGAAGTCGGCGCGCGTCCCGACATGGCGGGCAAGACCATCGTGGCGATCATTCCCTCCTTCGCCGAGCGCTATCTCTCGACGGCGCTGTTCGAAGGGCTTTGATCGTAAGCATGTCGAACGAAGCGTTTTTCAAGCGGGATGGCGAGAGCTACCTCCCGCAACCCGCCGCGCGCGGGCCGTGGCGGGCGGACTCGCTGCATGGCCGCGTCGTGATCGGGCTGCTCGGCTATGAGCTCGAGCGCACCCATGGCGGCGCGCAATGGATGCCGGCGCGGCTGACGGTCGACATGTATCGGCTACCCGACAATTCGCCGATCACGGCGGTGACGCGCGTGATACGCGGCGGCAAGCGCATCCAGGTCGTCGATTGCGAGCTGATGCAGGGCGGCAGGAGCGTCGCGCGCGGCACGGCGCAGTTCCTGATCCGCGGCGAGAACGCGCCGGGCAAGACGTGGAGCCCGCCGGCCTGGGACGCGCCCAAGCCCGACGATCTGCCGGCGCCGCCGCCCGGCCAGTTCGGCGAACGGATGTGGAAGATGCGCAACGTCTCCGACTGGTTCGGCACCGACGAAGTGCGGCGGCGCGGCGCCTGGATGGCGGAGATCCGCGAGCTGGTCGAGGGTTCGCCGCTGACGCCGTTCACCCGCGTCGCCGTGGCGGCCGATTTCGCCAGCCCGCTCGCCAACCGGCACGAGACCGGCCTCGGCTACATCAACACCGACATGACAGTGTACCTGCACCGCCTGCCGGTCGGCGAGTGGATCGGCTTCGAGAAGATCAACCACCAGGCGAGCGAAGGCGTCGCCATCGGCGAATGCTTCCTCCACGACATCGAAGGCCCGATCGGCAGCGCAAGCTGCGCCGCACTGCGGCAGGTGCGTGCCTGACACCCGTCTTCGGCAGGGCATCTTGCGCCGTCCCGCCGGATACCCTCACACTCCCGTTTCACGTCACACCGGACCCTCCATGCCCCTCGATCCGCTGGTAAAAGGCTTCCTCGATCAGATGAAGGCCGCAGGCGGCCCCAAAATGTCGGAGATGGGCGCGCCCGCCGCGCGCGAGACCTTCGCCAGCCTGATGCAGATGGTCGGCCCCAAGGACGTGCCGGTCGGCAAGACGCAGAATCTGAGCGTGCCCGGCGCCGGCGGCGCCATTCCGATCCGCGTCTACTCGCCGGTCGCGGCGGGCAACGATCCGATGCCGGCGCTCGTCTACTATCACGGCGGCGGCTTCGTGATCGGCAATATCGAGACGCATGACGGCCTCTGCCGCATGATGGCGAACGAAGGCGGCTTCCGCGTCATCTCGGTCGATTACCGTCTCGCGCCCGAGCACAAATATCCCGCTGCGTTCGACGATGCCTTCGCCGCGCTGCAATGGGTCGGACAGAACGCCGCCGAGATCGGCGTCGATGCCAACCGCATCGCGGTCGGCGGCGACAGCGCCGGCGGGGCACTGGCTGCCGAAGTTGCGCAAGCCGCCAAGGCCAAGGGCGGCTTCGGCCTCGCGGCCCAGATGCTGCTCTTCCCGGTGACGCAGATCGGCGCCGAGACCTCGTCGCTGCGCGAATTCGCCGTCGGCTATTTCCTCGAGAAGGAAACCCTCGACTGGTTCTATGCGAGCTACCTGCCGGGCGGTGCCGAACTGAGCGATCCGAAGATATCGCCGCTGCGTGCCAAGGACGTTTCCGGCCTGCCGCCGGCTTTCATCATGCTGGGCGGCTTCGATCCTCTGCACGACGAAGGCATGCAATACGCCGACAAGCTGCGCGCCGCCGGGGTGAAGGTAATTGTCGCCGATCACAACGACATGGTGCACTGCTTCGTCTACCTCCAGGCCGTGCTGCCGCAGGCGCACGAGGCGCTGGCCAATGCCGCCAAGGCTGTCGCCGATCTCTTGAAAGCACGCTGAACCGTGGCCAGTTTGTTGCGGGCCATCTCATCTGTCATGCCCGCGAAGGCGGGCATCCAGTCGCGCGTGGCCCTGGATTCCCGCATGCGCGGGAATGACAACGCGCGCTAACGGAGCCACCCCATGTCCCTCGACGTCCATGTCCGCAATCTGCTCGACCAGATGGCCTCGCTGAAGCTGCCGAAATTCTCCGAGATCGGGCCGCAGGCGGCGCGCGCCGCGATGCGCGCGAGCTTCTTCCGCGGCGGCGACACGCCCATCGGCAAGGTCGAAGACCGCAAGATCCCCGGCCCCGCGGGCGAGATCGCGTTGCGCATCTACACGCCGAAAGACGCGAAGGACGCCGTGCTCGGCGGCCTCGTCTTCTATCATGGCGGCGGCTTCGTGATCGGCGATCTCGACACCCATGACGATCTCTGCCGCTGCCTCGCCAATGAGAGTGGCTGCCGCGTCGTCGCGGTCGATTACCGCCTCGCGCCCGAGCATCCGTTCCCCGCTGCCGTCGACGACTCTTTCGCCGCCACGCAATGGATCAGCGCCCATGCCGCCGAACTCGGGATCGATCCCAAGCGTCTCGCGGTCGGCGGCGACAGCGCCGGCGGCAACCTCGCGGCCGTCGTCGCGCAGCTCGCCAAGGCGAACGGCCCCGCCATCGCGTTCCAGCTCCTGATCTATCCGGTGACCCAGCTCGGCGCCCCCGACACGGCGTCGATGCGCGAGAACGCCAAGGGCTATTTCCTCGAGAAGGAAGGGATGGACTGGTTCACGCGCTGCTATGCGCCCGATGCGAAGCACCGCAGCGACCCGCGCCTGTCGCCGATGCTGTGCACCGAGCTCGCCGGCCAGCCGCCGGCCTATGTCATCACCGCCGGCTTCGATCCGCTCAGAGATGAAGGCAAGGATTACGCCGACAAGCTCGACGCCGCCGGCGTGCCGGTGACGCATGTGAACTATCCCGGCATGGTGCACGGCTTCTTCAGCATGCGCGGCCTGATCCCGAAAGCGCGCGAAGCCGTCGCCGCCGCCGGCGCCGCGGTCCGCGAAGGCGTCGCCGCGACATCGTGAGGAGGACAGGATGACGCGCAAGAGACTTGCCGGGCTGGCCCTCGCGCTGGGATTGCTTGCGCTGCCGGCCCGGGCCGACTCCGTTGCGGCGGCCGATACGGGCGCAGGTCACATCACCGGCATCGGCGGAATTTTCTTGAAGAGCAAAGACCCCAAGGCGTTGGCGGCGTGGTATCGCGACATGCTGGGGCTTCATGTCGAGGATTGGGGCGGCGCCATGCTGCGCACCGACGCGCCGGGCCATCCCTCCGTCGCGGTATGGAACGCGGTTCCGCAGGGCTCCAGCTATCTCGCGCCGTCGACGCGCGAATTCATGATCGACTTCGCGGTGGATGATATCGATGCGATCGTCGCCAAGCTGCAGGCCAAGGGCGTCGCCATCCTCAAGCGCGACGACAGCGATCCCACCGGCCGCTTCGCCTGGATCATGGATCCCGACGGGACAAAGATCGAGCTGTGGCAGGCCAAACAGAGATAGGCTCGCCCGCCAGCATCACGCCGTCGTCGGCCAAGGCTCGCGCCACGCCTCGAACGCGTTCAGCCGGTCGTGCCAGCGCTTCATGTTCGCGAACTCGTCCAGCGGCATCTGCGCCTCCGCCGCATAGGGCAGGATGATCGCAAGCGAGAAATCCGCCACCGACAGCGCGTCGCCCAGCACCCATTTGCGGTCCTTCAGGTGCGTGTCGAGCACCGCGCCGAAGCGGCGGAATTCCTCCGTCGCTTCCGTCACCATCGCCGGATCGGGCTCGCCGATGCGAAAGCGCTTCCTGATGATGTGCTCGAAATAAAGCGCCCCGCCGGCCCGTCCGAAATGCATCGCATTCCAGCTGAACCATGCGAGGACCTCGAGCTGCCGCTCCGGCTCGTGCGGCCACAGCCCCGCGCCCATCTTGTCCGAAAGATAGCACATGATCGCATCCGCCTCGGTCACGACCCGTGCGCCGTCGGTCAGCGTCGGCACCTTGCCGTTCGGATTGAGCGCCAGCATTGCAGGCGTCTTGTGCTCGCCCTTGGGCAGGCTGAGGAATACATACTCCACCGGCGCCTTCACATATTTGGCGAACGCGCACGCCTTGCGCGGCGACAGGACGTCGGAATAATAGAGCTTCATCGCATCCTCGCTCATCCCGGGATCAGCTTGCCCGGGTTCATCACGCCCTTGGGGTCTAGCGCCATCTTCACCGCGCGCAGCACGTCGATGCCGAGCGCACCCTTCTCGCCCGCCATCCACGGCAGGTGATCCTCGCCGACGCCGTGGTGATGGCTGATCGTGCCGCCATGCGCCGCGATGGCGTCCGACGCGGCGGTCTTGATCGCCTGCCACTGCGCGATCTCGCGCTCCAGCGCGCGCGGGAAGATGTAGGTGAAATACAGGCTCGCGCCATCCGGATAGGCATGGCTGATATGGCACGACACGATGCCATGCGCGCCGTCGCGCGGCGCGGTCTCGCGGATCGCCTTCTCCAGCGCGTCCTTCACCGCGACATAGAGCGTCTCGATGTTGGACCACCGCGTCGCGGTCTCCAGCGTATCGACGCCGGCGCCGCGGTCCATCATCGGATCGCGCAGATAGGGCCCGTGGAAGCGCCCGTCCTTCCAGCGCTTGCCTTGTCCTTCGCCGAGCGCCAGCGCGCGATGCTTCTTCGCGATGGCGTCGAACGCGCCGCGCGCCCGCGCGACGTCGCTCGCCGCGCCCTCGAATCCCGCGATCATCGCGCAGGCCTTGTCGTCGAAGCCTCTGCTGTCGAGGAATATCTGCGCCAGCCGGTCGCCGATCCCGCGCTTTTTGCCCAGCGCGCCATAGGCCCGGTAGAACCGCGTCTCCGCCGCATCGGAGAGCCGCAGCATCGTGATGTCGAGCCCGCTCTGCACCGCCTCGCGGATCGCCGCCGTGCCGCTCTGAAAATCGCGGAACAGATAGCCGCGATACTCCGACGTCGCCGGCGTTGCATGCAGCCGCATTGTCGCTTCCGTCACGACGCCGAATGCGCCCTCTGAGCCGAGCGCCAGATCGAGCAATTGCGGTCCCGCCGACGACGCCGGAAACCCGCCGACGCCGAGCATCCCGCGCGGCGTCGCCATCTTCGCGCCCACGAGCCACGTCTCTGCCCGGCCATAGCGTCCCGAGCCTTGCCCCGCGCCGCGATGCGCGATCCAGCCGCCCAGCGTCGAGAACTCGAACGATTGCGGGTGATGCCCGAGCGTGAAGCCCTTGGCGCCGAGCGCCTTCTCCAGCGCCGGCCCATAGATGCCGGCCTCCGCCGTCGCCGTCATCGCGACGGGATCGATCTCGATCAGCCGATCCATCCCCGACAGATCGAGCGTCACCACCGCGGCATGCGTGCCGCGCGCCGCACTGATGCCGCCCACCACGCTCGAGCCGCCGCCATAGGGCACCACCGCGACATCCAATTCCGCCGCCGTGCTCAACACGCCCAGCACCTCGTCGCCGCCGCGCGGATAGATCACCGCATCCGGCGCCAGCGCCAAATCGCCGGCGCGGAGCCGCAGCAGATCGTGATAGCTCTTGCCCAGCGCATGAAACGCCCGCTCATACACGTCGTCGCGCACGCGTTCGGCGCCAACCAAGCCCGCGAACCGCGCCTTCGCCTCGGCGCTCAGCTTCACCGCCGGCAGCGTGATGCTCTCCAGCGGCCGCGCCGGCGTCGCGAGCAGCGCCGGCATGCCGAGCTCGCCAGCGAGCCAGCTCCACAACTCTTCGCGCCCCGCGAGCTCGTCCTTGTGCGCCGCCCAGCCCCAGCCGTTCCAGCGAATTTTCGTCCGGTCGATGGTCATGCGCTGTCTTTCGAGGGCACTGGTAGCAAGCTCCAACCTATCCTCGTCCTGAGCCTGTCGAAGGATGACGGCACGGTCCTCGCGCGTGGCCATCCTTCGACAGGCTCAGGATGAGGGTGGTGTTTTCGCATGCACGGTCCCGGCGTTCGAACTCTCAGCATCGCAAATTCAGCGCGCCGGGCAAAATCTCGAAGGTCGCGGGCAGGCGCCCGGCCAGCTCGCCGTCGGTCTCGATCAGCACCGGCCGCCCTCGTGTCTCCGCCACGGGCGCGACCACGACGCGCTGACCGTGCCGCACCCGCACATGCGGCCGCGTGATGTGCTCGCCGGTGTAGATCAGCTTCATGTCGGCCAGCGACTGCCCCTTGGGCGCGCCGCCCATCACCACCACGTCGAACAGACCGTCATTGGTCCACGCCCCCGGCGCGACGCGCATGCCGCCGCCGAAGAACTGTCCGTTGGCGATCGCCACCGTCGCGATGGTCGCGATCTCGTCATCGACCCCGTCGATCATCAGGCGCAAAGGCGTATTGCGATAGCGCAGCATCGCCACCGCGCTGTGGAACGCGAAGGTGAACGAGCCGCCGAACAGCTTGGCGATGCGCGCCCGGTTCACCCGATCCACGATCACGCCCGAAAGCCCGAACGAGGCGATGTTGACGAAATAGCGCACCGTCGGCGCACCCCGCGCCGTGAGGCACGAGACCTTGCCGACGTCGCAGCTGCGCACGCTGGCGTTCTTCAGCCGCGCGATGGCCGCGTCCGGTCCCGCCTCGATGCCGAAGGTCTTGCGGAAATCCCCGCCCGTGCCGCTGGTGACGAAGGCGAACACCGCGTCGGGATCGATCGCGCCGTCGCCCGCGAACATCCCGTTAATCGCCTCGTTGATTGTGCCGTCGCCGCCGACCGCGACGATCTCCTGATGCCCTTCGCCGAGCGCCTGGCGCACCAGCGCTGCCGCTTCGCCGCGCCTTCGCGTGAACGCCACCGACATGCCGGGATAGATGTTGCGCAGCTTGCGCGCAGTGCTCTCCCACTCGCGGCCGGTACGCCCGTTGGCCGAGCGCGGATTGACCACGACGAAGGCGCTCATGCCGCGTCCCGTGTCGCAAAGGTCGGTGCCAGCGACGCGATCTCGCGCGCCCGCCGGTCTTCGTCCCAACCGAGTTCCACAGCCATGATGCGTGACGCCGTCTCCAGCGCCGCCGCCGGCGGCGCGCCGATCTGTCCGATGCAGGTGCGCCGCATCACGACATCGGCCAGCGTCAGCGCCATCTCCTCGCGCACCGCGAACAATACCTGCGCCCCGATATCGCCGGCGCCGCCGAGCGGTTCGCGCAACTCCGGCCGGTTGTTCGCCTCCGCCAGCATGTCGGGCAGCCGCGTGCCGTACATATGCGCCAGATGCTCCAGCGTCGGCAGATCACCATGCTCTTTTCTCTGTGCCCGGAGGAAATCCGCGAACCGCCCGACATCGCCGCCCGCGGTCGGCTCGTCGCCGGTCTCGCACGCCGCCGCCTGGACGCCGAGTTTCTCCACGATGGTATCGACCACGCTCTGCGCCAGGTCGCGCGACGTCGTCCATTTGCCGCCGATGGCGGAGAACAGGCCGTCGAGCCCGTCGTCTTCGCCGTGATCGACCAGCTCCGCGCGCCGGCTCGCGCCATAGGTGTCGCCCGAGCCGTCATCGACCAGCGGCCGCAGGCCCGCATAGAAATGCTCGACCTTGCCGCGCGTCAGCGCCGCGCCCGGCAGATGCGTGTTGATGAAGCTGAAGAACGAGTCGATGTCGCCTTCGCTGACGCCGACCGCGTCCGGCACGCTCTTGAACGCGGTATCGGTGGTGCCGAGCAGCGTGTGCCCGTGCCAGGGCAGCACGAAGAAATGCCCGCCGCCCGCCGCCACGGTCAGCGCGTTCGTCTTCGTGATCGCTGGCACCAGCACATGGATACCTTTGGAGCGCAGCAATTTGTGCGACGCCGGTTTTTCGAGCGCGCGTTCGAGGAAAATGTCCGCCCACGGCCCCGCCGCGACCAGCGTCAGCTTGGCGCGCACGTCGAAGCTCGCGCCGCCGAACACGTCACGCACCGTGCAGCCTTCGACACGGCCGTCGCGCTGCAGCAGCGTCTCGGCTTCGCAATAATTCGCGACTGCCGCGCCTTCGCCGTCCGCCTCGATCAGGCATTCCAGCGCCAGCCGCTCCGGCGCATACATCTGCGCGTCGTAATAGCGGAACGCGCCTTCGAAGCCCTTGCCCTCCAGCACCGGCTCCGCTTCCACCGCCGCCTTGGGCGCAAGCCAGGAATGGTTCGGCAGCTTCTGGTCCGGATCCTCGACCCAGCCCTTGTCGAACGACAGGATGTCGTACAGCGTCAACCCTGCCGCCAGCGTCGCGCGCGCCTTGAACCCGCCGCCATAGAGCGGCACGAGGAAGGGCAGAGGATGCACCAGATGCGGCGCGATGCGCTGCCAGATGCGCCGTTCCTTCAGCGACTCGCGCACCAGCCCGAGCTCGAAATTGCGCAGATAGCGCAAGCCGCCATGCACCAGCTTCGAATTGTGCGCGCTGGTCGCGCCCGCGAAATCGTTCTTCTCGACCAAGGCGACCTTCAGCCCGCGCAGCGCCGCGTCACGCGCCACGCACGCCCCGGTCACGCCGCCGCCGACGATCAGAAGATCGAAAATCTCATCGGCAAGGCGGTCGAGGGCGCGGCGCATGGCGCAAAGTCCGGTCCGCCCCGCCACTTGTCAAGGAAGGCGGCGCCGCTAAGCTCTTAGAAAACCGGGGAGAAACGCATGCCCAGGATCGCCGCCAACGGCATCGAGATCGAATACGACGAGGCCGGCCCGAAGGACGGCACGCCGCTCCTCTTCATCAACGGCTTCGGCAGCCAGATGACCTCGTGGCCGATGGAATTCCACGACGGCCTCGCCGCCGCCGGCCTGCGCGTCATCCGCTTCGACAACCGCGATGTCGGCCTCGGCCGCAAATGGCACGGCATCGTCCCCGATGCCCGCGAAGTCGCCAAGGCGGTGCGCGACGGCAAGAAGCCTGACATCCCCTACGCGCTCGCCGATATGGCGTCCGACGCCGCCGGCCTCCTCACCGCGCTCGGCATCCCATCGGCGCACATCTCCGGCTGCTCGATGGGCGGCATGATCGCCCAACTCGTCGCGCTCGATCATCCGCAGGTGACGCGTTCGCTGATCTCGATCTTCTCGACGACTTCCGATCCGTCGCTGCCGCCTTCGACGCCTGAAGCCCAGGCCGCGCTCACCACGCCCGCACCCGCCACCGACCGCGACACCGTCATCGCGCACAGCCTCAAGGGCCGCCGGGCCTACGCTTCGACCGCGTGGCCGTTCGACGAAGCACGCCTGTCAAAGCTGATCGGCGCCACCTATGACCGCATGTTCTATCCCGAGGGCAGCACCCGCCAATACGCCGCGATCATCGCGAGCCCGCCGCGTACCGAGCGTCTCAAATCGCTGAACGTCCCGGCGCTGGTGCTGCACGGCACCGCCGACACGCTGATCCGCCCCGAAGGCGGCCGCCACACCGCGCAGTGCATCCCCGGCGCCCAGTATCACGAGATCGAAGGCTGGGGCCACGACATGCCGCTGGGCGCGATCCCGCTGGTCCATGGGTTCATGCTCGATTTCATCCGGCGCGTCGAAGCGGCACGCGTCGCAAAGGCCGCGGCGGAGTAGGCGCGGGCGTGCGCCTGTTTCATTTCAGCGAGGACCCGTCCCTCGCGCTATTCGCACCGCGTCCCGTGCGCGTGCCGGTGGAGGGGCGCGCCGCCTGGCTGAACGGCCCGCTGGTCTGGGCGATCGACGAGGCGCACAGCTTTCTCTATTTCTTTCCCCGCGATTGCCCGCGCATCCTGATCTGGCCCACCGCGCGCTCCACCGCTGCGGACCGGCAGCGCTGGATGGGTGAGACCGCGGCGCGGGCCGTGGCCTATGTCGAGGCGTCATGGCTGGACCGCCTGAAGGCCGCGACCGTCTATCGCTACGATCTGCCGGTCACAGGGTTTGAAGACATCGGCGATGTCGGAATGTGGGTGTCGCGGACCGCCGTGCAACCCTTGCGCATCGACGCGTTTGCGGCGCTCGACCGGCGGCTGGCCGAGGCGGATGTGGAGCTAAGGGTTCTGGAGGAACTGACGCCGCTCAGAGACGTCTTGGATTCGACGCTGCATGCCAGCGGCATCCGCCTGCGCAACGCGCGCAACTGGCCGGCGCCGGGCTGGCCGCACTCGAAGCCGATCGTTACTTGATCTTGCCTTCGTTGAATTCGACGTGCTTGCGCAGGACCGGATCGTATTTCCGGATCTTGAACTTCTCGGTCATCGTGCGCGTGTTCTTCTTTGCGACATAATAGAATCCGGTGCCGCCGCTGCTGTTCAGCTTGATCTTGGCAGTGGTGGGCTTCGCCATCGGCGGGACTCCAAAAGGTCAACGTATCAGAAGGGCCGGGAATGTAGCCAGCGGCGGTCCAAAGTCAAGGCGGGCTCGGCGCCGCAACCTGCGGCCTAAGTATCAGAAACAACACGTAAATCGTGCTGATCGCCGCGAGCACGACCATCAGCCCGTGCGGATTCCAGGCGTCCAGGGCAACTCCCTCGGCCAGCGGCCCGCCCAGAAGCCCAATGGAATAGAGCATGATATAGGCCGCGTTGGCGCTCGCCAGCGCCGGACCCTTGAAGCGCTCGCCGAGCAGGGTCAGCCCGATCGTGTAAATCCCCATCACGATCCCGCCCCAGAAGAACAGCAGGACATACATCGCCGCCGGCACCCCGATTGCGAGCGGCGTCAGCCCCGCGCCCACGATCCCCGCCGACGCGCACACGATCATCAGCATCCGCCGGTCGAAGCGGTCGGCCAGCATGCCGAGCGGATACTGGAACACCATGCTGCCCAGCGACATCGCGGTGAGCGCCAGCGCGGCATGCGCCTCGTCATAGCCCGAGCGCACCGCATAGACCGGAAACAGTCCACCGAGTCCGGCATCGATCGCGCCGAACACGAAGGCCGCGAGCAAAATGGTCGGCGCCGCGCGCACCGCGCCGAACACGCCGTGGGCATGCTCCTCGTCCAACCGCGGCGCTTCGTGGCGCGCGAGGAACAGCGGGATGATCGCGAACAGCAGCATACCGGAGCCGAGCGCGAACGGCAGGATGCCGTGCGTGCCGACGAAGAACAGCACCGCGGGCCCGATCCCGAACCCGACCGAGATCGCCGTGCCGTACAGCGCGATATAGCGCCCGCGATTGTGCTCGTCGGCGAGCTGGTTGATCCAGAACTCCGACGCGACGAACAGCCCGTTGAGCCCGACGCTCAAACAGAACCGCACCGGAAACCACAGCCACAGGCTCGGCGTCTCATAGATCGCGACCAGCGCCGCCGCCGCCAGCACCAGCGAGCCGCCCAGATATCGCGCCGTCCCGAAGCGCCGGATGAAGCCCGGCACCTGCGGCGTGACGAAGAACGCGGCGAGCCCCGCCGTCGCCAGGTTCATTCCGTTCACCGCGCCGGGAAACCCGCGCCGCTCCAGGATCAGCGACAGCAAAGGCAGCGTCAGCCCCATCCCGATGGCGAACGCCATGCAGGACGACAGGATGGCGATCAGGCTGAGCCGCCGCGCGCGCTTCGCTGCGTCCATCAGATGTGAACGAGAGACGCTTTGCCGCGCGTAAAACGATAGAACGGCGCCGGCCGCGCCGTGTCGCCGTTCACGCGGGCTTCGACTTCGTCCAGCACGGTGCGCGTGATGCTCGGCAGGTCGAGCGCCCGCGCTTCTTCGATGGTCAGCCAGGCCGGCGTCAGCAGCTCTTCGGTCTCCGCCCCATCGAGCTGGTGCGCGATGGCGCTGGCGTCCGCCATGAAGAACCGCGCGTCGAAGCGCCGTGTCCGGTTGGGCGGCGTCACCGCGCGCGCGATCATCTCCAGCGTGTCGAGCCGCGGCATGATCTTGTGCGCGAAGAATTTCTTCCACGCCGGCGCCCGGGTGCGCGGCACTTTCGTGGCGCGCTCGCCGAGCAATATGCCGGTCTCCTCGAAGGTCTCGCGGATCGCGGCCAGCGCCAGGCCGCGCGCCCGTGCCGCGCTCGCGCCGTGACCGGCACGCGCCGCGACCTCGGGGCGAAGCTCCGCCGCCACGGGAATGCGCATGTCGCCCGGATCGAGCCGCCCGCCCGGAAAGACATATTTGTTCGCCATGAACGCCATGTTGCCGTGCCGCTGTCCCATCAGCACGCGCGCCACGCCGCCCTCGCGCTTGACCAAAACCAGCGTCGCCGCATCCTTTGGACGCAGCACGGTTTCAACGAGCTTCTCATTATCGGAATCGAAGACTGCCATGGGTGGAATTGTAGTGGGCTGCTGGCGCGTGTCGAATCTCGATCAGCGCAAAGCACACAAAACACCCTCTCCCCCTCTTTGGGGGAGAGGGCAGGGTGAGGGGGTCTCTAAACGAGTCGAGATGGCGATATGCGTGCGTGTCGGACTGCGGGTGACGCTCGACGCCAGCGTTTGGTGCGGCACCCCCTCACCCCGCCCTCTCCCCCGCTTCGCGGGGGCGAGGGAGAAGTTTTGCTACTTCTTCCGCTTCTTCTTCCCCTTCCAAGCCGGCGGCCTCGGATCGGTCGGCTTGAAACTCCGCTGCCGCGTTGACGTATCGGCCAGCTCGAACCGCAGCCCGCCCGTCAGCGGCGCGGCCTCGACCAGCTTCACTTTTACCTTGTCGCCGAGCCGGAACGCGAAATTGCTGCGCTCGCCGATCAGCGCGTGCTTGGCCTCGTCATGGCGATAATATTCGCCGCCCAGAGAACGGATCGGCAGCAGGCCTTCGGCGCCGGTCTCCGCCAGCCGCACGAACAAGCCAAAGCGCGTCACACCGGTGATGCGCGCGTCGAACATGGCGCCGACGCGGTCTTCCATGAACGCGGCGACATAGCGGTCCGTCGAATCGCGCTCCGCCGCCATGGCGCGGCGCTCGGTCATCGAGATGTGCTCGGCGATCTCGCCCAGCCGTCCCGCCTCGCGGTCGGTCAGCCCGTCCTCGCCGAAATGGTGCGCCTTGACCAGCGCGCGATGCACGATGAGATCGGCATAGCGCCGGATCGGCGACGTGAAATGCGCATATTTCGCCAGGTTCAATCCGAAATGGCCGACATTGTCCGGCGAATACACGGCCTGCGCCTGGGTGCGCAGCACCACGTCGTTCATCACCGCCTCATGCGGCCCGCCCTTGGCCGCTGACAGGATGCGGTTGAACACGCCGGGCTTCATCACCTGGCCCTTGGCGAAATTGATGCTGACGGTGCGCAGGAAATCGGTGAAGCCGAACAGCTTCTCTTTGGAGGGTTGCTCGTGAATACGATAGATCAGCGGCGTCTTCTTCTGCTCCAGCACCTCGGCGGCGGCGACATTGGCCAGCACCATGAACTCCTCGATGAGCTTCATGGATTCCAGCCGCTCGCGATAGGCGATGGACTTGATCTTGCCGTCCTCGCCCAGGATGACCCGCCGCTCCGGCAGATCGAGATCGAGCGGATCGCGCTGCTTTCTCTCAAGGGTGAGCGTCTGATAGCAGTCCCACACCGCCGCCAGCGTCGCGCGCGTCGTCCCGTCCATGTCGGCATCGGGCGCCCCGTCGAACGCGCGCTGCGCCTGCGCATAGGTCAGCCGCGCCGCCGAGCGCATTACGCCGCGCAAAAACTCCTGCCGCTTCTTCTGCCCATTCTTGTCGAACACCATGCGCACCGCGAGGCAGGCGCGGTCGACGCCTTCCTTCAGCGAGCACAGCCCGGCCGACAGATGCTCCGGCAGCATCGGCACGACGCGGTCGGGGAAATACGCCGAATTGCCGCGCTTATACGCCTCGCGGTCGAGCGCCGAGCCCGGCACCACGTAATGCGCCACGTCCGCGATCGCGACCAGCGCGATGTGTCCGCCGGGATTGCGCGGATCGTCGTCCGGCCCGGCCCACACCGCGTCGTCGTGATCGCGCGCGTCTTCGGGATCGATGGTGACGAGCGGCACGGCGCGCAGATCGGTGCGCCCGCGCAGCTCCGGCGCCGCCGCGCGCTCGGCTTCGTCGAGCACCTCCTTGGGAAACTCCGTCGGAATGCCGTGCGCGTGGATCGCGATCAGGCTCACCGTCTTCGGCGAGCTCATATTGCCGAGCTTTTCCATCACCCGCGCGCGCGGGAAACCGGCGGCGCGGCCGGGCAGGGGCTCGGCGACGACAAGCTCGTTGTGCGCCGCGCCGCCGCGGTCTTTGGCCTCGACGGCGAATTCGGTGCGGCTCTTGCGGTCAATGGGCTCGATGCGCAGGCCGTGCGGCCCCTCGCGCAGCACGCCCAGCACCTTGTGCGCGCTGGTGCCGAGCCGCTTGATGATCAGCCCTTCATAGCCGTCGCCGACTTTGGAGATGCGCGCCAGCACGCGCTCGCCACGCCCCAGCGCCGGTCCGACGGCGTCCGCTGCGGGCACCACGATGATGCTCGGCGCCGGCTCGTTGGACTCCCATTTCTGCGGCTGCGCCACCAGTTCGCCGTCGATATCGGTGCCGGTGATCTCCAGCACCGCGACCTCGGGCAATGTGCCCGGCTGGATGTAACCCTGGCGCCGGTTGCCCTCGATGAGTCCCTCGGCCTGCATCTCTTTCAGCGTGCGCTTGAGCTTGATGCGGTCCGAGCCCTTGACGCCGAGCAGCTTGGTCAGGTCGCGCTTGGTGGCGTTCGGCTGACGCGCCAGAATCTCGGCGATGCCGCCCTTGTCGAGGACGGGCATCGTCGAGGCATGTTTCTTTTTCTTCTTCGCCAAATCTACTCGCCTGCCACCGGCTCGGGCTTTTTCTTGGCC
This sequence comes from Rhizomicrobium sp., assembly GCA_036271735.1. GTDB lineage: Bacteria > Pseudomonadota > Alphaproteobacteria > Micropepsales > Micropepsaceae > Rhizomicrobium. The sequence continues at coordinate 135,587 of DATAZZ010000059.1, forward strand.
GGCGCCTTCTTCTTAGCAGGAGTCGCGGCGGCGGCCTTGGCCTTCGGCGCGGCTTTCGCCTTCGCCGCTTTCTTGGGCGCCGCGGCCTTGCGCGCCGGTTTCTTCTTCTTGCCGCCGCCCTTGGCGGTACGATCGGCGATCAGCGCCAGCGCCTGTTCCAGCGTCACCGACTCCGGATCGTCGCTGTTCTGCACCGTCGCGTTGGTCGTCCCGTCCGTGACGTAGGGCCCGAAGCGGCCCTTCATCAGCTTGATCGGTGTCCCGCTCGGATCGTTGCCGAGTTCCTTGAGCGCCTGCGGCCCACGCCGCGCGCGCGGATTGTTCTTCTTCTCCGCGATCAGATCGACAGCGCGGTTGAGGCCGACATCGAACACGTCCTGCGACGTATCGAGCGAGGCATACATTCCGTCATGCGCCACGTAAGGCCCAAAGCGGCCGAAATTCGCGGTGATCGGCTTGCCGCTTTCCGGGTGCAGGCCCACCGTGCGCGGCAGCGACAGCAATTTCTGCGCATAATCGAAATCGACCGCGCTGACATCGGCGTCCTTGGGAATGCCGGCGCGCTTGGGCTTCAGCCCTTCGCCGAGCTGGACATAAGGCCCGAACCGCCCGCTGCGCAGCGACACCTTCTCGCTTGTTTCCGGATCGAGGCCCAACTCGCGTGGCTGTTGCGCCGCGGCGTCGTCATTGCTCTGGCCGAGTTGGCGCGTGAAACGGCACTCCGGATAATTCGAACACCCGACGAAAGAGCCGAACCGCCCCAGCTTCAGGCTCAGCTCACCCTTGCCGCAGCCCGGGCAGACGCGTGGGTTCGATCCATCCGCATTCGGCGGGAAGATGCGGTGCCCCAATATGTCGTTCATCGTGTCGATGACGTTGGAGATCTTGAGGTCCTTGGTGCCGCCGACTGCCGCCGAGAAATCGCGCCAGAAATCGCGCAGCAGCGCCTTCCAGTTCAGATCGCCCGCCGAAACCTCGTCGAGCTTCTCCTCCAGCGCCGCCGTGAAACCGTATTCGACATAGCGCGGGAAATAGGTCGCGAGGAACGCCGTCACCAGCCGGCCCTTGTCGTCCGGCACGAAGCGCCCGCGGTCGACGCGCACATAGGTGCGGTCGCGCAGCGTCGACAGGATGGACGCATAGGTCGAGGGCCGCCCGATGCCGAGCTCCTCCAGCTTGCGCACCAGGCTCGCTTCGGAATAGCGCGGCGGCGGCTCGGTGAAATGCTGCGCCGGGTTGACCTTGTCGACCTTGGCGGCGTCACCCGCTTTGACGCGGGGCAGTTTCGAACCGTCTTCGTCTTCCTCTTCATCCTTGCCCTCTTGATAAAGGGTGAGGAAGCCGTCGAACAGCGTCACCGTGCCGGTGGCACGCAACATGATCTTCTTGTCGGCGCTCGCCACGTCCACCGTGGTGCGTTCCAGCTCGGCGCTTTCCATCTGGCTCGCGATGGCACGCTTCCAGATCAGCTCGTAGAGCCGCGCCGAATCCGCATCGACATATTTGGCGACCTGTTCCGGCGTGCGCTCGAACAGAGTCGGCCGCACCGCCTCATGCGCTTCCTGCGCGTTCTTCGCCTTGCTCGTATAGATGCGCGGGGCACCGGGCACGTAGCGCGCGCCGTAGCGTGAGCCGATCACCGTGCGGGCTTCCGCGATGGCTTCCGGCGCCATCGTGATGCCGTCGGTCCGCATATAGGTGATGAGGCCGACGGTCTCGCCGCCCAGATCGGTGCCTTCGTACAAATGCTGCGCGATCTGCATCGTGCGCTTGGCGCCGAAGCCGAGCTTGCGCGAGGCTTCCTGCTGCAGCGTCGAGGTGATGAACGGCGGCGACGGGTTGCGCTTGACCGGCTTGGCCTCGACGCTGTCGATCGCGAAACTCTGGGCGTTGATCGCCGCGACCGCCGCGCTGGCTTCCGCTTCATTCTTCAGCGACAGCCGGTCGAGCTTCTCGCCGTTGAGCTGCGTCAGCCGGGCATTGAACCCGCCGGCGGCGGTCGTGAGATCCGCGTCGATGCTCCAATATTCCTGGGCGCGGAACGCCTCGATCTCGGCCTCGCGGTCCACCACGAGCCGCAGCGCCACCGACTGCACCCGCCCGGCCGAGCGCGCGCCCGGCAGCTTGCGCCACAGCACCGGCGACAGCGTGAAGCCGACGAGGTAATCGAGCGCCCGGCGCGCCATATAGGCGTCGACCAGTTCCTCGTTGATCTTGCGGGGATGGGCGATGGCTTCGAGGATCGCCGACTTGGTCACCGCATTGAACGCGACGCGCTCGATCGCGACGCCCGCCAGCACCTTCTTCTGTTTCAGGACCTCCAGCACATGCCAGGAGATCGCCTCGCCCTCGCGGTCGGGGTCGGTGGCCAGGATCAGCTTGTCGGCGCCCTTCACGGCGTCGGCGATTTCCTTGATCCGTTTGGCCCCGCGCTCGTCGACCTCCCAGCTCATGGAGAAATCGTCGTCCGGCTTCACCGAGCCGTCCTTGGAGGGCAGGTCGCGGATATGCCCGAAGCTCGCCAGGACCTTATAGCCCGAGCCGAGATACTTATTGATGGATTTGACCTTGCCGGGGGATTCGACGACGACGACGTTCATGGAAATCGGGGTGCTCTGCTCTTTTCGGGTGGGGGGATCCTGTCCGTCCGGCGCCGGAATCGGTTCCGAAAGGGGGGACCCTCCCTGAAGGCGGCGGACACTGATCGAAGGAATCCACGGGTGTCAACGCCGGGGGTATCGCCGATGTAAAACTAAAGGTTGTGTTTCAATCCAAAATAGGCCGACGAAAATACTTTAGGTTGCATATAAAGTTTCCGCACCTTATTTTGGACGCGCCCTCCAAACCGGTCGCAGACATGGCCTCCTATCCCCGCGCCGGCCGCAACCCCATTGGCCCGCCGCCGCCGCCCCTGACCCAGGCCGAGACCGCCCGCTATATACAGGATCTCCTTGAATCGCTTCGCAAAATCGCGCTGAGCCAAGGCCAGGGCCTGCTTGCCCATCTGCTCGGCCTGGCCGCGACCGAGGCCAAGCGCCTCGGCACTCAGCTCCAGGACACTCCGCCCCCCGGGTGACGGGCGATTCGGCCCGCGAGTTCCAGTTCGAGCAAAATTATTGCGACGGTGCCCGCCGGCGCCCGGCAAATCCGCACGATTTCGTCCACTTGGGTCGGCGCCGGCCCCAGTGCCTCGATCACCAGCCCCCGGATTCGGTCGGCCTCCGCCTCGTCCGGCTGGGAGGGTGGCGACGGCTCATCCCGCCCCGGCTCGGCGAAGTTATGCCCCAGGATCGGCCGCAGCCCGGCGAGCACATCCTCCGCACTTTCGGTCAGCGTCGCCCCGTCGCGGATCAGCTTGTTGGTGCCGCGCGCCCTGGGATCGAGCGGCGAGCCCGGCACCGCGAAGATCTCGCGCCCCTGTTCCAGCGCATAATTCGCGGTGATCAGCGAGCCCGAGCCGACCGCCGCCTCCACCACCACGACGCCGCGCGCCAGCCCGGAGATGATCCGGTTGCGCCGCGGGAAGTGCCGCGCCTGCGGCTGCTGCCCGAGCGGCATCTCGGACACGATGCAGCCTTCCTGCGCGATGCGCTCATGCAGCGCCTTGTTCTCCGGCGGATAGATCACATCTACGCCGCCCGCGACCACGGCGCACGTTCCACCGCTCAGCGCGCCTTCATGTGCCGCCGCATCGATCCCGCGCGCCAGTCCCGACACGACGACGAGTCCCGCCTCCGCCAGGTCGCGCGCCAGCGTGTTCGCGAATTTACGCCCCAGCGCCGACGCATTGCGCGCGCCGACCATGGCGACCATCTCGCGGTCCAGCAGCGTCACATGCCCGAGTACCGAGATCACCGGCGGCGCCGGCTCCGCCGCGCGAAGCCCGCGCGGATATTCCGCTTCGCAACTTGCGATCACCCGCCCGCCGATCTTGGCGAGCCCCGCAATCTCGCGTGCCGCATCGTCCTCGCTCGGCAGGCGCAACGTTTCGCCGCCGCCGCGCTTCACGAGGTGCGGCACCTCTTTCAGCGCGGCGCTCGCCGAACCGAAGCGTGCGATCAGCTGCGCAAATGTCACTGGTCCGACATTCTGCGTGCGCGACAGCCTGAGCCACGCACGCCGCTCGCTGTCGGAAAGCTGTGTCACGCCGCCTTGGCGCCCACGCGCGGCTCGGTCCCGTGCAGCAGGCGGCGGATGTTGGCGTGATGGATCCCGATGACCAGCAGCGCCAGCGCCACGCACAGCACTGCGACATGCGGCCGCCCGACCAGGAACATGTAGACCGGCGTCGCCACCGCCGCGACCAGCGCCGACAGCGACGAGATGCGGAACACCGCCAGCACCAGCCCCCAGGTCGCGAACCCGGCCAGCGCCACCGGCCAGTACAGCGCCAGCAGGATGCCGAGCGACACCGCGACGCCCTTGCCGCCCTTGAAGCCGAGCCACACCGGAAACAGATGTCCGAGGAACGCGAACAGCCCGGCGAACAGCGCTGCGTCGCTCCCCCAATAATGCGCCGCGATCAGCACCGCCGCGACTCCCTTCAGCGCATCGAGCAGCAGCGTCAGCCCCGCCGCCGCATAATTGCCGGTGCGCAGCACATTGGTCGCGCCGGTGCTCCCCGACCCGATCTTGCGAATATCGCCCGCGCCGAACGCCAGGCTCAACAGCAGCCCGAACGGAATCGAGCCGAGCAGGTAACCGATTGCTGACGCGATCGCGGCGTCTTGCCAGCTAAGATTGAGGGAGAGCAGGGACATCGGGCGGCACTATCGGTTGCGAATGGTTCGCAGCAGTGACAAGGTTGCGAACGCAGCGAGGTGGAACGACATGGCGCACATTACCTCAGTCGCCCGGCTTCGGGAATTGCTGCCCGAGCCGACCGGCCCGACGAAATTGAAGGTGCGCGACCACCTCGACGCGCAGGCGCTGGAGTTCGTCGCCCGTGCGCCGTTCCTATTGTTCTCGACCGTCGATGCCGGCGGCTTCGTCGAGGTCAGCCCCAAGGGCGACGAGCCCGGTTTCGTCCAGGCGCCCGACAGCCACACGCTGCTGGTCCCCGACCGCCCCGGCAACAATCTTGCCTTCGGCCATCTCAATGTGCTGGGCAATCCGCATGTCGGCCTGATCTTCCTGATGCCGGGTAGCGGCGAGACGCTGCGCGTCAGCGGCCACGCAACGCTGCACGACGACGCCGATCTGTGCGCCCGCTTCGCCGCGCGCGGCAAGCCCGCCAAGCTGGTGATGAAGGTCGCGGTGAACCGCGCCTATTTCCACTGCGCCCGCTCGATCCTGCGCGCGAATTTGTGGGAGCCCGAAAAATGGGCGGCGCCGATGAAGGTTTCCTTCGGCAAGCTCTTCGCCGAGATCATGCAGATGGATCAGAGCGCCGCGCCAGGCATCGACGAACGCGTCGGTGCGTCGTATCGCCCGGAGAATCTCTAACCTTTTACCCTCTCCCCCTTTTAGGGGGAGAGGGCAGGGTGAGGGGGCGTTGCCGCTGGGCTGGGTTTCGAAAGGCTTCGTACGAGCATCTCGCAGAATCTCAAGCAGCGCGCTTTGGCTTGCGACCCCCTCACCCCGCCCTCTCCCCCACTTCGTGGGGGCGAGGGAGAAGTTTAGGTGCGGCGCTCGAACACGCACACCCCACCGACAAACGTCTTCACCGCACGCCCGTGAAACTTCCGCCCGTCGAACGGCGTGTTCCGCGCACGGCTGCGCAGCTTTTCCGCGTCCACCGTGTAAGGCTCGTCAGGATCGATCAGCACCAGGTCTGCCGGCGCGCCCTTGGCGAGCGTCCCCGCGTTCAACCCAAGGATCGCCGCTGGCGTCGCCGTCACCGCCTTGAGCACATGCGCCAGCGTCGCCCGCCCATCGTGGAACAGCCCAAGCGCCACCGGCAGTAGCGTCTCCAGCCCCACCGCGCCGAACGCCGCTTGCGCGAAAGGCTGGCGCTTGGTGTCGGCGCCTTGCGGGTCGTGGCTCGACACGATGATGTCGATCAGCCCCGACGCCACGCCCTCGACCATCGCGGCGCGATCCGCTTCCGAGCGCAGCGGCGGCTTCACTTTTCGGAACGTGTAATACGACCCGACATCCAATTCGTTGAGCGCCAGGTGGTGCGCCGCGACCCCGCAGGTCACCGGCAGCCCGCGCTGCTTGGCCGCCGCGATGATATCGAGCGACGCCGAGGTCGATATCTGCCCGAAGTGATAGCGCGCGCCCGTCATCTCGACGAGCCTGATGTCGCGCTCGACGATGATCGCCTCCGCCGCCGCCGGTGCCGCGGGCAGGCCGAGCCGCATCGCGAACTCGCCCTCGGTCACCGACGCGCCGTCCGACAGATCGGGGTCTTCCGCATGCCCGACGATGAGCGCGCCGAAGGTGTTGGCATAGGCCATCGCCCGACGCAGCACGCGCGCATTGCCGATCGTGCGATCGACATCGGTGAACGCCACCGCGCCGGCCTCGCGCAGCAACCCGATCTCCGTCATCGTCTCGCCGGCGAGCCCCTTGGTCAGCGCTGCCATCGGCGCGACGCGCACCTTCGCGGTGGCCGCGGCGCGGCGCAGGATGAAATCGACCAGCGACGGTTCGTCGATGATCGGATCGGTGTTGGGCATCACGATGATGGTGGTCACGCCGCCCGCCGCCGCCGCCTCGCTCGCCGAGGCCAGCGTCTCGCGATACTCGCTGCCCGGCTCGCCGGTGAAGACGCGCGCATCGACCAGTCCCGGCGCCAGCACCAGCCCCTTGGCGTCGATTACTTCGGGATCGTTCGGCTCGGCATCGTTGAACAGGCGCGGACCGACATCGGCGATGCGCCCGTTTTCGACCAAGAGGCCGCCCTTGACGTCGAGCCCGCTGGCCGGATCGATCAGCCGCGCATTCTTGAAGGCAATCCGTTTCGTCATGGCGCGTTCCGCCCGCCCGGCGCGATGCCTCTGGACAGCGCATCCAGCACCGCCATGCGGATCGCGACGCCCATCTCGACCTGTTCCTGGATCAGGCTCACTTCGATGTCGTCGGCCACCGCGCTGTCGATCTCGACGCCGCGATTCATCGGCCCCGGATGCATCACGAGCGCGCCCGGCTTGGCATATGCGAGTTTTTCGCGGTCGAGGCCCCAGAAGTGGAAATATTCCCGCGTCGACGGCACGAAGGCGCCCGACATCCGCTCCAACTGCAGCCGCAGCATCATCACGATGTCGACGCCGGCCAGTCCCTTTGCCATGTCGTGATAAATCTCGACCCCGAAGCGGTCCGCGTCCGACGGCAGCAGCGTGCGCGGCGCGATCAGGCGCACCCGCGCCCCCATCTTGAGCAGCAGATGGATATTCGACCGCGCCACGCGCGAATGCAGAACGTCGCCGCAGATCGCCACGACCAGATTGGTGAAGTCGCCGCGCCGCCGCCGGATCGTCAGCGCGTCGAGCAGCGCCTGCGTCGGATGTTCGTGGCTGCCGTCGCCGGCATTGACCACCGAGCAATCGAGCTTGCGTGAGAGCAGTTCCGCCGCGCCGGAATCCTGGTGGCGCACGACCAGGATGTCCGGCCGCATCGCATTCAGCGTCGTCGCAGTATCGATCAGGGTCTCGCCCTTGGAGACCGACGAAGTCTTGACGCTCATGTTCATGACGTCGGCGCTGAGCCGCTTGCCCGCCAGCTCGAACGAGCTTTGCGTCCGCGTCGAGGCTTCGAAGAACAAATTGATCAGCGTGCGACCCTTGAGCAGGTCCGTCTTCTTGCTCGCGCCGCGATTGAGCGCCGCATAACGCTCGGCCAGGTCGAGCAACGCCCCGATCTCGCCCACCGAAAGGTGTTCGATGCCCAGAAGATGGGAGGATGTGAGGATGGGTTCGGCTGCGGCCGCGGAGGTCATTAAAGCGGTGGTATACGGAACGGCGCGGGAAGGGGCAAGCGAAGTTCGCGCGCACGGTGAGAATGTTGTGGAGATGTGGTGAACGGGCGGTGCCTGCGGCCATCCTTCGATGCTTCGGCAAGCTCAGCACTCAGGATGACGACGAAAACTCAAACCTCATCCTGAGCTTGTCGAAGGATGGGCAAGGGCACAGGCGCCGGCCCCCCGCTCATCTCCTCCAACGTCTTCCCCGCCGGCTCGGGCAGGAACCAGATCGCGACCAGCACCAGCGGCGCCGCCGCCAGCGACAGCGAGATCGCCGGCCCATGCGCCCCCAGCCAGTCGTAGAAATAGCCCTCGAGGAACAGGCTCAGCGCCCCCGCCAGGATCGCCGTGAGATAGCGCAGCCCCGACATCGTCGCGCGATACGCCGTCGGCACCAGCTCGATGGCATATCCCGAGAGCAGCGCATCGGTCGAAAAGAACGCGAACAGCGCCACGATCCACATCACCGGCACGATCCAGCCGTTCACCCCGCTGAAGAACACCGCGAAGGCGACCGCCATCGTCAGCACCGTCACCGTCAGCACCGGCCGCCGTCCGAGCCGGTCGCTGAACCGCCCCGCCACGATGTTGAGCCCCAGCGCCACGAAGCCGCCCGGCACATACAGCACCGTCACCTGCCACGGCGCGTAATGCAGCGTCTGCTGCAGGTATTTGCCCATCAGCACCGTCGCCGAGCCGATGGAGAACCCGTACGCCGCCACCGCCGTCAGGATCAGCGCGATGCGCCCGGGATATTCGCGCACCAGCCGCCGCGCCGCGTCGAGCGCCACCGAGACGCGGCTGCGCAGCGCCTCCACCTGGTCGTGCCGCACCTCGAATCGTTTGGTCTCCGGCAGCCGCCGCCGCAGATAGGCGAGCAGCAGCATCGGCAGCGCCCCGATCACATAGATCGCGCGCCAGCCATAGGGCAGCATCGTCACGAAGGCGAAGACGAGAGAAGCCAGACCGGCGCCTGTTGAATCCAACGCGCCAAAAGTCCCCGTCGCCCAGCCGCGCGAATGCTCGTCCATCTCCTCCACGATCACGACGACACAGACGATCTCCTCGGCATAGCCGAACAGTCGCGTGACGAACTGCGCGAGGATGAACTGATCGGCGGTCTGCGTGAACGCGGTCGCCAGCGTCGCCAGCGCCTGTCCCAGGATGGTGATCAGCAGCAGGCGGCGCCGTCCCACGAGGTCCGCGGTGTAGGCCAGCCCCAGCGCGCCGACGGCCGCGAAGCGGAAATAGACGACGGTCAGTCCCGTCTGGTTCTCAGGGATATGCAGCGCCGCCTGGATCTGCGGCAGCGCCAGCCCGAAAATGTTGAGGTCATAGCCCGCGAACAGCGCCGCCATCCCGACCAGCAGGAAGATGCGCTCCTGCCGCACCTTCATCACCACGGGCGGGCGCAGCCCCGGCGGCAGCCAATAGAATTTCGCCGGCTTCTCGCCGGAGGCGTCGATGTCTGCTGCGCTCACGGGCTCTCCAATCGGCGCAGCCGGTCGAGCGCCCCCTGGAGAATGTACGCCGCCGCCATCTTGTCCACCACCTGCGCGCGCCGCTTGCGCGAGGCGTCCGCGTCGAGCAGCGTCCGCGTCACCGCCGCCGTCGACAGCCGCTCGTCCCACATCAGGATCGGCAGCGCCGGCGACCGCGCCGCGAAATTGCGCGCAAACGCCCGCGCCGACTGCGCCGACGGTCCGTCGGACCCATCCATGTTGAGCGGCAGTCCCACCACCAGCCCGCCAACGCCCTGCGCCGCGATAATGGCATCGAGCTTCACCGCATCGAGCGAAAACTTGCCGCGCTTGAAAGTCTCCATCGGCGTCGCGACGGTGAGCCGCGTATCCGACAGCGCGATGCCAATGGTCTTCTCACCGAGATCGAGGCCGATGAGGCGCTGGCCCGGAGCCAGCGCTGCTTTCAAAGCTTCAATCGCGACGACAGCCAAAAAAAGAATCTCCCTCTCCCCCTCCGGGGGAGAGGGCGGGGTGAGGGGGTGCCGAGGCAATAGCGCCTCTGCCTCACCACCCCCTCACCCTAACCCTCTCCCCCG
>DATAZZ010000060.1:0-9677 GCA_036271735.1 Rhizomicrobium sp.
GAGGGAGGGTCGAAATGGCGTCGCAAATTCGACCCTCCCTCAAGGGAAAGTAATATTTTTTAAAACCCAAACACCTTGCCGACGATCTTCGGCAGCCAGCCGCGGAAGATCAGCGGGGCATCCGTCACCGCGAGGTTGATGCAGACCGGGCCTGGATCGGCGGTCGGCTCGTGCTCGATGTCGGGCGTCGTGGACTGCACGTCGCCGACGCCGTAGCGGCCGGTGACGTCGTGGAAACTGCCAGTCAGGACCAGCGTCCATTCCTCGCCGCGATGGGTGTGCGTCGCGACCCCGGCGCCGTGCCGCGAGCGGATCAGGCGGGCACGCGTGCCGTCGCGCGTGAACAGCGGATAATAAGAGAGCCCCGGCGCCACCGGGCGCCAGCGCACATCGGAGTAGTTCGCACCGATATAGGGCTGCAGCGGCGCGGGCACGTCGCTGCCGAGCTCGGCCTTGCGCACGATATCCGCCGCCGGCGCATCGAGCCGCGCCAGCACCGATTGATAGGCCCGGGTGTCGAGCGCCACCGGCTCGACCTGCGCGAGCACGCTGCCACCGGCCGCCTCGACGGCACGCACCGCGGCGCGGCATTGCGCGCACATCGCCAGATGGGTCGCCACCAGCAGCGACACGGCTTCGTTCGCCGCGCCGGAGGCATAGCCGAGCAGCAGCTCCTCGCCGGGATGATGGGTAATACTCATGCTCGCTCTCCCAGGGCCAGACGCAAACGCGCCATGGCGAGGCGTATGCGGGATTTCACCGTACCCAGCGGCAATCCCAACTCACTTGCGATGATGCTGTGCGGCTTTTCCGCGAGAAAGGAAAGCTCGATGATCTGCGACTGCTCGCGCGGCAGATCGGCGAGCGCGGCGCGCAGCCGGTCTTCGGCCTTGGCCCAGTCCATCGTATCGTCGGCGGGCCGTTCGTCTTCCGGCAACAGCGACGGATCGTTGGGATCGAGCTCGGGGCGGCGCTCCTTGCGGATCGCGTCGATGCGCAGGTTCCGCGCGATGGTGAAGATCCAGGTCGAGGCCGACGCTTTGCCGGGATCGAACAAAGCGGCCTTGCGCCAGACGGTGAGCAGCGCTTCCTGCGCCAGATCCTCGGCCACCGCGTTGCCGGCGCCGAGCCGCATCAGATAGCCCTTCACGCGCGGCGCGAAGTGGTCGAACACGAGCTGGAACGCCTGGCGGTCGCGGGTGCATCCAATGGCGACCACGGCCGCGTTGAGCCGTACCGAATCGCCGGGGATGGAGTCCATGGCTACGACCCGTGGCCGCGCCGGCAGGCGCGCTGCGACCCGGCCCGGCCAGAGCGGGCGCAGTGTCCACATTTCCCCATGAGTCGCGGCATAGGCCATCATAGCCGGATTTACGCGCCCACGGCCCCCCCGGATCAGTGGGGCCGGATCAGTGGGGGATGTCCTTGATCCGTTTGGGGCAGCCGGACGTATCCTAAGCCATGACGCATAGCGCGATTTATGACGGATGGGTCATGCACCGGCGGTTGGCGCCCCGGCGGCATGCCTTCAAATACCGTGTGTTCTCGCTGCTGCTCGACCTCGACGAGCTGGAAAGTCTTAACAAGCGGTTGTGGCTGTTCGCGTGGAACCGCGCCGGAATCGTCAGCTTCCACGACCCCGACCATGGCGCGTGCAGTGGCCTGCGCGGTTGGCTGGATTCCCTTCTGGCCGCCCAGGGCATCGTCGCGGATGGGCCGCGCCGCGTGCTGTGCTATCCGCGCCTGTTCGGCTACGTGTTCAATCCGATCAGCACCTGGTTCTGCTACACCAAAGACGAGCGCCTCGCCGCCATCGTGTACGAGGTGCGCAACACCTATGGCGAGCAGCATTCCTACGTGATGCGCGCTGGCGACAATGATGCGCTGATCCGCCAGCACGCGCCCAAGGCGTTCTACGTCTCGCCGTTCCTGTCGATGGACTGTGCCTACAATTTCAAGATCCGCCCGCCGGGCGACGACGTGATGATCGCGATCGCCGAGGAGGAGGCCGGCAAGCCGATCCTCACCGCGACCTTCACCGGCAAGCGCCAGGCGCTGACCGACGGCGCGCTGCTCGGCATGCTGCTGCGCCATCCCCTGATGACGGTGAAGATCATCGCCGCGATCCACTACGAGGCCGTGCGCCTGATGTGGAAGGGTGTGGCGCGCCACGCGCATGGCGCGGCTGCCCCTGCGACAATCGGGGCCGCCGGGCCGCCGGATTGATTCATCGCCTCCGCGCTTGTAGAGCCTTGGGGTATCGATATTCAGCGGACGGCAGGCGATGAGCATCAAAGGCAAGGCCTATGTCATGGGTGCGTTCGAGCACCCGACGCGCGAGGCGCCGGACAAGTCGACGCCGCAGCTCCATGCCGAGTGCATGCGCGGCGCGCTGGAAGATGCCGGGCTCAGGAAGGACGACATCGACGGCTATTTCTGCGCCGGCGACGCGCCAGGCTTCGGCGCGATGTCGATGGCCGACTATATGGGCCTGCGCAATCTGCGCCATATGGATTCCACCGAGACCGGCGGCTCGTCCTACATCCTGCATGTCGGGCATGCGGCGGAGGCGATCGCGGCGGGCAAGTGCTCGGTGGCGCTGATCACGCTGGCCGGCAAGCCGCGCACCGGCACTGGCGGGCCGCGCGGCGGCGCCAACACATCCGCGCCGGAAGCGGCGTTCGAGATGCCCTATGGCGGCACGACGCATAACCAGTACGCGATGTGCGCGACGCGCCACATGCACGAATACGGCACGACCAGCGAGCAGCTCGCCTGGATCAAGGTCGCCGCGTCGCATCACGCGCAATGGAATCCGCATGCGTTCCTGAAAGACGTCGTGACCGTCGAGGACGTCGTGAACTCGCCGATGATCGCGACGCCGCTGCATCGCCTGGATTGCTGCGTCGTCACCGATGGCGGCGGCGCGCTGATCGTGACCTCGCCCGAGATCGCCAGACAGCTTAACCGCCCCAGGGTGAAGATCCTCGGCGCGGGCGAGGCGCCCAAGGGCACCTATGGCGGCAAGGTCGATCTCACCTTCTCGGGCGCGGCGTGGAGCGGGCCCAAGGCGTTCGAGGAAGCCGGCGTCAAGCCGGGCGACATCAAATACGCCTCGATCTACGACAGCTTCACCATCACGGTGCTGATGCAATTGGAAGACCTCGGCTTCTGCGAAAAGGGCCAGGGCGGCAGGTTCGTCGCCGACGGAAACCTGATCTCCGGCATCGGCAAGCTGCCCTTCAACACCGATGGCGGCGGGCTGTGCAACAACCATCCGACCAATCGCGGCGGCATTACCAAAGTGATCGAGGCGGTGCGCCAGCTGCGCGGCGAGGCGCATCCCAAGGTGCAGGTGGCGAACTGCGATCTCGCCATCGCGCACGGCACGGGCGGCTCGCTCGGCACCCGGCACGGGTCCGCGACCGTCATCATGGAACGGGAGTAAGGCGATGTCGGAGCAAGGTGAGAAAAAGGCGCCGGCGGTTCGCAAGATCTTCGCGCCCGCGGTGAACGAAGAGACCGCGAAGTTCTGGAAGGCCGCCGAGGACGGCAAGCTGCTCTATGGCTATTGCCTCGCCTGCAACGAGCCGCACTATTTTCCGCGCAGCTTCTGCCCGTTCTGTTTCTCCGAACGTGTCGAATGGCGCGAAGCGAGCGGCGAGGCGACGGTCTATTCCTACTCGATCATGTACCGCTCGCCGACCGGGCCGTACACGATTGCCTATGTCGAGCTCGCCGAGGGTCCGCGCGTACTGACCAATCTGGTGGATTGCGACTTCAAGAAGATCGCGATCGACGCGAAAGCCAGGCTGGTGTGGAAACCAAGCGACGGTGGCGCCCCGGTGCCGTTCTTCACGCTGGCATCTTAACCTCTCCCGCTTGCGGGAGAGGTTATCGGTGCCCGTGCTTTCGGCTATGAGTTCGCCATGAAAATCCTTTCCGCCCTTCTCCTCCTCGGCGCGGCCGTCACCGCCGCCTATTGGCTCAACTACTACATCGGCGGCGACGTCCGCGTGCTGCCGGACGTCTGGTACACCTATTTCGAGGACGCGTTCGTCGTCGCCGATGGCTGGATGGCGCTCACCATGGCCGCTGCCGGCATCGGGCTATGGCGCGGGACGCGCGCCGGCGCACTGTTCGGATTGATGGCGGGGAGCGCCCTGCTCTACCTCGCCGGCATGGACATCACCTTCAATGTCGAACACGGGCTTTATGCCCTGCTGCCCAAATCCGGCGCGATGCTCACCGAGGCATGGATCAACGCCTCGTCGCTCGGGCTCGGCATCGCGACGCTGATCATGAGCTGGCGCGCGGCGACGCGCGCTCAGGCGGTTGAGTAAACTGAGCCTTCTGCCATCCTTCGACAAGCTCAGGATGAGGACTTAGCAGAGAACCTCGTCCTGAGCTTGTCGAAGGATGGCCACATGCGCGATGCCTAAAACAGGCTTCCCTGCGCCTTGGCGGGCTTGGGCGGCGGCGGAGGTTTACCAGCCTTCTCCATGTCCATCGGCATCGCCGACGGCTGCAGGATCGCCTTGAGCTCGTCGACCGTCGCAGGCTCCTCGCCGAGCCATTTGGCCCAGTGCGCGTCGGCGATCACAGCCGGCATGCGGTCCGTGATCGTCGCGATCAGGGCGCTGGGCGGCGTGGTCACCATCGCGAAGGTGTCGAGCGGCACTGGCGACGGGCCGCGCCAGCGCTCCCAGATCACCGCGATGGCCGTGGCGGGGCGGTCCTTTGGCGTGATCACGTATTGCTGGGTCTTTTTCGGCGTCACCTCCTCGCCCTCGTTGAAGGTGCGGACGATCACGAGGCCACGGCGCTCGAAGAACGCGTCGCGGAAAGTCGGCTTCTGCTCAATGGTCTCGGCGCGGGCGTGGATGAATTTGCCGCCGACGGTCTGGTCGGGGGCTTCGGCTGGCACCAGGCCCCAGCGCATGCGGACAGATTGCCGGGCGCCGGCGGCATCGCGGCACACGACGTTGGCGAAGCGGAACGGCGTGATCGTGTCGTCCGGACAGTCGGGCGCATCGTTGAACTGCCGCAGCGTCACCGCACCCGTCCAATTCACCCGCTGCGTGAACTTCCCGCACATTTGCCCGAAACCGAAGAATCGCCGATCAATATCGCATGGTCAGCCGGAAAGAATGGGACAAGCTCGCCGACGATTTCGAGCGCGAAGTCTGCGACATCACGCGCGAGACCAAGGGCGGACAGATCGCCCGCGCCGTGCGGTCGCTGCCGCTATCGGCGGAAAAATCCGTGCTGGTGGACCTCGGCTGCGGCATGGGGACCTTCGTCGAGCGCTATGGCAGGCTGTTCCACGCCAGCTTCGCGGTCGAGCATGCGCCGCGCATCATCGCGCGCGGCAAGACTCGGCTGAAGGCGCGCCGCGACATCACCTGGCTGACGTCGAGCATCCCGCCCGCGGCGAAGCGCGTCGGACGCGTTGCCGACCTCACCGTGTGCATGAACGTGATCACGATGCCGGAGGCGCGAATCCGCGAACGGATGTGGGACGGCATCGCGCGTGTGACGAAGCGGCGCGGCCACGCCCTGATCGTGGTGCCGTCGATCGAATCCGACCGCATGGTGGAGCGTGTCGCCTATGGAACGACGCTTCGAGAGGCAAAGGCCGCGGCACCCGACGGGCTGGTGGACCGCGGCGGCAGCCGCCAGAAGCACTTCGCGCGCGACGAGCTGGACACAATCCTGACGCAGCACGGCTTTCGCATGCTGCGTATCCAGCGCGTGTTCTATCCCTGGCAGAAGGAAGGCCTGCGCAAGCCGCGCGGCGCGGGCACGCACCGGCCCTGGGACTGGCTGGTGCTCGCGGTGCTGAGTTAACCTCTCCCGCACTTCGCGAGGGCTTTGCAGAAGTTTGGCTGCGTGATTCTCTTTTGGCGTTGATGAATCGCTGGAGGGAACGATGGCGGAACGTCGGGTTGGTCAACTGAGCCTTGGCGAAGGCACGGTGGTTGCGGCGGTCGGCAGCAACGAAGTTCTTGAACGCATTGCAGTCCTGGTGGACTGGGTTCCGGTCGAGGCCGTGCTGCACGATCTGCGAAGCGGGCCGATGGGAGCGCCGGGCTATCCGTCGCTTGTGATGTTCAAGGCCTTGCTGCTGCAGCGCTGGTACGCGCTGTCGGATCCTGCACTGGAGGAGGCGCTGAAGGACCGGCTGTCGTTCCGGCGCTTCATCGGCGTGGCGCTGTCGGACCCGATCCCGGATCACTCGACGCTGTGGCGGTTCCGCGAGGCGCTGGGCGATGGGCGCAGCGCGGCGGTGTTCGCCCAGATCGGCCGGCAGATCGAAGCGAGCGGGTTCGTTCTCAAGCAAGGCACGCTGATCGACGCCTCGCTGGTGCCGGCGGCGATCAACCCGCCGCCACGGCCCAAGGGCGATCTACCCCCCGATGCCGATGGCCGTGCGGCCAGCAAGCTGGTCAAGAGCGAGCACGATCCGGATGCCGCCTGGACCAAGAAGAACGGCAAGCGCTACTTCGGCTACAAGCTGCATGCCGCGATGGACCAGACCAGCCGCATCATCCGCGGCCTGGTGGTGACGCCGGCCAACGTCAACGACACCACGGTCGCTGACGCGCTGATCTGCGGCGACGAGGCTATCGTCTACGCCGACAAGGCTTATGACAGCCATACGCGCAGCGAACGTCTTGCCGAACTGGGCATCGCCAACGGCATCATGCGGCGGCCCAACAAGTGGTCCAAGCTCGGCGCCGCCGATGTCGCGCGCAACCAGCGCCTCGCAAAAAAGCGTGGCGCCATCGAGCCGCTCTTCAGCCTCTTCAAGAACGTTTACGGCCTTGCCCGCGCCAGATACCGAAGCCTGCGCCGCAACGCCGCCGCCTTTACCCTCGCCGCCCTCGCCATGAACCTCAAACGATGGGCGCGCCATATGCCAATCGCCACCTGACAGCCAAAGCAGGCCTTCAAAGGCCCAATTGCATCAGTGAAGCCCTGTCCGCATTAATACCCCCAGCTCAAAACCCTCACTTCTGCAAAGCCCTCGCACTTCGCGGGAGAGGCCGAAAACGCGCAGCGTTTTCGGGTGAGGGCACGGCGCGCGTCGATCCCCTCACCTAGCAAAATCTAAGGCTTAGCTCCGCGAAGTGCTCCGCTAAACCTAAGATTTTGCGTCCTCTCCCGCGCGCGGAAGAGGTTAAATCTATCTGCCGATCCGTCCCGTCACCGGCATCGAGCTCGTCAGCCCGCCGTCGACGGCGAGGTGCTGGCCGTTGACGTAGCTGGATTCGTCGCTTGCCAGGAACAGCGCGGCGTAGGCGATCTCATTCGGCACGCCGTAGCGCTTCATCGGATTGAGCTGTCCGATGCGCTCCTCGGTGCCGCGCTGCCTTGCGTAGTCGAAGATCGGCTTGGTCATGCCGGTCTCGATGATGCCGGGGCAGATCGCGTTGACGCGCACATTGGTGCCGGCGAGATAATTCGCCGCCGTCGTCGTCAAATTGATCACACCCGCCTTCGACGCCGAATAGGGCCCGCCGCCGGCGCCGGAGCGGATGCCGGCAACCGAGGCGGTGCACACGATCGAGCCCTTCTTGTTCGGCACCATCACCCGCGCGGCATGCTTGATGGACAGGAATACACCGATCAAATTCACGTCGAGCACCTGGCGCCAGTGCTCCGCGGTCAATTCGAAGAACGGCGGCTGGCCGCCGCCCGAGATGCCGGCATTGGCATAGATCGCGTCGAGCTGGCCGTATTCCTTGACCGCGCGGTCGACGAAGCCGGCGACGTCCTCTTCCTTCGAGACATCGGCCATCAGCGGCAGCGCGGTGCCGCCGGCATCGCCGATCAAGCCGCCGGTCTTCAGGACGTCCTCGGCCCGGTCGACGCAGACGACCTTGGCGCCCTCCGCCGCGAACAGGATGGCGCTGGCGCGGCCGATGCCGCTGGCGGCGCCCGTGACGATGGCGACTTTTCCCTTGAGGCGATCCATGGACGTTCTCCCGATTTTATCTGGCGGCAGACTATGCGAAACTGCCCGGGGAGCAAAAGAAATCATACCATGGCTGCGCGCAGCGCCGTGCTCGGCATCGACCGGGGCGGCTTTCAATATGGCGTCACGACGATCTTCGAGAACGTGTCGTTCCTGCTGGACGACGCGCGCACCGCGCTGGTCGGGGAGAACGGCGCGGGAAAGTCGACGCTGCTCAAATGCCTTGCCGGCGAGCACGAATTGTCCGACGGCCAGATCGTGAAGTCGCGCGGCTTGCGCGTCGGTTATGTGCCGCAGGAAATTCCGCCGGCGCTGACGGACGTCCCGGTGCGCGACATGCTGGAGCAGGCGCTGCCCGACGCGCATGACGGCTGGAAGGTCGACGTGCTGCTCGACGATCTGCGCATTCCGCCGGAGATCGCGGAGAAAACGTTCGGGCAGCTCTCCGGCGGCTGGCAGCGCCTGCTGCTGATCGCGCGTGAGAAATTGCGCGAGCCGGATATCGTGATCCTGGACGAGCCGACCAACCACCTGGATCTCGAGAACATCAACAAGCTGGAGCGCTGGCTGGAGGAAGATATCCGCCTGCCGATGCTGATCGTCAGCCACGACCGCGAATTCCTCGACCGCACGACCAGCCGCACCATCTTCCTGCGCAAGGACGGAGCGCACGCCTTCAAGGCGCCGTTCGCGCAGGCGCGCGAGCAGCTCTTGCAGAACGACGCGACGGCCGCCAAGCGCCGGGCGCTGGAAGAGCGCGAGGTGACGCGGCTGGAGAAGGTCGCGGCGCGCTACAAGGCGTGGGGCGTGTTCAACGACAAATTTGATAAGAAGAGACGCACCACCGAGCGGCGCATTGCGCGCATCGAGGACAACGCAACCGAGGTCTATCACGCCAACAAGCGCAAGCTGGAACTCAACGACGAGGCGATCGACGCCAAGATCGCGCTGCGCCTGTCGAACCTGGTGGTGAAGGTGCCGGACGGCTCGCGCACGCTGGTCACCATCGACCGCCTCGTGATCGCTGCGGGCGAGCGCGTCGCGCTGCTCGGTGCCAATGGCAGCGGCAAGTCGACTTTGCTCGGCGTGCTGGCGGGAGCGTTCGATCCGGTGCAGGAGCATTATGACGGCCGCGCCGCGGTGCGCTACAATCCGGCGACCAATCTCGTCTATTTCGACCAGCGCATGGCCGATCTGCCGCTCGACGTCTCGCTGCGCGACTACATCGCGCGGATCAAGACGGTGAACAACGCGCAGGCGGTGTCGATCCTGGCCAAGGCCGGCTTCGCATTCGAACGTCTCGACGACAAGATCGCCAAGCTCTCTTACGGCGAGCAATCGCGGCTGGTGTTCCTGTACATGAAGCTGCTCAAGCCGAATTTCTATCTGCTCGACGAGCCGACCAACCATCTCGACATCGAAGGGCAGGAGGATCTGGAGGAGCAGCTCGAGCAATCGGATGTATCGTGCATCTTCGTCAGCCACGACCGCTATTTCACGCGCACGGCCGCGACGCGGTTTTTGGAGATAAGGCGCGGGCGGTTGGTGGAGGTGGAGGACGCGGATGAGTTTTTCGATCGGCAGACCGACTAAACTCCGCTGTCATCCCCGGCCGAGCGCAGCGAGGAGAAGGGGACCCAGGTGGCAAACACCGTCACGGTGGCGGCACCTGGGTCCCCTTCCCTCGCCGCGAAGT
>DATAZZ010000061.1:0-2131 GCA_036271735.1 Rhizomicrobium sp.
CGCGCCTTTGCCTGCCTACGCCGCCTTCGTCTTCTTCGCGTCCTGGATCGCGCGCCAGACCCGTTCCGGGGTTAGCGGCATGTTGATGTGTGAGACGCCGTATTCCGAGAGCGCGTCGACCACCGCGTTGACGAGGCAGACCAGGCTGCCGGCGCAGCCGGCTTCGCCGCAGCCCTTGGTGCCCAGCGGATTGGATGTTGCGGGCGAGGGATGATCGCCAACTTCCATCAGCGGAATGTCGCCGGCACGCGGCATCGCGTAGTCCATGAACGAACCGGTGATCGGCTGGCCGGTTTCGTCGTAGCTGACTTCCTCCATCAGCGCCTGGCCGATGCCCTGCGCGACGCCGCCATGCAACTGACCCGCGACGATCATCGGGTTGACGACCGTGCCGAAATCATTGACGGCGCTGTAGCGTACAATCTGCACGATGCCGGTTTCCGGATCGATCTCGACCTCGGCGACGTGGCAGCCGTTCGGGAAGGTTGACGGGGTATCCTTGGTGTTGTGATCGACGTCGAGCGACGAGGGCACGCCCTCGGGCATCTTGCCCTCGCGAGTCCGCCGCGCCAACTCCATGATGTCGATGCTGCGATCGGTACCGGCAATGGTGAAGCGGCCGTTGGCGAATTCGATGTCGCCTTCGGAAGCTTCCATCAGATGCGCGGCCGCCTGTTTGCCCTTGGCGATGACGAGCGCCGAAGACTCCACGATCGCCTGACCGGTGGCGGTGATGGAGCGCGAGCCGCCAGTGCCGTTGCCGAACCGCACGAGGTCGCTGTCGTTCTGTTCCAGCGTGATCCTGTCGAAGGGCACGCCGAGTTGCGCCGACAGCACCTGTGCGAACGGCGTGGCGTGACCCTGGCCGTAATCCAGCGTGCCGGTGGTCAGTTTCACCGAACCGTCCGGCTCGAACGTGATCTTGCCGAGTTCGCCGCTCGGAGGTGCGGTGACTTCGAGATAGGAGCCGACCGCGATGCCGCGGAGCTTGCCGTTCTTGCGGCTTTCCTTCTTCCGCTTGGCGAAGTTGGCGTGATCGGAAATCTCCAGCGCCTTGTTGAACACGCCCTGGAAATCGCCGCTGTCATAGGTCACGCCGGAGGCCGCCGCGAACGGCAACTGCGCCGGCTTGATGAAATTTCGCTTGCGCAAGGTGAGGCGGTTGATGCCCATCTCGTCGGCGGCGCGATCGATCAGCCGCTCCATGTAATAGTTCGCTTCAGGGCGCCCGGCGCCGCGATAGGCGCCCATCAGGGTGGTGTTGGTCAGCACGGTCTTGATGTCGACGCCGAGCAGCGGCGTGCGATAGACGCTGGCGAGGTTCTTGCCGGTGTTGAGCGAGAGCGGCCCGGGCGACACGCCGCTGATATAGGCGCCGAGATTGCCGTAGCCGTTGAGGCGCACCGCGAGGAACTTGCCCTCGGCGTCGAGTGCGAGTTCGGCGTGAATGATCTGGGCGCGGCCCTGGCTATCCGACAGGAAGCTGGTCGAGCGCTCGTCGGTCCATTTCACCGGGCGGCCGAGCTGCTTCGACGCGTGCAGGATACAGGTATATTCGGGGTAGCTGATGTTCTTCATCCCGAACGAGCCACCGACGTTGCCGGTCAGGATACGGACCTTCTCGGCCGGAACGTTCAGAATCTTGGCCAGCGTCGCCCGGTTGCCCGACACGCCCTGGGTCGGAACCTGTATTGTGAACCGCTCGCTGGCCTTGTCGTAGGACCCGATCGCGACCCGCGGTTCCATCGACACCACGGCGACACGGGTGTTGACGATATCGAGTTTGGTCACGTGGGCGGCGCCGGCGAACGCGGCATCGATCTTGGCGGCGTCGCCATAATGATAGTCGAGCGCCACGTTGTTCGGGATATGATCGTAAAGCTGCGGCGCGCCTGGTTTGGTGGCTTCCTCGGCGTTGGTCACTGCGGGTAGCGGCTCGATATCGAGTTCGACGGCTTCCGCCGCGTCGCGCGCCTGCGCCAGCGTTTCCGCGACCACGAAGGCCACGGGGTCGCCGACATAGCGCACCTTGTCGGTCGCGAGCGCCATCCGGTTGGTCTGCAGCAGGGGCGAGCCGTCCCGGCTCTTCAGCGGCAGGCCGCAGGTGAAGGGCCCGTAATTCGCCGGCGCC
>DATAZZ010000062.1:0-1756 GCA_036271735.1 Rhizomicrobium sp.
CGCGCGGCCTATTCCGACTATTTGCCGCGCGACCGCCATCCCGTGGTGGCGCTGTTCGTGACGCTCGATCCGCAGGAAGTCGACGCCAACGTGCATCCGGCCAAGACCGAGGTACGCTTCCGCAATGCCGGGCTGGTGCGCGCGTTGATCGTGCATGCGCTGAAGGAAGGCCTTGCCCGCGAGGGCAAGCGCACCGCCGCCAACAGCGACGGCGCCGCGCTGGCCTCGTTCCGTCCGTCATTCGCGCCCCGCCCCTCCGCTCCCGGCAATTGGGACTGGCGGAGCTCGCCGGCCTACCCGCCGGGCGCGATGGCGCCGCGAGCGCCGCTGTCGGCCTTCGAAAGCGCGGCGGCCACCGCGTTTGCCGAACCGGGACAGGCCGGGTTCGATGTCGGCGCGCCAACCGCCGACGTCCGCTTTCAGGAAGCTCCCTCTGCCGATCTGCTCGACCGACCGCTCGGCGCGGCACGCACGCAAATCCACGAGACCTATATCGTGTCGCAAACCCGTGACGGCCTCATCGTGGTCGACCAGCACGCCGCCCATGAGCGCATCGTCTATGAAAGGCTCAAGGCCTCGCTGGCGAAGAACGGCGTGCAGCGGCAGATCCTGCTGATTCCGGAGATCGTCGAAATGGACGAAGCGACGGTGGAGAAGCTGATCGATCGCTCGGAAGAACTCGCCTCGTTCGGGCTTGCAATCGATTCCTTCGGCCCCGGCGCCGTCGCGGTACGCGAAACGCCGTCTCTGCTCGGCAAGGCCAATGCCGGATCGCTGCTGCGCGATCTCGCCGAGCACATGGAGGAATGGGACGAAGCGCTGCCGCTGGAGCGCCGGCTGATGCATGTCGCCGCCACCATGGCGTGCCACGGCTCTGTCCGCGCCGGCCGCCGCCTCAAGCCGGAAGAGATGAACGCGTTGTTGCGCGAAATGGAAGACACGCCGAATTCCGGCCAGTGCAACCATGGCCGCCCGACCTATGTGGAATTAAAGTTGTCCGATATCGAGAAGCTGTTCGGGCGGCGTTGAATAGGCCACATCCCCGGCCTCATGGTGAAGAGGCGCCCCTTGGCGCCGTCTCGAACCATGAGATGTGTGGCCATTCTTCGAGACGCGGCGAAGACGCCGCTCCTCAGGATGAGGGCGGCTAAATCAAGCGAAGAAACACGAACTCCGTATCGTCATAGGCGCGCCGTTCCAGCTCGGTGAAACCATCAGGCGCGGCGAATGCCGCGGCCTTGGCTTCCTCGACCACCAGCAAGGCATCCGGCGTGAGCCAGCCGCCATCGCGCAGCGAGGCCAGCGCTTTCTCGGCCAGCTGTTTGGCGTAGGGCGGATCGAGCAACACCAGCGAGAACGGCTCCATCGGATGCGCCGGGCCGAGATCGGTGGCATCACGGCGGTAGACCTTTGTGACGCCGCCGAGGCCCAGCGCCTCGACATTGTTGCGCAACAGCGCGCGCGCTTCCGCGCCGTTGTCGACGAACAGCGTGAACGCTGCTCCGCGCGACACCGCCTCGATGCCGAGCGCGCCGGTGCCCGCGAACAGATCGAGCACGCGGGCGTCCGCAATCGGATCGTCATAGGCGTGGATCAGAATGTTGAACACCGACTCGCGCAACCGGTCCGCGGTCGGCCGGATATCGCGCGACGATGGCGAGGCGAGATTGCGGCCTTTCAATCGTCCACCGACAACGCGCATCAGGGTTTCTCGTCATGGCCGGGCTCGACCCGGCCATCCACGTCTTTCTTGCTC
>DATAZZ010000063.1:0-2124 GCA_036271735.1 Rhizomicrobium sp.
TGTTCGACGGCTCGAATTGTGGGATTGCGCTTGCCGACCGGCCAGCCTTCTCCGTGCAATATCACCCCGAGGCTTCGCCGGGCCCGCGCGACAGCCATTATCTCTTCCGCCGCTTCGTCGATTTGATCGCCGCCTCCAAGGCTGAAGCGACGCGAGCGGCCTAAGGCGCACTGCGTTGGGCCGGAATCGTCATCGCGAGGAGCGCAGCGACGCGGCGATCCAGAATGCCGTAGGGTGCTCGACGTTCCCCTGGATTGCTTCGCCTTAGCCCGTCCGGAAGGACGGGCGTCTTTCGACGCCCTATCGCTCGCAATGACGATCGCGGTTCGAGCCAAATGCAATCGACTCTAAGGCGCCGGGCGCCCGCGGATCTCGCTGACCGGTTCGTAGGTGAATTCCTGCACGCCGACGTCGACCACCACGTCGCTCTTCACCCGCGTGTTGATCGCCGCGACGAGCGCTTTGCTCATCTTCGCGAAATCGAACCGGTCGAGGTGATCGAAGTCGATCGTATCGTCGTTGTAGGCATAACGAAACGCTTCATCGACCAGGATCGAATCCGGCGCCATCGCCGCGGTCTTAAGCGCGCTCCAGTCGACCGTGTAACTGAGGAGCATGACCGCGTAGCCCTTGATCGCGCCGTCCTTGATGCGAGGGACATTGATTTCATGCGTCTTGCGCGCCTCTGTGGCTTTTACCACCGTGGCGCCGGCGTGTGTCTGGCGCATTGCCAGGACTTTGTCGGCTCCCATCTCGCCCACGATCACCGATGCGACGGCCGCGACACCGAGAAGCACGGCCTTCATCATTCGCGCGACCGGCTCCAGGCGAGAGCGGTGTAGGTTCCATCGGATTGGCCATCCTGGATGGCGCGGGTGATGATCTCCGAGACGGCTTCGCAAGCCTTGAGCTGCACCGCCAGCGCCCGCCGATTGATCTCAAGCTTGGCGTGAAGCTCCGCCAGCGCATCGCGCAGCGGTCCTGCCGCTGCTGCGCCGGCGAGCGCCGGAAGGAGGCGACTGAGCTCGAGCAGGCCCTGGTTCTTGTTCAGGCTGTAGACCTCGTATTTGACCCTCCGGCCTTGTTCGAGGTCGCGATTCTCCGCGTCAACGGTCGCGATGAGGCGCTCGATGATCGGCAGTGCGGCGGCAGCCGGAGATTGCGCTCCGCGCGGCGGCTGGCTCATGTCCGTTTGCGCCCGGCAAACAGAACCGCGCCATTCTCAGGATCGGCGGCGGCCGGCGCCGACAGAATGTTGGCGCTCATTTGGGCCGCAGGCTCGCCGACGGCCTTCGCGGCTTCGCCAACGCGTCCGGGATGGAGGCCGACCTCGTGGGTGGCGAACAGGCGCCTGGCGAGACCGAGCTTGCCGGATTTGGCAATTTGCGTCGAAACCTGCTCGGCGAGCATCGACCGCCACATGTCGCCGGCCATTCCCTGCCCGAAGACCTCGCCTGTGTCCTTCGGCAGAAGTTCGCTGACGAACGAATTCAGCATCATCGCCTCGAACTGGATCTTCGCTTTGCCGAGCTTTTCCGGGCCGCCTGCCGCCTCTGCGAGACGCGAGCGCGCGCCGGCGGCGCCTGGGAGCGGCGGAGGCGTCGCGTTTGCCGAGGCAGCCGCCTGATTGAGGCTTGAGACAAAGTCGGCCGGCGAGGCGTTCGAGCCCGCAAGCGCATTGAGCCGCTGGGCGGCGAGGGTCGCGCGCGATGGATCGGCCGCGCTGGCGACCTCGAGGATGACATCTGTTTTAGGACTGAAGGCCATGGGCGCTGCGAGATGCGTGGGAGGCCAAGCGTCCTCCTTTAGCCTTACGTCGAGCTTGCGCTTCGGGCCAGTGCACGTTCAATGATCTCGGCCAGCGCCTTGCGCTCGTTCACGCGCCGATAGTCGAGGGCCGCGGCTTCGATCGCCAGCTCGGCAAGCTTTGCCCGGGTCCCCTGCGTGAGCACGCTGCGACGCGCGCTTTCTTTCTCGCGCGCCAGCTGATCGATCCGCAGCTGCAACGCCCGGATGCGGCGCGCAACCAGTCCGGCATGAACGCCATTGGCGATCTCGTCGACGTCCAGGATCTGGAAGACCGCCTTCAGATCGTCATTCAATCCTGCCTGCTGACCCTCGAGC
>DATAZZ010000064.1:0-1701 GCA_036271735.1 Rhizomicrobium sp.
GGCGTCCGGGCATGCGCGCCATGCTGGTGGTGCGGCGGCAGATCGACAGCTACGTGTCGCTGGCCAAGGCGTCGGCGCTCGATGCCTGGCGCGACACCGACCTCACGCCGGTCAAGGTGAAGCTCGATGCCGCACGGTTCGCCGCCTGGCTCGCGGCCGAAGAGGCCTGGTACGCGCACTGGAAGGGCTGGCTCGAGCGCCGGGCCTTTCCGGTGCCGGTGCTACGCTACGAGACGCACCTGACGCTGTCGCCAGACGGTGTTCTCCGCCGCTTCGCGTCGGCCGCCGCGCAACTGGGGATCACGCTCAGCGTGCCGGAGGCGCTGCCATTTGCCGGACTGGTCCGGCAGGATCGGGAAAAGGCGGTGGCGCTCAAGGTCCGCAACTGGCCGGAATTTTCGCGCGCACTGGGTGAGCTCGGGATCGAAAAGCGCGCCTTCGGCTATCCGATTTAGGGTTCACTTGGCAGCGCCCTCTCTCTATGGAGGGCGATGGCCGACGACACCGACACACCTGACCCCGAAGCCGGACGGCTGCTGTTCGCGCGACCCTTCGTCTTCATCAAGGGCTGCGTGCGCATCGCCGACCTGCCGCCGGCCGATCGCGTGGAAGTCGCCTTCGCCGGACGCTCGAACGTCGGCAAGTCGTCGCTGATCAATGCGCTCACCGGCACCCGCGACCTGGCGCGGACGTCGAATACGCCGGGGCGCACGCAAGAGCTCAACATCTTCGAGGCAGCCGACGCGCCGCTGCGGATCGTCGACATGCCTGGCTACGGCTTCGCGCAGGCGCCGCGCGACAAGGTGGCGGCGTGGACGAAGCTGATCCACCAGTACCTGACGGGGCGGCCGAACCTGCGGCGCGTCTATGTGCTGGTCGACGGCCGGCACGGGCCGAAGGCCAACGACCTGACGGTGATGAACGAACTCGACAAGTCGGCGGTGAGCTACCAGATCGTGCTGACCAAATCGGACAAGCCGTCGGCCAGCGAGCTCCAGGCGGTCGAGGCGGCAACGCGGGCGGCGATCGCCAAGCGGCCCGCCGCGCATCCTGGACTGATCGTCACCTCGTCCGAGACCAAATCGGGCATCGAGGGGCTGCGGACCGAGATCGCGGCCCTCGTCGCGCGTTGAGGCGATTTGAACCTGCCAAGTCGAGCGGCGTTACAGCCTGCATTGGCAAAGAGGAGGTTCCTATGCCGCAGTCCAAAGGTCAGAAGGCCACCACCGAACGGGTGATGCACGAATACAAGAAGGGCGAACTCGAGAGCCGGGGTGGTGGCAAGGTCAAGAGCCGCAAGCAGGCGATCGCCATCGCGCTCAGCGAGTCCGGCTCGACCAATCGCAATTCGCCCAAGAAGAACCGGGCCAACCTGGGCAAGACCAAAGCCAAGGAGCGCAGCGGCCGCACGGCGGAAGCCGAGAAGGAAGGTCGCACGGCACAGCGCCGCAGCCTCGCCAAGGGCGCCGCCGGCACCAGCCGCCGCCGCGCCACGGGCGGTTCCGGCCGCGCGAGCGGGCCGACCAAGGCCGAGCTGATGGACCGCGCCAAGAGGCGCAACATCGCCGGCCGGTCGCGGATGAGCAAGGGCGAGCTGCAGCGCGCGCTGGGCGGCGGCGGACGCTAGGCCTGGCGCAGGAAGGCGCCGAGGTAACCTGACATCTCGGCGCTGTCCGATTTGCGGGCGACCGATGCAATGGC
>DATAZZ010000065.1:0-261992 GCA_036271735.1 Rhizomicrobium sp.
ACGCTGTTCGACTTCCCGTTCGAGGACCGGCGCAAGCTGACCTACTGGTCCGACATGTTCACCAACGGCCCCGGCCACGGCCCGGTCAAGAGCTGGCTGCACAAGAAGGAAGCGGCCGACGAGTGCTTCGGCGCCTTCGGCGATCTTTGGAACGCGCGCGTCAACGCCGAGCCCGGCTTCGACATGATCTCGATGCTCGCGCACAGCCCGGCCACCCGCAACATGGATCCGCGCGAGTATCAGGGCCATGTCGTGCTGCTGATCATCGGCGGCAACGACACCACCCGCAACACGATCAGTGGCAGTCTCTACGCGCTGAACAAATTTCCCGATCAATACGCCAAGCTGCGCGCCAATCCCGGGCTCATCACCTCGATGGTGTCTGAGACGATCCGCTGGCAGACGCCGCTCGCCCATATGCGCCGCATCGCGCTCCAGGATTTCGAGATCGGCGGCAAGATGATCAAGCAAGGCGACAAGGTCGCGATGTGGTACGTCTCGGGCAACCGCGACGGGGACGTCATCGAAAATCCCAACGCCTATCTGATCGACCGCGAACGGCCGCGCCAGCATCTGTCCTTCGGCTTCGGCATCCATCGCTGCGTCGGCAACCGCGTCGCCGAGCTGCAGCTTCAGATCATCTGGGAAGAGATCATGAAGCGCTTTCCGGAGATCCGCGTCGTCGGCGAACCGACGCGCACCCATTCGTCTTTCGTCAAGGGCTACGAGACCATGCCGGTCGTTATTCCGGCACGGACTTGAAGCATCAGGAGCCAGCCATGAACATCGCCGTCAAACCCGACATGAAGACCGCCCGCGACGCGGCGTACGCGCAGCCGCTCGCCGATCTCAACCCGGCGCAGGGCATCCTGTTCCAGACCGATACGATGTGGCCGTATTTCGAGCGCCTGCGGAAGGAAGACCCGGTCCACTACACCGCCGACAGCGAGTTTGGCCCCTATTGGTCGATCACCAAATACAACGACATCATGGCGGTCGACACCAACCACCAGGTGTTCAGTTCCGACTTCACCTATGGCGGCATCACCATCGGCGGCGGCGCGGCCAACATGGAGCCGCTCCCCATGTTCATCGCGATGGACCCGCCGCGCCACGACATCCAGCGCAAGGTGGTGACGCCCGTCGTCAGCCCTGCGAACCTGCAGGTGCTCGGCCCCATCATCCGCGAACGCGCGGGCAAGATCCTCGACGACCTGCCGATCGGGACGCCGTTCGACTGGGTCGACAAGGTCTCGATCGAGCTCACGACGATGACGCTCGCCACGCTGTTCGATTTCCCGTTCGAGGACAGGCGCAAGCTCACCTATTGGTCCGATGTGGTGACGGCCGTTCCCGGCCACGGGCTCATCGACACGATCGAGCAGAAGATGGCGGTGTTTCAGGAGTATCACGCCTATTTCGCCAATCTGTGGAACGAGCGCGTCAACTCCACCGAGCCCGGCGGCGATCTCATCTCGATGCTGGCGCACAATCCGGCGACGCGGAACATGGAGCCGCGCGAGTATTTCGGCAACGTCGTGCTCCTGACCGTCGGCGGCAACGACACCACGCGCAACACGATCACCGGCAGCGTCCTGGCGCTGAACCAGAACCCCGACCAGTACAAGAAGCTGCGCGAGACCCCGTCATTGATCCCCTCGATGGTCTCGGAGACGATCCGCTGGCAGACCCCGCTGGCCCATATGCGCCGCACCGCGACGCAGGATTTCGAATTCCAGGGCAAGCAGATCAAGAAGGGCGACAAGGTCGTCATGTGGTACGTCTCTGGCAACCGCGATGACGAGGTGATCGAGCGTCCCAACGACTACATCGTCGACCGCGAGAACCCGCGCCGCCACATCTCCTTCGGCTTCGGCATCCACCGCTGCGTCGGCAACCGCCTCGCCGAGCTCCAGCTTCAGATCATCTGGGAAGAAATCTTCAAGCGCTTCCCCGTGATCGAGCAGGTCGCCGAGCCCAAGCGCACCTATTCGACCTTCGTGAAGGGCTACGAGAATCTCCACGTCGTGATCCCCAAGCGGATTTGATCGCGATGCCGGCGCTGTCGCTCTCCGATGTCGAACGGCTGCTGGAAGGCACCGTCGACGTCCGGCGGCGCGCGGGCAGCATCCAGCCGATCCGCTACCCCGCGCCGGAGCAGCTCTACTACGATCCGTTCACCCGCTGGGTCGCCTCCGCGCCGGCCGGCGTGCGCCTGCGCCTCAAAACGAACACGCAGTCTCTGCATCTCGCGATGAACCAGCGCGTCGCCGCCTTCAACGGCGAGCCGCGTCTCGCGCCTTACGACCTCTTCATCGACGGCAAGTCCCACGCGCAAAAGAGCGTCACCGGCGGCGCCGCACTGGCGCTCGACGGTGGTCTCGTCGGCGACGAGCGCGCCACACTGGCATTCGAGAACCTGCCTGCTGGCGAGAAGCACGTCGAACTCTGGCTGCCCCAATCGGCGACCGTCTCCATCACCGGCTTCGCGCTCGACGACGGCGCGACATGGTCGCCCTGGCCGGACACGCGCAAGCGCATCCTGTTCCACGGCAGTTCGATCACCCATTGCATGGAGGCCGACACCGCCGCCGGCGCCTGGCCTGCCGTCGCCGCGCGCCTGGCCGATGCGGCGCACATCAATCTGGGCTGGGCAGGCTCCTGCCTGCTCAGCGGCCTCGCCGCCCGCATCGTCCGCGATCAACGGGCGGACGCCATCGTCCTCAAGCTCGGGATCAACGTCCACGGCGAGGGCTTGCTTAAGGAACGCACCTTCCTCGACAGCGCCCATTCCATGCTCTCGATCATCCGCGAGAAGCACGCCACGACACCCATCGTTGTCGTCTCGCCGATCTGGTCGCCGCCGCGCGAAGACGTCGGCGGCGCCGGCGGCCCATCGCTCATCCGCATGCGCGAGCTTGTCGGCGATGTCGTCGCGGTTCGCCAGAAGTCCGGCGACGCGCATATCCGCTACCTCTCCGGCCTCGATCTGTTCGGCCCCGCCGACCGCGCCGATCTGCCCGACGAACTCCATCCCAACGCCGCCGGCTACCGCCGCATGGGCGAACGCTTCCATGAACTGATGCTTCAGCCTGACGGGTTCCTGCTCGGAGAAAAATAACCTCTCCCGCTTGCGGGAGAGGTCGGAAATGCGCAGCATTTCCGGGTGAGGGCCGCACGGAATAACCGGGAGAACGCCATGACCGACACGAACATCACCAAGGACGCGATGTACGGCGCCGTGGCGCCCGACGATTTCGAATCGATGATCGAGCTCGACCGCTACGAGCA
The DNA here is from genome assembly GCA_036271735.1 of Rhizomicrobium sp. Taxonomy (GTDB): domain Bacteria; phylum Pseudomonadota; class Alphaproteobacteria; order Micropepsales; family Micropepsaceae; genus Rhizomicrobium. The sequence continues at coordinate 3,292 of DATAZZ010000065.1, forward strand.
GCGCTCGACCGCCTTCGACAAGATCATCAGTGCAACCCACGACCATTTCTGGGACCCGCTCGACAAGAAATACATCGACTTCGACGATCCCTTCGATCTCGAGAACGAGGCGATGATGCCGGAAGAGATGCAGCCGCTGCTGCGCCTTCCCTACATCGCCGAGACGCTGAAAGACCCCAAGGACAAGATCCGCTTCATCAACCACATGCAGCTGTGGAATTTCTCCTCCATACTGCACGGCGAGCAGGGCGCGCTGAACCTCTCCGCCTCGCTGTGCCACGTCCTGAAAGACCAGGGCGCCCAGGAATACGCCGCCAACCAGACCCGTGAAGAGGCGCGCCACGTCACCGCCTTCGCCAAATACATCAAGGCGCGCTGGGGTCGTCCAACACCGTGCGGCGCCGCGCTCAAGGCGCTCCTGATCGAGATCATCGACAGTCCCGCCGTCTACAAGAAGATCATCGGCATGCAGATGCTGGTCGAAGGCCTCGCGATGGGCGCCTTCGCCAATGGCTACCGCCACAACCGCGATCCGCTGGCCAAAAAGCTGTTCCAGCTCGTCATGACCGACGAGGCTTTCCATCACAAATTCGGAAAGATCTGGGCCGACCGCACGATCCCCAAGCTCACCGAAGCCGAGCGCAACCAGGTGGAGGACTGGGCGGCGCACTGCGCCCAGGCGCTCCTGTTCAACAATGGCTCGCCGCAGCAGCAACAGGCGATCTACGGCGCCTTCGGCCTCGATCCCGAGCGCGTCGTCGCCGACATCCTGGCGCGCCGCAAGACCCGCGACCCGCAGCGCCGCTTCAAGGGCGAGACCAACGTCTTCCGCGTGTTGATCAAAACCCTGCTCAACGCCGGCCTGATCACCGCCCGAACCCGCGGCTTCTACGGCGCTTATATCGACATGGACGAGCTCCAGGCCGAAGGCACCCGCATGGTCGGCGACGACATCGCGGAGGAGGGCATCAAGTACCTCCAGGCGATCAACTTCCAAGACCAGGGCCGCTCGGTGAGCATCGCCGCCGAGTAGAACCGCCTTTCGCCGGTTCGTGGACAGGCATATATTGGCCGCAATCGAAGGTTGCGGGATCACCGTGACCGACGGCAGGAGTAGGCCGCCAGGCCATCGCTGATCCTCCAACCCGAAAACAACGGTTCGGGAGGCTCAGACATGACCATCAGGAATCCGATCGAATGGACCGGCGCGCAACTGGCGCAAGCGGCCCACATCGTCAGCGTCGCCGGCAGTTCGCTGCATCACGTCCAGGACACCATCCATTCGCCGATGCCCGTGGTCCGGCGCATCGGCACCGCCGATCTGCGCGACGCGCTCGCCAAAGGCTTCGCCGATTTCGAGGCCTATCGCACCGATGTGCTGTTCCTCGGCATCGTCTATGCCGCGGTCGGGCTCGTCCTGACACGCATCGTGTTCGGCATGGATCTGCTGCCTCTGTTGTTCCCGCTGGCGTCGGGCTTCGCCATTATCGGCCCGTTCGCCGCCGTCGGTCTCTACGAGATGAGCCGCCTGCGCGAGCAAGGCCGGGACGTGCGCTGGAGCAACGCCTTCGACGTCTTCAAGGCACCTGCCATCGGCGCGATCTCGGTGCTCGGCGCCGCGCTGATCGCGCTGTTCCTGCTCTGGCTCGCCGCCGCCTGGGCGATCTATCTCTACACCTTCGGCCCCGAGCCCATCGTCTCGCTCGGCCAGTTCGCGCACGACGTGCTCGCGACGCCGGGCGGCCAATCGATGATGATCGTCGGCGTCGGTGTCGGCTTCCTCTTCGCGCTGTTCGCGATGAGCATCAGCATCGTCTCGTTCCCGCTGCTGCTCGACCGCGATGTCGGTCTCGACACCGCGATCCGCACCTCGATCCGCGCCATGACGGCAAATCCCGGTCCGATGGCGCTGTGGGGATTGCTGGTCGCGGCCGGCCTGGTGATCGGCTCGCTGCCGCTGTTCGTCGGGCTGATCGTGATCCTGCCGGTGCTCGGTCACGCGACCTGGCATCTGTACCGCAAGATCTTGCCGCGCGACGGCGAGGGCCGGCGGCCGCTACCGGCCTTTGACGACGTCCACTAGCCGCGCGACATGCTCCGGCGGCGTGTGCTGCAGCACGCCGTGGCCGAGGTTGAAGATAAAGAGCTTGCCCTTCATGACGCCGAGGATGCGCCGCGCCTCGGCGTCCATCGCCTCGCCGCCGACCATCAGGAGCATGGGGTCGAGATTGCCCTGCGCCGCGACGCCGGCCGGCAAGGACGCGGCGGCGGCCGCGATATCGGTCATGTGATCGATTCCCACCGCATCGACGCCCGTCCCCGCCGCATAGCGCGCGAGATGCGATCCCGCGCCGCGCGGCAGTCCGATGATCGGAACGTCCGGATGCCGCGCCTTCACGGCTTTCACGATCCGCGCAGTCGGTTCGATCACGGCCAGATCGAACAGCGGCGCCGGCACCGCGCCGGCCCAGCTGTCGAAAATCTTGAGCGCCTCGGCGCCGGCATCGGCCTGCGCGATCAGGTAGGCCGACGTCGCCTCGACCAGCGTATCGACCAGCGACTGGAACAGCTTGGGCTCGCCCCACATCATGCGGCGGCAGTTCTCGTAATCCGTCTTGCCGCGGCCTTCTATCATGTAGGTCGCGACGGTCCACGGCGCGCCGGCAAACCCGATCAGCGTCGCGTCGCCCGGCAACGCCGCCCGCACGCCCTTCACCGTCTCCATCACCGGCGACAGCATCTGCGCCACCATCTCGGGGCGCAGCTTCGCCACGCCGGCGGCATCGCGGATCGGCTCCAGCCGCGGCCCTTCGCCCTCGACGAAGGTGACCGTCTGCCCCATCGCATGCGGTATCAGGAGGATGTCGGCGAACAGGATCGCGCCGTCCATCCCGAACCGGCGCACCGGCTGCAGCGTCACCTCGACGGCGCGCTCGGGCGTCAGGCAGAAATCGATGAAGTCCTTCGCGTTGGCGCGCAGCGCGCGGTACTCGGGCAGATAGCGTCCCGCCTGCCGCATCAGCCAGATCGGCGGCCGTTCGGCGGTCTCGCCGCGCAGGGCTTGGAGAAGCGGCTTCGTCACAGGGTCAGTCTTCGGACTTGGCCGGCGTACCGTCGTTGCCCTCGCGCTTGGCCTTCTTGCGCGCGTTCTTCTCGGCGCGCTTCTCCGCCTTGGCGTCCGCCTTGGCGGCCTGCGCCTTCTCGCGCTGGGACCGTTCGAAGGAGTAGTTCGGGGGGCGGGGTGCCATGGGATTTGTCCTTCGGATCGTACGTGAAACAGTCGAACTTGGCTTGGCGAAGGATGGCCTGCCAAGCCGTAGCCCGCGGCAACCAGTCCGCCTTCGCCCTTCGGGCTACGGCGTGACAGCCTTCTCTCGCGTCGCGAGCGAAGGCTGGTGCCGCAGGTGAGAATCGAACTCACGACCTATCCCTTACCAAGGGATTGCGCTACCACTACGCTACTGCGGCATCCGTGGTATTGGGCGCGAACGGCGCCCGAAGGACGGCTGCTATAGCCAACCCGAGCGCAAAGGGAAAGGCCCGTTTTCGGCCCATGCCGCCCAAGCCCCCAACCCGGCAGGAGCGCCTTGCCGCAGCCCTGCGGGAGAACCTCAAGCGCCGCAAAGCCGCCGCTAGGGCCCCCAAGCCGGCGCCGCGCGACGAAACTCCGCCCGAGGCGCCGGAGCGCCCGAATACCGCCAAGAAGACCGATTAACTGGAGCGAACGCAGCGCCTGTTCGTTGGCCTTTTGCCACGCTACAAAGGTCGCTTCCGGCGGCCCAGCGCCGCAATGAGGGACAATGGACAGAATCCGTATCCGGGGCGGCAACCGCCTCAAGGGTGAAATTCCGATCAGCGGCGCCAAGAACTCGGCGCTGAAACTGATGGCCGCGTCGCTGCTGACCGACCAGCCGGTGACGCTCAAGAACATGCCGCGCCTCGCCGACATCGGCGGCATGAGCGACCTGCTGATGCAGTTCGGCGTCAGCATGAACATCCGCCGCGGCCAGAGCCTGGGCCAAAGCGACACGATGCGCCTGCACGCGCCGAAGATCGAATCCGCGCTCGCGCCCTACGACATCGTGCGCAAGATGCGCGCGAGCTTCCAGGTCCTCGGCCCGCTGCTGGCACGCCACGGCGAAGCCAAGATTTCGCTCCCCGGCGGCTGCGCCATCGGCGCCCGCCCGGTCGATTTCCACATCCAGGGCCTCGAGGCCATGGGCGCGAAGATCGAGCTTGAGGACGGTTATGTCGTCGCCAACGCCGGCAAGGGCCTCAAGGGCACCACCTTCACCGTGCCGCGCGCCTCGGTCGGTGCGACCGAGAATTTGATGACCGCCGCGACGCTCGCCGACGGCCGCACCGTCCTGAAGAACGCCGCGCGCGAGCCGGAGACCGAAGACCTCGGCCGCTTCCTGATCGCGATGGGCGCCAGGATCACCGGTCTCGGCACCTCCGAAATCGTCATCGACGGCGTCGCACACCTGAACGGCTGCGAATATGCCGTGATGCCCGACCGCATCGAGACTGGCACCTATGCCATCGCCACGGCGCTCGCCGGCGGCGATGTCGAGCTCATCGGCGCCCGCGCCGAAAGCAACGTCGCGCTCTACGGCCTGCTGCGCAACATCGGCGCCGAGGTCACCGAGACCAATCGCGGCGTCGCCATCCACCGCAACGGCGTGCGCCCGACCTCGATCGACGTCGCCACCGACGTCTTCCCCGCCTTCCCGACCGACCTTCAGGCGCAATTCATGGCGCTGATGGCGGTGTCGAACGGCGTCTCCCACATCCGCGAAACCGTGTTCGAGAACCGCTTCATGCACGTGCCCGAGCTCGCCCGCATGGGCGCGAACATCCGCGTCGAGGGCGACATGGCGACCGTCACCGGCGTCGACCGCCTCAAGGGCGCGCCCGTGATGGCGACCGATCTGCGCGCCTCGGTCAGCCTCGTGCTTGCCGGCCTCGTCGCCGAGGGCGACACCATCGTCAACCGCGTCTACCATCTCGATCGCGGCTTCGAGCGCCTGGAGGAGAAGCTCTCCGGAGTCGGCGCGGACATAGAGCGGCAGTCGGCATGAATGTCGGTTTGACTCTGGCGGCGGAGGACGCGGCCGATCTCGAAGTGATTTCCGCGCGCCTGCAGGACGCGGTCGCGCAGATGAAGGACCTCGTCTATCTGCCCAAACGGCGGCGCTTCGCCGCGCTGTTCAACCGCTTCCAGTGGGAGACGGACGAGAAGAAAGGCGATCTGCGCGTCCGCGCCGGCCTGCATTTCGACGGCGTGCTGTCGGTCAAGTCGCACAAGCTCAAGATGGGCGCACCGGAGGCCGTGGTCTCCTTGCTCGCGATCCGCTTCACGCCCAACGGCGGCGAAGACCCCGGCGGCACGGTCGAACTGACCTTCGCCGCCGGCGGCGCGCTCAAGCTCGAGGTCGAGGTGATCGACGCCGGCCTCACCGACGTCAGCGGCGTCTGGGCCGCCCGCGGCCGCCCCGAGCACGACGAGAGCTGACATGGCGCGCCGTCTCGACATGCGCGCCGGCGATTTCGCGGCGCAGTTCGATGCCTTGCTCAACGCCAAGCGAGAGGAAGAGGAAGACGTCGCCGCCGTGGTGCGCGGCATCGTCGCCGATGTCCGCCAGCGCGGCGACGACGCGCTGGTCGATCTGACCAACAAATTTGACAAGGCCAGCGTCACGCCCGCGACGCTGCGCCTGACGCAGGCCGAGATCGACGCCGCCGAGGCGCAATGCTCAAAAGCGATGCTCGACGCCCTGGCCGTTGCGGCCGAGCGGATCGAGGCCTATCACCGCCGCCAGATCCCGCAGGACGCATGGTTCACCGATGCCGCCGGCGTCCAGCTCGGCTGGCGCTGGACCGCGCTCGACAGCGTCGGCCTCTACGTCCCGGGCGGCACCGCCACCTATCCCAGCTCGGTCCTGATGAACGCCGTCCCCGCGCGCGTCGCCGGCGTTAGCCGCGTCGTGATGGTGACGCCGGCCAGCGGCGGCACGATCAACCCGCTCGTCCTGGCCGCCGCCAAGCGGGCAGGGGTGCGCGAGATCTACCGCGTCGGCGGCGCCCAGGCCGTCGCTGCGCTCGCTTACGGCACCAAGACCATCGCGCCCATCGACAAGGTCGTCGGCCCCGGCAACGCTTACGTCGCCGCCGCCAAGCGCCAGGTGTTCGGCACCATCGGCATCGATTCGATCGCCGGCCCGTCCGAAATCCTCGTCGTCGCCGACGCCGCCAACAATCCCGACTGGATCGCCGCCGACCTCCTCAGCCAGGCCGAGCACGATGCCTCCTCGCAAAGCATCCTGATCACCGACGATGCCGATTTCGCCGCCAGGGTCGAAGCCGCAATCGAGACCGCGCTCAAGCTGCTGCCGCGCGAAAAGATCGCCCGCGCCAGTTGGACCGATTACGGCGCGATCATCGTCGTCGCCAGGCTCGAAGACGCCGCCTCGCTGGTCGACGCCATCGCGCCCGAGCATCTGGAGATCGCCACCGCCGATCCGCAAGCCCTCGCCGCCAAGGTGCGCCATGCCGGCGCGATCTTCCTCGGCCGCCACACGCCCGAGGCCATCGGCGATTACATCGCCGGCCCCAACCACGTGTTGCCGACCTCGCGCACCGCGCGCTTCTCTTCCGGCCTGTCGGTGCTCGACTTCATGAAGCGCACCACGCTGCTCTCCTGCGACGCCGACGCCGTCGCGAAGATCGGCCCCGACGCCATCGTCCTCGCCGAAGCCGAAGGCCTAGACGCCCACGCCCGCTCCATCGCGGCGCGTCTCAAGCGCGGCGCCTGAAACATGGCCGAGGAAAGCCCGTTCCGTCTCGCCGCCATCACGCTCGACGAGCGTTCCATCGTCCGCCGCACCCGCGAGATCGAGCAGGAGCGCGACATCGCGATCTACGACCTGCTCGAAGCCAACAGCTTCGCGCCCGAAGGCTCGGCCGGCGGCCCCTACAATCTGGTGCTCGGCATCGAGGAGAACCGCCTCACCTTCGACATCGCGCTGGAGGACGGCACGCCGCACGGCAAGATCATGCTGTCGCTCACCCCGTTCCGCAGCGTGGTGAAGGATTACTTCCTGATCTGCGACAGCTATTTCAAGGCGATCCGCACCGCGCCGCCGTCGCAGATCGAGGCGCTCGACATGGGCCGGCGCGGCCTGCACAACGAAGGCTCCGACATCCTGCGCGAGCGCCTCAAGGGCAAGATCGAGATCGACCACGACACCGCCCGGCGCATCTTCACCCTGATCTGCGTCCTGCATCTGAAGGGCTGAGCGGATGCGCGGTCCTCACGGCGAGGAACTGCCGGGCGCCATCCTGTTCGCCTGCACGATGAACTCGGTGCGCAGCGTCATGGCGATGGCTATCATGAAGCATCTGTTCGGCAAGTTCGTCTACATCGACGCCGCCGGCGTGCGCGCCGGCGAGCTCGATCCCATGGCCGTCGAGGTGATGGACGAGCTCGGCATCGAGATCGGCAAGTACCACCCCAAGACCTTCGAGGACATGGAGGACAGTTCCATGTTCGACCTCTGCGTCACCCTCTCGCCCGAGGCGCAGCACCGCGCCGTCGACCTCACCCACACCAGCGCCATCGAGATCGAGTACTGGGCGACCATGGATCCCACCATCGTCGAAGGCAGCCGAGACCAGCGCCTCGACGCCTACCGCGCCACCCGCGACGGCATCCTGAAGCGCATCAAGGACCGGTTCGCGGAGAAACAGGCAGCGGATACGTGAGCTAGATTGTCATTCCCGCGGACGCGAGAATTCAGTATATCCCATGCGGCATGGGATATCTGATGACCTCTATGCGCATTCGTGTTTTGGCGCTCGCCGTCTTGGCGGGTCTGCTGTTCGTGTCCTTTGCCGCACATGCCGCGCCGGTGCGCATTCCTTTTGTCGGCTGTGCGTCCGACGGCCAGATCGGGCCGGAGCCCGCGCCTAGGGGAACCACCAAAGCCGTACTCATCGATCCGTACAGCGCGGCTCGGCTGGCGTTTTACCAGTCAAAATATGCGGGTGTGATCGCGCCGCGCGGCTGGCAATGTTTCACCCTCGAAGGATCGGATGGCTCGATTCTCTTCGTCACGCCATCGGCGCACTCCGCAGCGGACTTGATGCAACTCGGCACGCGGTTCGGCGGCCCGGCCATCCAGTTGTCCACGTCGCTCGGCGACACCAGCGGCCGGTTCGCGGTGGCCGAGATCTCGGCGCGCTATTTTCCCGCGCGGCGCAAATTCGTCGACAGCGTGATCGCCGAAGGCATCAAACCTGCCGCCGCGTTTGTGTTCGCGCCGTTCCCGGCCGACCGCTTCATCCGCCGCACGCCGCGCCTGGTGGAGGTCGAGACGCCCGCCCATGCCCTGGGCATGGGCACCACGAACAGGCTGGCACCGGACGCGCTGCCGATCCGGAGCATTGCCGCGATCGGCGAGGGCGATGCCCCCGATGTCACGGTCCTGATCGCGAAACTGGCGCCGGAGCAGCGTGAACTGCTCCCCGCCATCCTCGCCCAGGTCCGGTAAGGCCCAAACCCTTGCTTTTCCGTGCTTTCGGTGGCATTTCCCCGGCCAGCCAACCATCCAGAGGCCGAATGGCAAAAGAAGAACTCCTTGAATTCGAAGGCACCGTCAGCGAACGCCTGCCCAACGCGACCTTTCTGGTCATGCTCCAGAACGGCCACCAGATCATCGCCCACACCGCGGGCAAGATGCGCAAGAACCGCATCAGCGTGCTGACCGGCGACAAGGTGATGGTGGAGATGACGCCCTATGACCTCACCAAGGGGCGCATTACCTATCGCTTCAAGTAGCGCCCCCCGCGCGCTCCTCGTCTTGGCGAGCGAGAGTCCGCGCCGCCTGGCCTTGCTGGCCCAGGCCGGACTCACCCCGGACAGGGTCCAGGCCGCCGCGATCGACGAAAGCATCCACAGGAATGAACAGCCTCGCCCTTATGGGCTGCGACTCGCCGCCGCCAAGGCGCGCGCCGTTGCGGAGGCCTGGACCGGCGCGCCGGCAGTGTTCCTCGCCGCCGACACCGTCGTCTCCCTCGGCCGCCGCGTCCTCCCCAAAGCCGAGACGCCCGATCAGGTCCGCGAATGCCTCGAAATGCTGTCCGGCCGCGCCCATCGCGTCGGCACCGCCGTCGCGGCACTGGGGCCGGACGGAAAACTCCGCACACGGATCGTCGAGACAAGGCTGATTTTTTGTCGGCTCGACGCGGCGGCGATCGACGCCTATGTGCGCTGCGGCGAAGGCCTCGGCAAAGCCGGCGGCTATGCCGTGCAGGGCCGCGCCGAAATTTTCGTACGCCATCTCAGCGGTTCTTATTCCAATGTGGTCGGCCTGCCGCTGCGCGAAACAATCTCCCTTCTTCGGGCCAGCGATTATCCGTGCTAGCGTTTCGCGTCGCTATCGCTTGAGTATCAAAATGCAGAAGGACGTCCTGATCAACGCAGGCGCGGGGGAAATCCGCGTCGCCGTCGTCGAAGACGGCCGGCTGCAGGATTTGATGCTCGAACGCACCATCGGTCTTGAAGACGGCGGCCCGAAGAAGAAGGCCGGCGGCCGCAGCGGCCACAGCCTGATCGGCAACATCATCCTGGGCCGGGTGCAGCGCGTGCTCCCCGGCATGCAGGCCGCTTTCGTCGATGTCGGCCTGGAGCGCGCCGGCTTCCTCGGCGCCCGCGAGGCGCGCTGCCTCGCCGATCTGCCCGGCTACGACGAGGATCGCACGCCCAAGATCGGCGACTGCGTGCATGAGGGCGAGGAAATCCTCGTCCAGGTCGTGAAGGATCCCATCGGCGACAAGGGCGCGCGCCTCTCCGCCAACATCACGATCCCCGGCCGCCTCAGCGTCATGGTTCCCAACACGCCTGGTGTCGCGCTGTCGCGGCGCATAGAAGAAGAGGGTGAGCGCGCCCGCATGCTGGCGCTCGGCGAAGCGATGATCGCCGAGGGTGGCGACCGCCTCGTTCCCGGCGCCGGCTATATCCTGCGCACGGCTGCGAGCGAATCCACGCTCGCCGATCTGAAGGAAGACGCCGAGCGCCTCGCCGAAGCCTGGCGCCCCGTCCTGTCGCGCCGCCAGAGCGCCCGCGCCCCGGCGACGCTCTATCACGACCTCGATCCGGTCGAGCGCACCATGCGCGACACGGTGCGCAGCCACACCAGCCGCGTCGTGATCGACGATGCCGCGTCTTACGACGCCGCGCGCGCCTATTGCCGCCGCGCCATGCCGGAAGCCGAGTCCAAGGTCGAGCTCTTCACCGGCCCCGGCTCGCTGTTCGACGCCTACAACATCGAAGAAGAGATCGACCGCCTGACGATCCCCAAAGTGCCGCTGCCTTCCGGCGGCTGGATCACGATCGAGGGCACCGAGGCGCTCACCGCCGTCGACGTGAACTCGGGTAGCTTCACCGCCTCCACCGGCCTCGAAGAAACCAGCTTCCACGTCAACCTCGAAGCCGCCGACGAGATCGGCCGCCAGGTCCGCCTGCGCGGCATCGGCGGATTGATCGTGGTCGACTTCATCCATCTGGGCGAAGCCGCCAACATCGAAAAGGTCCTCGACACGCTGGCCGAGAGCCTATCCAAGGATCACACCCCGACCCAGATATCGCCGATGTCCGAGTTCGGCCTGGTCGAGATCACGCGCAAGCGCATCCGCGATCCGCTGGTCAAGCTGATGAGCGAATGCTGCCGCTCCTGCTCCGGCCATGGCCGCAAGCGCACCAAGGAGGCCGTCGCGCTCGAAGTCCTGCGCAGCATCGAGCGCAGCGCCGCTTCAGCCCCCGGCAAGGCGATCGCGGTGCGCGCTTCCGCCGAAGTGGTGCGCTGGTTGGAAGACCATGGCGACGAGGTCCGCGCCGCGCTCGTCCGCCGCGGCGCCGCGCGCGTCAGCTTCGAATCGAACGAGGCCTTCGCCCGGGAGGGCTTCGATGTCGCAACCCTCTGAGGGCGGTTCCTGCCCAATCTGCGGCCGGCCGCGCGACGCGAAGATGCGCCCCTTCTGCTCCAAGCGGTGCGCCGATCTCGACCTCGCCAAATGGCTGAAGGGCGAATACGCCATCCCCGGCGCCCCTCCCAGCGAGGAGAGCGTTCCGTGGGACGACAGCGAACCCCCTGAAATCCATTGATTTTCCTCCCGCTGGACAGGGCGGGCCTGCTCGCTTAAAAAGCGCGTCCTTTCCGGCTCTGTTTCCGGTTAGCCCAGGTAGCTCAGTCGGTAGAGCAGTGGATTGAAAATCCACGTGTCGGCAGTTCGATTCTGTCCCTGGGCACCATTCCCGCTCCGCGAAACATGCCGTCCTCCGAGAACGTCGTCGGCACCGTCGGTACACGCTCGACGAGATATGTGGCCAGCACCACTGCATCTTCGTGGAGCCCGCCTTTCGCGAGCCCGCCTGCGCCGCGGACTGCGTCATCTCGCTAAGCGTGCACCTGCTTGCCCGCACAAATTTTCGGCGGCCGGGCATCTTCGCTGCGATCTCATGCGTTATTGGCGCACAGGGAGCCGCAATGACCGACGTCATACCGTCGCCACCGCAAGCCGCCGAACCGCAGGCGCCGGACGTCGTCGCGCCCCGGCCCAACTGGCAGCTTTCTTTGGTCGGGAGTTCCATCGCCGTGTTCGGTGGCGCCTCGCAGCGCGGCCCCGCTCTATACCCCAACGCACATGTCTCGACCCGCAAGGAAACCCAATGCCGATGACCCCCGAAGGCCGTGTCGACGACGAGCTGGAAGACGAACTCGAGGCCGAGGTGCAAAACTTCTCGGACTTCATCGCCGAGCGCCCGCTCGTTGCTGTCGGCATCGCCGCCATGTTCGGTTTCGTCCTGGCGCGCATCGTCTTCTAGGCGCCCGCATGCCGTCGACGGTGATCCGCAGCTTCGGCTACCACGCCGCGCACCGGACGCTCGACATCCGGTTCGTCAGCGGCCGCCGCTACGTCTATCACGATGTTCCCGCGGCGCTGTACGACGCCATTCGCGACGCGACCTCGAAGGGCGAGTTCTTCAACACATATATCAAAGACCGTTTCCGCTTTACCCGCGATGTTGCTGCCGTCACGCACCGCTGACGTTTTGCACCGCCACCGCAACTTCGTTAGCCTCCCGCCCAACACGCAAATGGGGGACGATCATGCGGCACACGCGGATAATTTCGGCAACGGCTTTGGTTGGTGCGCTGACGCTCATGGGCGCCGTCGCCGATCCCGCGCCACCCTCCGCGCAGGACGCGCTGGAAACCCGCTTCGACGCCGCGATCCATCCGTCCGAACTCGACGCCTGGATGAAGCTCCTCGCCGCCGAGCCCAACCAGGTCGGCTCGCCGCACGACAAGTCGAACGCCGAATACGTCCTCGCCCAGTTCAAGTCGTGGGGCTGGGACGCCCATATCGAGACCTTCGACGTCCTCTATCCCACCCCGATCAGCGAAGCGGTCGAGCTTCTCGGAAAAAAGCCGTTCAAGGCCACGCTGCAGGAGCCGCCGATCAAGGGCGACTCGAGCGCCCGCGCGCACGACTACGCGCTGCCCGCCTATGTTGCCTATCAGGGCGACGGCGACGTCACCGCCGGCCTCGTTTACGCGAACTACGGCATGCCCGACGACTACAAGGCGCTCAAGCGCATGGGCATCGACGTCAAAGGCAAGATCGTCATCACGCGCTACGGCGCCGGCTGGCGCGGCCTCAAGCCCAAGCTGGCGCAGGAGCATGGCGCGATCGGCTGCCTGATCTATTCCGATCCCGCCGAAGATGGCTATGGCACCGACGCGGCGTATCCCAACGGCCCGGCGCGTCCGCCGCACGGCATCCAGCGCGGCTCGGTCCAGGACATGACCTTCTATCCCGGCGATCCGCTGACGCCCGGTGTCGGCGCGACCAAGGACGCCAAGCGCCTGACCCGCGAAACCGCGCCGACCATCCTCAAGATTCCTACCCTGCCGATCTCTTATGCCGATGCGCAGGTGCTGCTCGCCTCGCTCGGCGGCGATGTCGTGCCCAAGGGCTGGCGCGGCGCCTTGCCGATCACCTACCGCGTCGGCCCCGGCACCGCGCAGGTGCATCTCCTCGTCAAATCCGATTGGTCGCTCAAGACGATCTACGACGTCATCGCCGTCATGAAGGGCTCGGACTTCCCCGACCAGTGGGTGGTGCGCGGCAACCATCGCGACGGCTGGGTGTTCGGCGCCAGCGATCCGCTCTCCGGCCAGGTCGCGCTGATGGCCGAAGGCCAGGCGATCGGCGGCCTCGTCAAGGCGGGCTGGCATCCCAAGCGCACGCTGGTCTATGCGAGCTGGGACGCCGAAGAGCCCGGCCTGATCGGCTCGACCGAATGGGCCGAGGCGCATGCCGACGAGCTGAAGCAGAAAGCCGTCATCTACATCAACACCGACGGCAATGGCCGCGGCCTGTTCAGTGTCGGCGGCAGCCACGATCTGGAGCGCTTGGTGAACGGCGTCGCAGATTCGGTGATCGATCCGGAGACCCATGTCTCGATCGGCGCGCGCCACCGCGCCCAGATGCGCATCGCCGCGCTCGCCGGCGATGCCAAGCCCGAGGTCAAGGTCGACGCCAAGCTCGCCGCCGATCCGTCGATGGACTTCCCGCTGGAGCCGCTCGGCAGCGGCTCCGACTACACCGTCTTCGCCCAGCATCTTGGCATCGCCTCGCTCAATGTCGGCTTCGGCGGCGAGGGTGAGGCCGGCGGTGTCTACCATTCGCGCTACGACACCTATGAGCATCACAGCCGCTTCGTCGATCCCGGCTTCGTCTATGACGCGCTGCTCGCCAAGACCGTCGGCCGCCTCGTGCTGCGCGTCTCCGAATCCGGCGTGCCCGTGCTCCAGGCCGGCGACTTCGCCGAGCGCATGGCGACCTACTTCGCCGAGCTGAAGAAGCTCGAAACCACCGAACGCGAGGAAGCCGCGACGCAGGCCAAGCTGCTCTCCGACCACGCCTTCGAGCTCAGCGCCGATCCGACCAAGACCAGCGGCGTGCCCGATGCGCTCGACACGGTCCCGCCGCTCACGCTGAAGCCGCTGGAAGACGCCATCACCCGCCTCAAGACCAGCGCCGCGGCTTATGACGCCGCCATCGCCAAGAACGGCGCCGGCCTGTCGCCCGAAAAGCGTGCCGCGCTCGGCACCATGATGCGCGACATCGATCAGACCTTGCTGAACCCCGCCGGCCTGCCGGGCCGCCCGTGGTTCCTCAACATGATCTATGCCCCCGGCCGTCTCACCGGCTACGGCGCCAAGACGCTGCCCGGCGTTCGCGAGTCGATCGAGGATCGCCACTGGTCCGACGCCGACAAATACGCCGCGCTCACCGCCGCCGCGCTGAACGCCTATAGCGACCGTCTCGACAAGGCGACCGCACTGCTCACCGCGCCGTGACTTCGCGAGAATCGTGGCAGAAGGACGCTTAACGGAGGACCGTCATGCGTCTGGAAAACAAGCGCCGTCTCTACGTCCGGGTGAGCTGGAACGAGATCCATCGCCAGATGCGCGAGATGGCGGGCTGGGTGCATGAGCTCATGCAGGACGGCCGCAAGATCGAGATCGTGGTCGGCGTCTCGCGCGGCGGCCTGCCGTTCGCCGCCGTCCTCGCCCGCGAGCTCAACATCAAGGAGAACATCGAATCCATCGGCGTCACCTCCTATCGCGGCGAGGACAAGGTCAGCGGCGCCCGGATCATCAAGCCGATCCATCCCGACATCCTCGCAAAGGTGCGCAATGGCGGCGAGAACATGATCATCCTCGACGACCTGGTCGACACCGGCGGCACCTTCCGCGAGCTGCGCAAGATCTGGCCCAACGCGCTCTATGTGACGATCTACTCCAAGCCCGAAGGCGAGGACCTCGTCGACATGCGCTTCCTCCAGGCCCCGCAAAACTCCTGGGTCGTCTTCCCCTGGGACGCGAGAGACGGCGACCCGCAAGCGGTCGACCCCATCGGCGGCCCGGAGACCTGACCTCTCCCGCGAAGTGCGGGCGAGGTTAAATGCGCCACGAAAATATTTTCGCGCTAAAAGATTTCTCCCCTCGCCGCGCCGCAAACATACCTCTATCCCCGAGCGCACGCAAAAAATCTCAACCCTTCCGCACCTTTCCGCGAATTATTCCGTGGACAGACGATCGGTGAATTTATTTTCAGCCACCCCTTGAACCGAGTCGGTCCAACGCCCATCTCCCGTATATCCCAACAATCACGCGCAGGCCGCACCGCCGATTTTCGGCGATCGCAAAACCGCGTCCGACGGAAAAATGCACCGATGACGAACGACACCGATTCGCGCCGCGCCCGGACTCCGTCCGGCGTCAGCCCAGAATCTCATACGCCGGCAGCGTGAGAAACTCCTCGAAGTCCGGCGCCAGCGACAGATCGTGGAACAGCCGCCGTGCATCGTCGAACCGTCCGCTTGCAAACGCCGCGTCGCCGACCTCGCCGCGCACCCGCGCCATCTCTTCGTCGAGCAATCGCTCGAACAACTCCGGCGTCGCTTTCCCGCCGCCTTCGAGCGCCACGCCATAACGCACCCACTGCCAAACCTGCGCCCGCGAAATCTCCGCGGTCGCCGCGTCTTCCATGAGATTGTAGAGCGGCACCGCCCCGCGTCCGCGCAGCCACGCTTCGATATACTGCACCCCGACACGGATGTTCTCGCGTAGGCCCGCCTCGCTCTTGCTGCCCTCGTGCACTTCAAGCAGCTCGCGCTGCCCGACATGCACATCCTGCCGCGCCCGTGCCAGCTGGTTGCGCCCCGGCATCAGCCGGTCGAACACCTCCTGTGCCACCGGCACGAGATCGGGATGCGCCACCCAGGTGCCGTCATGCCCGTCGCCGGCCTCGCGCTCTTTATCGGCCTTGACCTTCGCGAAGGCCGCGTCGTTCGCTGCCTTGTCCTTGCGGTTCGGAATCTGCGCCGCCATGCCGCCCATCGCAAACGCGCCGCGCCGGTGACACGTCTTGATCAGCAGCAGCGAATAGGCGCGCAAAAACGCCTTGCCCATCACCACCTGCGCCCGGTCGGGCAGGATATAGGCCGGATTGGCGCGCAGCTTCTTGATGAAGGAGAACATGTAATCCCAGCGGCCGCAGTTCAGTCCCGCCATGTGGTCGCGCAACTCGTAAAGGATCTCGTCCATCTCGAACGCCGCCGGCAGCGTCTCGATCAGCACCGTCGCCTTGATGGTGCCTTGTCCGATGCCGAGCGCTTTCTGCGCCGCCACGAACACGTCGTTCCACAGCCGCGCCTCCAGATGGCTCTCGAGTTTGGGCAGATAGAAATACGGCCCCGAGCCGGCCGCGATCTGTGCCTTGGCGTTGTGGAAAAAATAGAGCCCGAAATCGAACAACGAGCCTGAGATCGGCACGCCATCCACCGTCAGATGCCGCTCCGGCAAATGCCAGCCGCGCGGCCGCACCAGCAGCACCGCCGGCTTCGGCCCCAGCGTATAATGTTTGCCGCTCGCCGCATCGGTAAAATCGAGCGACCCATGCCAGCGGTCTTTGAGATTGATCTGGCCGTCGAGATTGTTCGTCCAGGTCGGCGCGTTGGCGTCCTCGAAATCCGCCATGAACACCTTGGCGCCGCTGTTCAGCGCGTTGACGATCATCTTGCGGTCCACCGGACCCGTGATCTCGACGCGGCGATCCAGAAGGTCCGCCGGAATCGGCGCGACCCGCCAATCGCCGTCGCGGATCGCCTTCGTCTCGGCCAGGAAATCCGGCAGCTCGCCGGCATCGAGCTGCGCCTGCCGCGCCGCTCGCGCCGCGATCAGCGTCCGCCGCCGCGCATCGAACGCCCGGTGCAGACCGGCAAGAAAGGCGAGGGCGTCTTTGGTGAGGATTTCGTCATATCGCGGTCCAATCGGCCCTTTGATCTCAATGCCGGAAACCGGTGATGCCATGATTGCCACTCAGTCGATGGATTTGAGGACCGTACCCAGTGTCTCCACCAGGAAATCGATATGCGTGTGCTCGGCGATCAGCGGCGGCGCGAACGCGATCGTGTCACCCGTCGTACGGCACAACACGCCCGCGTCATAGAGCTTGAGAAACGCTTCGTACCCGCGCTGTGTCGGGCCGCCCGGCCCAGCCGCAAGCTCGACCGCGCCCACCAAACCGATATTGCGGATATCGATCACGTTCCGCGCGTCTTTTAAGGAATGCAACGCGTCTTCCCAATACTGCGCGAGTGACGCCGCGCGTGTCAGCAACCCGTCTTCCTCATATGTATCGAGCGTGCCCAATGCCGCCGCGCATGCCATCGGATTGCCGGAATAGGTGTAGCCATGAAAGAACTCGATCGCGTTCGGTGGCCCCTGCATGAACGCCTCGTATATCTTCGCCTGCGCGAACACCGCGCCCATCGGGATCACGCCATTGGTGATCCCCTTGGCCGTTGTCACAAGATCCGGCTCGACGCCGAAATACTCCACCGCGAACGGCGTCCCCAGGCGCCCGAAGCCAGTGATGACCTCATCGAAGATCAAGAGGATGCCGTGCCGGTCGCAGATTTCGCGCAGCCGTTTCAGATAGCCCTTGGGCGGCACGATGACGCCCGCCGAGCCCTGCACCGGCTCGACGATCACCGCCGCGATGGTCGAAGGATCGTGCAGCTGACACAGCCGCTCCAGATCGTCGGCCAGCTTCGCGCCGTGCTCCGGTTCGCCGCGCGCGAACAGATTGCGCGGATCGCCATGCGTGTGCCGGATGTGATCGACGCCCGCCACCAGCGTGCCGAACATCTTGCGGTTGGCGGGCATACCGCCGACGCTCATGCCGCCGAAATTGACGCCGTGATAGCCCTTCTCACGCCCGATCAGACGCACGCGCGCGCCGTCGCCCTTCACCCTGTGATAGGCGATGGCCATCTTGAGCGCGGTCTCGACCGATTCCGATCCGGAATTGGTGAAGAACACGTGGTTCAAATTGCCCGGCATCAGCGCGACCAGCCGGTTCGCCAGCTCGAACGCCTTGTGATGCCCGATCTGGAACGCCGGCGAATAGTCGAGTTCGCCCGCTTGCCGCCGGATCGCCTCCACGATGCGCGGCCGGTTGTGCCCCGCATTGCAGCACCACATCGACGACACGCCGTCGAGCACGTCGCGCCCGTCCGTCGTCTTGAAATACATCCCGTCCGCGCTCGCGAACAGCCGCGGATTCGCCTTGAACGCACGGTTGCCGGTGAACGGCATCCAATAGGCTTCGAGGTCGTTGGGTGTCGGAGCGGGCATCTTATCCACAGTAAAGCCCACGCGGTCCCGGCGCGCCACATCAAACATCGTCCGGCCCGTGATAGGGAAGGGCGCTTCCTTAAGGAGCCATCGCAATGGCAAGCGTGACGGTCGTCGATCACCCGCTGGTCCAGCACAAGCTGACGCTGATGCGCGCCACGGAGCGCGGCACCAAGAATTTCCGCGAGCTGCTCAACGAGATCGGCATGCTGATCGGCTACGAGATCACGCGCGATCTTCCGATCGAGACGGTCGAGATCCAGACCCCGATGACCAAAATGATGGCGCCGGCGCTGGCTGGCAAGAAGCTCGTCTTCGCGCCGATCCTGCGCGCCGGCATGGGGTTTCTCGAGGGCATGCTGAATCTCGTCCCCTCGGCCCGCGTCGCCCATATCGGCCTCTACCGCGATCCCAAGACGCTGCAATCGGTCGAGTACTATTTCAAGGCGCCACACGACATCGCCGAGCGCCTGGTGATCGTGATGGACCCCATGCTGGCGACCGGCAACTCGGTCTCCGCCGCCGTCACGCGCCTCAAGGCGCATGGCGCCAAACAAATCCGCCTGATGACGCTCCTCTCCGCGCCGGAAGGCATCAAGACGTTCCAGGAGAACCACCCCGACGTTCCCATCTGGACCGCCGCGATCGACAGCTATCTGAACGATCACGGCTACATCATCCCCGGCCTCGGCGACGCCGGCGACCGCATGTTCGGGACGAAATGATCCTCTCCCGCTTGCGAAGCGGCGGCGGTAAACTGTGTATCCAAACCTTGCCTTGACTTGCCTTCACCCCGGTGAAAGCGTGAAAAACCAATGACAAACGTTCAACATTTGCCCGCGCGGGATCGCGCGCCGGCGCCGGAAACGGCCGGTCACGCCCGCAATCCCGGCATCGCCTATGACGCGGACGCCATCGACTCCCTGCGCGTCAACCGCAGTGCCGCCGAGCGCCGCGTCGCGACACTCCCCGCGCGCCGTTCGGTGAAAAAGGAATGGCAGGCGGCGTGGCTGCTGAAAGCCGTCACCTGCATGGACCTTACGACACTCGCCGGCGATGACACGCCAGGCCGTGTCCATCGCCTCTGCGCCAAGGCGCGCCAGCCGGTGCGCCAGGACCTGCTCGACGCGATGGGCGTCGGCGATCTGCGCCTCACCGTCGGAGCCGTCTGCGTCTATCACAACATGGTGGAGACGGCGGTCGCCGATCTCGCCGGCACGAACATCCCGGTCGCCGCGGTGTCGACCGGGTTCCCCGCCGGCCTTTCGCCGCTGCCGCTGCGCGTCAAGGAGATCGAGGCTTCAGTCGCCGCCGGCGCGCGCGAGATCGACATCGTGATCGATCGCGGCCACATCCTCACCGGCAACACCAAAGCCGTCTATGACGAGATGAAGCTGTTCCGCGAAGCCTGCGGCCCGGCGCACGTCAAGGCGATCATCGGCGCCGGCGATCTCGGCACGCTGACCAATGTCGCCAAGGCCTCGATGGCGTGCATGATGGCCGGCGCCGATTTCATCAAGACCTCCACAGGCAAGGAGCCGACCAACGCCACTCTGCCTTTCGCGTTGATCATGGTCCGCATGATCCGCGCCTATGGCGAGATGACCGGCCACCGCATCGGCTTCAAGCCTGCCGGCGGCATTTCGACCGCGAAGGACGCGATCAACTACCTGACGGTGATGAAGGAAGAGCTCGGCCTGCCCTGGATGCAGCCCGATCTGTTCCGCCTCGGCGCCTCCAGTCTCCTGACCGATATCGAGCGCCAGCTCGACCACCACGTGACCGGCCACTACTCGGCCGCGCACCGCCATCCGATGGGCTGATCCCATGAGCGTCGCAACCGCCTTCCAGACTCTCGACTACGGCGTGGCCCCGGAAGCCTCGGCCACCGCCGAAGCCTGGCTCAAGAAACACGACGGTACTTTCAAGCTGTTTATCGGCGGCGAGTGGATCGCCACGAAAGCGAGCTTCGACAGCTTCAATCCCGCGACCGGCAAAAAGCTCGGCACCATTGCCGACGCGTCCGCTGCCGATGTCGACGCCGCGGTGAAAGCCGCCCGCGCCGCGCAGCCCGGCTGGGCGAAGCTCGGCGGCCATGGCCGCGCCCGCTTCCTCTATGCACTGGCCCGCCTGGTGCAGAAGCATGCCCGCCTGTTCGCCGTGCTCGAGACGATGGACAACGGCAAGCCGATCCGCGAGAGCCGCGACATCGACGTGCCCCTGGTCGCGCGTCATTTCTACCACCATGCCGGCTGGGCCCAGCTGATGGAGAGCGAATTCGCCGATCACGAACCGCTTGGCGTCGTCGGCCAAATCATCCCGTGGAATTTCCCGCTGCTGATGCTGGCGTGGAAGATCGCGCCCGCGCTCGCCGCCGGCAACACGGTGGTGCTCAAGCCCGCCGAAGACACCTCGCTCACCGCGCTGCTGTTCGCCGAAATCTGCGAAGAGGCGAACCTGCCCAAGGGTGTGGTCAACATCGTTACCGGCGCCGGCGAGACAGGCAAAGCCATCGTCGATCATCCTGGCATCGACAAGATCGCTTTCACGGGTTCGACCGAAGTCGGCCGCCTCATCCGCGTCGCCACCGCCGGCACCGGCAAGAAGCTCACGCTCGAGCTCGGCGGCAAGTCGCCGTTCATCGTGTTCGACGATGCCGACCTCGACGCCGCCGTCGAAGGCGCGGTCGATGCGATCTGGTTCAACCAGGGCCAGGTGTGCTGCGCCGGCTCGCGCCTCCTGATGCAGGAAGGCATAGCCGAAAAACTGCTCGCCAAGCTGCGTGCCCGGATGGAAACGCTGCGCGTCGGCGATCCGCTCGACAAGAACACCGACATCGGCGCCATCGTCTCGCCCAAGCAGCGCGCCCAGATCGACGATCTCGTGAAGAAGGGCGTCGCCGAAGGCGCGACGCTGTTCCAGGCAAAATCGCCGTGCCCCGAAGGCTGCTTCTATCCGCCGACTTTGCTCAGCGGCGTCGAGCCCGCTTCGATGGTGGCCCAGGTCGAGATCTTCGGCCCCGTCCTCGTCGCGATGACCTTCCGCACGCCCGCCGAAGCGGTGCAACTCGCCAACAACACGCGCTACGGCCTCGCCGCCAGCATCTGGTCGGAGAACATCAACGTCGCGCTCGACGTCGCGCCCAAGATCAAGGCCGGCGTGGTGTGGGTGAACTGCACCAACCAGTTCGACGCCTCCGCCGGTTTCGGCGGCTACCGCGAATCCGGCTTCGGCCGCGAGGGTGGCCGCGAAGGGATGTTCGAATACCTCAAGCGCAAACACACCGCGAAACCCGCGAAGCCGGAAATCATCCGCGCGAAATCCGCCGAGACGCCCGCACCGATCGACCGCACCGCCAAGCTGTTCATCGGCGGCAAGCAGGCGCGCCCCGACAGCGGCTACAGCCGCCCCGTCCTATCGCCCTCCGGCGCCGTCCTCGGCCAGGTCGGCGACGGTAACCGCAAGGACATCCGCAACGCCGTCGAGGCCGCCGCGAAAGCCGAAAGCTGGGCCACGACCAGCGGCCACGCCCGCGCGCAGATTCTCTACTACTGCGCCGAGAACCTCTCCGCCCGCGCCGAGGAGTTCGCCAAACGTCTGCGCCAGATGACCGGCACCTCCAGCGCCAATGCCGCGCGCGAAATCGAAGCCTCCATCCGCCGCCTCTTCACCTACGCCGCCTGGGCCGACAAGTTCGATGGCGCGATTCACGATCCCCCATCGCGCGGTGTCGTGCTCGCAATGCACGAGGCACAAGGCGTGATCGGCATCACCTGCCCCGACGAGGCGCCGCTGCTCGCCTTCATCTCGCTTCTCGCGCCGGCAATAGCGATGGGCAACCGCGTCGTGATCGTGCCGTCCGAGAAGCATCCGCTGGCCGCGACCGATTTCTATCAGGTGCTGGAGACGTCCGACGTGCCAGACGGCGTCGTGAACATCGTCACTGGTTCGCGCGATACGCTGACGCTCGTGCTCGCCGAGCACGGCAATGTCGATGCCATCTGGCATTTTGCCGGCGACGCCGGAACGATCGAAGCGGCCTCCGCCGGCGACCTCAAGCGCACCTGGTCGGGCGATCTGCGTCCCGTGCCGTGGTTTGACAGTGCCGAAGGCGAAGGCCGTGCCTTCCTGCGCCAGGCAACGCAGGTCAAGAACATCTGGATCCCCTACGGCGCCTGACAAGGAGATGATCATGAGCCTCAGGCGCGACGTGATGCTGACGACCGTGGGCGCCATGCTGCCCGCCGCGTTCGACTTCGACCCGACAAAAGTGTAGCGCCGCCGCGTGCTGCCCCAGGAACTCATCCGCAAGAAGCGCGACGGCCACGCCCTCAGCGACGACGAGATGGCCGCCGTCGTCGACGGCATCACCAACAACACATTCACCGAAAGCCAGGTCTCCGCCTTCGCCATGGCCGTGTTCTTCCGGGGCATGACCGCCGCCGAGCGCGTCGCCTTCACCCGCGCCATGACCCATTCGGGCAGGGTTCTGAACTGGGACGATCACGCGCTGGGCGGCCCGGTGCTCGACAAGCATTCGACCGGCGGCGTCGGCGACAAGGTCAGCATCATGCTGGCGCCCATCGTCGCGGCGTGCGGCGGCGTGGTGCCGATGATCTCCGGCCGCGGCCTCGGCCACACCGGCGGCACGCTCGACAAGATGGGCTGCATCCCCGGCTATCGCTGCGATCCCGACATCGAGACGTTCCAGCGCGTCACCCGCGAAATCGGTTGCGCGATCATCGGCCAGACCGTGGATCTGGCGCCAGCCGACAAGCGGCTCTACGCCGTGCGCGACGTGACTGCGACGGTCGAATCCATCCCGCTGATCGCAAGCTCGATCCTCTCCAAGAAATTGGCGGCGGGTCTTGGCGGCCTCGTCATGGACGTGAAGACTGGCTCCGGCGCCTTCATGGCCGATCCGGTGCAGGCGCGCGAACTGGCGGAGACGCTTGTCTCCATCGGGCAAGGCGCCGGCCTGCCGATCACCGCGCTGATCACGGACATGAACCAGGTTCTGGGCACCACCGCCGGTCACACGCTCGAAATGATCGAGACGCTCGACTACCTCGCCGGCAACGGCCCTCGAGATGCGCGGCTGCACGAAGTCGTCATAGAACTCGCCGCTGAAATGCTTTTACTCGGCAAGCTTGTGCCGAACATCGCGGAGGGCCGTGACGAAGCGATGCAGGCGCTCGACAGCGGCCGCGCCACCGAAGTGTTCGCCCGGATGGTCGCCGCGCTCGGCGGCCCCACCGATTTTGTGGAGAATTCGCCGCACTACCTGAAGCCGGCACCGGTCGTGAAGGACGTCGTCTCGCGTCGCAGCGGCTACCTTCAACGCTACGACACGCGCAATGTCGGCATCCAGCTCATCGATCTGGGCGGCGGCCGGCGCAAGACGAGCGATGTGCTGAACCTCGAAGTCGGCTTCTCCGCCATCGCCCCCTACGGCGCCAAGGTGCAAAAAGGCGATGTTCTGGCGAAGGTCCACGCCGCTTCCGAAGATGCGGCCAGCACCGCCGTCGCCGTCCTCGGCCGCACGCTCCATATCGACGATCCCGAGCCGCCGGCGCACCCGGTAGTGTCCGCGCGCATCGGCGCAAGCTAGCGAACCCATCCGATGCCGCGTCAGGTCTATCGCGCCGCCCTATTTCACCTGCTGGACGATCCGGCGCAAACCCGTGCGCCGCTCGACGGCTATTTCGCCGACGGTGCGCTGATGGTCGAGGACGGCCATGTCGTTCGCGCCGGTCCTTGGGCCGAAATTGGCCCGACGCTGCCACCCGGCACCGCCGTCGAGCGCTTCGACAATGCGCTGATCGTGCCCGGCTTCGTCGATGCGCATGTGCATTACCCGCAACTCGATATCATCGCATCGCCCGCGCCGCATCTGATGGACTGGCTCGACACGCACACCTTTCCATCCGAACTCCGTTTCGCCGACCGCGCCGTCGCCGACGAAGCCGCCGCCTTCTTCCTCGACGAATTGCTCCGTCACGGCACCACCACCGCACTCGTCTACGCCACCGTGCACAAGGCGTCGGTCGATGCGCTGTTTACCGCGGCCAAGACGCGCAACATGCGGATCGTTTCTGGCAAGGTGCTGATGGACCGCAACGCGCCGGACGGCTTGCGCGACACTGCCGAGACCGGCCGGCACGAGAGCGAAGATCTGATCCGCGCTTGGCACGGCAAGGGACGGCTGACCTATGCCGTGACGCCGCGTTTCGTCGTCACCTCGACCGAGGCGCAACTCGCCGGCGCCGGCCGCCTCGTCAAGGACCATCCCGGCGTGCTGATGCACACGCACCTCGCCGAGAACCATGAGGAGATCGCCGAAGTCCGGCGCCTGTTTCCCGATTGCGCCGATTATCTCGGCGTCTGCGAGAAATTCGGTCTCGTGACCGACCGCTCGGTGTTCGCGCATTGCCTGCATCTGTCCGAAAGCGAGTGGCGGCGCATGGGCGCGGCGGGTTCCGCCATCGCGTTCTGTCCGACCTCGAACCTGTTCCTCGGTAGCGGATTGTTCGACGCCGCGAAGGCCCACGAGCACCATGTTCCGGTCGGCCTCGGCACCGATGTCGGCGGCGGGACGAGCCTGTCGCTGCTCCAGACGATGAACGAAGCGTTCAAAGTCGGCCAGCTGCGGCGCCAGATGCAGAGCCCGTTTCAACTGTTCTATCTCGCGACCTTGGGCGGCGCCAAAGCGCTCAGGCTCGACAGCCATATCGGCAATTTCGCGCCTGGCAAGGAAGCGGATTTCCTCGTGCTCGATCTCGCCGCGACGCCGCTGCTCGAGCGCCGGACAGCTTATGCAAATGCGCCGGCCGAATTGCTGTTCGCGCTCGCGATGCTGGGCGACGATCGCGCCGTCGCGCGGACTTATGTCGCCGGCGCGCTGGCGCACAGCCGACTCGACAATCGCCCTTCGGCGAAATAACCAAGCGCGATGACGGACCATACCGCTTTCATCGCCGGCCTGCCCAAGGCCGAACTTCACATGCACCTGGAAGGCAGCCTCGAGCCCGAGCTTATGTTCGCGCTCGCCAGGCGCAACAAGGTCGCCATCCCGTTCAAGACGGTGGAGGAAATCCGCGCCGCCTATAGTTTCGCCAATCTGCAGGACTTCCTCGACATCTACTACCAGGGCGCCGATGTGTTGCGGGTCGAGCAGGATTTCTTCGACCTGACCGCCGCCTATGCGAAACGCGTCGCTGCCGACGGTGCGCGCCATGTCGAAGTCTTCTTCGATCCGCAAACCCACACCGAGCGGGGCGTGCCGTTCTCCGTCGTCGCCGACGGCATGCTAGCGGCGCTGGCGGCGGCCGAACGCGAACACGGCCTCACGTCCAAACTCATCCTGTGCTTTCTGCGCCATCTCGACGAAGACGACGCACTGAAGGCCCTGCGAACTGCGGAACCTTATCTCGATCGCATTGCCGGCGTCGGTCTCGACTCGTCCGAACTCGGCCAGCCACCGGCGAAATTCCGGAACGTCTTCAAAGCGGCGCGTGAGCGCGGGTTGAAGCTCGTCGCCCATGCCGGCGAGGAAGGCCCGCCCGAATATGTCTACGAGGCGCTCGACATCCTGCACATCGACCGGCTCGATCACGGCAACCGTTCGCTGGAGCAAGGCGATCTCGTCAACCGGCTGGTCGCCGAACAGATGACGTTGACCGTATGTCCGCTGTCGAATTTGAAGCTCTGCGTCGTGAAAAGCCTCAAGGATCATCCTTTGAAACGGATGCTCGATCTCGGCCTGCGCGCCACGGTGAACTCCGACGATCCGGCCTATTTCGGCGGCTATCTCAACGACAATTACAACGCCGTGGCGTCCGGCCTGACGCGCGGCGAGCTGGTGACGCTGGCAAAGAACAGTTTCCTCGGCTCGTTCCTCGGCGACGCCGATAAGGCGAAGCACGTCGCGGCAACCGATGCCTATGCGGCGTCTAGCGAAACGCCGGTTCCGTAAAGCTGCGCAGCTTGCGCGAATGGAGCGTGCCGGCACGCGCCTCTTCGCGCATGAATTCCAGTGCCTTGATGCCGATCTGCAGATGCTGGCCGACGCGCTCTTCGTAGAACGCGTCCGCCATGCCGGGTAGCTTGATCTCGCCGTGCAGCGGGCGGTCGGAGACGCAGAGCAGGGTGCCGTAGGGCACGCGGAAGCGATAGCCGTTGGCGGCGATGGTCGCCGATTCCATGTCGATGGCGATGGCGCGGGACTGGTTGAAGCGCACCGCGAGCTCGTTGAAGCGCAATTCCCAATTGCGGTCGTCGGTCGTCACGACCGTGCCGGTGCGCAGGCGCTCCTTCTGCACCTTGCCCTTGAGGCCGGTGACCTCGGTCACGGCGCTGGCGAGCGCGAGTTGCACTTCGGCGATGGTCGGAACTGGAATTGCCAGCGGCAGCACGGAATCGAGCACATGATCGTCGCGCAGATAGGCGTTGGCGAGTACGTAGTCGCCGAGGCGCTGGCTTTGGCGCAGGCCGCCGCAATGGCCGACCATCAGCCAAACATGCGGCCGCAGCACCGCGAGGTGATCCGTCGCCGTCTTGGCATTCGACGGGCCGACGCCGATATTGACCAGCGTGATGCCCTCGCCGCCCGGCTGGACGAGATGATAGGCCGGCATCTGGGGCATCTTGGCGAGCGGCGGCGCGCTCGGCTCCGTGCCCTTTTCGGTGATGCGCATGCCGGGTTCGACGAAGCGCTGAGCCCGCCCGGCATCGATCTCGCCGAGGCCGTAGCCGATGAATTCGTCGATATAGCGCTGGTAGTTGGTGAACAGCACGAAGCTCTGGAAGCTTTCGGGTGTC
The DNA here is from genome assembly GCA_036271735.1 of Rhizomicrobium sp. Taxonomy (GTDB): domain Bacteria; phylum Pseudomonadota; class Alphaproteobacteria; order Micropepsales; family Micropepsaceae; genus Rhizomicrobium. Next base: position 30,387 of record DATAZZ010000065.1, read on the forward strand.
GTGCCGGTGTAGTGGCGCAACCGATGCAGCGAATAGTCGACGCGTTCGGCGGAGAACAGCGACAGCGGGCCAGCCTCCGGCCCTTCCCAACGGCCGCCATCGACCACGGTGTCGTGCGCCGCGTCGAGGCGGGGCAAGGGGAATTCCTGCGCCAGCTTCAGCCGCTGCTCGACCGACATCGCGGCGGCGGCGCGCTCGACCGCGAAGGTCAGCGGGATTTTCGTATGACTCTTGCCGACGAAAACTTCGCATTTGCTGTGATGCGTCAGGAGCTCGATCTGCTCGGTCAAATAGGCGCGGAACAGGCCCGGCGCGGTGATCGTGTTGCCGTAGAATCCGGCGCGCGCCACCTTGCCGAACGCCAGCGTCGTGCCGCGCGGCACCTCTTCGACCTCGATGCCGAGATAGGGATAGACCGGATCCTTGAACGGCTTGCGCTCGCCCTTCGCGAAGGCTTCGAAGTTCTTCTCGATCTGCGCGATGGCTTCGTCATAGAGCGCGACGAGCCGGTCGAGAACCGCGGCGGCGCCGTCGCAGCGCTTGAGCTCGGTTGCGGGGATGTTGCCGGCCTTGGGGCCGTGGGAACTGCTAGCCATCGCGTCTTCTAAAGAAACGAAGTCCCAACGGGAAGAGGGCTGAGGCCCAGATGGGCGGCGACCGACTGGCCGATATCGGCAAAGGTCGAACGCTCGCCGATGGGGCCGGGCGCGATTCCCGGCCCGAACGCCAGCACCGGCACGAATTCGCGGGTGTGATCGGTCCCCGGCCAGGTCGGGTCGCAGCCATGATCGGCGGAGAAGATCGCAAGATCGCCATCGCGCAAACTGGCCTGCAACTCGGGAATGCGCCGGTCGAACGCTTCGAGCGCGGCGGCATAACCCGCGATATCGCGGCGGTGGCCGTAGAGCGTGTCGAAGTCGACGAAGTTGGCGAAGATGATCGCGTCGTCGGGCCCGGTTTTCACCAGGTCGAGCATCGCGTCGAACACCTCTTCATTGGTGAAGGCCTTCACATAGTTGGTGATGCCGCGCGCCGCGAAGATGTCGGAGATCTTCCCGATGCCGTAGGTCGGCTTGCCGGTCGCGGCATAATTGTCGAGCAGCGTCGGCTTGTGCGGCGGCATCGCATAATCGTGACGATTACCGGTGCGCTTGAACTGGCCGGCCGTCTCGCCGACGAAAGGCCGCGCGATGACGCGGCCGATATTGTATGTATCCACCAGCTTGCGCGCGATGTGGCAGTGCTCATAGAGCCGGTCGAGACCGTAATGGCTCTCATGCGCCGCGATCTGATAGACCGAATCCGCTGAGGTGTAGACGATCGGCTTGCCGGTCCTGATGTGCTCCTCGCCGAGCGCGTCGAGAATCTCGGTGCCCGACGCATGGCAGTCGCCCAGAATTCCCGACACACCGGTCTGCTCGATGAACGCGCGCGTCAGCTCGGCTGGAAAGGACGGCACGGTGCGCGGAAAGAAGCCCCATTCGTAATCGACCGGCAGGCCCATCATCTCCCAATGACCGCTCGGCGTGTCCTTGCCCAGGCCGAGCTCGGCGGCATAGCCGTATTTGCCCGTGATGCGGTCGGGCGCGGGCATCTTCACCTGCGCGTCGGCCGATTGCGCCGCCTTGCCCAGGCCAAGCGCGAGGAAGTTTGGGATATCGAGCGCCCCGCTGCGCCCGCCGGCGCGCGGCAGGCCTTCGGCACAGGCCTTGGCGATATGCCCGAATGTGTTGGCGCCGGCGTCGCCGAAGCGCTCGGCATCGGGGGCCGAGCCGAGCCCGAAGGAGTCCAGAACGCCGATGATCGCGCGCAAATCGCAGGGCCTTAAGGATGCCGTCGCAAGGTACAGATTTGTCCTGCCGGACGGAAATATATAGTGCAGGTTCGAACAAGGATGGCGCGCATGGCAATGACACGGGCACAGGACGTTGAACAAGGCATCGCGGCGCTCAAGGCGGCGGTCAAAGGGCCGTTCCCCAAGACGGCGCTGATCTTGGGCAGCGGGCTCGGCCCTTTCGCCGACACGCTGCAGGACACTATCGACATATCCTACGCCGACATCCCGGGATTTCCGGTTCCGTCGGTGCAGGGCCATCACGGGCGACTGCGTATCGGCACGGTGTCCGGCCATGCCGTCGCCTGCATGCAAGGGCGGCTGCATGCTTATGAAGGCCATCCGGCCCAGGCGCTCGCGACGCCGATCCGGATTTTACGCGGCCTCGGCGTGGAAACGCTCGTTCTCACCAATGCCGCCGGCGGCCTGTCGCTGGACAAGCCGGCGGGCACGCTGATGATCGTCGAGGATCACATCAATTACTCGGGGCAGAATCCGCTGATTGGGCCGAATGACCCGGCGGTCGGCCCGCGCTTCTTCGACATGACGCGCGCCTATGATCCGGATCTGCGCGCGCTCATGCATCGCGCGGCGCAAGAGGCTGACGTCGGGGTCACCAGCGGCATCTATATCTATACCCTCGGCCCGAATTTCGAGACGCCGGCGGAGATTCGCATGTTTGCCGCGTGGGGTGCGAATGCTGTCGGCATGTCGACGGTTCCAGAATGCCTCGCCGCGGTGCACAGCGGCATGAAAGTCGCCGCACTGTCGCTCATCACGAATCTCGGCGCCGGTCTCGCCCCTGCGCCGCTGACGCATCACGAAACGTTGCAGGAAGCGGAGAAAGCGTATGCGCAGGTCGAGCGCCTTTTGACGCAGTTCTTCTCCCTGCTCGGCCGTTAGGCCCGTCATCAGTTTTTCACATGGAATGCGCGGCAATGAAAAATTACGCGCGATCGCGCGCGCATTTTTCTTTATTGCGTACGCGAAAATCTTTGCGCAAAAGGTTTATGAAATTGTCTGCGGATTGAAACTATATTGAGAAACTAAGGTACAGAATTCTCTTACATTGTATTGACAAATAGTAGTCACAAAATACACGCGCACCTCGTCGCAAAAATGCAAACGAAGACTCATAGATTGCCCATGTAGTCTTCGCAGTGGGAGATTTCTGCGGGCGCGGATGCCACGTCGGTTGGCAATCCCACCCGCATTTTTGGGGAATCACAAAGCTTGGAATTGACGCTTTGGCGGCATGGCGCGGGACTGCGCCGGCTGCTTCGCGCCGATCGCCCCGACGATCTCGGGCTGCACCAGCTATCCGCTTCTGTCGGTCGGAGCGCCGCGCACGTTCCAGGTCGAGCTGCGCGCGGTCTACTAGGATCCGTTCACTGCGTCTAAGATCGGCCGGCCCGGGCAACCGGGCCGGCCTTTTCTTTGCCGCCTGCCGGAGATGCGTCATGCCAGACATCCGCGCCGTCATCGCCTTTGCCGTGCTGGCGCTTGGCATGCCTTGCGAGGCGCTGGCGTGGGGCGCGGCCGGGCATCGCATGATCGGCGAGCTCGCGGTGCGCGTTCTGCCTTCCGGGATGCCGGCTTTCCTCACGACCCCGCCGGCGGTGCGCCAGATCGGCGAGCTGGCGCGCGAGCCCGACCGCTGGCGCAATGCGGGTCCGGCGCATGACAATGAACGCGACCCCGGTCACTTCGTGCACATCGCCGACGATCTGACGGTGATGGGTGGTCCGCCGCTCAATGCGTTGCCGCTGACGCGTGCCGAATACGACACCGCGCTACGCGCCGCCGGCAGCAACCAGTATGTCGCGGGCTATCTGCCTTACGCGATCGTCGATGGCTGGCAGCAGCTGCGCATGGACTTCGCGCTGTGGCGCGTCGACCGCGCCGGCGAGAGATTCGCCAGGACCGCGGCGGCGCGTGCCTGGTACGCGTCCGACCGGCGCCTGCGCGAGACACTGACGATCCGCGATCTGGGCGTGTGGGCGCACTATGTCGGCGATGCGAGCCAGCCACAGCATGCCTCGGTGCATTACGACGAGTGGGGTGCCGAAAATCCGGACGGCTTCTCCAACGTGAAGGGCTTCCATATCCGCTTCGAAGGGCCGTTCGTCGGTGCGAACGTCACGGAAAAAGATCTGTTGCCGTTGATCGCGCCCTATCGCGATTGCGCCTGCACCATTATGGCGCGGACCGCCGCCTACCTCGCCGCCTCGCAAGCCAACGTCGTCACGCTCTACCGGCTGGAGAAGGTGCAGGCCTTCGACGGCACGCATCCCGAAGGCAAGGCTTTCGCCGCTGCGCGCCTCGCCGCGGCGGTGTCGGAACTGCGCGACATGACGCTCGACGCCTGGCGCGCCAGCGCCGACACCACGGTCGGGTTCCATGCCCTCAGCGTGAAGGCGGTCGAGGCCGGCGCCGCCGATCCCTGGGCGATGATGCAGGGCACCGAATAGCGTTAAACATGCCGCCCGCCGCTTTGTGGCGCCGTCCACGAAACTGCGCTAAACCGCAATCCGTATGCAGAGAGCGCTCGAGACATGACCGCTGACGTGTCCGCCGCCAAGGGCGCCCTGGACCTTTCGGCGTTGCGCGATGCGGTCGCACGCGCGCCCGACAATGCCAAGATGCATTACGATCTCTCCGATGCGCTCGCCGCCGCAGGCGACGCGGCCGGGTCGGCGGCGATGTTCCGCCGCGCCTATATCATCAACCCGGTGCAGCGCCCAGCGCTCAGCCGCGACGAGACGATCCCGCTCGCGATCCGCGCCGCGCAATTGCGCGAGCGGGCACTTTCGCTGATCCAGCACGGCGTGACCTATGCCTCGGTGATCGGCGCGCTCGCCGTCGCCGACGGCATCCTCGGCCATCGCGACGACGTGGCGAAGCTTTACGATTACGACCGCTTCGTGCGCTGCGATGCGATCGCCGCTCCGGAAGGCTTCGCGGCGAAGGATTTTCATGCCGCGCTCGCCTCCGAGAGCATGGCCGACCTGGAATATTACAATGCCTCCAAGAAGGTCGCGTTCCAGCAGGGCTGGCGCAATCTCAGCATCGCGTCCTACGACAGCGCCGCGTTCAACGCGTTCCGCGGCCAGATTCGCACGCAGATCGATGCCTATATCGCGCGCCTGCCGCGCGACACCGACAACCCCTTCCTCGCGGCGCGGCCGGACGAATATATGATCGACAGCTGGGCGGTGGTGTCGAACGGCGCCAGTCATCATCTGCCGCACATGCACCCGCGCGCCTGGATGACCGGCGTCTATTATGTCGAGCGACCAGCCGTGTCGCGCGTGACGGGCACCGATCGCGGCTGGCTCCGGCTCTCGCCGCCGCGCCGCGCGCCGGGCGCCGAGGAGAACTGGCTGACGCGCATGATCGAGCCGGAGCCGGGCAATCTGCTGCTGATGCCGGGCTATTTCATCCATGAGAGCCTGCCGGTGGATGCCGCCGAGCGGCGCATCTGCATCGCCTTCGACGTCCGCCCCACCGAGCTGCGCACCAAGCTGGCGCATCCCGGCGTCTACTGAACCTCAGCGGTTCTCGCGCCGGAACCATTCCAGGAAGCGTGCCTGCATGAAGGCGGTGATCGCCTGGTGCGTGTCGTATTCCGAGCCCGAATGGTGCTGGTCGATCGTTCGCCGCGTCAGCATCTCGCGCATGCGCGGAAAGTCGAAGATGTGCGACAGCTTTCCATCGCGCTCCATGCGGTCGATCTCGGCTAGGAGCTGTGGCTCGACGCTTTTGACCATGGCGAGGAAGTCCGGTGCGATATCGGTGTTGCCGCGGCGCCGTGTCTGGAATTCCGGCGGATAGAGGTCTTTCAGCGCCTCGCGCGCCAGATGGCGCTCGCGCCCGTCCTTGACCCAAAGGTCCGCCGGAATCGCGAGCGCAAGCTCGATCACGCGCTTGTCGTGGAAGGGCTGGGTGAATTCGAGGCCGCGCGATGCCGCTTGCATGGAGCCTGCCAGCGAACGCCCGCGCTGCAGCCGGTTGATGATCGCCAGCAGATGCGCCCGCATCGCTGCCTCCGTCGTCGGGGTCGCCTGGCGGCCGCGCAGCGCGTTGCGCGTGTTGCCAGCGTATTCCTCTTTGATCGGCGTTGTGTGGCTCCATAGCGCCAGACCGTGGCGGCGCCTGATGCGCGCCCGGCGGAGCGCCTCCGGCACCAGATATTTCAGCACCTCGTCGCGCAGCACGCGCCATCTTGAGAGACCCGAATGGCGGCGATAGGCCGCGAACTCCGACGCGAAACGGTTGAGGCGGCCGCCGCGGAGCAGGGCGAAAAGCCAGGGATAATTGCGCACATTGAGCGTGTAATCGCCGCCATAGCCGTCCATCGCGACCCGCGCCCCCGCGGCGACCATCGTGGAATGTATCTGGTCGGTGATGTAGCCGCCGGTGCTGGTCGCGTTGTCGGCGGCTTGGAAGGATTTCTCCATCGCGGTGAAGAGCGTGCGCCCCTCGCGCGTCACCAGGCGCATGTCGACATGCGGCATGTGGCGGGCGCAAAGCTCGGCCCAGGGCCGGGCGTGGCGGATCGTGCCCTTGTAGTCTTCCGGCATCACCGAGCAGACGCAGACGAATTTGCGCCGCTGTGCGCTCACCACGGGACCGGCGAGCGCCGCGATTGCCGTCGAATCGAAGCCGCCGCCATAGAACAAAGCCGCCGGCTGCGTCGCCCGGCGTATCCGGCACGCCACCGCCTCGCCCAGCACGCGGCGATAGGCGTCGATGTAATAAGCCTCGTCGCGCCCCAGATGCGCCGGATCGGCATGCGGCGTCCAATAGCGGCGGGTGCGCATCGCGCCATCGGCGGCGATGCTGATCACGGTGCCGCCCGCCATCGCGGCGATGCCTTCATAAGGGCTGGCGGCGATCTCCTGCGAGCGGTTGAGCGACGCAGCGCGGCCATAGAGGCTCTCCACCACCACGCGCGGCACCTCGCCCAGCGCCCACAGGCCCTTGATCTCGGTCGCGAAGGCGAAGAAGCCGTCGCCGCGATGGAAAGCGATATGACGCTGGCCCATATGGTCCCGCGCCAGCACCAAGGACTTTGCGCGCATATCCCACACCGCGAAGGCGAAATCGCCGAGCAGGCGGTCGGCGCACATCTCGCCCCACGCCTTGTAGGCCCGCATCACCAGGAGGCCGTCCGGCATGTCGCGCAGCACATCGGTCTCGATGGCAAGCGCCGCGGCGAGCTCCTCGCGATTGTCGAGCCGCACATCGGCGACCAGCACCAGGCCCGCGGTACGATCGACAATCGGCTGGGCGTCGAACGAATCCTCCTGTGTCACGCGCATCAGAAGATGGCCAAAGCCGGCGCCCCCGTCGCGCCACAGCCGGCGCCGGTCCGGCCCCAGATGCGCCATGGCGTTCATCTGCCGCTCAAGATCGCCCTCGGGCACGGAGCGCCCGTCGAACCGGATAATGCCGCAAATGCCGCTCATGCGCCGCGGTGGAGACGAACGTCTATCGGCGCGGCGGCGCACAACCGCGCGAGTGCGTCAAACGCGAATAAACGCGGCCGATTGTCGGCACAATCAGGCAAACAAAAACACCCCGCCGCGCGGCGCGGCAGGGCATACCCACAACCGGTGCTGCGGCGCGCTTTAGCTGCCTGCAATATTGGTGCTGACAGGCGTGGTCACGTGGGTGTCGCCCAGTGTCGGCGTCACCTTCTCGGAATTGCGCACGTCCTGCGAAACGATGACCTTCGGCGTCGACCAGGGCTTGCGTGCCGCCGTGGCGCTGTTGGCGTCACCGCTGATTTCCTTAGACATAAAAACTCCCCTCGCAACGCGAAGCTTCGTTGTGATCCGCTCGTGGCCGACTTCAAGAATGAAGTCAATTCAGCCTGATAGCGCAACTATAGACAAGCATACCCAACATGAAAAGCATGCAATAAGGTAAATTTTTGTGAACACAGGGGTGGAGTGATCTTCAATATGTCCTGAAGAGGCCTGACTTGCCGGTCCGCGGCGTGCAAGCGAACGAGCAGGGCAATCCGGAGAGGAAAATTACCGGCCAAGCGGCGCGTCTCAGCACGCCTGAGCCTGATCCAGTCTGGGGGGCTGCGCCGGCTTGCAGATGCAGGCACGCAATCTGCGATGCGATTATGCGTGCAACGGGTTCGTGCGCGTGCAACCGATGCGGTGCCTGGCGCGCGAAGACACGCACCGGCAATGATCGATGCGTGATTCTCTGCGCGCATTGCTTGCAGGCACCCTGCAATCGCCGGTGTATGCTGAACAGGCGGAAATACAATCGCGATGAAGTCTTCGTTGCAGCGCAGCACGGCGTCATAAAACAGAAATACGCATCGCTTTTACGCGCGAATACAAATCAATCGATGATTTCGAACTGATGAGTGCGCGCATTACGGCGAAAACTGTTGAACAGGGTTTATTTCCTTGGTAATCAAATTGGGAACCGGGCGCTGTGCAAAATCTGGCTGCCTCGGACTCGCGACACGCAAAGGGGCGATAGATGTCAAATCCATATCTCGGTGAAATCAAGCTGATGCCGTACAACTTCGCGCCGCGCGGTTGGGCATTCTGCGCCGGCCAGATTCTGGCGATCCAGACGAACACCGCGCTGTTCTCTTTGCTCGGCACGACTTATGGCGGCAACGGCACGAGCAATTTCGGGCTTCCCGATCTGCGCGGCCGCGTTCCGATCCACCGCGACCAGCAGGGCATCTACCCTCAAGGTGACATGGAAGGCGAGGAGCAGGTGACGCTCTCGATCAGCCAGATGCCAGCGCACAACCACGCCTTCAATGGCACGGCCTCGGCTGGCGGTGCCGTCGCGCCGGGCGGCACGCAGATCCTGGGTGCTCCCCAGCCGAACACCTTCGCGCTTTACGGCTCCGACTCGACTCCGACGTCACTGTCACCGACCAGCATCGCGACGGTCGGCGGCAACCAGCCGCACAACAACATGCAGCCCTTCCTCACGATGAGTTATTGCATCGCGCTGAGCGGGATTTTCCCGGCGCGCAACTAGTTCGCGGCAGGGCATCAACCAAATTAAAGAGGGACGGGCACCATGGTTACACCTTTTCTGGGCGAAGTCAGGAATTTCGGCGGCGACTATGCGCCGAGAAACTGGGCGATGTGCAACGGTCAATTGATGTCGATCGCGCAAAACACGGCATTGTTCTCGCTGTTGGGAACGACATTCGGCGGCAACGGCGTGACGACCTTCGGCTTGCCGAATCTGCAGGGCACGCTGGCCATCTCACAGGGCAACGGTCCGGGGCTGACGCCCCGCACGCTGGGTGAGGTCGGCGGCACGGAGGGGGTCACGCTGCTTCAGGGCAATTTGCCGATCCACAGCCATGCGCTCAACGCGACAACTCAGACCGCGGCTGTTGGCGCGCCCAGCACCAGCGTGCTGCCGGGTACCATCCCGTCGCCAGGGCATCTCTACATCACACCCGGCACGCCGACGCCGCTTCAGGAAGTCCTTCCGGCTCTCGCATGCGGCATCGCCGGCCAGAGCCTGCCCCACGACAATATGATGCCGGCGCTGGTGATCACGTTCATCATCGCGCTGTCCGGCATTTTCCCGACCCGGAACTGAGATCGAAGGAGCCATACCCATGAGCAATCAATATGTTGGCGAAATCCGGCCCTTCGGATTTACCTTCGCACCGCGCGACTGGGCGTTCTGCGACGGCGCGCTGCAATCCATCGCGAACAATTCCACCCTGTTTGCGGTGATCGGCACAACCTATGGCGGCGACGGTCAGACGACCTTCGGGCTGCCGGACATGCGGGGCCGCGCCCCGATGCACCAAGGCACCGGCCCGGGTCTCACGCCGCGCGTCATCGGCCAGTCGTTTGGCTCGGCCAACGTCACGTTGCTCCAAGCCAACATGCCGGCGCATATCCACACGATCAATGCCTTGGCGAACGCCCAGGGCGGCGAAGCGCTTGAGACCGGCACGCCGGGTCCGACCGCCATGCTCGGCAACTCGACCTCGGGCTGCAAGGGCTGGCACGGCACGACGACGGTGCCGCCGCTCCAGCCGTTCTCCAACAAGGCGATCTCGATCAACGGCGGCTCGCTGCCGCATGACAACCTGCAGCCGCTCCTGGCGGTCAATTTCTGCATGGCCTTGTTCGGGATTTTCCCGACGCGCAACTGATCGCGTGACGGACGAATCGCCGGAGACGTTTGCGATCCCGCAAGCGCTCGCCGACAATGGGTTCACATTCAGACCGGAGCGAGAGGAAGACATAACCTTCCTCTCGCACCTGTTTTACACCACCCGTGCGGAAGAGACCGAGCGCGCCACCGATTGGCCGCTCGAGCAGCGCCAGGCCTTCCTGCACAGCCAGTTCGAGCTGCAGCGCAAGCACTATTACGGCCACTTTCCCTACTGCAATTATCTCGTGCTGGAACACATGGGCGCGCCGGTGGGCCGGCTCTATCTCGACATGGCGCCCAAATCGCTCGACGTGCTCGACATCTCGCTCCTGCCGCAATGGCGCGGCCGCGGCGTCGGCGGCGTCATCATGGAAGGCGTGCTCGATCGGGCGCGCGCCAGCGGGCGCTATGTGGGCTTGTATGTCGAGCGCTTCAATCCGGCCTTCCGGCTCTATGAGCGTCTTGGCTTCAAGGAGGTCTCGGATCAAGGCGTCTATATCGAGATGCACTGGCAGCCGGACGCGGCTTAATTAAACGTCGCCTCGTAATAGACGCCCTTCTTATCCTTGCCGCTCGGCACCAGGAACACCGGAATCTCGCCCAGCGCCTCGTTCGACAGCGTATACATTTGCTGCGGCATGATCCGCTCATCCTCCGAGGCGAAGCTCAGGGAGAACGGGTCGCGCAGCGAGGCCGGGTGTTTGCCGCGAAGCGACAGCGCCTCGGCATGCGTCAGTTTGAGAACATAGACCGACATGTCGTCGAACCCGATGATGAAAAGCTGGCCGATCTTGTCGGCGAAATCTTCCAGCTTGCAGATCTTGTCCATCGTCGAACCCCGGTTTGCGCGGCGAATTTAGGTCGCCGCCGCGCCGGTGCGCAAGCGCTCCAGCTGCCCATAAACGGCGTCGAGCAGCTTGCCGGCGCTATGCGCCTTGGCAATCGCCGCCTTCTGCCGCCTGTCGTCCTCGGCGGAAAAACTCAGCATCGGCGTCTTGGCGTCGAAGGCGGTGCGCGCCGTCATCGTGGCGCGCTCGCCGGGTGTCGGTGTCACGCCGAAATGCGGCAGGATCTGCGCCGCCACTGCTTCTGGCAGGTCGCGATAATTGATCAGCAGGCCGCCGCCTTGGGCGTGGTGCTCGATCACCGCTTCACAGGTCCGGCGCAGGACCAGCGCGCAATAATCCTCCGGCGACACGTTCTCGGCAGAGTCGATGCCGAAATGGCTGGGCGGAAGGTAGTGCGGCACGGTCTGCATGCCGCGCTGCATCAGCTGCGACGCCAGCACTTCGACGGGATCGCGATATAGGAAAACCCACGGCACGGTGGGAAAAGCGCGCCGGAACAGGGGCAGCGCCAGCGTGTGCCAGCTGTCGAGCTTGATGAAATAGCGGGTCTCGTGCCCGTTGCGTTTCTGCCCCAAAGCGACGGTCAACTGGGCGAGCAGCGTCGCGCAACTCTGCGGATCGGCCCGCCCCGCGCGGTCGAATTGCACCACCGCGTCGATTCCGGCGGCTTCAGACACGACGACGTTGGTCTGCACCGCCGCGAGCATCTGGGCCACCAGCGTCGAGCCGCAGCGCGACATGTGGAAGATCAGCCCCGCCGGTGCGAGCCCCGGATTGTGCGCCGCCCATTCGCCCAGCCGCGCCAGTGAGGTGCGGTAGCGGATCAGCCGGTTATAGGGAAGCATCCGCGCCCGGCGCATCGAATCCTCGAAGAACGGCTCGGCCAGCGGCCTGGCGCCGAAGAACAGCCAGTCGACGGCCAATTCCGCGTCGATCCCGATGGGAAGCCAGCCGGCCGGCGGCAGCTCCGGCGAGGCGCTGAGCGGGTCCATGAAGCGGGCGATGCCGGCAGGGTCGGGCTTGAGCGCGTTCGCGACATCGGCCGCATCGAGCGCGATGCCGCGCTCTTGCGCGAGACGCAGTACCAGCGCGGGAAACGCGCCGAAGTCGTGGCAGTCCTGCAATGCGGCCTGCAATGCGGCGTCGCCGCGTACCGCCGCGCGAAACTGCTCCAGCGCGCCCGGGATGGCTGTGTCCGTCATCGTCCTGCGCCGCGTTTTCCAGAATCCGCGCGGACGATAGCGGCTCGTCCGCCGCGCCGAAAGCGGCGTTTCTTGCCGGCCCGGGTCTCGCGCTTTAGTGTGCCGTCATGCCGCTGCCCGATCGCCTGTGTCTGCCGTTCGCGTTCGATCCGCTGCTGTTGCAGCGCGATCTGCGCACCGCATGCTCCGACGATTGGATCGCCCATTTCGTCAAGCAGAACTACGAAGGCGATTGGAGCGTCATTCCGTTGCGCGGCACCGCCGGCGCCACCCATCCGGTGATGCGGATTTTTTCCAATCCGAACGCCACCGAATTCGAGGACGCGCCGGTGCTCGCCACCTGTCCGTATTTCCGCGAGGTGCTGGCGACGTTCCGGTGCCCGATCCAGGCGGTGCGCCTGATGCGCCTGACGGCGGGCTCGGTGATCAAGGAGCATGACGACAACGACCTCAGCTATGAGGACGGCACGGTCCGCTTTCACGTGCCCATAGTCACCAATCCCGACGTTGTGTTCGAGATCAACCGCCGCCGGCTGATCATGCCCGAAGGCAGCGCGTGGTACCTGCGCCTGTCTGATCCGCACCGTGTCGCCAACCACGGAAGCGAGGACCGGGTCCACATGGTGATCGATGCCGCGGTCAACGACTGGGTCGGCGCGACGCTGGAAGAAGCGGCGCGCGTGGCGGCTTAGCTCTGTGGGTCAACCGCGACGGCGCCATGCTTGCCCAAATCGGCGATGAAGGCCTCGACCTCGGCACGGCAGACGTCCGGCGTGACGTCGAACTCTTTCACCAATTCGGCGCAGATCGCGTCGATGCTTTGCGGCGTCTCGATCAGCTCCCATACCCGGGCGCCGACCGCGCTTAGGCCGATATAATTGCCCTTGGTGGCGCTCATCATGACGAGTTCGTCGCCTACCGTCGCCGTCAGCCAATCGCCTTGCCGCCGAATCATCGCTATTCCACCTTCGAGAGCTTGTAGCCCAGCCGCCGCATCATCGGCGCATGCGCCGCTTCAATGCGCTGGACCTGTTCCGCCGTCAATTCGTCGCGCCACGCATCGCTTATCCCGCGGCGGAAGAAGAGCTTCTCCCGTGCCTCGTGATTGCGCCACTCGGAAAAGCCAGTCTCGCGCTCTTGCGCCTGCAGCGTCTGGAAATCCGCCAGCGCCGCCGCCCGCGCCGCCGCGTCCGGCGTGATCGGATAGCCGGCAAAGCGCAGCGCGGCGAGCAGGGTGCCGGCGGCATCGCGCTTGAGGTCGTCATAGCGGACGAGATGCACGGGCAGATCGCTCTGGTCCAGCCAGCTCGCGACATGGCCGCTCCAGTCGCGCAGGATCTGGCGCAGCTGGATGTGCTGCCGGTCGCTGCGGTCGCAATAGGCGCTGGCGGGATTGTTCATGAAATTGATCGCCGCATCGATCGGCGTGCGGTTGTGGTTGGCGAGCGACGGCACCACGTCGCGCGGATCGCGCACGATGACGATGGCGCATTTGGCGCCGCGCGCGCCGGCGAGCAGCGGCTCGCCCGCGGCATTCCGCGTATAGGCATCGTGCACCTTGGCGAAGCGCATCGGCCCGACATCCGCCGCATCGTCATCGGGATTGTCCTCGCCGTTGTGCAGCATCTGCGCGTAGACCTGCGGGCGCAGCGCATCGATCTCGTCATGCGTCAGCAGCCCCGAATCGATCATCGTCAGGCTGTCGAACGGAAAGCGCGCGCTCGAGATGCCGTCGCGGATCGGCGTCTGGTTGATGTCCGGCATCTCGCCGTCCTTCAGCGCCAGGCAGCCGATCATCATCCGGATCCAGGTGTTGCCCGATTTGGGATAGGAGGCGAGCCAGACCTTGTCGCTCACGGCTGGGCTCCGGCGAGCCCGATCTCGCGCCAATGCGTCTCGAGCGTCGCGATGGTCTGCGGCATCTGCGCAAAATCGAGCGGCCGCGTCAGGAGGAACACGCCCGCCTTGGACGCGATGCTCACCGCTGATTGGAAATAGCGCTCCTTCTGCCGCATCGCCGTGACCATGCGCGGGCGATAGGCGTTCTTGCGGATCAGGAGTGCCGCGTCGACGATGTTTGGCCGCTCGATGCCGTCATGGTGCGGCGCGCGCGTCTCGCGCAACGCATAGACCGCCCCGACTGGCAGCGCGTCGGCGCTCGATGCCGAAGGCTCGACGTAGAATTTCTCCAGCCTGTTGCGCACCGCCGCGCCGCGGCTGCCGATCAGCGTCAGTTTCTCGATCGCCTGGTTCCACAGCTTCAATTGCCGCCCGTCGGGCTGCACCATCGGAACGCCGGCGGCGTTGAGCGTTATGGCGCAGACATCGTCGGCGACGAAGGCGTGGCCATGCTGGACGAGGGCGGCCGCGATGGTGGACTTGCCGGCGCCCGAGACGCCGCAGAACAGCACCGCCTTGCCGTTCACCCGCACCGCGCTGGCGTGCAGCACGACGTGGTCGCGCTGGTGCAGCAGGATGCCGAACGCGGTGCCGATGATGAAGATCGCGATCTCCGCTGCCGGCGTGTCGTTTTCCGGATCGACGGCGATGTCGCGCCCGCCGGTCAACAGGAAGCGCGCGACGCCTGGAATGCGCAGCACGAAGCGGTCGCCGGCGATCTGCCACGTCGGGCCGGTCTCGGTGGCGGCCTCGAGCGTCAGCGGCACCGGCGCGAGCCGGATCGTCACGTCGGGCGGCGCCTCGGCGGTGGCGATCAGTCCCGGAAGGTTAATGTCGCTGCGGACGGCGAGGCCGGAAATACAATAGGAATGCAAGATATCAGCCCTTTGCCCACGCGGGTTCGCCGCGCCGCATCATAAGATGGGACCGTGTCCGGTTCAAAGCCACACTAGGGCCGATAGCTCATCTGCAGGCCGACGACGTTGACATAGGCCTGCGTCGTGCCGTCCAGCGTGCCGCGCAGCGCCGCGCCGGGGATGGTGGGATCGAGCGCCAGCGTCGATTTCAGGAAGAACAGGCGCGACAGCGTGAGATTGGCGTCGAGTGCGTCTGTCACGCGGTAGCGCACGCCGGCGGACAGCCAAATCCGGTCGGCATCGGGGATGCGCGGCTCGCGCGTCGCGTCGGGCGTTGGGCTCTCGTCATAGGCGGCGCCGGCGCGGAACGTGAAATCCGGACTGGCGCGATATTCGGCGCCGAGCGAGCCGAACAGCGTATTATGCCAGCGCGTCGTCGTGACATCGTCGGGCTGTAGCGGGTTCGCCGCCTCGACCCTCAACGCGTGCACCCGGCTCCAATCGGTCCAATCGAGCTCTGCCATGACGGTCCAGTCGTCGGAGAGCCGCTGGCGCGCCCCCATCTCGATCTCGTCCGGCATGGTCAGCGGCGTCGTTGCGCGGGTGTTTGTGAAGACACCGGTCAGCGCACGGATCGTGGCGCCGATACCGGCGCTGTCGAGCGTGAAGGTCAGGGGACCCTTCAAATCGTGCTGCAGCGACGAGCGATACGAGATCCCGATCTGCAGGCCGTCATAAGGCTTGGCGATCAGTCCGGCGGTGTAGCCGAAGGTCCAGCTCTTGCCGCTGACGCGCGCGAAGCTGTCCTGCGCGCCCGGGATTGAGCCCGGGATGCCGTTGGCAGCGCCCAGTGTGCCGGTGTCGATGGTGCTGGTCAGCGCGCCCTGTGCAAACTCGATCTGGGCGCCGGCGCCGAGCGCGAGGCCCGGCGATATCTGATAGGACACCGATGGCGACGCGTTGATCGTCAGCAGTTCCGTCTTCATGGCGTAATAGCGCCCCGCCCAGCTGGCTGGGTAATCGGTCCTGAGGCCCCACGGCGCGGAGATGTCGAGCCCGACCGCCCAGCGCTCCGACATGCGGTGACGGATCCCAAAGGACGGGACGAGCGCGTCGCTGATGAAGTTCCGCGGGGCCGCCGCGCCGCCGGTGGGATTTCCGGCCGAGGTCGTGGCCGATAGGTAATTCGCCTTGGTCCCCGGAACGATGCCGACCAGGCTGCCCGCGAAGTCGGTTTCGCCGACGCCCGCAAGCGCGGCAGGGTTATAGGCGAGGTAGCTCGCGTCGCTGTCCGTGGCCGCGGCGCCGGCATAAGCCGCCGCCATGGCATCGGCGCTGTGTTCTTTCAGGCCATATCCCGCGGCGAAAGCAGGACTGGCGCCCAAAGCGGACAGGCACAAACACACACAAGCCGTCCGCCGCATTCCATTCCCCCCGTCAATGTTTTGTTAAGTCCAACATAGCCGAAAACAGAGGGCTTATTGCAATTGAATGAAGTTGCGCAAAACACCGTTAACCTTCGGCGCTATGCAATTCTTTACCCGGCAAGGGGATGATGTGGGCGAGAGATTAACGAAGGTCCGCTGGTACTTCGGATGCAGGCGCCTTTCCCCAACACCGCACGGTCGAGCGAAGGTGGCTACGACTTCGACCGGCTGCGCCTGCGGTTTCGCGACAACGCGATCGAGGCGCGCTATCGCATCGACAGCCTCAACGAAGCACGCTCGCTGATCCGTACCTATCTCATCGCCGCCGCGATGCTCTACCTCACCTTCGGCATCCTCGACAGCGTGGTCGGCGGCAGCATGGTCCATACGCTGTGGTTCATCCGCTATGCGGTCGTCTGCCCGGTCCTGCTCGGCGCCGCCGGTCTCACCTTCGTGCCGTCCTTCGAGCGCTATTCGCAGACCGTGCTCGCGACCGCGATGATCATGCCGGGCCTCGGCGTGGTCATCATGACCGCGATCATGCCACCGCCGTTCAACAGCCTGTATTACGCCGGTCTTATCATGGTGGTGATCTATGGCAGTTCGCTGGTGCGGCTACGCTTCGTCAACTCGCTGGTCAGCTCGCTGCTGCTGGTGGCGCTCTACCAGATCGTCTCGACGCTGATCAACCCGATCCCGTTCAAGGATTACCTCAACAACAATTTCTTCCTGGTGATGGCGACCGCCGTCGGCCTGTTCTCCGGCTACATCCAGGAAATGTACATCCGGCGGAGCTATCGCGCCCAGAAGGTGATCGAGGCCAAGAACGCCGCCGCCAACGTGCTGCTGCTCGAGGCCGACAAGGCCAACCGCGCCAAGAGCGAGTTCCTCGCAAATATGAGCCACGAGTTGCGCACGCCGCTCAACGCCATTATCGGCTTCTCGGACGTCCTCAAGAAAGAGCTGTTCGGGCCCGTGAACAACGACCGTTACAGCGAGTACATCAAGGACATCAACGATTCCGGCCATCACCTGCTTGCGATCATCAACGACATCCTCGACCTCGCAAAGGCCGAAGCCGGCAAGCTGACGCTGCAGGAAGACGATATCGATCTGGTGAACT
Source organism: Rhizomicrobium sp. (assembly GCA_036271735.1). Lineage (GTDB taxonomy): Bacteria > Pseudomonadota > Alphaproteobacteria > Micropepsales > Micropepsaceae > Rhizomicrobium. The sequence goes on from DATAZZ010000065.1 coordinate 47,755, forward strand.
GCCTCGACGACGCGGTGCGTATGTGCCGCGGCCGCGCCGCCACCGGCGGCGTCGAGCTGATCTTCGCCAATGCCGGCCAGTCGCTGCATGCCTGCGTCGACGAGCGCATCATGCGTCAGATCGTGCTCAACCTGCTGACCAACGCGATCAAGTTCACGCCCCAGGGCGGCAAGGTCGAGCTCAGCGCCGAGGCCAATCCCGAGCGCGGCATCTTCATCCGCATCAAGGACACCGGCATCGGCATCGCGCCGGAGGACATCGCCCGCGTCATCCGGCCGTTTGAGCAGGTGGAGACTGTCTTGTCGCGCAGCCATGGCGGCACCGGCCTCGGCCTGCCGCTGACAGCCAAGCTCACCGAACTGCATGGCGGCTCGCTTAGCATCGAGAGCCAGGTGGCGCAGGGCACCACAGTGACGGTCCATCTGCCGACGGAACGCCTGCGCACCGCACCAGTGGTGCGCCTCTTGAAGGCTGTTTAAGCCGCCTTCAGCCCTTGCGAATGAACAACATCCGCACGCGGCCGGTCCGTTCCGTCTCGGTCCAGGCCTGCGCCGCGTTGAGCCCCTCGGCCCAGGCGAGCATGTCGGCGTCGTTGCGGTACTGCAGCGTCCAGTCGGCGATGTATTCCATCGGCCAATAATTGCTCAGCGGGCACTCGTTCATGTTGCCGATGATGAGCATGCCGCCCGGCATCAGCAGGTCGTAGAGCCGCTTGACCAGCGCCTTGGCGCGATGCGCCGTCAGGTAGTCGAGCAGGCCGACCGAATAGACGAGATCCTGCGGCGGCAAGCCGGCAAGGCCTTCGGTGCCGCGCAGGATATCGGTGAAGGAGATGTTGAGCCCCTGCACCTTGATCCGCCCGTCCGAGTTCATCACGTAGGGATAGGTCGTCTCATGTGCATAGAGCAGGGCGATCTCTTCCTGGTCGATGAGCGAGAACTCGGCGCGGTGGCCGCCGGACGTGTGGCTGCTGAGATAGGCTTGCACCTCACGGGCCGGGCCGCTGCCCAGGCTCGTGATGCGCGCCGGACGGTCGTGGCCGCGCTCGCGTACGACATCGCCGATATGGGTGCGCACGACCTCCATACGGGTGCGAATGCACTCGGCCACTTCCAGACCGACGCGATGCATCAGCATCTCATAGGCGTCGGCGCCGAGGCGTTCCCAGTCATAGACCTGGTTCATGATCTCGAAGTCGCCGGGATAGCCCAGCGGCTTGGCATAGGAGCGGTCCCAGATCGCGCCCTTGCGCATCTCGGGCGTCAGCACGAGCTCGGTGTATTCCTTGGCCGCCTCGCGCACGTCGCGGTCGTTGATCCACGACAGCGTCATGTCGTTGCCGGTGCGCCACAACCCACGCCATTGCTGGATCAGCCGCGGCTCGCAGGTCTCGAAGGCTTCGACCTGGTTGAGGCCGTGACGGAATTCGGTGGCGACGGCGGAATTGGCTTCCAGCACCGAGCGATAGGAACGCAGCAGCTTCAGCGCGTCGGCGCAGAAGGCGCGATATTCGATCGGTACGAGCTGGGCGGTGTCGCCGCCGAAAACCGGCGAGCGCGCCGCGATCTGCGCTTGCGTATTGCGCGTGAGCAGCTTGTCGAATTCGACGAAGCGGTCGACGAAGTTGAACGCGACCTTCGCCCCGAACACCGTGCTCTCGCTGCGGCAGACGCGCGCCGAGGTCTCGAAGATCGGCAGGCCCGATTGCTGGATGCTCAGCGGCACCGTCTCGCCGATCTCGGGCAGATCGTCGTGACCGGTCTTCGCCAGCGCGGAGAGGCCGCCGAGGCTGATGTCCTGAAGACGATAAGCAGTGGAGCGCACGCGCACGCGCGGCGCGAGAGACGGAAACATGCGGCGGGCATCGTAACGCGGCGCGCGAAAACGAATTTGCCGGCCGGTCGAGCCCTTCAGTTCTTCATACGCAAGCATGACGCTACCCCTTTAGGAGACACGAAAACTCTTTCCTCCTGAAGGCACCCCAGAGGCGCCCTCTGTAAGGACGCCGTTACCCACTACCCAGCGCCAGATGTTGAGTCGTCCGGTCGCTGCTTGATAAAGTTAACAAACCATTAATAGCCGAAAGAGTCAGAAGAATCAATTGGATGCGGCCCCCCTGTTTGTGGGGAGGGGTAAGGTTAATCGTTAACGACCCCAAGTTCCGACCCAAGTGATTCAATTCCTTATGCAATTTGAATCCCTTACCGCGATTGGTTCCGCACAATGGACTCGCCGTTAACAGACCGTAAACGACACCATTCGGAGCGCGCAGATCGATAAAATACCTACGGTCTTTCTACGTATGCCTTAGCGATTATCGGCGCAGCCTGATCGCCGGGCGACGAAGAGGCCGGCGATGTTCCTGTACCGCGTAAAGATCGAAGAGCTCGATGCGAGCCGCATGCTGACACTCAAGAACGATCTGGTGCGCAACGAGGAAAGCCTGCGCGCGCAATGCCCGATCCGCGAGATGAGCGTGGTGACGGAGCCGGATGGCCACCGCGAACTCGATATCTATCTCGCGCTCGACGATTTCATCGATCCGGGACAGATGCAGCGTCTGGCGGGCGAATTGAATGCACTGCTGGAGGTCGACAAAGCGCCGCGCGGGCGCGTGAGCTCGGAGCTCATTCACATCTGAAAATTCAACCGTCGTAGAAGAACGCTGGATGCAATCCGATGAGGGTGCGTTCGCGGTCGGTCTCGGCGCGCGCGATTGCCTCGGGCGTCAGGTGATTGATCTCCGCCGTGGTCTGGATGCGCTGTGCGATGTCGCGGCGGCCGTAATGGCATTGCATAAAAAAGCGTCCGCGGCCGTCCTGCGCCGGCGTGCCGCGATGCCAGGCATCGGAGACGAACAGGATCACATCGCCGGCGCGCGCCGGCAGCAGCACGGGCTTTTTGTTCTCATAGGTCAGATCGAGATCGGCCAGGCGCTCCTTCGGCGGCAGGCGGCCGGATTTGTGCGAGCCCGGCAGCACGGCCGTCGGTCCGGCTTCGAGCGGACAATCTTCCAGGAACAGATGCATCCCGATGGCGAAGATCGGATAGGGAATCGCATCGGGCCACGGCACGCCTTCGGGGCGCGGCACGTGCGGACCGGCATCGACATGCCAGTTGCCGCCCTGATGCCCCGGCGCGTTGCGCCACGCCGTGTTGGCGATGACGTGGCAATCCTCGCCCAGCAGGGGCTCGATCACGTCGAGCAACGCGCGCGCGCCGATCGCCTTCTGCGCCAGCGCCGAGCGGTTGAGCATGCCATAGCGGAATTCGTTGCGTGCATCGCGCTCGCGGTCGGTGCCCGAGGCATCGAACACCACCGCGATCTCGGCACCGAGCGCCGCGACGCTCTCGGCATCGAGCACGCCGCGGATCAGCGCATAACCCTCGCGCTCGAGCCGCTCGGACGCCGCCGGAGCGGTGCCGCGCAGGATTCGCATATTGCCGTGTCGTCGCGTGAGCATGGGCGCATGCTAGGCGCGGCACCGCGCTGTGGGCAATTGCGAAAGAAAAAGGGGGCAGGCGGGGCGCCGGAGGGGAAAGCGCCCCGCCCACCTATGAACGGCCTCGCGGGGACTTAGTGCGAGCCGCCCATCGTGTTGGCCGGCGCCATGGTGTTTGCCGGAGCCATCGTGTTGGTGGGAGCCATGCCGCCGCTGGCCGGCGCCATCGCATTTGTCGCGGGCTTCTTGGGATGCGTGGCGGGCTTGTGGTGCGCCGCCATGCCACCCGTCGCCGGGTGCATCGGGGCCATGGTGTTGGTGGGCGCCATCGTGTTGGTCGGAGCCATGCCGCCGCTCGCGGGCGCCATCGCGCCGTCCGCCATCGCCGCCGTCGCGAACAGGGCCGAGCCGAGGGTCAGCGCGGCGAGTGTGATCTTTTTCATATCGAATCCTCGTTGTGGTTGAAATGCGGCTTGTGCCGCGGAGTGTTTCGGGGTCCCCCGGAACGCTGTGGGCCGCGCGCTCATGGCTTGTACGCGGCAAGGATGGCGCCGCCATGCGGCTTCTGCACCAGCACCGCGGTCAGCAGACCTGCGGGCGCCGGCGAAATCGGATAGGTCGCGGCGGCGCCCGACCAAGCCCCCAGGCGTGTCAGCTCGCGCACGACGTTTCTGTGCGGCAGCGTCACGCCTTCATTCTCGCCGCGCGCGACGGAAACGTTGATCGTGCGCGGATCATAGCGGACGAGCCAGACATCTGCCGCGCCTTGCGCCGCCGTTGCCGCGGCGACCGACACGACATTGCTGTCCAATGTGATGGTGGGTCCGGCAAGATGAGCCGCCGCGATCAGGCGCTCGACATCGCTTCGGTTGTTGCCGACCGTGTCGGCCGATCCGTTGACGACGATCTGCGGTGTGAACGGTCCGCTCTGGCGAAGACCGGGTTCGTAGGCGACCTGCCGCGCCGTGAATTGCGGCTGCGCGAAAGTGTCCTTCCAGCCGAGATAATCCCAATAGGTGACGCCGAAGCTCAGTGCGAGAACGCCGGGCCGATCAGCCACCGCCGCGAGGCTCGCATTCGCCGGCGGGCAGGACAAACAGCCCTGGCTGGTGAACAGCTCGACCACGACGGGCTGCGCAGCGTGGGCGGGAAGCGCGGCGGCGAAAAGGAGCGCCACGGCGATCAATCCCAACTTTGTCATGGCTGCCCTCGTCGTCGCGGTTGCATGGACAAGTTCGGTAGCCGCAAAGGTTCGGTTACACTGGACCCCGAATTTTCATGCCGGCACCGACGATGCGTGAGCAGCGAGAGACAGCGACACCCGATAGCTGGAAGCGGGAGCCGTTCACGGCAGGTTCGCCCATTCCTTATGAAGCGCGCTTCACCGCCGCAGAATATGCCCGGCTGCGCGATGGCCTTGTGCCCCACGCGATGGAGGACAAATGGTTCGTCTATTTCGAAGCGCCCTATCTGTTCCTGCATCGTAGCTGGACGGGAAAGCCGGTCTACCGCATCAAGCTTGAAGAGACCGCGGACGGCGCCTTGGTCGCCGAAGCGCTGTGCGCGCCGGACGTCGTCGCGCAGCAAAAGCCGGACTATTCAGCAGCGCTGCTGCATTTCTTTATCAGCAACCTGTTGCTCGGCAAGGCGGTGCCGTTTCCCGTGCCCGCCGATCTTGATCCCGGGAAGAGGGCCATCCTGCAGCACGCGCTGTCTGGCACGGGCTACCGGCCGACGCCGTTTACGGCGCGGCGCTGGTGCAGTTCTGGCGCTGAGGCGCGCCGTGAACGGGCGCTTGGTCAAATGTCCGTCGGCGATGTAACCTTTCCCGCAGATCACACGAACTTGATGTCGAAGGCGCCTTTTGGTCGACGCGGAAGCAGAATTGAAGGCGCTGATGGTCCGCTCGCTGGGCGGCGACGGCGCGGCCTATGCGACGCTGCTGGGCAAGCTCAATGGCTTCCTGCGGGCCTATTAGCGCCGCCGCCTCGGCAACGCGGCCGACGCGGAGGATTTGTTGCAGGAAACCCTGATCGCCATGCACACGCGCCGCGCCACCTATGATCCCTCCAGACCTTTCACGGCCTGGGTGCATGCGATCGCGCGCTACAAGCTGATCGATCACTTCCGCCGCACCAAGCGCCGCGCCGAAGATCCGCTCGACGATCCCGACCTTCTGTTCTCGACCTCCGACACCGCCGCCGCCGAGGCGCATCGCGATGTCGACCGCCTGCTCGGCCAACTGCCCAAGAAGACGCAAGCTCTGATCCGCGACACCAGGATCGAAGGCCTGTCGACAGCGGAGGCCGCGGCGCGCCACAACATGTCGGAATCGGCGGTTAAGGTCGGCGTCCATCGCGGCCTCAAGACGCTCGGTGCTCGTGTCGGCGAGGAAGGAGAGCCGCGATGAAGACCGACGATCTCATCACCGCGCTTTCGACCGAACTTGAGCCGGTTCCCAGGCGCGCGGTTGGCGGTCGCCTCGCGCTCGGGCTAGGCATCGGCATCGCGCTGTCGGCGGCGGTGATGGTGCTTTGGCTCGGCGTCCGCGCCGACCTGATGCACGCGATGATGACCGGCCCGTTCTGGATGAAATTCGCCTATGCGCTGGCCGTTGCGGCGCTCGGCTTCGGCCTGATCGACCGCCTGGCGCGGCCGGACGGACAGGGCGGCGTGTTCGGGCCGATGATCCTGGTGCCGCTTGGCGTGATGATCGTGCTGGCTGCCTGGCAGCTCAGCGGTGCGTCGCACGCCGCGCGCATGGCGATGATGATGGGCGGCTCGGCGCAGGTCTGCGCCCGCAATATCGTGCTCCTGTCGCTCCCGATCTTCGCCGGACTCTTCTGGGCCCTGCGCGCGCTCGGACCGACAAGGCTGACGCTGGCCGGCGCCATTGCGGGCGTGGTCGCGGGCGCGGCGGGAACCGTAATTTATGCCGTTCATTGCACCGAGACGGCGGCGCCCTTCGTCGCCATCTGGTACACGCTCGGCATTGCCGCGATGGGCGCGCTCGGTGCCCTTCTGGGCCGGCTGATGCTGCGCTGGTGATCTTGTAGGCCGGTGTAACCGTATCGGGGTCCCGGGCGTATTACCGGTCGAGACCTGGAGACATCGCCATGCTTCGCACTATCCGCAATGTGGTTTTCGCCGCCGGCATTAGCGCCATCTGCGGCCTGTCCGCCGCCTGTGGCGCCGACCTCGACAAGACTATCCCCGCCGCCGCCGTGGACGCTCCCAAGGCGGGCGCTCCGGCCAGCGAGACCGCCGTTCTCGCCGGCGGCTGCTTCTGGGGCCAGCAGGGCGTGTTCGAGCATGTGCGCGGCGTGACGAAAGTCGTGGCCGGCTATTCCGGCGGCGCCAAGGCGACCGCGATCTACGAACTCGTCGGCACCGAGACCACCGGCCATGCCGAGTCGGTCCAGATCACCTTCGATCCGCGCGTGGTGTCCTATGGCGACATACTGCGCATCTATTTCTCGGTGGCGCACGATCCGACCGAACTGGACCGCCAGGGCCCGGACAGCGGCAGCAGCTATCGCTCGGAAATCTTCTTCACCTCGCCGATGCAGCAGAAGATTGCTACCGCCTATGTTACGCAGCTCACGGCGGCGCATGTCTTCAGCGGGCCGATCGTCACGAAGATCGAGAAGGTCACCGGCTTCTACGCCGCCGAGGGTTATCACCAGGATTTCCTGATCCACAATCCGACCTATCCCTACATCGTCTACAATGACCTGCCCAAAATCGATGCACTGAAGCGGGTCTGGCCAGCGATGTATCGCGACAAGCCGGTGATACTGGCGGCCAACACCGCCCCATAGCTGACACAATCAGGGAACTTTCCTGCTATTGTCGTCGTTGACCTACGGCAACGAAGGCATTTTCCCGGCATGGCCAGAGAAGCGATACGACCCGCCGCAGCGGGATTTGCGGCGGATGCGCCGTCTGCGCTGCTGGCCGATTACGCGGCGGTACGAAGGCGTACCGAAGCGCTCGCCGCACCGCTCAGCGCCGAAGACCAGAATATCCAGTCGATGCCGGACGCGAGCCCCACCAAATGGCATCTCGCGCATACGACGTGGTTCTTTGAGGCCGTGCTGCTCGCCAAATTCGATCCGGCCTACAAGCCGTTCGATCCCGCGTTTAACTACCTGTTCAATTCCTATTACGAGGGCCTCGGCCCGCGCCATCCGCGGCCGCAGCGTGGGATGCTGAGCCGGCCCTCGGTCGAGCAGATTCTCGAATACCGCCTGCATGTCGACGAGGCGATGGCCGGCTTGATCGAGGCGCGCGCCCACGACATCGCGCCGCTGTTGACGCTTGGCCTGCATCACGAGCAGCAGCATCAGGAACTGATCCTCACCGACATCCTGCACGCCTTTTCTCTCAACCCCCTGCTGCCCGCCTATGCGCCGGCACGGCTGCAGGCGGCGCGTGAGCCGTTTGCGCAAAGCTGGATCGACCACGCCGGCGGTGTGGTTGAAATCGGACACAGCGGCGATGGCTTCGCCTTCGACAATGAAAGCCCGCGCCACCAGGCTCTGCTGCGGCCGTTTCGCATCGCGGCGCGGCCGGTCAGCAATGGCGAATTCCTGCGCTTCGTCGCCGATGGCGGCTATCGCCGGCCGGAGTTCTGGCTGTCCGACGGCTGGGCCATGGTGCAGCGCGATCACCTCAACGCGCCGCTCTATTGGCTGGGAGATGCTGCCAAGGGATGGCAGCAGTATTCCTTGCAAGGCCCCCATGCGCTTGAAGAACACGCGCCCGTCGCACATCTCAGCTTCTATGAAGCGGCAGCTTACGCCGCATGGGTAGGGGCACGCTTGCCGACGGAATTCGAATGGGAGGCCGCATCGGCGGCGCTGAGCGGTACCGGCGAGGTCTGGGAGTGGACGCGCTCGTCCTACGATCCTTATCCCGGCTACCGTCCATTCGAGGGCGAGGCCGCCGAGTACAACGGCAAATTCATGAGCGGCCAGATCGTGCTGCGCGGCGGCTCGGTTGCCACGCCGCCCGGCCACGGCCGCGCTACCTACCGCAATTTCTTTCCACCGTCCGCGCGTTGGCAGTTTAGCGGCCTAAGATTGGCGAGTGATACGATATGAGCCCTGTTGCCATTGCCGCCCGGACCCGCCGGTCGGAGAACGACTTCTGCGATGCCTTGCTCGAAGGCCTGAGCCGTCCGCTCAAGCGCATCCCGAGCAAATATTTCTACGATGCCGCCGGCTCGGAGCTGTTCGAGCAGATCACGGCACTCAACGAGTATTACCCGACTCGCACAGAGCTCGGCATCCTCCAATCGAACGCTGCCGACATCGCGTCGCTGATCGGGCCCGATGTCGAGCTTGTCGAGTTCGGCGCCGGCGCGCTGCGCAAGGTGCGCCTCCTGCTCGGTGAACTGAAATCGCCGCGCGCCTATGTGCCGATCGATATCGCGGGCGATTTCCTGCTCGACGTCGTGCGTCCTCTGGAGCGCGATTATCCCAGCCTGCGCGTCAGCCCCGTGATCGCCGATTTCACCAAGCCGATCGCGCTCGGACCGCTCGAGAACGGCGCCGCGCGGCGCGCCGGTTTCTTCCCCGGCTCGACCATCGGCAATTTCACGCGTCCCGAAGCGGTGCAGTTCCTGCGCCACGCCCGCGCCACGCTGAATGGCGGCGGCCTGTTGATCGGCGCCGACCTCGTCAAGGATCCGGCGATCCTGCATGCCGCCTACAACGATGCCGAGGGCGTGACGGAGGCATTCAATAAGAATCTTCTGGTGCGTGCCAACCATGAGCTTGGCGCCGATTTCGATCTGAGCGGCTTCGGACATTACGCCTATTACAACGCGCCGGCGCAGCGCATCGAAATGTATCTCGTCAGCCTCAAGGCGCAATGCGTGACGATTGCCGGCGAGGCCATCGCCTTCGCCGAAGGTGAGGCGATCCACACCGAGGATTCCCAGAAATTCACCCGCGACGGCTTCCGCACCCTCGCCGCCGAAGCCGGCTACTCCGTGCGCCGGGTCTGGACCGACCCGGCAAACCTGTTCAGCCTGCAATGGCTGGAGACGGTGTGAGCTAACTCGCCACGAACAGCGTCGCGCCTTTCCACTTCTTCAGCACAGCGTTGGCCGTGTTCCCGAAGAACAGCTGCTCGCCGGGCCGCGCGCTGACGCCCATCACGATCAGATGGTGGCCGGCGGCGCCGCTTTTCAGGATCGTGTTTTCGGCATTGCCCTTGGGCTGCAGCGCAGTGTGCAGCGACACGTCATAGCGCTCGCCGAGGTCGGCGATGTCCTTCAGAACGGCTTCCTCCTGGGTGCGCGTGATGCCGCGCTTGGTGGATTCGCTGTTGGCCGACACATAGAGCGCCGTCACCCGCGCGCCGGTCGGCCGCGCGATGGCGAAGGCGATCTCGGCCGCGTTGCGCGCCGCCGGCGTGCCGTTGATTGGCACCAGGATACGCAGCCGCGTGTTCAGCGGTGGCAGATTTTCCGCGTCGTTCGATGTCAGGATGCCCAGCGCGCCGTTGAATTCCTTGGCCAACTTCGTCACCGCTTGGTTGAACGCGCCCTCGGCGTCATGGGTTTCCCCAAGCCCGACCATCATCAGGTCGAAGCCCTTGCGCGATTCCTCGCTGACCGATTTCGAATCGTCCTCCGTCTTGGCCTTGGCGCGCGTGGTGATCTGGACTTTCTCCGGGTCGGGTGCGGCTTCGTCGGCCTTCATCACCGCCGCGCTGGTCTTGGCGCCTTCTTTGATCTGACGGCTTGGCCCGTCCACCGGCTCCGCGGCGTTGGTCCGCGCTTCGTTGACCCGCACGATGGTGATCGGCATGCCCTGCGCACCGGCGACGAGGCCCGCAACGCGGGCTGTAAATTTGCCGGCGGCCGAGCCGTCCACCGCGAGCAGCAGGCGCTCCAGATTGGTGACGAAGCCGCGCTGGTCGATCGCCTCGCGCTCGACGCGCTTCTTCTCCTCCTCGCCCAGCGGCAGCGCATTGAGCGCGCGGCGCAGCATCGGCGGCATCACCAGCGTCGTGATCACCGCCATGGTGACGATCATCGTGTACAAGTTCTGGGTCAGCGCCCCCATGCCCAAGCCGATGGACGCCACGATCACTTCGGTCGAGCCGCGCGCGTTCATCGCCGAGCCAACCGCGACCGACTGGCGCCACTTCAAACCGCCGATCTCGCCGCCGAGGAACGCGCCGGTGAATTTTCCGACGCTGGCGATCAGCACGAGGCCGACGGTCAGGAGGGCGAGCGTGGGGTCTTTCAGCACCGTAAGATCGGCGGTGAGGCCCGCGACCCCGAAGAACACCGGCATGAACAGCGCCGTGATGATGCCGCGCAGCTGATCCTCGACATGCTGGGTCAGGATCGGCGACTCGCCGATCAGCACGCCGGCGACGAAAGCGCCGAGCACGGTGTGAACGCCGAGCAGCTGCGTCACCTCCGCCATCACGCCCATGATGATCAGGATCATGGTGATGACGGGGAATTCGCTCTGGAAATTGTCGTTGGCCCAGCGGATCAGCCAGAACACGATGCGCCGCCCCAGCGTGAAGCTGAAGACGAGGAACAGCGCGATGCCCGCGATGTCGCGCCCGATGCCGAGCCAGTCGAGCTTGCCGTGACCGCCGCCGATCCCGAAGGTGATCGCGATGATCACCCAGCCGATCGTGTCCTCGATGATCGCGGAAGCGACGATCACCTGGCCGACGTCGCGGCGCATGAAGTTCATCTCGCGCACGATGGTCGCGACGATCTTGACCGACGAGATCGATAGCGCCGTGCCGAGGAACAGCGACGGCACGAGCCGGCTCATGTGCACCGGCAGGATCGAATCCGGCAGGAACTGGCCCAGCGCGAAGCCGCAGGCAAACGGCAGGATGATCCCGGTGGCCGAGACCGATGCGGCGGCGCGCCCGACCTTGCGCACCAGTTTGAGATCGGTCTCCATCCCGGTCAGCAGCAGCAGCATCAGGATGCCGAGCTGCGACACGGCGTTGATCATCGCCTGCTGCTCGGGCGCCGAGGGGAAGATCGCCTTCTGGATGTCCGGCAGGAAGAAGCCGAAGAAGCTCGGGCCCAGCAGGATGCCCGCGATGAGCTGGCCCATGATCGCCGGCTGGCCGAGCCGTTGCAGCCCCTCGCCCAGCGTGCGGCCGACCAGCAGAAGCAGAATGATCTCGGCGATGAAGATGCCCTCGGACTTGCCCGAGCCCGACACGGCCGCCGCAAGCGCCGGCGTCGCCGCCAGGCAGGCCACAACGGTCACTGCCAGGATGGCCAAACCGCTCCGCTGCCGGTCCGAAAACGCGCCAAATGTCATGAATACCCCTTGATAGGGGTGTAAACGCGCAAGAGGGAACTTTGGTGGCAGTCAGCCGCGCCGGGCGACCAGCATATGGCTGCCGCCGCTGGCCACAAGACGTCTGTCCTCGGTCCAGACTCGCACCGTGCCTTGGATCAGGCCGCCATCGGCGACGCCGGAATGGGCATCGACGAACAGCCAGTCGCCTTGGGGCGGCGTATGAAACCACACCGAGACATCGAGGCTCGGCGCGATATAGTCGATCCGTTCGGCCAGGCCGCGATTGAACGCCGGCCACGGCACAGTATCGATCAGCAGCAGTGCGCGGGCGCAGTCGAGAAACGGATCGCTGCCCGAGTCGAAGTCGCGGAAGCGGTACCAGTCCTGCGTGATCGATCCCTTCGGGTTGCGCTCGCCGAACGGGATCACCACCAGCGGCTTGGACTCGAAATTCGCCCAGAATCTCGAGCGTGGCGCGTCGGGCGGCAGAATCTCGTCCCACGACCGCAGTGCTGCGGGCATGGCAACCTCAGGCATCGCCACCTCGCGCGTCGTCGGGCCGTCGCTGCGGTCGGTGGTCCACACCTGCGCTTGCAGGAAGCGCTTGCCGTCCTGCACCAGCGCGACGTTGATGCACCACGCGGTGCGGCCCTGCTTCACTGGCTCGACGATGGCCTCGGCCTCGGCGAATTTTCCCGCCGACAGATATTGCACCGAGATCGTCACCGGCCGATGCCCCGCAGGGGCTATCTTGCCCGCGGCGCGCAATGCGATGGCCGAGACATAGCCGCCATTGGGCCCCCAAATCTCCCAGTCGCGCGACAGCGTCGCGAACAGCCGCCCGTCGCGCTCGGTCAGTGCGGTATCGTCCTGAAGTTTGCCCATGGCCGCCTCGATTCCCGCCGCCACGCTAGCGTCCATAGCACCGGCTGGGAACTTGCTGCCACGCATAACGCTTATCTCAGCGGCACAGGCGGATACCGAGCATGCAATTGGCGCAGGTCGAGGACACGGGCCGGATCGCGGACCCGCAGGTGGTGGCCGCGAGCGCGGGCCTGCGCTACGTTTCGGGCGAGGGCCGCGGCATCACCCGCCGCCGCGCCGGGACGGGCTTTGCCTATGCGAACGGCGATGGCGCGACGATCCGCGACAAGGCGGTTCTCGCCCGCATCCGCAAGCTGGCGATTCCGCCGGCATGGAAAGACGTGTGGATATGCCCGCAGGCCAACGGCCACATCCAGGCAACCGGCCTCGATGCCAAGGGCCGCAAGCAATACCGCTACAACGACGAATTCCGCGCCCTGCGCGAGAGTGCCAAGTTCGAGCACATCCTGGTGTTCGCGCAGGCCTTGCCCACGATCCGCGAGACGGTCGCGAAAGACATGGCCCGCCACGGCCTGCCGCGCGAGAAGGTGCTGGCGACCGTCGTGCATCTGCTCGAGACCACGTTGGTCCGCGTCGGCAATAAGGACTACGCCAAGGCGAACGGCAGCTACGGCCTCACCACATTGCGCGAGCCGCATGTCGATGTGACCGGCGCGACGCTGCGCTTCCACTTCAAGGGCAAGAGCGGCAAAGCGTGGAATCTGAAGGTGCACGACCGCCGCGTCGCCAGGATCGTGCGCGCCTGCCAGGACTTGCCGGGCCAACAGCTGTTCCAATATCTCGACGAAGACGGCAAGCGCCAGGGCGTCGATTCCGCCGACGTGAACGCCTATCTGAAAGAGATCACCGGCCGCGAGATCACCGCCAAGGATTTCCGCACCTGGTTCGGCACCGTCGCCGCTGCGGTCGCACTGCATGAACGCGGCACCTGCGGCACCGTCACGGCGACGAAGAAGGCGACACGCGAGATCATCGCCACCGTCGCCGCCCGTCTCGGCAACACACCGACGATCTGCCGCAAATGCTACATCCACCCCGAAGTGCTCGCGGCGTATGGCGACGCGACGCTGACCTTGCGAATCCGCGACGCGGACGCCGACGACAAGACCAAGCTGACGCCGGAAGAGGCCGCCGTATATCGGTTTCTGGTGGGACGGCTGGGTTAGATCCCGCCATCCAGAAAATCGAACACCGCTGCCTTGTACAGCACGTGCGCAATCGCCGAGAAATGATCGACACCGGGCAGCGTCACCGCACGGCCATCGGGGAAAACATCCGCCAGCGGCTGCGGATCGCCGGCAAGATCGTCGCGCGCGCCGGCCACGACCAGCACAGGCACGTTCAACCCGGCAAGCTCGTCCTTCGTGAACGGCGCGTCCCCCGCGCGCGTCAGCGCCGCGAGTGCCAGCCGGTCCTCGCCTTGTGCATCGGCAAACTGACGGAAGCTTTTCAGCATCGGTTCGGTGATGCTTTCCGGATCGGCGGCTTCCATCGCATCGGCCATGGGATTGCCCGCGACGACGTGCGGCTCGAACAGCCTGGCGCCGATGCCGCCGACGGTAAGCGTCGCGAACCGCGCCGGCGCTTTAAGTGCCGCCGCCAGCGCCAGCCGCGCCCCCATCGAGTAGCCCATCAGATGCGCCCGCTCGACACCGGCATGGTCCATCAGGTGCAAGATGTCGCCCGCCATCGCGTCGCGGCCGTAAGCGGCAGGATCGTGCGGCTTGGCGCTTTCGCCATGGCCACGGCAATCGAGCGCCAAGGTCCGGATGCGCTTACGCTCCAGCGCCCCATACCAGCCGAGCCGCTGCCAGTTCTCTTTCCGGTTCGACGTGAAGCCGTGGACGAGGATCATCGGCCGGCCCTGCCCGGGACCGGCGATGTCGTCATAAGCGAGCGTCAGCCCATCGGATTCGAAGGTCGCCATTGCCGCATTGTCCGGCGAAGGCGGGCTTGGCGCAACTGGAGCGTAACCGGGAGGCTGAGCGACCGGACTACGCCGGTTTGAACCCCAGCGCGACGCCGTCCATGCAATAGCGCAGGCCGGTTGGCTTGGGCCCGTCATCGAAGACGTGGCCCAGATGCCCGCCGCAGCGCCGGCAATGGACCTCGGTCCGGCTCATGATCCAGGAATTGTCGCTGGTGGTCAGCACCGCGTTTTGCAGCGGCAGCCAGAAGCTCGGCCACCCTGTGCCGCTGTCGAATTTGGTGTTCGAGGCGAACAGCGGCAGGGCGCAGCCGGCGCAGGTGAAGGTGCCCTTGCGATGCTCATTCAGCAGCGGGCTGGTAAAGGGCTGCTCGGTGCCCTGTTCGCGCAGGATGTGAAACGCCGCCGGCGACAGCAGCTTGCGCCACTCGGCTTCCGTATGCGTCACCTCGTAACCGGCTGCGAAAGCGGGCAGGGCGCCGGCGACCGCGGCGCCGCCCAGCATGAGCATCTGCAGAAGATTGCGTCGGTTGGTCATGTTCGTCTCCGTTAGGTCTTGTTCTTGTCCTGGTCGACCATCGCCATTACGTCCGACGATGCGCCGGCCGGTGCCGCGACCTCGACGATGCGGTCGTCGACATCGTCATATTCGAGACGCAGCGCCTTGGTCATCACCGCGTGCATGTCGTACAGGCCCACGATGTAAGTGAGTTCGAGAATCTCCTCGTCGGAGAGATGCGTCTTGAGCGCGGCGAAGACGCCATCGGCGACCCGCCCGCCCATGATGACCATGCCGTCGGTATAGGCGAGCACCGCACGCTCGACCGGGCTGTAGCACTCGGCGACCGGCCAATGCGGGATGGCTGCGATCTTGTCCTCGCTGAGCCCGACGCCGCGCGATGCCTTGCAATGCTGCGAATAGACGAACTGGCTGCCGCGCGCCCAGCCGGCGCGGGTCTGGCCGAGCTCGCGCAATTGCGGATCGAGCTTGCGCTTGCCGCGGTAGAACTGGAACCCCGCCACGGCGTGATCGAACGCGTCGGGAACGAGGGCGAAAACGGTCCACCAATTGCCCGGCGTGCCGGTCGCGGTGCCCGGCTCGGTGACGGGATCGCGCTCGCCGAACAGCGATTTGTAGACGGCCTTGGCAAACGGATGGGCGGCATCTTTCCCGACCTGGCGCAATCTCGGCATGGCTTCACTCCCCCTTATTCGGTTCCGCGAGCGCTTCGGTTACAGCCAAAAGCTCCGGAAGTTTCATGATGGCGTTGTAATGGGCGAAGGAGGACCGGTTGCCGTCCAGGCTGTTACGGTCGCCCTTCAAGAGCAGATCATAGGTTTGTTCCAACCGGGCGGTGACCGCCAGCAGCGCCGAAACCGGATAGAGGATCAGCCGGTACCCCAGCGCCTCCAGCTCGGCGACACTCAAAAGCGGCGTCTTGCCGTCCTCCACGAGATTGGCAAGCAACGGCACGCCCTTGAAGGTCTCCGCGACCCGGCGCAGCTCCTCGGGCGTGCGCGGCGCTTCGATGAACAGCACGTCGGCTCCGGCTTTCAGGAAATCGTCGCCGCGCCGCAGCGCCTCGTCGAGATCGTGTGTCGCCCGCGCATCGGTGCGCGCGACGACCTTGAAATCCTTGGAGGCACGCGCCTCGGACGCCGCGCGGATCTTCTGCGCCGCCTCGGCGCGCGGGATCACTTCCTTGCCTTCCATGTGCCCGCAACGCTTGGGCAGGACTTGGTCCTCGAGCTGGATCGCCGCCGCGCCGGCGCGCTCATAGGCGCGCGTCAGCTTCGCCGCGTTGAGCGGCCCGCCATGGCCATTGTCGCCGTCCGCGATCAGCGGCACGTGCTCGCACGCCGCCACGATCACGCCGGTGCGCTCAATCATCTCCGACGCGCTGACGAGGCCGATGTCCGGCACGCCGAATCCCGCGCCCGCGACGCCGAAGCCGGTCATATAGATCGCGCGCGCGCCGGCGCGTGTCGCGATACGTGCGGACAGCGCATCATAGACGCCGGGAACGATGGTGGCGTGGGAACTGTTCAGGAGCGCACCGAGCGAGTCTGGTTCCGTCATGGCGTGAAATTTAATCCCTTCCACGAGGCGGAACGTCCGCGCCGCCCTGCCGTTTTCTTACCGTAATTCGAACCACTCGAAGGAGATCGTCATGGACAAGGATCGTATCAACGGCGCGGCCAATCAAGCCAAGGGTGCCGTGAAGGAAACCATCGGCAAAGCCACCGGCGACGCCAAGCTGCAGACCGAAGGCGCGGCGGACAAGGCCAAGGGCAAGGTTCAGAACGCCGTCGGCGGCCTCAAAGACGCCGTCCGCGACGCGGCCGAATAAGTCGTACGCGCGTAACGACAGGAAAGCCCGGCGGAAGCCGGGCTTTTCGCGTTCAGGCCTAAGGAGCCGCCGCTTCCTGGAATTGCAGCTCGTACAGCGTTTTGTACAGCCCGCCCTTGGCGATCAGTTCCTCATGCGTGCCGATCTCGCGGACGCGGCCTTCGGTCAGCACGACGATGCGATGCGCGTCTTTGATCGTCTGGAGCCGGTGTGCGATGATCACCGAGGTGCGGCCCTCAGTGAGCTTCAGCAATGCGTCCTGGATCACCAATTCCGTCTCGGTGTCGATGCTCGCGGTCGCTTCGTCGAGCACCAGCACCTCCGGATTCATCGCCAGCACGCGCGCAAAGGCGAGCAATTGCCGCTGACCGTGCGACAGGTTGCGCCCGCGCTCGTTGAGCGGCGTGTCGTAGCCCTGTGGCAGCGCGCGGATGAACGGATCGGCATGCACCAGCCTGGCAGCATGCTCGGCGCGCTCGCGCGTGATCGCGGGATCGTTGAGGGCAATGTTGTCGTAGACGGTTCCTGAGAAGATGTGGAAATCCTGCAGCACCACGCCGATCCGCGTGCGGATGTCGGACGGCTTCACCTGCATGATATCGATGCCGTCGAGGAAGATGCTGGCATCCGCCACGTCGTAGAAACGGCAGAGCAGGCGAATCAGGCTGGTCTTGCCCGACCCTGTCGGCCCCACGATGGCGATGCGCTCGCCGGGGTTTATCGTGAAGCTCACATCTTTGAGGATCGGATGCTCGGGATTGTAGGCGAAGTTCAAGTGCCGGAATTCGACCTGGCCGTGCAGGTCGGCGGGCAGGGGGATCGGATGCGCCGGCTCCTTTAGCGACTCCTTCCAGTCGAGCGCCTGGAAGATGCGCTCGCCGCTCGCCATGGCGCGGAACACGATGTTCCACTGCTCGCCCATCGCGACGATCGGGCGGAACAGCATGTCGAGAAACTGGGTGAACAGCAGAAGCACGCCGACCGTCATGTCGTTGTGCAGCACCAGATGCCCGCCGAACCACACGATCACCGCGATGCCGATATAATTCATCCCGTCGATGAACGGCCCGTAATAGCTCTCGATGGTCAGCGCCTTGGTCTCGCTGGCGCGGTTGTCGTTGTTGATTGCGCTGTAGCGCTCGAAATTCACCTTCTCGCGGCCATAGAGCTGCACCACCTCGATGCCGGACAGGTTTTCCTGCAAATTCTCGTTGAGCCGCGACACCGTCATGCGGATGACGCGATAGAGCGGTCGCGACATGCGCCGGAACATCCAGGTGAACAGCCCTGCGACCGGCATCACCGGCAACAGCTCGAGCGTTAGCGTCGGCGAGAGCGTCAGCATGATGGTGATCGCGACGAAGAACGGCACGAACTGCCCCGCCAACTGGCCGAACCCCGCGAACAGTTCGAACAGCGTCTCGACGTCGTTGGCGACGCGCGTCATCACCCGGCCCACCGCGACGCGGTCGTAGAAGCTGGACGGCAAATGCTCGAGGTGCTCGAACAAATCGCAGCGCAGATCGCGCAGCGTGTTCAGCGTGGCGCGTCCGAACAAGATGCCGAAGCCACGGCCCAGCGCCGCCGCCAGCGCGATCCAGAACATGTACTGGATACACGCGGCGAGCAGCGGCGTGACGTGAAACGTCGCCGCGATCCAATGGTTGAAGATTTCCTGCCCGAGATCGGCGAGTGCCGGACCCTGGTGCTTGAGCACGATGCCGTCGATCAGCACACGGCTCATCACCGTCGGCGCCATGATCGACGCGATGGCCGACAGCAGCACCAACACCAGCGAGACGATTGCCTGGCTGCGATAGGGCCGCATCCAGCGCATCAGGCGCGACACCTGCCCAACATCCAGATTCTTGCCATAGACGTCGTCGTCGAATGCGCCTTTCAGGCGGCGCGGCGGCTCCGGGCGGGCGTCGAGGGTCGCGTCGCTCATGTCGTGGCCTCGGGCGCGAGTTCGCGCTCTAGATCGTGCACCAGCTCCTCGCGCCGCCCTTGTGCGCGCGCAAAGCCGGCATAGATCCCGCCGCGCTCCATCAACTCGGCATGCGTGCCGGTCTCGGCGATCTGCCCCGCGTCGAGTACCACAATGCGGTCGGCATGCCGCGCGGTGGAGACGCGATGCGAAACCAGCAGCGTCGTGCGCCCGGCGCGCAGCGATTTCAGCCGCGACAGAATGTGCTCCTCGGTCTCGGTGTCGACGCTGGAGAAGCAATCGTCGAGCAGCAGCACCGGCGTGTCGCGGATCAAACCGCGCGCCAGCGAGGTGCGTTGCTTTTGCCCGCCCGACAGCGTCACGCCGCGCTCGCCCACCAGGGTGCGCAGATGATCGGGAAAACGGTCGATGGTCTCTTCCAGGTCTGCCGCCTCGGCGGCGTCGCGGATCGCGCTCTCCTCGCGCATCGGATTGTCATAGGAGATGTTGCGGCCGAGCTCGTCGGCGAACAGGAACGGGTCCTGCGGCACCAGCGCGATGTCGCCGCGCACCTGCGCAATGGGCAGCAGGCGGATGTCGCGCCCGTCGAGATAGACCGTCCCCGGCGGCGGATCGAGCAGCCGCACGATCGAGCGCAGCAAGGTCGACTTGCCCGAACCGACGCGCCCCAGGATCGCGACCGTTTCGCCCGCCTTGATGTCGAGCGACACATCGTTCAGCGCCGCCGTGCCTGTCGCCACCGCCTTGGCGTCGGTCGCGCGCGCATCCTTGGCCGAGGCGCGGCGCGGATAGGTGTAAGACAGATGCTGCAGCTTGATGTCACCGCCGATCCGGTCGAGCGGCGCCGCGTCCGGCGCGTCGCGGATTTCCGGTTCATAGTCGAGCACCTCGAACAGGCGCTTGGCGCCCGATGAGCCGCGCTGGAACATCGAGACGATCTGCCCCGATTGCTGGACCGGCGCCACCGCCATGCCCAGATACATCGTGAATGCGGTGAAGGTGCCGACGGTCATCTCGCCATGCAGCACCTGGTAGCCGCCGAAACCCATGATGATGACGACCGCGATGCCGGTGAACACCACCATCCAGGCGTTGAGCGCCGCGTTCATCACCATCAGGCGGAAATAATTGTCGGCATAGGCGCCGGACACCGCCTTGAAGCGCGCGACCTCGCGATCCTCCTGCGCGTGGGTCTGAATGGTGCGGATGCCGTTGAGGTTTTCCTGCACCGACTCCGACAGCGAGGAGAATCCCTCCTGCACCACCGTCGATTGCGCGAAGATGCGGGTCGAGAGGAAGAAGCCCATGCCGCCGATAAACGGCATCACCGGCAGCAGCCACAGGGTCAGCTTTAGCGACAGCGTCATCATGAAGGCGAACGCGACGAGGCCGGAGAACCCGAGCACGATCAGCGTGCGGCTGCCCACGCCGATCAACTGGCGCACCAGATTGAGGTCGTTGATGGCGCGCGCCATCAGATCGCCGGTCGGAAACCGCGCGAAGAAGCGCGGCCCCTGCAACTCAAAATGCCAATAGAGCCGCTCGCGCATGTCATAGGTGACGGTGACGCCGACCAGGCGCACCAGTTGCCGCCCATAGGCGACGGAGAAATAGCGCACCACGGCGAGCCCCAATATGCCGAGGATCGGGCCGAGCAGCCGGTTGTCGTGATCGGCGATGCGGTTGATGGCGAGCCCGACGAACAGCGGCATGCCCGCCTCGAATACGCGGCCGAGGCAGATGAAGAACATCCCGCCCCAGAACGCGAGCGCATGCTTTTGGATAAGCGGAAGCAGCCGCCACAAGGGGCTGCGGCCCGTCCTTTGCCTTGGCTGCGCGACGCTCACTGATCCGCCGGCGCGGTTGCGCCGCCTGCCCTGCGCCGCCACGAAGCGGCTTCGTTGTTGTCTGGTTCGCCCGATTGTAAGAACCGGGTTTGTCCAGTGCCAGCCCTATCGCTGCGGCTGTTCCCCATATTGCCGGTTGCGACAATAGCTGCTGGCGGACATCATCGCCGGCGAGGCGGGTTCTGGACGGGGCGGGGCGATGCGAATCATCCTTTGTGCGGCGTTTACGCTGGCCTTGGCGGTGCTGCCGGCACTGGCACGGGACGATTCCATGCCACCCGTGTCCGCGCCCAGCCATGGCGGAGCGGCGCTCGTCCGAAGCGATGTCGAAGCCTTCGCCGACGGCCTCGTCCCCGCGAGCCGGGCGCAAGGCAACATCGCCGGCGTGGTCGTCGTCGTGGTCAGGAATGGCCAGGTCCTGTTCGAGAAAGGCTATGGCGTTTCCGACGTCGCGGCGCATACGCCGGTGGACCCGGAGCGCACCCTGTTCCGCACCGGCTCGGTATCCAAGCTGTTCGTCTGGACCGCGGTGATGCAGCTGGCCGGCGAGGGCAAGATCGATCTCGATCGCGACGTGAACGCCTATCTCGACTTCGCCATCCCGCCCGCCTTCGGCCGCCCGATCACGATGCGCAACCTGATGACGCACACCGCCGGGTTCGAGGAGGGTTTCCGTTATTACCTGCTGGGCGATCCGAACCGCGTCACGCCGCTGGACAAGGTTGTGAGGGACGCGCTCCCGGCGCGCCTCTTTCCGCCAGGCGACGTGCCGGCCTATTCGAACTACGGCGCCGTCCTTGCCGGCTACATCGTGCAGCGCGTCTCGCACGAGCCGTTCGCGGACTACATCCAGCACCACATCTTCACGCCGCTCGGCATGGCGCATGCGACCTTCGTCCAACCCTTGCCGCCCGCGCTGCGCGCCGGCATGTCGAAGGGCTACGACGTCGCCAGCGCGCCGCCCACGCCGTTCGAGATGATCGACATGGCGCCGGCCGGCGGCCTGTCGGCGAGCGGCGGCGACATCGCGCGCTTCATGCTCGCGCATCTGAACGGCGGCGGCCGCATCCTGTCGCCGCAAATGGCGGCACGCATGCACGGCGTCGCCAACCGGCCGTTCTCCGCGCTGTTGCCGATGGCCTATGGCTTCTGGCGCGACGACCGCAACGGCCATGTCGTCATCGCGCATGACGGCGATACCGGCGTGTTCCATTCCGAACTGGAACTGCTGCTCGGCGACGGCACCGGCATCTTCCTCGCGGTCAACAGCGGCGGCGCGGGCGCCGCTGCCGGCAATCTGCGCCGCGCCTTTTTCGCCGGCTTCATGGATCGCTATTTCCCCGCCGCGCCGGCGAAGGCCCTGCCGACCCTGAAGACGGCGATGCAGGATGGCCAGCGGATCGCCGGCGATTACGTCGTCAGCCGCCGCTCCGATTCCAGCTTCCTGCACTTCATTTTCCTGCTCCAGCCGCAAAGCGTCACCGTCAATTCCGACGCGACGATCAGCGTGTCGCCGCTCGAAGATCCGGCGGGACAGCCCAAGCGCTGGCGCGAAATCGGGCCTTTCGTCTGGCAGGAAGTGAACGGCGCCAGCCGCGTGCAGGCGAAATTCCGCGATGGCCGGGTCGATCAGATCGGCAGCGACGATTTCGGTCCGGTGCTGGTGTTGCAGCCCGCCGGCTTCAACGCCCAGCCATGGAATTTCTATCTTCTCGTCTTCACCGTCGTCGTCTTGCTGCTCGCAATCCTGTTCTGGCCGATCAAGGCGGTGCTGCGCTGGCGCTACGAGCGGCCACTACCGCTCGCCGACCGTGCGCGGTTGCTCTACCGCCTGACGCGCGTGGTGGCGCTGATCGACCTCGTTTTCCTCGTCGGCTTTCCGCTCGTCTTCGCGCACCTCAACAAATATCCGGTGAGCTTCAGCCCCGATATCGACTGGCTGTGGCGCGTCTTGCAGCTTATCGGCCTGCTCGGCGTGCTGGGAACTCCGATCCCGATCGCGGAATTTGTATTCGCGCTCCGCGACCCGGCGCGGCCGTGGTGGACCAAGGCGAGCGACCTGCTGATCGCGCTGGCGGCGCTGGCCACCGTCTGGTTCGCCTTCAGCCAGAACCTGCTGACCTTCGGACTGAAATATTAAGTTCCAGAAAGATAAATATAATCAAAGGTATACCGTGCATCCGGCGGGCATGCGTGCGCTCCTGTCGCGTGATCGCCGCTGTGTTTCTTTAATCTCGCCCCCATATAGTGCGCAGCATCATCGCCCAAGGACCGCTCCCCATGATCGCATTTCTCCGCTGGCTGCAATCCATCGGGCTGAGCGTCCTGAACAGCATCGCCAAGACCGTGGCGTTCGTCCTGCTGCTGCTGATCGTCATCGTGGTGATCGGCCTGTTCCGCGGCGACGGCTTGCCGTCCAACATGGTGCTGGCGCTCGACCTGCGCGGCCCGCTGGCGGATTCCTCGAATCTCGACTTCAACTTCACCTCCGGTCCCGTCACGGTCATGGACATCGTGCTGGCGCTCGACGCCGCCGAGCGCGATTCCCGCGTCAAGGGCGTGAGCCTGCGCATTGGCAGCGCCAATCTCTCCATCGCGCAGGCCGAGGAGATCGGCGCCGCGATCCGGAAATTCCGCGCCTCGGGCAAGTTCGTCATCGCGCACAGTCAGGGTTTTGTCGCGAGCGGTCTCGGCGATTACCTCACCGTGGCGGATGCCAACGAGATCTGGATGCAGCCCAAATCGCCGTTCACCGCGGCGGGCGAAGGTGGCGGCGCGTTCTTCCTGCGCGGCCTGCTCGACAAGCTCCAGGCCAAGCCCGAGATCGTCAAGCGCGCCGACTTCAAGAGTGCCGCCGACCAGTACATGGAAAAGAACATGACGCCGGCAGACCGGCTCCAGCTGACGCGGCTGATGCAATCCTGGTATGACGCGGCGACCTCCGGCGCCGCCGCCGCGCGTCACATGACCCAGGCGCGCATCGCCGCCGCCTTCGAGGCCAGCCCGCAATTCACCGAGAACGCCCAGGCCGCCGGCCTGATCGACAAGATCGGCTTCGACGACGACGCGCAGAACGCGGCGCTCGGCCGCGCCGGTGACGGCGCCAAGATGGTCGCGATGGCGCAGTTCGTGCGCGTCGCGAAGCAGGAAGCGGAATATGCCAGCGGCCCGCAGATCGCGCTGATCCAGGCGTCGGGCGAGATCAATGACGGTCCGTCCGGCAGCGGCGGCCTGCTCGGTGGCGGCGAAAGCATCGGCGGCGACACGCTTTCCAAGGCGATCCGCGCCGCGGCCGCCGACAAGGACATCAAGGCGATCGTGCTGCGTGTCGACTCGCCCGGCGGCTCGGTCTCCGCCTCGGACCAGATTCTCGATGCCGTGAGAAAGGCGCAGAAGGCCGGCAAGCCCGTGGTCGTCAGCATGGGCGGCGTCGCGGCGAGCGGCGGCTATTACATCTCGCTCTCGGCGAACCGCATCGTCGCCGAGCCAGGCACGATCACCGGCTCGATCGGCGTCTTGACCGGCAAGGTCTCGATCGACCGCACTTTGGCGCTCGCCGGGATCGGCATCGACACGGTCGGCGTCGGCCGCAACGCGCTCTACAATTCGGAATTCCAGCCCTACACCCCGGACCAGCTGGCGGCGCTCAACCGCGAGGCCGACATGATCTATGCCGACTTCACGCAGAAGGTCGCGGCGGGGCGCAAGCTGCCGCTCGCCAAGGTGCTCGACATCGCCAAGGGCCGCGTGTGGTCGGGTGCCGATGCGCGCGGCAACGGTTTGGTCGATCAGCTCGGCGGCTTCTGGACCGCGGCGGACACCGCCAGGCAGCTCGCCGGCATCGCGCCCGGCGACCGTGTCAGCTTCCGCATCTTCCCGCGCCAGAAGGGTTTCTTCGAAGCGGTCGGCGATCTGTTCGGCGATTCCTCGGCCGGCGTGCGCGCCGCGCAGGGCCTCGTCACGCTGATGAACGCGCCGCCGGTGCGGGCGCTGGTCGGTGCGGTGAACGAATTGCCGCGCGGCGGCGTCGAGTTGCGCGCCACGCAACTGCCGCACTAGGGCAAGCCATGGCGGAGACCGACCCTGCGCCGGTGCTGGCCGAGGCGCATGACCGGCGCTTGCTGGCGAAGGTCTTAGCCGCGCAGGGCCGGATCCCCATCCCGGCGATCCTGACGCCGGATTCGGCGCAGCGCGTCCATCGCTGCCTTGCGGAGGAGACGCTCCACTGCACCGCAACAGGCGTTCTTTCGCTACAAATAGCCCCGCTCAAATTCGATTCCGGGAAGCGTGCATGCAGATGTCCCTGACCGGCCTTGCCGATACGCCGGCGCTCTATCCGTTGAAGCTGGATCTCGCGCGCGCCGAAGTCCTGTTCCTGGCGCTGGACGAGAATGCTTACCGGCAAGCGAGCTTCCTCGACGACCGTCTCCTGACGCCCGATATCCCCGTCCGCTGGGAGCGCCTCGGCGATGTCGCGCAGGCGATGCCGACCGGCGCGCGCCCGCTGCATTTCATCTTCCACAGCGGCCATGTCGGCTCGACCCTGTTGAGCCGCTTGCTCGACGAGGTCGAAGGCGTGCTGCCGCTGCGCGAGCCGACGCCGCTGCGCACGCTCGCCGAAGCCGCCGATACGGACCGGCCGGGGCTCGACGAAACGCTTGAGACGTTCCTGCGGCTATGGGAACGCGGCTTCGCCACGACACGCACCGTTGTCCTCAAGGCGACCAGCAGTGCCGCGCGGCTGGCGCCGCGTCTGTTGGCGCAGCGGCCGCAAGCGCGCGCGGTCTGTCTCAACCTCCCGGCGGAGCCTTATCTTGCGACGCTGCTCGCGGGTCCCCATTCGCTGGCCGATCTGAACTGGCACGGCCCCGAGCGGTTGCAGCGCTTCAAGGCGTTTCTCGGCGAGAGCAAGGCGTCGCTCGGCATGATGTCGCTTGGCGAAATGGCGGCGATGAGCTGGCTTGTGGAGCGGCTGACGCAGCAGCGCATCCGCGATGCGTTCGGCGCGCGCGTCCTGATGCTGGATTTCGGCGCTTTGCTCGCGGAGCCCGGCGAGACGATGGCATCGGTGCTCGCGCATTTTGCGCTTCCCGCGTCGCCGGGCTACCGCGACGGCGTGGCGCAAAGCCCCGTGCTGACGCGCTATTCGAAGGCGCCCGAGCATGCCTATTCGACGGCATTGCGTGCGCGCGTTCTGGACGAGGCGCGCCGCGTGCACGCCGACGAGCTGAAGCGTGGCTTGCGCTTCCTGGACACGCTGGCGGCACGCCACGCATCGGTGGCGGAAATCTTACGGCTCTGACCACATCCGCAGCAGGTTCTGGCACACGACTTCGAGCCGCACGCGGTTCTCCCAGCTCATCTTCAGGCTCTCGAGCGCGCTGACCTCGTTGAGCTCGTAAAGCTGTGTGCGCTTGTGCTCGTCCTTGACGTGGCTCTCGATGAAGGTGATCGAGACGAGACGCCGTCCCGACCGCACCGGCCGAACTTCGTGCAGGTAGGTCGAGGGATAGACGATCGCTTCGCCCGGCAGGCCTTTCAGCACGACCGGCTTGGTCCCGGCATGGATGACGAGTTCGCCGCCGTCATAGCTCGTCGGCTCGGACAGGAAGACCGTGCACGACAAATCCGACCGCAGCCGGCGCTCGGTGGTCGCGATATAGGCGGCGTCGGCATGCGCGCCGTATTTCATCCCGGGCTCGTAGCGGCAGAGCAAAGGCGGCGCGATATGCCGGGGGAAGGCGAAGTCGCGAAACTCGCGCGAGCGCGCAAATGCGTCCGCCACGATCCGCACCGACTCGCTGTAATTCGGGTCGCCGTGGTCCGCCTGCAAGTTGTCCTTGGTTACATTGGACAGGTTGGACAACCGGCCCTCGACGAACATCAGATCCCGGCTCAGCGCCGTCAGGCGCGTAACCTCGGCCGGGGTCAGGAAATCTCGTAATTCCAAGATCATGCGGATCGCTTTGCTGCGCCGACCCGACGCTAGCAAAAGGTTCCGGCGGAAACAAATTTGCCCAGCCGTTTCCGCAACTTACAATTTTGTGATCGGGTAAACCGGTTGAATTTTCACGGCTCTGTGAAATACTCAACGCGAGGGTCCGGGCTGGGACCGATCGCTAACCTCATCAGGAGTTCTGCCGTGAATAAAGCCGTTTTGCTGGCCGTTTCGTTCGCCGGGTTGGTCCTCTCCGGTACCGCTACCCTGGCCGATTCAACCGACTCGGCGGCTCCGGCCGCGACCGGCACCGACCCGAGCAAGCCCGATCCGGACCGGATCGTATGCCGCACCGGCGCGCCGGTCGTCGGGACGCGCCTCGGCGCCAAGCGCGAATGCGCTACGCAGCGCGAATGGGATCAGCGCCAGGCGGATGCGCAGAAGTTGCTCAGCGACACCCAAACGCATACCTTTACGCAGGGCCATTAAGCGTACAGGGGCGCGAGCCGGCCGCTGCTGTCGAAATCCTTTGAAAGGATGATGCCATGCGCAAAGTCCATCGGTTCGCTCTCGCCGGTTTGATCGTTTTGGGCGCAGCTCCGGCGTTCGCGGCGGATACTGCTCTCGCTGCGACGGATTCCGTCACCCCGGATCGCGACAAGATCGTTTGCCGTACCACACCAGCAGCTATCGGCTCGCTCTTGGGCGCCAAGCGCGAATGCGCCACGCAGCGCGAATGGGACCAACGCCGGGAGGATGCGCAGAGAGCGCTCAGCGACCGGCAGATTCACGTTTACACAACGGCGTCGGGCCGCTGAAGGCCGGCACAAGAAGGGGATATGTCATGCGCCATGCGATTTGCTTTGTCGCTTCTCTTACCGGGTTGATCGTCATCGGCGCGGCGGCGCCGGCTCTTGCCCAGATTCCTCCGCCGTCCACGACGGATGCCGCCAAGCCGGACCCCAATGCTCTGATCTGCCGCAACGGCGCGCCGGCCATCGGTTCGCGCCTCGGCGTCCATCGGATCTGCGCCACGCGCGTGCAATGGGAGCATTATCGCAATGATTCCCGCGATGCCACGACCTACGCCCAAGCCCATATTTTCTACGAGCAGGCCGATCCCGTTGGGACGGGGGTTCGCTGAGTTCGCTCCGCCGGATACACGGCCACATTGAGGATATTGCCATGCATAGGACCCGAAATTTTGCCATGCCGCTCGTAGGGCTGATGCTTCTTGCCACGGCGCTTCCGGCCTTCGCCGAAGAGGCTGTGTCGGCGACGTCTGGAAACCCTGTGCCGGACCAGAACAAGCTCATCTGCCATTCCAGCAGCCCGGTCACCGGCACTCGTCTCAACCCCAAGAAAATCTGCGCGACGCGTCGGGAATGGAGCCAGTTCCACAATGACTCCCAGGGCGCGCTCAGCTATGTACAGGTTCACACCTTCTTCCAGCCCACGGATGGTTGAAGGTCCATTGGACAGGCTCACGGGCAAACACCCCGGCCGCGTTAGCTGAGGGTTTATCATGAGCGGGTCCGGTCCCGTCCTGTTTGAGTCGCAGATCCGAAATGCCGCTCTTCAAAAAGCGCTCGCGCTGATCAACCAGCCCGAGGCGACGCTGGTCGACCTGTCGCGCGCCGCGACGACCCTGCTCGATCTTCTGTCGCGCCAGCCGGAGCAGCCCGACGCGCTGCAATTGCTCGGCATCGCCCGCCGCATGCAGGGCCAGAACCGCGAGGCGGAGGAGCTTTACCGCCGCTCGCTCGCCGCCAAGCCGGACCAGCCGCATGTCCATCACAATCTGGGCAATCTGTTGCAGGCCGAAGGCCGGCTCGACGACGCCATCGCCGCGCAGCGTGCGGCGATCGAGCTGAAACGCGATTATCTCGAAGCGCATCACAACCTCGCCACCGCGCTGGCCCGCAACGGCGACAACGACGCGGCGGAGAAGAGCTTCCGCGCCGCGCTGCGGCTCAATCCCTCCTACATGCTGTCGCGCCAGGGCCTCGCCGCGGTGCTCAACGATTTGGGCCGTCCCGAGGAAGCCGAGACGATCCTGCGCCGCGCGCTCGCCGATGCGCCGCGCGATCCGCGCCAGGTCGCGGCGCTGGAGCACAATCTGGCCGTCGCGCTCAAGCTGCAGAAGAAATACGAGGAAGCGCTCAAGCTGTTCGACTCCGCGCAGGTCAAGGCGCCGGACATGCCCAAGGTCGATTTCAACCGCGCCTCGACGCTGGAGCATCTGGGCTATGTCGAGCAGGCGGCGAATTTCTACCGCCGTGCCGTGACGCGCAGTCCGCTCGATCTCGCCTCGCACGCCGCGCTCAACTCGGTGCTCTACCGCCTTGGCCGCGACGAGGAATTCCTGCGCTCTTACGACGAAAGCTTCCGCCGCAATCCCGAGGCCGGCGAATTGCCGCTCGCCAAGGCGTCATTCCAGTTCCAACGCGAAGACTTTGCGGGTGCGCGCGAAAGCTACGAGATCGCATCCCGTCTGCTGCCCGGCAACGTCACGCCGCATGACGGCCTCGCGATGATCCTCGCCCGCCAGGGCGAGTTCGCGCCGGCGATCCGCGAGCATGAGATCGTGCTCAAGATGGAGCCCGAAAACGCCCATGGCTGGCGCAATTTCGCCGAGACGTTGGTGCGCACCGGCGATGCGCAGAAGGCCCGCTCGGCACTGGAACGCTCGCTCGCGATCGAGCCGGAGCATCAGGGCACGCTGGCGCTCTACGGCACCGTGCTCGACCTGCTCGGCGATCCGCGCGCCGCGGAGCTCAACGATTACGACAAATTCGTCCAGATGTTCGAGATCGCGCCGCCCGAAGGCTTCAGCGACATCGAAAGCTTCAACCGCGAGCTCGACCTCTATCTCAACCGCATGCATGTCGACCGCCGCGAGGATGTCGACCAGACGCTGCGCCGCGGCACCCAGACCCACGACAACCTGTTCGGCCAGGGCCACGACCTCGTGGAGCGCCTCCGGGTGCAGATCGACAAGGCGGTGAACGCTTACATCCAGCGCATGGCGCCGGGCGAGACGCATCCGCTGCTCGGCCGCCGCCGCGACGGCTTCGAATACTCCGCCTCATGGTCGGCGCGGCTGCACGACCAGGGCTTCCACACCAACCATTATCATCCCAAGGGCTGGATCAGCTCGGCCTATTACGTGGCATTGCCCGAAGCCGTGGCCGACGAGAGCGCCCGCCAGGGCTGGATCAAGTTCGGCGAGCCGCATTTCGACGCCGGGTTGAAACAGCCCATCCGCCGCGCCATTCAGCCGCGCTCGGGCATGCTGGTGCTGTTTCCGTCCTACACTTGGCACGGCACGGTGCCGTTCCATTCTGGCGCGGCGCGCACCACCATCGCCTTCGACGCCGTGCCGCGCTAGTCTCGCCCCGTGGTGGGGACCATCCGGAGTTCGATGTCGCAGTCCGTTTCACGCGTGCCCGAACTCGCGACGCGTGCCCGCGAAGCGATGGCGGCGGGCCGTCCGGACGACGCGGCGCGCGCCTGGCGTGACGTGCTGGTGCTGGCGCCGGAGCATCCCCAGGCCCTGTTCCAGCTCGGCCAGCTCGCGCTGCATCGCGGCGCTGCCACCGAGGCACGCGGCCTGTTCGAGCGCGCCGCCGCCGCCGCGCCGCGCGACCCGCTGCCGCCGCTCCATCTGGCGCTTGTCAACCGCCGCCTGTCGGATATGCAAGGCGAAGCCGTCGCGCTCGACCGCGCGCTTGCCGCCGACCCCTATTGCTACCCCGCGCTGCTGCTCAAGGGCGCGCTGCTCGAACGGCTGGGCAAGCCGCGCCCGGCCGCCAAGATCTACAAGGACGCGCTCGGCATCGTGCCGGCAGACGAGACGCTGTCCGTCGATATGCGCCAGCAGGTCGCCCACGCCCGCGAAGCGGTAGTGCGCAACACCGCCGCGCTCCAGGCCGAGCTCGACAAGGACCTCGCGCCACTGCGCACGACGCAGGACGCGGCGGCGCTCGTCCGCTTCGACGAATGCCGCGACGTCGCGGTCGGCGCGAAGAAAGTCTACGTCCAGCAGCCGACCGTGCTGCATTTCCCCGGCCTGCCGGCGGTGCAGTTCTACGACAACGCGATGTTCCCCTGGCTCGCCGCGCTCGAGGCCAGGACCGGCATCATCCGCGACGAATTCCTCAAGCTCTACCGCGAAGACACCGCCGGCTTCACGCCCTATGTCGATCATCCCGAGGGCACGCCGATCAACCAATGGGCCGACCTGAACCACTCGAAGCGCTGGAGCGCGCAGCATCTGTGGCGCGACGGCCAGCGCTACGAGGATATCTGCCGCCGCTGCCCTGAGACCGCCGCTGCCTGCGAAGCAGTGCCGATGGCCGGCATCGAGAATTTCGGCCCGACCGTGCTGTTCTCCGCTCTGGCGCCGCGCACCACCATCCCGCCGCACACCAGTTCGACCAATGTCCGCCTCATCGTGCACCTGCCGCTGATCGTGCCCAAGGGCTGCCGCTTCCGCGTCGGCAACGAGACCCGCGACTGGCAGGTCGGCAAGGCCTGGGTGTTCGACGACACGATTGAGCACGAAGCCTGGAACGACAGCGACGAGCTGCGCGTGATCCTGATGATCGACGTGTGGAACCCGTTCCTAACCGCGCCCGAGCGCGCCATGGTCGGCGCGCTGCTCAACGGTGTGCGCCGCTACTACGCGTAGACGAGCGCGTTAAGCCGGCTTGCGCACCATCAAGTGATACATCGCGGCGAAGGTCGACGGGTTCTCGGCCTCGAAAATCTCCCATTGTGGCAGCGACACCAGATCGGCGCTCGCGCCGAAGCGCGTCTGGAAGCGCTTGCGGATGTCGGGCGTCAGTCCGAAGCCGCAGAACTCCAGACCCAGTTCACGCACCGCGGCGGCGATCTTGCCCGCGGTGAAGCGATGCTCCTGCACATGGAACACCAGATCGCGCAGCATCGAGAGGCTGTAGAAATCGTCGCGCGCGGTGGCGATGGCGCGCGCCTTGTCGGCCGGATCGAGCGCCAGGATGTCGGCCCGGAAACGCCGCAGATCGTCGGGCGTCGTGCCATAGCCGCGCGCCGCGATGGCTTCGGCGGGCTTGAGGTCCTCGCGGCCCTGCTCGCTGTACAGCGCCATCAGCATGATGCCGCCCGGCTTGCACAGGTCCTTCAGCACGCGCCAGCCCGCGAGCGGATCGGCGAGATGGTGCAGCACGCCGGCGCATTCGATCACGTCGAAGCGCCTGTCGAGCTTGCCGAGCGAAAGGATATCGCCCTGCGCATATTCGATATTGCCGATGCTCAGCTCCGCTGTCTTGCGCTTGGCATAGGCAAGGCTGCCGAGGCTGAGATCGACCGCCAGCACATTCGACGACGCGAAGCGCCGTGACGAGCCGATCGCTTCCTGCCCCGTGCCGCAGCCGGCGACGAGGATTTCGAGCGGCCCCAGCGGCCGCGGCACCGGCGGCAAATTGGGGAAATGCATGCGCAGCCAAAGATCGAACGGGAACGGCCGCGTCGTCGCCGGCGTGTGCAGCCAGCGCGGGTAGGGGTTCTCCTCATATTGCTGCCGCACGCGCTGCGAAGTCGCGTCGTCGATCGCGCTGATCTGCGCGATCGCGGCGGCGAGTTCGCGCTCCACCGCCGGCTCGCGCAGCTGCCGCGTGATGAGCGGCGCCAGTGCCTGCGGCCAATGCCGCGCCAGCAGCGCTTCCGCGCCGGCCAGCTTGCCGAGCGGACGATAGGCGGCGAGCAGCGCCAGCTCCATCTCGGCGATGGCGCCGTCCTGTGCCGCCGCTTGCTCGACGCGCGTCTGCAGCGCCGCGATGGCATCGCGCTCGGCGGCGGTTTCGGCGAAAGCGTATTCGTTGATGAAGCACTGATTGGCCAGCGCCACCGCGAAGCCGCGATAGGGCTCGGCAGCCGCCGGCGTTGCCGTGAGCAGTGCGCCACGCAGCGCGGTGAGCAGCCGCTCCAGTTCCGGATCGGTGATCAGCGCGTCGTCGAGCAATGTCAGCAGCAGCGGATCCTGCGCCGCCGCCCGCGTCGCCGGATCGGCGAGCAGTCCGTCGGTCCCGACTTTCGCCAGCGCGCCGCGCACCGACGGCTCGAGCAGCAGCAGCGGCGTCACCGCCCGCACCAGATCGCCCTGCAGAATCCACGCTTCGCGCAGCGCGCGCGCCAGCATCGGCTTCAGTCCCGGCTGCGGCTCGCGGAACGTTGTGGCGCACAGGCAGTTGGCGAATTGCACGCGGACCGACTCCGCTCCGCCTGACGCGATGGCTTCCTGGAGGAATTGCAGCGCCATGACCGCGCGGCCTTCCTCGAAGGTGAGGCCCGCCATGTGAGTCAGCGCGTCGTGATAGGCCGCGAAGAAGGCGGGATCGGGCTTGGCATCGTCATTGGCGGCGACGCGCGCGCGGCCGAGCTTGATCGCCTCGGCGAATGCCGCCTTGGCGTCCTGCGGCTTGCCGGCGGCGAGCAGCGCGCGGCCCAGCAGCAGGGGATAGCGCGGATTTGCGGGCGCCAGCGCGATCGCGGTGCGCAGCGCATTTTCCGCATCGGCGATGCGGCCGCTGCCGGCCAGCACACTGCCGAGATTGGCGGCCAGCTCCGGCTGGCGCGGATCGAGGCCGAGCGCATAGCGGAGCTGGTTCTCCGCATCCGCCGGGCGTCCCGCGCGCGCCAGCAGCAATCCGAGCTGGTTGTGCAGGAAGATCGCCATCGGCTGCGCTTCGAGCCCGCGCTGCAGGACCGTGACGGCTTCGGAGGCGCGGCCTTCGCGCTCCAGGATCGTCGCGAGCAGGTCCCAGCCTTCGACACGGTCCGGCGCCGTCTCGATCAGCGCGCGGGCGTGGCCTTCCGCCTCGTCCAGCGATCCGGCTTGGAATGCGGCAACGGCTTTTTGCAGCAGGGACTGGTCGTTCATGATGTCCGTTTCTGAAAGAAGGAGGATGCCCGCCGGCTAGTCCGGCTCATAACCGAACTTGGCGACCCAGGGCTGCAGGATCGGCTGGATCGGCTTCAGCTGCGCGCCATAGCGCCGCCATTGCCCGACGCCGTCGTCATAGAGCTTGCGCCGCACTTGCGCCGCGCTCGGCGAGCGGATCGTGCGTTCGCGCGCCGCGGCGGCGAAATCGCGCATCGAATCGCTCCATTCGAGCCCGATGAAATCGCACACCGCGCGCACCGCGCCGTCGAAATCGCGCACCATGTCCTCGTAGCGATGCGTGTGCCGCGCCAGCGGATATTTCGCGTCCGACAGCTCCGCCAGCTGCATCACGGCGGCGTAGTAGCGCGCCGCATCGTCCAGCCGCAGCAGTTCATAGGTCGTCGCATTGACGCCGAAATGACGGCGAAAGCAGCTGAACACCACGTCGCGCGGATCGCGCAGCGCGAAGATGATCCGCGCCTGCGGGAACAGCTTGGCGATCAAGGGCAGGTTGAACGTATTGAGCGGCTGCTTGTCGATGAACACCTTGCCGGCCGGCTCCGCGCCATGGCTGCGCACGCTCTGCCAATAGGATTGCCGCGCCTCTTCGAGCGCCGCGCCGTCCAGCGCCGCCAGCCGCGCGAGCCCTGCCGCGTCGGTCAGAAACGCCGGCGCGATGCCGGCGAAGGTCTCGCGCTCTTCCAGCGCCGCGATATCCGGATGTGTCGCCAGCACCTGCTCGAGCAGCGTGGTGCCCGAGCGCAGGAAGCCAAGCAGGAAGACATGCTGCCGGGGATCGTTTGCCGATGGCGCCGCCGGCGTGGCCGCCGCCTGCGCCGGGCTCTGCGCCACCGCTTCGGTCAGCTGCGCCAGAAGATCGGCGGAGCGGCTTTGCCCGCCGCCGGCCGCTTCATAGAGCTTGCGATGCTCTTCGTTCTCCGCCGCATAGGCATCGAACGCCTCGGCGATCTTGTCCTGGCCGTCCAGCGCGTCGGCGAGGAAGCCGAGCATCACGGCGCGCGTCTGGCCGACCGCACGCGGGCTCGCCAAAGCGGCACGCAGGCGCCTCTCGGCGGCGCCGAAGTCGCGCTCGGCATTGTCCGCGATGGCCAGCGCGATCACCGCGGTCGGCTCGCTCCCATCGCCGCGCAGGGCCCGCGCCGCGAGATCGCGTGCCGCCGGCGCATCGCCGCCGCGCGCCGCGATCACGGCCAGCGCGGCGAGCGCCTCGGGATAATTGGGCTGCAGCGCGACGGCACGCTCATAGGCGGGCTTGGCCTTCGCCTGGTCGGCCATCGTGTCATGGGCCCAGCCCTTGAGATAATGATGCTCGGCAAAGCCCGGCTCGGCCGCAATCGCCGCGTCGAAAGCAGCCACCGCTTCGGCCGGCCGGTTCAGCCGCACCAGGCACAGCCCGATGGCGCTCAGGACCGCGGGATTGTTCGGCGACAGCGAAAGCGCCCGGTTGAAGTCGTCCAGCGCCGTCTGGTGGCGGCCTTGCTGCTGCGCCCACAGCGCGCGCGCATTGTAGAGCGTCGGATGCTGCACCCCGGCGCGCAGCGCGCGCTCGGCAATGCCCGCAGCGCCCGCGAGATTGGAGGCGCCGATCGCCGCCGCGATCGCCCGCAGCGTCTGCTGGTCGACCATCATCAGGCCGACGCTCGGTCCGTTCGCCATCGTGGGTTCCTTCGCCTCTTTGGGCCATTAATCGCGCCCCCGAAGGGGTGTCAAGCACGCCGCCGGCGCTACGCGTTGGGGTAGTTAAAGCGCTCGATCCACGGCGCGAGCAGCGGCAACACCGGTTCCAGTTGCGCGCGATAATCGCGCCAGGCGCCGACCCCGGAATCGTTCAGTCCGCGGCGGATCTGCGCCGAGCTCGGCGTCGCCACGGCGCGCCGCCCCTGCGCGGCGGCGAAATCGCGCAAGCCCTCGCTCCACGCCACGCCGGTGAAGTCGCAGACCTCGCGCATCCGTCCGTCGAAATCGGCGATCAGGTCCTCGTGGCGCAGTTCCAGCACCGCGAGCGGCAGCCGCGAACGGAACAGCTCGGCCGCCCGCATCGTCGCATCGTAGAGCCGCGCGGTGGACATGAGGTCGAGGAACTCGAAAGTGGAGGCGTTCATGCGGAATTGGCGGCGGAAGCAGCTCAGCACCACGTCGCGCGGATCGCGCACGCTGAACACGATCCGCCCTTCCGGGAACAGCTTGGCGATCAGCGGCAGCTTGTAGGTGTTGAACGGCTGCTTGTCGACGAGCACCTTGCCGGTGGGATCGATCCCCATCTCCTGGATGCGCAGCCAATAGCGCGAGCGGCCGTTGCGCAGCGCGCCGCGCCCCGCCGAAGCGAGCTTGGCGAAGCCTTCGCGCGTGATGAGGAATTCGCGCACGCTGTCGCTCAGCGCGTCACGCTCCTGCGTCGTCACGACGTCCGGATCGCGCGCCAGGATCTCCTCCAGCAGCGTGGTGCCCGAGCGCGCGAAGCCGAG
The DNA here is from genome assembly GCA_036271735.1 of Rhizomicrobium sp. GTDB lineage: Bacteria > Pseudomonadota > Alphaproteobacteria > Micropepsales > Micropepsaceae > Rhizomicrobium. Next base: position 83,808 of record DATAZZ010000065.1, read on the forward strand.
CACGAAGACGTGGCGGCGCGGGCCTTCCGCGATCCCGCTCGGCGGCGCGATGTCGGCCCAGCGCTCCGGCGCCGTGGCCGCGAAGGCGTCGGTCAGCCAGGCGAGATATTGCGGCATCGTCTCGATGCCGGGACTCGCGTAGCGCAGCCGGTGCTGCTCGCGCAGCAGCCGGTTGCGCCGCGTATAGGCGGCGAACGCCTCGCCGAAATGGCCATGGGCATCGAACAGATCGGCGATGATGCCCTCGGCACGCGCCCGCTCCGCCGGCGACAGCGACGTGCCGGCCAGCAGCAGGGTCAGCCGCTCCTCGGCGGCGGCGAAATTCTTGGCCGCGATCTCGGCGCCCGCCAGCGCCATCACGGCGAGCGCGTGGCGCGGCTGGATCTGCAGCGCGCGGGCCGCAGCGGCGCGCGCCGCCGGCCAGTCGCCGAGCCGGGCGGCGAGGGCGGCGAGATGGCCGGCCGGATCGGCGGATTGCGGCATCAGCTCGGCGGCGCGGGTGTAGGCGGCGCGGGCGGTGTCGAGATCGCCGAGGTCCTCGCTGGTCCAGCCTTTGTTGAAATGCGCCGGCGCGAAATTCGGATCGATCTCCAGGATGCCGTCGAACGCCCGCACCGCCTCGCGCATGCGTCCGGTGCGGGCATAGGCGAGGCCGAGTGCGTTGATCACCGGGATGTCCGTCGGCGTCAGGCTGTAGGCGCGCTCGAGGTCGGTCACCGCCTCGGTATTGCGCCCCTCCGACTCATGCCAATAGGCGCGCAGATTGAGCACGAACGGCTCTTCGATGCCCTTGTCGAGCGCCTCGCGCGCCAGCACGGTGGCTCGCGCCACGTCCTGCGCGGTAAGCGCGGACTGGATTTCCCGGAGCAGGCGCACGCGGTCATCGGTTGTGGCGGTGGTCATCGCTTCCCGTCTGGTTGGACGCCGGCAATCTAGGGTCCGGACCCAATTACAATCAAGCAAATCAACAGCTTGTCGAGGCAGACGGCGCGTGGCGGCACCCTGTAAACGGGCCGGCCATGCGGCACGGCCATCGGCGCTGCGGTGCGCATCCGCGCTCTATATCGTTTGGAAATACCTGTCCCACAGCCATCCTGGCCGGCCTCCTGCCGGCCACGCTCATGCCGCAGTCGGCAGCACGCATCGCCGGCACCAAGCCGGCCTTGGGTAGCGCCTTCGGCGCACCCCTGGACCGGCCATGACGGCTAAAAACAATTCAAGCCAATCCAAAATTGCGCCGGCAAACGCCCGATCCCCCAAGGGGGATCGGTCCGTTTGGAAACCGGTGGGTGTTCGGGGACATGGCCGACACATCGTCATGCCTGGGCGAGGCTCGGGGGAGGCCGCTTCTGCCCTCGCTGGAGGCCTCGGCCATTCATGGATCGGCGTCGAGCGCTCGTGCGGCCTATGCCGCAGGCGGACCTGAACCGGCGTCAATTGTGTCGGCGGCATGCCTGACCGGCGAGGGCAGGGCGGAAGCTGATCCGTCCGCACACATTTCGGCGGGCGTTCGGGGACATACCCGACACATCGTCATGCCTGGGCGCGGCTCGCTGGAGGCCTCGGCCATTCATGGATCGGCGTCGGGCGCTCGTGCGGCCTATGCCGCAGGCGGACCTGAGCCGGCGTCAATCGTGTCGGCGACATGCCTGACCGGCGAGGGCAGGACGGAAGCCGATCCGTCCGCACGCATTTCAGTGGGCGTTGCGGCCGGGACAAAAAAAAGCGGCGGCCCGAAGGCCGCCGCTTGGAACTTGGTATCGACGTTCGATCAGAGCTTGATCGTACCGGCGATGAACACGTTGCGGCCGAGCGGATCGTAGGTGCCCGGGAAGGTGTTCGCCGCGCCGAACGGGATCGGCGTGACGCCCAACGAACCCTGGTCCAGGATCGGCGGCTCGATGTCGAACAGGTTGTTGATACCTGCGCGCAGTTCGATGCCTTCCGTCACGTTCCACACGCCCGACAGGTCGAAGTAGTCGTACGCACGGATGTTCTGGTCCACGCAGTCGCCGGCGCCGTGGATGGTCGCGCCACCGGGGCAGACCGTCGTGGCCGAACCGCCGAGGAGCGGATCGGTGGTGTCAGCATCCAGCGCAACCTGCGAGATGTGGCGCCACTGCAGCGAGATGTCGACATCCCACGGGGTCGACCAGGTCACACGCATCTTGTGCTTCCAGGTCGGGGTCGGCGAGCCGCAAGTCGTGCCGAACAGGCCGGCGCAATCGAACGACGCCGGATCCGAAACCGCCGACGGGCTGGTCGCCAGCTTCATCGTGTAGGTACCGATGAAGTTCGACGACAGCGAACCCCAGCCGGTCAGGCCCCAATCGTCGAAGTCGGCATTGTAGTTGGCTTCGAAGTCGATGCCCGAGGTCTTCAGGAACGGCAGGTTGTGGTTGATGTCGGTGACGAAGCCGGCGCCGTAGATGGCGCCCGTGCCGGAACGATGCACGAGCGGGCAGTACAGAGCGATGGCGGCAGCCGACGCACCCGGCTGATAGCAGCCGTTCAGGATGGTCTGCGCGCCATAGGTGCCGACATAGTTGGCGACATTGATGTTGTAGTAGTCGACCGTGGCAGTCAGGCCATCGATGAAGGTCGGCGTGAATACGACGCCGAAGGTCTTCGTATCGGCGGTTTCGGCCAACAGGCTGGCGTTACCACCCGACCCGCGGTTGCACTGCGTCGCAGGGCAGGACAGCAGGTTGGCGTTGCCCGCGTTGGTGACACCGGCGCACTGGCCGGCGGTCGACGTGGCGCAGGGGTCCTGGCCGCTGAACAACACAACGTTGTTCGGCGAGAAGACCTCGAGCACGTTCGGCGCGCGCGTTGCGCGGTCGATGCTCGCACGGAAGCGGACATCTTCCGTCGGGGCCCATTCCAAGCCGTACTTGTACGAGTCGATGCCGCCGACGGTCGAGTAGTCCGAATAGCGGTAGCCGCCATTGACGGTCAGGTCGTGGAAGAACGGCATGCCCTGAACGATCGGGATGCGAACTTCGAAATACCCTTCCTTCACGTCGAAGCCCGAACGCGGAACTTCGAGCGCCGCACCCGTGCCGTAGGCGTCGCCACCGGCGGTGCCGGTATCGACGTTGAAGCGCAGGTATTCGGCGCGATACTCGGTGCCGAACGCGAGCGAGACCGGATCCTTGGCCCACGGCGACTGGACGCCGTATTTGCCGAGATCGCCGGTCACGCTGCCGCCCACGACCTGCTCTTGCGTATAGCCGGTCTGGAAGCCGCGGAACGCGATGTAGTTGCTCGCCGCCGGCGAGATGCCGCCGAAGCCGTCGAAGATGTCGAGCGGCACGCACTTCGGATCGGAGTTGTTCTCCGCCGCGAAGCACTGGCCCGTGGCCGGATCGACGTTCAACGCGTTTTCAACGCGCTGCTTCGACCATTCATGGGTCAGCTCGAAGTTGAACAGCGACAGGCCGTACTGCGCGAAGGCGTCGTACGTCCAACCGTCCGCGATATCGCCCTTCACGCCGATGACGAAGCGGTAGGACGAGTGATGCGTGTCGTTGACGCGACCGGCGTCTTCGACGTCGCGGCGGCCGATCTGGAGGAGCGACAGACCCGGTGTGACGTTGCCGCCACCGTTCCAACGGCCGCCGACCAGGGCATCGCCCGGGAGGAGACCGCAGAGACGCTGGTTCTGCTGCAGCGACATGAGCGGGTTGGAGCAGTTGATCTGCACATAGCCGGGCGAGATCGTGCCCGGGAAGTTGGCCGGACCCGAACCAAGGAACACGGCGGTCGGCGACAGAAGGGTCGTCGACTCGTTGTCCGCGAACATCAGGTTCGAATAGACCGTGGCCCAGGGGGCGACTTCGTAATGCGCGTCGAAGCCGGCGGTGTAGCGAACCGAAGGCTGCTGCACATAGGCCGGGGCGCCGAAGTTGAACTTCTGGCTCGCCGCGCCGGTGTACGGCACGAAAGCGCCCGAACCCGGGGTGCCGGTGCCGGTCTCGAAGTTATCCCACTGCGACTGCGGCGTGCCGCCGACCAGGTTGTCGAGCGAAATCCAGCGGTTCAGGTTGGACGAACCCTGGCAGCTCAGGTGGTCGACGAAGTTGGTGCCGAGCGTACAGTTCGAATAGTCCAGCTCGTTGCCGTTGACCGGCTTCACGTCGCGATAGCCGAGCCATGCGGTGATGTTGCCTTTGCCGTTGTCGGCATTGGCACCGAAGATGACCGTGGCGTCGGCCGTCGAGCCGCCCCACCAGTCCTGCTCCACCGGCGGCGTGCCGATCGCGGCGTCCAGCGACGCCAGGGTGTGGCCGTGCGTGCTGTTGTCGTTCGAATTGTTGTTGATGCCGTAGGTCGCATCGACTTCGACACCTTCGAAGTCCTTGCGCATCACGAAGTTCACGACGCCGGCGATGGCGTCTGAACCGTAAATGGCCGAGGCGCCGCCGGTCAGAACTTCGACGTGGTCGACGAGCGAGGCGGGGATCTGGTTCAAGTCCGCGACCGGAAGGATCGGGTCGCCCGGCATCAGGCGCTTGCCGTCGATCAGGACGAGGGTACGGGCCGCGCCGAGAGAGCGCAGGTCGACGTTGGCGGTGCCCAGGGCGCCCGAGAAGGCGCTGGCCACGGCGTTGAAGTCGGCGGTGGCGCTCGGCAGGCTCGACACCAGGGTGTCGATGCTGGTCGTGCCTTCGAACTTCATTTCGCGCTGACCGACCGAGGTCACCGGCGAGCTCGAATAGAGACCCTGCTGCGGAATGCGCGAACCCGTCACGACGACGGTTTCGACCTTCGTAGTATCATCGGCGGCGCTGGCTGCTGCCGAGAAGCCGATCGCCGATGCGGTCGCTGCTCCGAGGAGCAGAGCCGTCTTCAGACTGCTCTTGCTTTGGATTTGAAACACTAGAAACCCCCTTGGTTAGGATGTAGCCGCTCTCACGGCAAACGTTTACTGGCCTTCCACTTGGCCAAAAGTCACCCACAGAAAAAGACTGACGCGGATCGACCCTCTTCGAACTCGACGTTAGAAGCGGTCGCCAGCCGGGTCAAAACAGTTTTATGACCTCGCGACATTCGAAATATGACTGTGGTATTTGGGTGCCAGTTTATCGCGAGTTGTCGCCGATTCCGGCGGCATGGACATGGCTTGGGCAGCGTCCTGCCGCGGTAACGATTTCTGTTAAGCATAAGATAACCCTAAGAGGCACTGTAAAATGCGATTCGCTCGCAACAAGTCCGGCGAATACGACTCATTGGCCTCTTGGTAGGCGAGAACAAAACAGGTAGGAACGACTCATCGCGAGTCCTGAACTTCGTCTTGGGAAGACAATTCGATCATGCCCGCAAAAGCCAAGCCCGATGCCGCCCCGGTCGACCAGCTCAGCTTCGAAACCGCTCTAAAAGAGCTGGAGGACATTGTCTCCCGGCTGGAGCAGGGCGAGGTCGATCTGGAAGATTCGATCGCCCTTTACGAGCGCGGCCAGGCCCTCAAGGCGCATTGTGAGACCAAGCTCAAATCCGCCGAGGCCCGGCTGGAGAAGATTGTCCATAGTGCAACAGGTGCCACGGGTTCCGAGCCCATGGACCTCGGCTCGGCTTGATTTGAAGACGGAAAAGACCGACTTTTTCCGCACTGCAACACCCAAACACGCGTCTCGCGCGTAGGATCGCCATGGCCCTGCCCACAAAAACGCCACTCCTGGACACCGTAAGCGAGCCGCACCAGCTGCGCGCCCTCGACAAGAAGGACCTGCGCCAGTTCGCCGACGAACTGCGCAAGGAGACCATCGATGTCGTCTCGGTGACCGGCGGCCATCTTGGCGCGGGGCTGGGCGTCGTGGAGCTGACGACGGCGCTGCACTATGTCTTCAACACGCCGGACGACAAGATCATCTGGGACGTCGGCCACCAGGCCTATCCGCACAAGATTCTCACCGGCCGCCGCGACCGCATGCGCACCTTGCGCCAGGGCAACGGCCTCTCCGGCTTCACCAAGCGCGCCGAGAGCCCCTACGACCCGTTCGGCGCGGCGCATTCTTCGACCTCGATCTCCGCCGGACTCGGTTTCGCCGTGGCGCGCGACCTGAAGGGCGGCAGCAATGCCGTCATCGCCGTGATCGGCGACGGCGCGATGAGCGCCGGCATGGCCTATGAGGCGATGAACAATGCCGGCGCGATGGATGCGCGGCTGATCGTGATCCTCAACGACAACGACATGTCGATCGCGCCACCGGTCGGCGCGATGAGCGCCTATCTGGCGCGTCTCGTCTCGAGCCGGCCCTATCGCGGCTTGCGCGATATCGGCAAGCGGATCGCGTCGGTCCTGCCGCGCCCGATGAAGGTCGGCGCGCGCCGTGCCGAGGAATATGCCCGCGGCATGGTCACGGGCGGCACGCTGTTCGAAGAGCTCGGATTCTATTATGTCGGCCCGATCGACGGTCACAATCTCGATCACCTGATCCCGGTGCTCGAAAACGTCCGCGACATGAAGAACGGGCCCGTCCTGATCCATGTCGTGACCAAGAAGGGCAAGGGCTACGCCCCCGCCGAGGCCAGCGCCGACAAATATCATGGCGTCGCCAAGTTCAACGTGCTGACCGGCGAGCAGAACAAGTCGAACGCGAAAGCGCCGAGCTACCAGAAGGTGTTCGGCGAGTCCTTGATCGCGGAAGCCAAGAAAGACAGCCGTATCGTCGCGATCACCGCCGCGATGCCATCGGGCACCGGCGTCGATCTGTTCCAGCAGGTCTTTCCCAAGCGCACCTTCGACGTCGGCATCGCAGAGCAGCATGCGGTGACTTTCGCCGCCGGCCTCGCCGCCGACGGCATGAAGCCCTATTGCGCGATCTACTCGACGTTCCTGCAGCGCGCCTACGACCAGGTGGTGCACGACGTTGCAATCCAGTCGCTCCCCGTGCGCTTCGCGATGGACCGCGCCGGTCTCGTCGGCGCCGACGGCCCAACCCATGCCGGCTCGTTCGACATCGCCTATCTCGGCACGCTGCCCAACATGGTGCTGATGGCCGCGGCGAACGAGGCCGAACTCGTCCACATGGTGGCGACCACGGCCCAGATCGACGACCGCCCGTCCGCGCTGCGTTATCCGCGCGGCGAGGGCTGGGGCGATATCGAGCGCCCGCTCGAAGGCATCCCGCTCGAGCTCGGCAAGGGCAAGATCTGGAAGGAGGGCAGCTCCATCGCCATCCTGTCTTACGGCACGCGCCTGCACGAGGCGCTGCTCGCGGCGGAGAAATTGTCCGGCTACGGACTATCGGCGACGGTCGCCGACGCCCGCTTCGCCAAGCCGCTCGACACCGACCTGATCCGGCGTCTGGCCAGGAACCACGAAGTGCTGATCACCATTGAGGAGGGCGCCGTCGGCGGCTTCGCGGCGCAGGTGTTCCAGGTTCTCGCCTGGGAAGGCCTGCTTGATCGCGGCCTCAAGGTGCGCCCGATGGTGCTGCCCGACCGTTTCATCGACCAGGACACGCCCGACCGGATGTACGAAGCCGCCGGCCTCGACGCCAAGGCGATCGTGGCGACGGTGCTCAACGCGCTGGGGCGCGAAAATGAGGCAGCATCGGTGGGCAGAATAGCGTAAGCTGTTCGCGAGGGCTCCGTCTCCTCCGTGTCATGGCCCGCGAATGCGGGCCGCCCAGGTGACAAGAGCATAAGTATTGGAAAGTTTGGCTGGAGCCTCACTTTCGACATCGCAATATGGCATCAACTGGCTGGCCCGCATTCGCGGGCCATGACAAGTTTTGTTTCGGGAAAAAAAGAACAACAATGACCACGCCGACCGCCATCGAACCCGTCCGCGCCGACATCTTCCTCGTCGAGAACGGCTTCGCCAAAAGCCGCACCGAGGCACAATCCGCGATCCGCATGGGCCGCGTGCGCGCCGATGGCGATCTCATCATGCGCCCGTCGCAGACGCTCAAGGCCGGCGCCGCCATCGTCTATGAGAAGCCGCACCCTTACGTCTCGCGCGGCGCGCTCAAGCTCCTCGCGGCGCTCGACAAGTTCAATCTTTCGCCCGAGGGCCGCGTCTGCCTCGACATCGGCGCCTCGACCGGCGGCTTCACCGAAGTGCTGCTGGAGCGCGGCGCCGCCCGCGTCTACGCCATCGATGTCGGCCACGGCCAGCTCGCCGGCAAGCTCAAGCGCGACGCCCGCGTCGTCTCCAAGGAAGGTGTCAACGCCCGCGATCTCAACGCCGAGCATGTGCCCGAAGCGCCGTCCGCCATCGTCGCCGATGTCAGCTTCATCGGGCTGAAGCTCGCGCTGCCGCCCGCGCTCGCCATGGCTGCGGCGGGCACCTGGCTGGTCGCGCTGGTCAAGCCGCAATTCGAGGTTGGCCGCTTCGCGGTCGGCAAGGGCGGCATCGTCCGCGATGCCGAGGCGCAGGACGCCGCGATCTCCGATCTCACCAAATGGCTCGCCGCGCAGTCCGCATGGACCGTCATCGGCAACATGGCGAGCCCGATCGACGGCGCCGACGGCAACCGCGAATTCCTCCTGGTGGCGCAGAAGGCGTGAGTGCGCTCTGCCGGCATTTCGGAACCTGCGGCGGCTGCACGCTGCAGGACCTGGCTCCGGATGCCTACAGCGCCCGCAAGCGGGATACCGTCATCCAGGCGCTGCACCACGCCGGTATCGAAGCGCAGGTCGCAGAGGTCGTCGCGGTGCCGCCACGCACCCGCCGCCGCAGCGTGCTCAACGTCGCCAGGCGCGCGGGCGTGATCGAGGTCGGGTTTCACCCGCTCCGATCGCACGCCATCGTCGACATGCACGAATGCCTGGTGCTGACGCCGCGTCTGGTCGCGCTGACCGCCGCGCTGCGCATCGCGATGCTGCCGATCCTCGCCGACGGCCAGGACGCCGAAGCCCGCGCCACCGACGCCGACAACGGCCTCGATATCGCTTTCCGCGCCGAGGCCAAGCTCACGCCCGCGCTTACCGCGGCGCTGGCGAAAGCCGCCGTCACGCTCAAAGCCATCCGCATCACCTGGAACGCCAGGCTCGCTTTTGAGAGCGCGTCGCCGCAAGTGCGGCTCGGCAAGGCCGATGTGAAGCTGCCGCCCGACACCTTCCTGCAAGCCTCGCGCGACGGCGAAGCAGCGCTGCAAGCGCGCGTGCTGGAGATCGTCGGAAAAGCCAAAACCGTCGCCGATCTGTTCTCCGGCTGCGGCACCTTCGCGCTGCCGCTCGCCGAGCGGGCCAAAGTCCACGCCGTCGAGCGCGACGAGACGATGCTGGCTGCGCTCGCCGCCGCCGCCCGCGCCACCACCGGCCTCAAGCCGCTGACGACCGAGAAACGCGACCTCTTCAAGCTCCCCGTCACCGCGCGCGAGATCGCCAAATTCGACGCCGTCGTCCTCGACCCGCCGCGCGCTGGCGCCGAGGCGCAAGCGCGCGAGTTGGCCGCCTCAACCGTCCCGCGCGTCGCCTATGTCTCCTGCGACGCGCCAAGCTTCGCCCGCGACACCCGCATCCTGATCGACGGAGGTTACCGCATCGACACAGTCACCCCGGTGGACCAATTCCTCTGGTCGTCGCATATTGAGCTGGTGGCCGCGTTCGCGCGCTAGGCGCGAGGCGGATGAGCGTGGGGACGTTCATGCGGTATCTCTGGATAGTTTTCGTACTCGTCAGCGCAACCTTGTTCGCGAGCCCAGCCGCCGCGGCAGGCTTCGCCGATTGGGGCGCCATCGTCGTCGCGGGCGACTGGCATTCGCATTCCGGCGCGCCGTCCGAAGTGTTCGACAACGCCCGCAAGGACGTCTCCACCGATCTCGCGCGGCTCGGCTTCGCGCCCAACAACATCCTGCAATTTTCGGTGCGGCCGGACCACTATCCCGGCTCCGGCGCCGTCCATTCCGACAAGCAGACCATCGCCAACGATCTGTGGGATCTCTCCAACCGCACCAGCGGCGGCTGCCTCGCTTATTTCACCAGCCACGGCTCGCCCGACGGCATGGTGCTGGACGAGGGCCTGCTGACGCCCAGCGCCATGGCCGCGATGCTCGACAACGCCTGCGGCAACCGCCCGACCGTGGTGTTCGTCGTCGCCTGCTTTTCCGGCGTCTTCGTCGACGCCCTCAGCGGCCCCAACCGCTTCGTCATGACCGCGGCGCGTCCCGACCGCCCATCCTTCGGCTGCGGCGACAACGACCACTACACGTTCTTCGACAATTGCTTTTTGGACTCGGTGAACGGCAGCGGCGATTTCCCCACCCTCGCCAACACGATCCGCGCCTGCGTCAGCCGCAAGGAAGCCGAGATCAAGGCCTATCCGTCCGAGCCGCAGCTCAGCATCGGCGCCAACGTCGCCGCGCAGTTGCCGCACTGGCGCTAGGCGTTGGCAAGAAGCCGCGACATCCGGCTGCCTGCGCCCTATCTCAAGCGCATCTGGCTCGACCCGTCGCTGGTCGCCAATCCCGCCGCCTATCCATTCTGCCTTCCGCTGTTCAAGGACGGTTTCGAGCTTGCCTTCGACAAACCGGTCACGATCATCGTCGGCGAGAACGGCACCGGAAAGTCGACGCTGTTGGAGGGCATCGCGGCGCTTGTCGGCTTCGACCAGGCCGGCGGCGCCAAGGGCTACCGGCCGCTCGACCACTCAAAGGCGCGCGAGACCAGCGGCATGGACATCGCCGCCGCGCTGAAGGCGCATTGGCTGCCGAAGCTGGGGCAGGGCTGGTTCTTCCGCGCCGAAAGCTTCTTCTCGCTCGCCAGGTATCTGGATGAGGCGGCTCGAGAGGCCGGCGGCTTCGGCCCCGATTTTCTCTCCCATTCCCATGGCGAAGGCTTCCTGCGCTTTTTCGAAGAGCGCTGCGAGCGCCAAGGCATTTATCTCTTCGACGAACCGGAATCGGCACTGTCGCCGTCGCGACAGATCGAATTCCTCAAAGTGCTGGGGCGGATGGATCGCTCGAATGTCTGCCAGGTCGTGATCGCGACACACGCGCCGATCCTGATGGCCTATCCGAACGCGCGGCTGCTTCGCCTGAGCAAAACCAGCTCGAACCGATCGCGCTCGAAGACACCGACACTTCCGCCTGATGCGCGAATTCTTCAACGATCCGCGCACGTTTCTCGAAGCGATGATCGAGGAATAGCCGTCAACCGCGCTGCGCCCGCTGCCGCAGCGCATGATCCGCCAGCACGCAGGCCATCATCGCCTCGCCGACCGGCACGGCGCGGATGCCGACACAGGGGTCGTGGCGGCCCTTGGTCTGGATGTCGGTCTCGTTGCCCGCGATGTCCACCGTCTTGCGGGGGCTGAGGATCGATGACGTCGGCTTCACCGCGAAGCGCACCACCACCGGCTGCCCCGTCGAGATGCCGCCGAGGATCCCGCCAGCATGGTTGGCGAGAAAGCGCGGCTTGCCATCGTTTCCGGCGCGCATCTCGTCGGCATTCTCCTCGCCGCTGAGCGAAGCCGCGCCGAAGCCGTCGCCGATCTCCACGCCCTTGACCGCATTGATGCTCATCATCGCCGCCGCGAGGTCGCCGTCGAGCTTGGCATAGACCGGCGCGCCAAGCCCAACCGGAATGCCCTCCGCCACGATTTCGATCACCGCGCCGACCGACGAGCCCGATTTGCGCACGCCTTCGAGATAGTCCGTCCACGGATCGATGGCGCTCGCGTCGGGGCAGTTGAACGGATTGCGCGCGACCTCCGCCCAATCCCATTTCGCGCGATCGATGGTCTTCGTCCCCATCTGCACCAGCGCGCCGCGCACCGTCACGTTCGGATAGAACGACGCCAAGACCTTGCGCGCCACCGCGCCGGCCGCGACGCGCGTCGCGGTCTCGCGCGCGCTCTGCCGCCCGCCGCCGCGATAGTCGCGCACGCCATATTTGGCGAGATAGGTGTAATCGGCGTGGCCGGGACGAAACTTGTCGCGGATTTCGTTGTAGTCCTTGGAGCGCTGGTCGACATTCTCGATCAAAAGCGCAATCGGCGTGCCGGTGGTCACTTGGCGCTCCATGCGCTCGTCCTGGAACACGCCCGACAGGATCTTCACCGTGTCCGGTTCCTGGCGTTGCGTGACGAACTTGCTCTGCCCCGGCCGCCGCCGCTCCAGATCGGCCTGGATGTCAGCTTCCGTCAGCGCGATGCCCGGCGGGCAGCCATCGATCACACAGCCGATCGCCGGCCCATGGCTCTCGCCGAAGGTCGTGACGCGAAACAGATGGCCGAACGAATTGTGCGACATGGCTCCGGATCAGGCGCCGAACAGCGCTTCCGTCCCCATCGACAGGCGCAGCAATCCGGCATTGGGAGGGTCGTAGCGCATTGTCTGTTCCGGCGAAAGTCCGAGCGCGTGGCTGCGGATCATCGCGATGACGCGCGCATGGCAGACGATCACGCTGTCGCGCGTCAGGCTTTCGAGAAACCGCCCGACCCGCGCGAACAGCATCGCCTCGCTCTCGCCGCGCGGGCAGACCAGATTCCACCGCTCATGCGCGCTCGGCGCGCCGGCGGCATAGCGGTCCGCGCCTTCCGGCAGCTTGGTCCAGTCGCCGAAATCCATCTCCTGCAGCCGGTGATCCGTCGCATAGGGCAGGGGCGTCAGCCCCGCCGCCGCGCGCATCAGTTCCATCGTCGCGCAGGCGCGATGCAACGGGCTCGCGATAAAGGCGGCGGCGCCGAGATCCGGCACCAGATCGCGCAGCACCACGCCCTTGTCCGCCGCCTGCCGCCGCCCCAGCGCGGTCAGCGGCGAATCCGCCTGCGCCGTGATCGTCTGCGAGATGTTGTCTTCCGTCTGCCCATGCCGCACGGCATAGAGCGTCAAGGCGCGCCAGCCGCTCACGGATCGAGCCGCTCGACCTTGCCGCCGCGCACGCAAAACACCACGCCCTGCGTCTCGTCGAGGTCGGACATTTGCTTCCACGTCAGGCCCGCGAACAGCCCGCGCAGGATGCGCGTCGCCGCACCATGGCTGATCGCGAATGTGTCCTGCTCAAGGTGCGTCACGAAGCTCTCCAGCCGCTTGGCGACATCGGCATAATTCTCGCCGCCCGGCACGCGCACATGCCATTTGTCGTCGATGCGCTTCTGGAAGAACGCCGGATCAAGCGCCTTGGCCTCGTCATCGGTCAGCTGGTCCCAGATGCCCAGGTCGATCTCTTGCAGGCGCGGGTCGGTGTGATAGCCGATGCGCGTCAGGCCCATCGTCTCGCGCGCGATCTCCATCGTGCGCTTGGCGCGCTGCAGCGGGCTGCACACGAAATCGACGCCCGGCGCCGCGCCCAATTCGCGTTTCAGGATCGCTCCGACCGCCGCCGCCTGCTGCCGCCCCAGCGCGGTCAGCGGCGTATCTTTCACGCCTGAGAAGCGCTTTTCGACATTGGCCTGCGTCTCGCCATGCCGCGCGAAATACAGCGTCAGCCCGTCGGGGAGCTTAAGCACCGTCGCTCTTGCCGACGACGATGTCCGGCGCGTCGACCGCCTTCATGCCCACGACGTGATAGCCGGCATCGACATGCAGGCACTCGCCCGTCACCGCCTTGCCCATGTCGCTGAGCAGATAGAGCGCCGAATTGCCGACCTCCTCGATGGTCACGTTGCGCCGCAAGGGCGAGTTGTATTCGTTCCATTTGAGGATGTAGCGGAAATCGCCGATGCCGCTCGCCGCCAGCGTCTTGATCGGACCGGCCGAGATCGAGTTGACGCGGATCTGCTTCTTGCCCAGATCCTCGGCCATGTAGCGCACGCTGGCCTCGAGCGCGGCTTTCGCGACGCCCATCACGTTGTAATGCGGCATGACCTTCTCCGACCCGTAATAGGTCAGCGTCACCATCGATCCGCCATTCGTCATCATCTTCTCGGCGCGCTGCGCGACGGCGGTGAACGAGTAGCAGGAGATGTCCATCGTCATGCGGAAATTCTCGGGCGTCGTGTCGACATAGCGCCCGTCGAGCTGGTCCTTGTCGGAGAATCCGATGGCATGCACCACGAAGTCGAGCGATGGCCACACCGCCTTCAGCTGATCGAACGCCGCATCGATCGAGCCCTGGTTGGAGACGTCGCAATCGATCAGCGCCGCCGGCTTCAGCGGTTCGACCAGCGGCACGACGCGCTTCTTGAACACATCACCCTGATAGGAGAAGGCGAGCTCCGCGCCGGCCTTGTGCAACGCCTCGGCGACGCCCCACGCGATCGAGCGGTTGTTCGCGACGCCCATGATGAGGCCACGCTTGCCCTTCATGAGCCCTTCGAATGCCATGTCGCACTGCTCCCAGAGGCTGTCACACAACGCCCCTCTGTGACCGGAAACAACAGGGAATTCAAGGAGAAATGCTCACCCAGCGGGAACTTGAGACACGATAAGTGTGCGGGCGTACTATTCCGCTCTCGATATCCTCCCCGCAAGCGCGGGAGGATAGACGAGCGCGGCAGTTCATGCGGGAGCGCATGAGAGAGCGCCGCTGCCCCGTGACTCTATCCCCATTCCTTGCCACCATTCCCCCAGAACAATCAAGGAAGCCTCGCCCATGGACAAGATCGCCACCAACCCCGCCGGCTTCTCCGCCGAACGCCTCGCCAAGATTGCGCCGACGCTGCAGCCAATCATCGACGCCGGCGATCTCTCCGGCTTCGTCACGCTCACCTTCCGCCATGGCAAGATCGCGCAGCTCCTCACCCTCGGCCAGCGCGACATCGCCAAGGAGCTGCCCATGGAGCGCGACACGCTGTTCCGCATCGCCTCGATGACCAAGCCCGTCACCTCCATCGCCGCGCTGATGCTGATGGAGGAGGGCAAGTTCAAGCTCGACGATCCGATCACGAAATTCGCCCCCGAATTCGCCGACATGAAGGTGCTGAAAGACGCATCCGGCGCCTTGGACGACACCGTCCCCGCCGCGCGCGCCATCACCTTCGACGACCTCTTCACCCACCGCTCGGGCCTCGCTTACGGTTTCTCCTCGCTCGGCCCCATCGCGCACGAATATCAGCGCGTGCTCGGCGACGTGCTCAACAACGACACGACCGCCGATGCCTGGATGGCGAAGATCGCGTCGCTGCCGCTGCTCTACCAGCCCGGCGAGCGCTTCCATTACAGTCACTCGACCGACGTGCTCGGCTTTCTGGTCGGCCGCATCGCCGGCATGCCGTTCCGCGATTTCCTGATGCAGCGCATCTTCGGACCGCTCGGCATGAGCGACACCGACTTCTACGTGCCGCCGCAGAAGCGCGAGCGCGCCGCCGTGGTCTATCGCATCAACACCGAAAAGAACGTCATCGAGCCCCTCCCATTCAAGCAATACGACGCGCCGCCCGCCTTCTGCGGCGGTGGCGGCGGCCTGATCTCGACGGCGGACGATTATCTCCAATTCGCGCGCATGATGCTGAACAAGGGCGAGCTCAACGGCACGCGCCTCGTCGGTCCCGCGACCATCGAATTGATGTGCACCAACCGCCTGACGCCGGCGCAGCGCGCGATCCCGTTCCTCGGCATGATTCCGATGTGGGACGGCATGGGCTTCGGCCTCGGCGTCAGCGTGATCGACGCGCCGGAGAAGCTCGGTTTCCTCGGCATGGGCGGCATCGGCAGTTTCGGCTGGCCGGGCGCCTTCGGCACCTGGTGGCAGGCCGATCCGGCCAACGACCTGATCATGATCTACTTGATCCAGAACTCGATGCCGCTCGAGCCCGGCGCCCTCGCCAACCTCGCCGCCGGCCAGCGCATGGGCGGCCGCCTCGCGCTGCCGATGTTCCAGCGCACGACGTACGACGCTTTGACACCGTAGAACTTCGCAGCGGGGCGGTTGACGATGGTTTGGAAATGGTGAGACCGGGACGTTGCGCCGCCGCCGCGCGCGAACGTCCGGTTTTCAGGGGTGTTGGACAAATGGGAATCCTATAGGCCCGACATCTACTTTCTCATTGAAGCGACCGGCGAGTTCATCGTCTATCTCGACAGCGAGAACGACGTCGATTGGGAGACCGACAGCTATACGGAGGGCAGCAAGGCTGACGCCACGCGTTTCAACGCTGCGCTAAATCGCGCGGCGGTGCTGGAAGCTACGCCTTGCACAGGGCTTTCGTTCGAGATGCGCCGGCATTTCAAACGATTGGTCGGCGAAGGAATCGCCAGAGCCCTCGAGCACGAGCATGAATTGGCGCAAGGCGTACTGAACTCGGCAGAAGCCTATGTCCGGGCACGCAGCCAGGAACTGTCGCGGTTCTGGTATTTGTCCGCGAGTTTTGTGGCGGCGGCGCCTTTTGCTCTCCTGGGGCTTTTGTTCTGGCTTGCTCCGGCCGCAACATCGGCCGTTGTTGGAAAGCCCGGCTATCTGCTTGTGCTTTCTGCGGTGTCGGGCGTGCTCGGTGCGTTGCTTTCGGTGATTGCAAGAACGGGCGCGCAGACCTTCGACACGTCTTCGTCCAAGTCGACACACTATCTCGAAGCGATTTCCAGGATATTTGCCGGTGGCATATCCGGCGTTATCGTCACGGTCGCCGTTCAAGCCGGACTTGTTCTGGGCGGGTTCGTCAAAAACCCCTACGATCCGCACGTCATCCTGCTCGTGGCGCTCGCTGCCGGCTCGAGCGAACGTCTCGCCACGTCCATCATGGAGAACATCAGCGAGAACAAGCTGAGGAAACCAAACGGAGATTAGCGCGTCTCCGCGTTGATCTGCGCCCGCTGCACGCTCGCCTTCACCACCGGAATCTCGTCGTCGGCCAGCGGCGTCATCCATTTCTTCCGCGCCATCGCCGCGGCGATATACGGCGCCAGCTCCGCCGCCTTCTTCGCCTCGCGCGCCGCAACCTCGGCCTTGAATTCGCCCATCACTTCGGCGGCGAACAGTTCCAGGCTCTCGCAGATATCGGTGTGCTTGTTGCGCCCCGCCTGCTGCAGGAAGATCACCTGATCGATGCCCGAATCCGAGAAAGCACGGATATGGGCGCGGATGTCGTCCGGCGTGCCGATGCCGTTGGCGTTGCGCTCCGCGCCTTTCACTGCCGCGATGATCTCGTCGTCCTGCCGCGCACGGGATTTCTGGAAATCCTCGAACAGCCGCGAACGTCCGGGTACCGCGTCGTGCGCCACCAGCGCGTTGACCGCATAGCCGAAGAACTCGAAGCCTTCCTGCCCGCGCCTTATCGCTTCCGCGCGGTCCCTATGCACCGAGAAATTCGACACCATCGCGATGTTCGCGTTCACCGCATGACCGAGCGGTACGCACGCCTCGGACTTGATGATCCCGTAATAGATCTCGGCCCAATTGCGCGCTTCCTCCGGATTGACGAAGGAGAACGCCAGCGCGCCGATCCCGTTGGCCGCCGCCACCTTGATCGTGTCGCGATTGGTGCACGCCATCCACATGGGAGGATGCGGCTTCTGCACCGGCTTGGGCACCACGTTGCGGCAGGGAAACGAGAAGCTCTTGCCCTCGTAACCGGGATAGGGCGTCATCGCCAGCATGTTGGCGATCTGCTCGCCCGCCTCCAGCGCCATCGCCCGTTTCTCGCGCGCCGGAATGCCGAAGCCGCCAAGCTCGAGCCGGGTCGCGCCTTCACCGATCCCGAAGTCCAAGCGTCCACGCGAAATAATATCGAGCGTCGCCAGCCCCTCTGCCGTCCGCGCCGGATGGTTGTAGTTCGCGATCACCTGCCGGATGCCGTGCCCGACCCGGATGTTCTTGGTCAGTGCCGCGCAGGCCGAGAGGAACACCTCCGGCGCCGAGGAATGCGAATATTCCTCCAGGAAGTGATGCTCTACCTCCCATGCATAATCGTAGCCCAGCCGATCCGCGAGTACGACTTGTTCGAGCGCATCGTGAAACAGCTTCGCCTCGTCACCGTCGTTCCAGGGTTTGGGAAGCTGATGTTCGTAGAAGATTCCGAAGCGCATGACGTGACTCCCGGATTTTGTTTTCTACAGTGGACGACCAAACGGGGCGTATCGCAAGCCACGCATACAGTGTCATCCCCCGGCGAGCGCCGCGTAGCGGCGCGAGGGAAGGGGACCCAGGTGCAAATCACAAGCACCGGTGTTGCGGTGAGACCTGGGGCCCCTTCCCTCGCTTCGCTCGCCGGGGATGACAGCTGTGCTTTGCGTTGCCCGCAGCGACGGATTCTAATGCATTGACAGCGCCGGCCGTTTGGCGAATACTTCGCCATGTAGTGAAGTATCTGGAGTGCGCCATGCTCACAAAACCTCTTCGCATCGCCGGCCTGTTTCTCCTCTTCGCCGCGCCGGCAACCGCCGCCGCGCCAGTCCCCGCCACGATGGCGCCGCTCGCCGACTATCTCATCCCGCGCGACGCCGAGATCGCATTGGCGCGCAGCGCCGCCCCGCCATCCATCGCCGCTGGCGCAACGGTGCTGGTCCTCGGCCCGCATAACTACGAGACCGCGGCGACCGGCACCAACGGCTTTACGTGTTTGGTCGAGCGCGGCTGGGAATCCGACTTCGGCAACACCGATTTCTGGAACCCGCGCGTCCGCGGCCCGCTCTGCTTCAACGCCGAAGCCGCCCGCACCGTCATGCCCTCGCATCTGGAGCGCACCGACTGGGCGCTCGCCGGCCTCAGCATGGACCAGATGCATGAACGCGCCCGTGCGTCGGCGCTCGCCAACGCCACGCCCGCGCCCGGCGCGATGTGCTTCATGCTGTCGAAGGACGGCTATCTCGCCGGCGCGGGCAGCCACTGGCATCCGCATCTGATGTTCTATCTGCCCGCCGCCGGCGTGGCGTCATGGGGCGCCAATTTGCCGGGCTCGCCGGTGATCGGCGGCCCGGGCGATCCCGAGCCCGTCGTGACCTACATGATCACCGTGACCAAATGGTCGGACGGCAGCTCGGCGCTGGAGATGGCGCATCCATGAACCAGGCCGAACGCCTCGACCGCACCTTCGCCGCGCTCACCGACCCGACGCGCCGCGCCATCCTCGCGCGTCTGGAGCGCGCGGATGCGTCGGTCAGCGAGCTCGCCAAACCGCATGCGATCAAGCTGCCGGCGATCATGAAGCATCTGGGCATCCTGGACGATGCCGGCCTCATCACGCGCAGCAAGACCGGCCGCACCGTCACCGTTCGCCTTTCGCCCAAGCCGATGCGCGAGGCGATGGAGTGGCTGCGGCGTTACGAACGTTTCTGGAACACCAGCCTCGATCGTCTCACCGCCTATGCCGAGGCGAAGGAAACGCAAGCCCGCAGGAGCGACAAATGACCAGCCTCACTCTCGTGCGCCGCATCAAGGCGCGGCCCGCCATCGTGTTCGAAGCGCTCGTCACCGCCGAGGGCATCGCGCAGTGGTGGGGACCGGATGCCGGCCCCGTGGTGGTTGCCGAAGTCGATGCCCGCGTCGGCGGCCGCTTCAAGGTCCGCTTCCGCATGCTGAGCGGCAGCGAGCACGAAACCACTGGCGAATTCCTCGAGATCGTGCCGCCGGAACGCGTGTCGATGACGTGGCAATGGGCCGGCGAGGACGCAGACCCTGAATCGCGGATCGACATCGTCCTGCGCGCCATCGGCGACGGCACCGAGCTCACCTTCACCCATGCCCAGCTGCCCGACGCGAAAACGCGCGACGGCCACGTGAAGGGCTGGAACGGCTCGCTCGACAAGCTCGAAGCGATCTTCGCCAAGGGCGAGGCGGGGGTGTAGCGCGCACCGCAAGATGCGCTAACCTCGCCGCATGATCTTCCATCTTGCGGATCTTGCCGCGCCGCTGTCTGAAGCCGAATTCCGCGCGATGCTGTGCCGCCGCGCGTTCACGCGCCTGCGCGGCGCGATGACGCCGGCGCAAAGCGCCTTGCTCGATTGGCCCGCGATGCGCGCGCTGATCGAAAGCAGCCCGCTCTCGCCCGATGTGCTGCGCATGACGCAAGGCACCAGGCATGTCGAGCCGGATACCTACGCCTCCGATGGAAAAGTCGATCCCGCGAAGCTCGACGCGCTGCTGGACGCGGGCGTCGGCATCATCGTCTCCGGCCTGGAGACGCGGCTGCGCGGCCTCATCGCGCTTACCGGCGACGTCCATGTGAAGCTCGGCGACCGTCTCGCGGCTTACGCCATCGTCTCCACCGGCCCCGGCGGCGCACTCATGCAGCACTACGACAGCGAAGACATCCTGGTGCTGCAACTGGAAGGCAGCAAGCGCTGGCAGGTCCACGCGCCCACCGTCGCCAATCCCGTCAAAGGCCTGGAGCTCGCATTGCCGCCGACTAGCGCGCCGCTGTTCGACGGCACGATAGAGCAGGGCGACATCCTGTTCGTCCCCGCCGGCCATTGGCACCGATGCGAGAACGGCGAAGGCCGCTCGCTGCATCTCGCCATCGGCTTCGAGCCCTTCACCGGCTGGAACGCCGCAATGCGCTTGGTCGAGCAGCTCCAGTTCGACGCCGATTTCCGCGCGCCTCTCAGCCGCTGTGAAACGCAAGCCGACCGCGACGCGCTTGAAGCGAAACTGAAAGCGCGCCTGACCGAAGCGATCGGCACGCTGTCGCTGCGCGATTTCCTCGCCGGCAAAGCATAATGCGCATTGTGTTCTAACCATCCCTGTCATCCCGGCCAAGCGAGCGCAGCGAGCGCGAACCGGGACCCGTTGAGCCACCGGCCCGATAGGTCTCGCTTCGCTCGCCCGGGATGACATCTGATGCGTGTGGCAACACAAAGTGCAAAGCACTTTAGCAAAAGCAAAAAGGCCGGAGCGTTTCCGCCCCGGCCTTTCGCATTTCAGTCAGCGATACGCGCCGTTCAGTTATACACCTCGAACAGCCCCGCGCCGCCCTGGCCGCCGCCGATGCACATCGTCACGACGGCATACTTCGCCTTGCGGCGCTTGCCTTCCATCAACACGTGACCGGTGAGGCGCGCGCCGGTCATGCCGAAGGGGTGGCCGATGGCGATCGAGCCGCCATTGACGTTGTATTTCGCCGGATCGATGTGCAGCTGGTCGCGGCTGTAGAGGCACTGCGAGGCGAACGCCTCGTTGAGCTCCCACAGATCGATGTCGTCGACCTTCAGGCCGAAACGCTCGAGCAGACGCGGCACCGCGAACACCGGCCCGATGCCCATCTCGTCCGGCTGACAGCCCGCGGCGGCCCAGCCCATGAAGCGGCCCATCGGATTGAGGCCGGCCTTCTCGGCGGCCTTGGCTTCCATCAGCACCACGGCGGCGGCGCCGTCGGAGAGCTGCGAAGCATTGCCTGCGGTGACGAAATTGCCCGCGCCCCGAACCGGCTCCAGCTTCGTAAGGCCGGCCATCGACGTGTCGGGACGGTTGCACTCATCCTTGTCGACGACATAGTCGACGATCGATTCTTCCTTCGTCTCCTTGTTGACGACCTTCATCTTGGTCTTCATCGGGACGATCTCGTCCTTGAACTTGCCGCCCTGCTGCGCCGCGGCCATGCGGCGCTGCGACTCCAGGGAGTACTCGTCCTGGTATTCGCGCGAAACGTTGTAGCGCTTGGCGACGATGTCGGCGGTGTCGATCATCGGCATGAAGATCGCCGGATATTCCTCGACCAGCTTCTTGTCGACATTGTTCGGTCCGGCGCCGGGGTTCGGGATCGAGATCGACTCGACGCCGCCCGCCACCAGGCATTCGCTGAGGTCGCCGCGGATCGAGTTTGCCGCCATCGCAATCGACTGCAGGCCCGAGGAGCAGAAGCGGTTGATCGAAACGCCCGCGGTCGTCACCGGCATGCCGGCAAGCAGAGCCGCCTGGCGGCCGATATTGCCCGCGCCATGCGCGCAATTGCCCATATAGGAATCTTCGACCAGATTCTTGTCGATGCCCGCGCGCTCGACCGCGTGCTTGATGGCGTGCGCCGCCATCGACATGGTCGGCGTGATGTTGAACCCGCCGCGCGCGGATTTGGCGAGGCCCGTGCGGGCATACGAAACGATGACGGCTTCTCTGCTCATATTTTGTCTTCCTTCCCCGTGATGGATGATTATTGCGGCGCACATTAGAAGGGCCGGTACGGCGGGTCTAGGGGTGGCCTAACCACAATCACCCGGCGTAGATAAACCCGCAGAGCGGGAGGGGAAATGCATACCAGGAAGGCAGTTTTCATCACTGGCGCGGCTTCGGGCATCGGCCTCGGAACCGCCAGGCGCTTCGCCAAAGAGGGCTGGTTCGTCGGCATGGCCGACGTCAACGCCGCCGGGCTGAAAGCCGCCCTCGACGCCATCGGCCGGGAGAACGGCGCGACCTATTTGCTCGACGTCCGCGACGCTTCTGCCTGGACCGATGCGCTCTCGATCTTCACCGCCGCCAGCGGTGGCCGCCTGGACGCCCTCGTCAACAATGCCGGCGTCGCGACTTATGGCTATATCGAGGACCAGAGCGAGGACGAGATCGCGCGCCAGCTCGACATCAACCTCAAGGGCGTGATCGCCGGTGCCCGCGCCGGCCTGCCATATCTCAAAGCAACGCCGGGTTCGCAGCTCATCAACATCTCGTCCTGCGCCTCGCTCTACGGCGCGCCGAAGATGTCGATCTACGCCGCGACGAAGTTCGCGGTGCGCGGACTTTCGGAAGCGCTCGACATCGAGTTCGCGCGTTTCGGCATCGGCGTCAAATGCATCATGCCGTTCTTCGTCGACACGCCGATCCTCAACGCCGGCGCCTCCGGCACCAATGAGAAGATGTCCGATGCGATCCGTGCCGGCGGCACGCCGGTCTACACGGTGGAGGAATGCACCGGCGTGATCTGGGACGCGGTGCGATCCAAAGAGCTCAAGCACATCGTCGGCGCGCGCGGCAAACAGCTCGCCTGGCTCGCCCGTTTCGCGCCCGGCCTTGTCCGCCGCCAGCTCAAGGCCGCCGAGCGCAGCGGCAAGGCGCCGGGCAGTTGAGCGACGCCGCACCGCGCAAGGTGAAGCTCGGCGCCGTGCTCGCCGCGATCCTGCGCGTGCTGGCGGATCGGTCGTTCCTCGTGCAGGCGCTGCCGATCCCCTTCGCGATGATGTTCGCCGCCGAGTGGGTGTTGCATGCCATCCCGTCTACCATCGTCGCCTTCGCGGCCCTGATCGCGATTGCCATTGCAGGGGCGTCGCTCGCGGTGCGGACGCACCGCCACATCCTGCTGCACGAAAATCCGTCGGCCACCTCTCTGGGCGGACCCGAATGGAGCTATCTCGGCCGCGTCTTCGTGCTCTATCTGCCGGTGTTCGCGAGCGCTTTGGGCTTCTTCGCGCTCTATGTCTTGTTCGCCGGGCGGGCATTTATTGCGTCCCCAACATCGCATCCCATTTGGGAGCTCTATGCAGTTCCGGTGTTCATCTTTGTGGTGGTGCCATTGCTGGTCGGCGGTCTGATCCTGCCCGCAATGCTGGCGCTGCCGGCTTTGGCGATCGGCCGGGACCAGTTTGGCGAAAAAGACAGCCGCGCCGCCGTCAAAGGCAATCGCCTTCGCATCCTGGCGCTCGCGGCGATCGTCTGGCTGGTGCCGGAGATTCCGATCTTCGCTTTGGCCTGGGTCGCCGGCCAGTTCATCGCCGCCAGCATCGTCGCGATAGCCTTGCTGGACGCCATCGCTGCCGCGCTCGGCGGCATCCTGTTCGCCGCGCTGCTGTCGATCGTTTACGCCGGCTTGGTCGAGGAGAAGCCCGAATTCACCGGATGACGCCGCGGCGTTAATCCTCTTATCGCTGCCGTCGCGCCGTTGTTGCGCCGCAACCGTGTCGGAAGTTTCATTCGCATTTCGCACGGCACCACCCGGCGATGTGCTAAAGTTCCCGTACAGGGGACGTCCGTACACGGACTTAAGGGGGGCAATCATGCATATGCACATGGTGTTGGGCTTGATATTGCACACGACGCTTCTGGCGATCGTGGGCTACGCGCTGTTGTGGAGCGCGGCCAAGGCCGAAGGTTTCGTCGCGCTGCTCGGTCGGTTGCTCGGGCTTTGGGTTCTGCTGCTCGCGATCCTCTCGGTCGTCGGCGCAATCGCGATCCACATGTCGGGCGGCAAGCTGCTCGGCATGGACATGCACGACAACGATCATGGTCCGGGCATGCATCGCTGGGGTCCGCCCGATGGCATGGGCCCGCCGCCGCCGACCGGCATGCAGCCGCCGCCGGCCCTGCCGAACCCGCCGCCGCACCACTAGCGGCGCCTATTTGGCGTAGCCCTTCTTGTTGTCGTAGACGGTTCCGAAGCCGCCGGAATTGTCCGGCTTCAGCGCGCGCGCGACCAGGAACGAGAAGCTGTCGGCATAATCGGGATGCGCGGCGCGGAACGCATCGAGGAATTCGCGATTGCGCGCATCGATCTGCGCATCGTCCGCCCATCTCGTCTGCGGCAGCGCGAAGGCGAGGCCGATCTGCCCGGCGATGCCCATCGCCCCGGCCTGGCCGACGGTGTAGCTCTTGCCGCCCATCGTCCAGACAAAGGGCGGCTGACCCTGCAGCTCGGGCGGAAGCGTAAAATGTGCCAGGTCGTCGTTGATGGTCTGCGCCACGCCGAGCTGGAAGGCCGGCCCGCGGCTCATCAATTGCTGCGCGGCGCTGTAGAGCATCGCGGCGTTGAAGATGTGCCCGGCGTCGCGCGCCTGCCGCGCCAGCGCCAGCATGTCGTCGACCGTGTGCCCGACGATGGTCGACGGGTTGAGGTTGACGTATTGCACGCGCCAGCCGCCCGCTTCCGGCAGCAGCCAGACGCTGAACTCCCACGCATTGTTGTGGGTCTGCGCCGTGACCACGACATGCGCCTGGCGCAGTCCGGGCTTGACCTCGAGCGACACCCAGCGGTCGCCGGAGACCAGGCCGCAGATCGCCCGCGCGTCGGGGCCTGAGCCCGCCGTGTCGACCAGGTAAACATGCGACACCTTCGGATCGGGCGCCTTGTCCATCATCGCCTTCACGAGCTGGACGAACTGGGCATTCTTGTCCGCCGGCACGTTGGCCCGCGTCTCGGCGGTCATGCTGGTATAGGCCGCCGCGCTGTCGCCGGCCATCATCGCCTTCACGATGGCGAGCGCGGCGTTGCCCGCCGACGCACGATCCTCCGCCGGAACTTCGTCGTCCGTCTCGCAGACTCCGCTGGTCGCACCGACCTTGAGCGCCCCCGTCGCGAACGCGATTCCGACGCCGCCGAGCAGCACGACGGCGACTGCCGCCAGGATCCATTTGCGCAAAGCCAAGCCCCCCAAAATCTGCCGAGCGTTCTAGCGCAATGCCCGCCCCGGTTTAAAGGGCGATCCCGGGAACCGGATAACGCCGGCACATTTCGCGCACCGCGGCACGGGTCTTCGCCGTCGCCGCCGCATCGCCGGGGCTGCGCAGCGTCGCCACCAGCCACATCGCGATGGCGCGCATGTCGTCCGTGTCCATGCCGCGCGTCGTGCAGGCCGGCGTGCCGAGGCGGATGCCCGACGGGCGCAGCGGCGGGCGCGGATCGTCGGGGATGATCTGCTTGTTGGTCGTGAGGCCGATGCGGTCGAGCGCTTCCTCCGCCGCTCGTCCGTCGAGCCCGAAGCTCGCCACCGTGTCGATCACCAGCAAATGGTTGTCCGTCCCGTCGGTGATCAGCTTGACGTCCTCGTCCATCAACGCCCGCGCCAGCGCCTTGGCGTTGCGCAGGATCGCCAGCGCGTAATCGCGGAACGCCGGCTCGGCCGCCTTCCGGAACGTGATCGCCGCGCCCGCGACATTGTTCATGTGCGGTCCGCCCTGCAGCCCGGGAAACACCGCCGCGTCGATCTTCTTGGCATGCGCCGCCTTGCACAGGATCAGCCCGCCGCGCGGCCCGCGCAGCGATTTGTGCGTCGTCGTCGTCACCACGTCGAAGCCGGCATCGAGCGGATTGCGCATCGCGTCCGCCGCGACGAGCCCGCCGATATGCGAGATGTCCGCCATGGTCAGCGCGCCGACCTCGTCCGCCACGGCCTTGAACGCCGCATAATCGTAATCGCGCGGATAGGAGGAATAGCCGCACAGCACCAGCTTGGGCCGCGTCTGCTTGGCGCGCGCCATCAACCCGTCGAAATCGATCGCGCCGCCTTGGGCCGTCTCGCTCTTGTAGCGCTCGAATTTGAACACCTTGCCCATGTGGCTGACCGGCGCGCCATGCGTCAGGTGCCCGCCATGGGAGAGATCCATCGCCAGCACCGTGTCGCCGGGCTCGAGGAACGCGAAATACGCCGCCTGGTTCATCGGCGAGCCCGACAGCGGCTGCACGTTCGCATGCTCGGCGCGGAACAGGGCGCAGGCGCGGTCGCGTGCCAGCGTTTCGATCCGGTCGGTGAACTCCTGCCCGCCGTAGTAGCGCCGCCCCGGATAGCCTTCCGAATATTTGTTGGTCAGCACCGAGCCCAGCGCCGCCAGCACTTCGGGATAGGTGTAGTTCTCCGACGGAATCATCTCGACGCCGTCGACCTGGCGGCGCTCCTCGCCGGCGATGGCAGCGTCGATGTCGGGATCGGTGGAGTGAAGCGCGGCGCGATGCGCGTCCATGGGCGTCTCCTTCTTGGAGAGTTGACCGCGTTTCAAGAACGCGATTGCCCAGGCGATCGGCAGGTTGGCGCCGCGCTCCCCGATGGTGATCCATCATTCGCCAGTCGCGCGGCGGATGGAGACTAGCAGCGCTGCGCCATGACCGGCAAGCCGAACCGCTAACCTGCTGCCGGCCGGCACAGCAGAGCCGTCGCCGTCCCGATGCCGAGCAGTCCCAGCATGGGCACGATTGCCCATAGGCAATTGCGCAGCACGAAAGCGGGCCAGAACCCGGCCGAGCGCGCGCGATAGCCCGCGATGCAGGCGTCGTACGCCGGCCCATGCGCATCCGGATAACCGCAGGCGATCATGATCGGCGTGTTCAGCAGAAAATCGCCCTGCAGATAGAGATAGAAACCCGACGCCAGCAGCCAGCACACCGCCAGCACCAGGCAGATCAGGAACGTCGTGCTGTGCAACAATCGCGACATGCGCGCCCCACTGAAATCCGCCACGAGCATAGGCTCAGATGGTTCGGCGGGCCAAAGCGCGTTCAGGCGGGACGGTTCTTGCGCACCTCGATGTCCATCTTGTCCTCGATGGCGTTCTCGATGAAGGCGACCAGGCTGCCGTCCGCCGCGGCTTCCAGCTCGCGCCGCGTGATCCCCGCCTTGGCCGCTTCCGACAGGCAGGCCGGCGCATAGGTTTCGGTCGCCAGCCGCTTCTGCTGCAGAAAAGGCCCCGCCGTGACGCGCCGCCCCACCCATTCGGTCAGCCATGTTTTCGTGTAGTCGCTCATAGGCCGCCTGAAGTCGCGTCGCGGCGCCAGCGTATCAGGGCAGGGAACCATGCCGGGTTAACGGCCGCCTTAAGGAATCGCTAAGCGCGGCGTGTCACGCTTTGGCGGCAACCGGCAGACCCGCGCATGCAAACTCCCAAGACCTTCGGCCGCAAGGCGCCGCCGCCACGCGTTGTTTCCGCACCGCCGCGCATTCAGGCCGCGGCCGCGCCGCTCTTCGCGCCGCCGAAAGCGACGGCGCCGCCGCTCGCGCCAAAGCGATCCGACGATGTCGATGCGGAGCTCGCCGCCTGGAATGCCGGCCGCAAGGCGCGCAAGCGCTCGTTCCGCGAGCCGTGGCGCACCGTCTCCATCGTGACCTCGTTGGGATTTTTCGTCTCGGCGGGATTGCTGCCCGGCTCGGTGGCGCATGTCACCGATTACGTCTGCATCGGCCTCAGCGCCGCCAGCATCCTCGCGGGCTATCGCAAGCCTTCCGTGGCCCGGAATGCGGACGTCTAGGAACGCGCGCTATTTCATCTTCGCGCGCGGGTCGTATTCCGCTTTCCAGCCTTCGACGAACTTCGTCAGTTCCGCGTCGCCGCGCTCGGGCAGGGCGACGACCAGCTTGACGTAGAGATCGCCCGCTATGCCGCCGGCCGGCGCGATGCCCTTGCCCTTGAGGCGCAGCGTCGCGCCGGAATTCGAATTGGGCGGGATCGACAGCGACACCGTGCCCGTCACCGTCGGCACCGGCACCTTGCCGCCCAGCACCGCCTCTTTCAGCGTCACCGGCAGCTCCATCCGGATGTCGTTGCCGTCGCGTGTCATGCTGGGATGCGGCGCGACGATGATCTGGATCAGGATGTCGCCCGGCGGCCCGCCATTGCGTCCGGCGCCGCCGCGGCCCTTCACGCGCACCTGCTGGCCTTCCTTCACGCCGGCCGGAATCTTGACGTCGATCTGCTCGCCATTGGGCACCATCACGCGCCGCGTGCCGCCGCGCACCGCCTCGTCGAAGCTGATCGTCGTCGCGACGGTGAAATCCTCGCCCTTGGCCGGCTGGCGCGCGCCGCGCCGTGCGCGCCCGCCGCCGCCGAACAGACTGGAGAACAGATCCTCCGCCTCGAAGCCCTCGGTCTCGCCGCCGCCGGCATTGTCCCAGCTGAAATGGAAATCGCGCGCATTGCCGCCGCCGAAGGGCCCACCGCGCGCGCCGCCTTGGCGCGGATCGAAGCCCTTGGGATTGCCGGCCGCGTCGATCTCGCCGGCATCGAATTTGGCGCGCTTCTCCTTGTCGCCGACGATCTCATAGGCGCCGGAAATCTCCTGGAACTTCTTCTGCGCGTTCTTGTCGCCCGGATGCGCGTCGGGATGGTTCTTCTTGGCAAGGCCGCGGAAGGCCTTCTTGATCTCGGCCTCGCTCGCGCCTTTGGACACGCCCAGGATTTCGTACGGATCTCGCATGCTCTCTCCTGCCCCGTCGCGCGACTGCGCGGCAACCCGAAAGTGACGGAATCGTATGGGCCAGCCGACAATATAGGATGCGACCGTAAAAACTTAAGGGCTGGGAACCGTCACCGGCGGCTGCGCGCCCGGCACCGGGCCGCCCAGCTTGGCGAGCCGCTCCTTGGCTTCCGGGACGCCGCGCGTCGCCGCGTCGGTATATAAAGTGCGGGCGAAGGCGACATTCTTCTCGACCAGCGTGCCTTCCTCGTAGAACACGCCCAGCCGGTACTCGGCGATCGGATGATGCGCCGCGGCCGCCTGGGTCAGCCAGGGCAGGGCAGCCTTGGGGTCCGGTTCGCCCGCCTCGCCGTTGATCAGCATCTCGGCAAGATCGTATTGCGCCGTCGGCAGCCCGGCCTCGGCGGCGCGCTCCAGCACGTCCTGCGCCTCCTGCGGATTCTTCTCGACGCCTTGGCCCTTGCGCAGCATCAGCCCTTCATTGCGCATCGCCGCCACGTCCTCATCGTCGATCGACTTGAAGAGCTCGAAGGCTTCCGCGTAGCGCCCGGAATCATAGGCCGCGAGGCCTTTGTCGAAAATCTCTTTCAGTTCCGCCGTGTCGTGCATGGTGGCGCAGCCGCCTGCGAACGCGACGCAGAGACAGACCACGATGGCGGCGGACAGCTTTGAATGCATGGCTCCTCCTGTGCGTTGAGGCTACCGTGTGGCTGGGCGGGATGCTATCTCCAACGCATGAGCGATATCGGCGGACCTGTTGATGATGGCGGCATTGCCGCGAAGGACGATCCCTTCGCGCTGTTCGATGCCTGGCTGGCGGAGGCGAAGAAATCCGAGCCCAACAACCACGACGCGATGTCCATCGCGACGGTGGACGGGCAGGGCCGCCCCAACATCCGCATGGTGCTTCTCAAGGAAGCGAG
Source organism: Rhizomicrobium sp. (assembly GCA_036271735.1). Classification (GTDB taxonomy): domain Bacteria; phylum Pseudomonadota; class Alphaproteobacteria; order Micropepsales; family Micropepsaceae; genus Rhizomicrobium. Next base: position 113,373 of record DATAZZ010000065.1, read on the forward strand.
CAATGGAAGCTTCGTGTTCTACACCAATTACGAAAGCGCCAAGGGAACCGAGCTGACCGGCCAGCCCTTCGTCGCGCTGTGTTTCCATTGGAAGAGCCTGGGCCGGCAGATCCGTGTCCGCGGCAGTGTCGAGAAGACCAGCGCCGCGGAATCCGACGCCTATTTCGCCTCTCGCCCCAAGGACAGCCAGATCGGCTGCTGGGCCTCGGCGCAGTCGCGCCCGATGGAAGGCCGCTGGACCTTCGAGAAGCAGATCGCCAAATACGCCGCGCAATACGCCCTCGCCAAGGTGCCGCGCCCAGCCCATTGGGGCGGCTTCCGCGTCACCCCGTTCGAGATCGAGTTCTGGCGCGACCGTCCGTTCCGCCTGCATGACCGCCTGGTCTATCGCCGCAATGGCAGCGATCCATGGACGACCGAGCGCCTCTTTCCCTGATGCCGGACACGCAAGCCAAGGGCACCTTGATGCGCCGCGCCGCCTGGGCGTCGCTGCTGGTGTCGCTGTTTCTCACCGCGCTCAAGCTCGGCGCCTACCTCGCGACCAATTCGGTGGCGATGCTGGCCTCCTTCGCCGATTCTGCGATGGACCTGTTCACCACCACGCTCAACCTCCTGGCGATCCACAGCGCGCTGCAGCCTGCCGACCGCGAGCACCGCTTCGGCCACGGCAAGGCCGAGCCGCTCGCCGGCATGGCGCAGTTCGCCTTCATCGCCGGCTCGGCGGTGTTCCTGGTCATTCAGGGCGCCGAGCGTCTCGCCCATCCCGAGCCCGTGACCAATTCCACCCTCGCGCTGGTCGTCATGGCCATCGGCATCGCCGCCGCCATTGGGATCATCGTCTACCAGCGCCAGGTGATCGCGCAGACCGGCTCGATCGCGCTCAAGGGCGATGCCGCGCAATATTTCGGCGACCTTGCCACCAATATCGGCGTCGTGATCGCGGTCCTGCTCGGGAAATATCTCCACTGGACGCTGGCCGACCCGATCATCGCGCTCATCGTCGCCGGCATGCTGGTGTGGAACGGCTATGGCGTGTTCCGCGCCAGCTACGACCAACTGATGGACCGCGAGCTCCCCGATGACGAGCGCGCACAGATCAAGGCCATCGTGATGGCGCATCCCGAGGTCAAGGCGCTGCACGATCTGCGCACCCGCGCCGCCGGCCTGCACGCCTTCATCCAGTTCCACATCGAGCTCGATCCTGCGATCGACCTGCTGCGCGCCCACCAGATCAGCGACGAAGTCGAGCACCAGCTCTGCGCCGCCTTCCCCCACGCCGAAGTCATCATCCACCAGGACCCGGCGGGCGTCGAGGACAACGCCGCGCCGGCGCTGGCATGATATTTTACGGCGCATGACGCGCCTTGCCTTCCCCCGTCACCGGTACGAACATCGGCAAAACGCCAGCGGGGAAATGCGCATGACCGATCTCATCAAAGTCTCGAATTCGGGCCACGTCCGCACCATCACGCTCAACCGTCCGGAGAAGAAGAACGCGCTGAGCACGCCGCTCGCCTGGGCCATCGTCGGCGCGATCGACGAGGCGGCGAAGGATGACAATGTCTGGGTCGTCGCGCTCACCGGCAGCGGAGACTCCTTCTGCGCCGGCCTCGACCTCTCCGGCGGTGAGCGCTTCCACCCCGCCACGCCGCAGACCGCGATGCTCGACGACATCGGCTGGGTCGGCAATTTCCTGCTCGCCATCCGCAAGCGCTGCGACAAGCCGGTGATCGGCGCCATCAACGGCGTCGCGGTTGGCGCTGGGCTCGGCCTCGCGATGGCGACCGACGCGCGCATCGTCGCCAAGAGCGCGCGGCTGATGGCCGGCTACACCCGCATCGGCGGCTCGCCCGACGCCGGCCTCACCATCACGCTGCCGCAGGCGATGGGCTATGAGCGCGCCATGCGCTTTATGATGGAAAACCGCACCGCGACGGGCGAGGAGGCCGTGACGCTCGGCATGGCAGGCGAGGCGGTCGACGACGACAAGCTCGCCGCGCGCACCGCCGAATACTGCGCCAAGCTGTGCGAGTGGTCGCCGATCACGCTGCGCCTCTTGAAGCGCGGCATGGTTAAGTCGCTGGAGAGCACCGACATCGAGCAGCAGCTGCGCTACGAGGTCGCCAACATCCGCATCGCCTTCGCCAGCGAAGACGCCAAGGAAGCCCGCAAGGCGTTCTTCGAAAAGCGCAAGCCGGTGTTCACGGGGAAGTAGCGCGCACCACTTTCACTCCTCTCATCCCCAATCACCATGGCCGGGCTTGACCCGGCCACCCATCCCTCCACCCGCGCGGTGTGAGTCATTGGCGCGCGCCGATACGCTGTCGCTATCGGCCGCGCCGCTGGGTGGCCGCCTCAAGGGCGGCCATGGTGAATGGGTGGATCAACGCGATCAATCCGCGCTAGCGGTCGTCCGGCTTCGTCTTCGTCGGCAAGATCCCCGAATGCCCGACATCGCCGAACGGCTCCTCGTAAGCGTCGTCGACATCGTCGCTCACTTTCGGCGCCGCGCGCCCGCGCGCCGCGCTCGACGCGGTGCTGTTCACCACCTGCGCCCCCATTGCGCTCGCCGCCGCAGCCGCCTGCGCGCCCGCCTTCGCCGCATGCCGCCCGAAGCGCCGCAGCAGGAACAGCTCGCGCGCATAGCTCTCCTTGAACAGCGCGTCCGCCTCGGTGATGCCGCGCAGCGCCAGCGCATGCGCCCGCCGCGCGCCGACAAACCACAGCGGGCTCACCAGCAGCGATAGCGCGATCACCGCGATGGCGAGCTTGTGGCCCTCCGGCGTCAGCGCCCCCGCCGTCACGCCGGCGCCCGCCAGTACGAAGGAGAACTCGCCCACCGGCGACAGGAACAGCGCCGCCGGAAACGCGACCTCGCCCGGCTGCCCCACGATGTGCAGCAGGATCAGGTTCAGCGCCGTCTTGCCCACCGTCACCACCGCCAGCACGATCACGATCAGCCACAGATTGGTCAGCATGTAATGCAGGTCGATCAGCAATCCGATCGACAGGAAGAAGATGAACAGCAGGATGCTCTGCACCGGCTGCGCCATGCCAAGCGCCGTGCGCCGCAGCGTCGAATGCCCCACCGCGAGCCCGCCCAGGAACGCGCCGAGCGCCGGCGACAACCCCAGCACGCCCGACGCCGCCGCCGCCGCGAAACACACCGCCAAAACGCCGAGCGTCCCCACGTCGAAATTCTTCAGGAAGAACTCGGATGCCGGAAAGCGGAAGCTCTTGATCCGCGTCAGCAGCACGATGAACCCCGCGAGCAGCGCCACCGCCAGCGCCAGCTTCACCCCCGCGATCCCCAGCGCCGCCGGCCCCGCATGCGGCGCCATCGCCCCCGTCAGCAACAGCAGCGGCACCACCGCCAGGTCCTGCGCCACCAGGATCGCGATGGTCAGCCGCCCCGCCGCGGTCTTCGCCTCGTCGGCATCCTCCATCATCTTGATCGCGAGAGCGGTCGATGAGATCGCCAGCATGAACCCGATCACCACTGCGCTGGTCGTCTCGCCATGGGTGAACTGCGCCAGCGCCGTGGTGAAGCCGGTGAACACGGCGATCTCCGCCACCGCGATCCCGATCGCGAGCGGCAGCAATTTGCGGAACGAGGCGAGCCGCAGCTCCATGCCTAGAATGAACAGCAGCATCAGCACGCCGAGATCGGCGAGCGTCTCGATCGAGGTCGAATGCGCGATCAGCCCGAACCCGGTCGGCCCCAGCACGACGCCGACCAGGATGAACCCCGCCGCCGCCGGCATCCGCACGCGGTTCATCACCAGCCCCGCGATCACGGCGGCCGCCAGCACGATAGCAAGCGCGGTCAGGTCGTCCATAACGCCAATGTTAGTATAATCCTGGACCTGTTACACTTGGCGCATGACCGCCGCCAAAGCCTCGCAAATCCCCCCGCAGCCCGCCGGAGAGCCGCGCACCCTGATCCTCACCGGCGCCAGCCGCGGCATCGGCCACGCCACGGTGAAGCGCTTCTCGAGCGCCGGCTGGCGCGTCATCACCTGCTCGCGCCACGCCTTCCCGGAGAACTGCCCCTGGGCCGACGGCCCCGAGGACCACATCCAGGTCGACCTCGCCGACCCCGACGACACGCTGCGCGCCATCGACGAGATGAAGCAGCGCCTGCCGCTCGCCCCCAATGGCGGCCGCATGCTGCACGCCTTGGTCAACAACGCCGGCATCTCGCCCAAGGGCCAAAACGGCGAGCGCCTCACCAGCCTAACGACCGAGATGGCGACCTGGCGCCAGGTCTTCGAGGTCAACCTCTTCGCCACCGTCTGGCTCGCGCGCGGCCTGATGGAGGAACTCGCCCGCGCCCAAGGCGCCATCGTCAACGTGACGAGCATCGCCGGCGGCCGCGTCCACCCCTTCGCCGGCACGGCGTACTCCACAAGCAAGGCCGCGCTCGCCGCCCTCACGCGCGAAATGGCCAGCGACTTCGGCCCCTTGGGCGTCCGCGTCAACGCCATCGCCCCCGGCGAGATCGACACCGCGATCCTGAGCCCCGGTACCGACAAGATCGTGGATACAATTCCGCTGCGCCGTCTAGGCCACCCCGAAGAAGTCGCCAAGGCGATCTATTATCTGTGCACGGACCAATCGAGCTACGTGACGGGAGCGGAATTGCACATCAATGGCGGGCAGCATGTGTAGGTTTGCTTTTGAAAAGCAGAAAGCATTTCTGCAATTTCGCCAGAGTTGAACGGCGACCGCCTTAAAAATCAGGCCAGAGACACCAATATACAGGGCCGAACTGGATTATTTTGCTCATCAAACGATGAGATAGCTAAATCAAATAGCGGACACTTGATCAAAAGCTATGGCTCCTTCAAAGAGAATCGCTATCTGGTGAATACTATTTCCGATCTGGGTGATTTATGGCGATTGAACACATCCATAGCTTCCTGGTCCACCCTCGCAAGGGCATTGCTGAGAAAAGGAAAATCGGTGGGACGACGGTCCAGACCTCAGGTAAATTATTCGGCCTCCTCAGCGAAATATATCTTTCTTCTGACGCTCAATGCGATATTGAGATCGCATTCAATCAGAGCGCGACTGGCGTACAGGCGAATCTGTGTAGAGATTTGATTATAGATTATCTTGAAGGTCCAACGCTTGTGCGAGGCCGCCGTCTAGCCGAGCGTTTGGAGTCAATGACAACGCGCCGGTCAGGCCTTGGCCTTCTATTTGTCATTGCGGGCACGGAAGGGCGTGACCACAAAGTCGTTGTATCCAGATTTCCTACAGATGTTGCGATCCTCGCCGAAGAAAAAAGCGAAGAGTTGAGCGTTCAATTTCTTGAGCGCGTATTTATGAAAAATGCTACCTCGTACAAAGCTGCGGCATACCAAGACAGTTCGCTTAAGGCAGGGTTTTGGACGGGTCGTGCGGTTGATCGGCAAATCAACGATCGTGTTGCTCAGATATCGGACTATTGGATCGCAGACTTTTTAGCTTCTGGATTTCAAGTGACGTCCGCCGCCGGGACCAGAATTTTGGCCGTCGCGATTCGAAATGCGGCGCGCGCTACTACCGACATAAATATTAAAAGTGAAATAGCAGCGGCTGTGACACTCGCTAAAGCTTTGAAGGGACGCCGTTCTACTACGATAGGGTTCGAAAATCTTCTCAATCTGTCAGAAGCGGCTAAAAAGTTGATCAACGCTCAGATATCTGAGCACCTCGAAGACCAGTTTCAGTTCGACTGGAAAGAGTTTTCAGAACATCTTGCATATCGATCCATTGAACTCGACAACGGCGCGATTCTAACTGCAGAAGCCCCGCGGTTCGACGAGGTGTTTCACAGAGACCGCGCAAGAACGGATGGCGGTGGCATAAGATTCACAACGGAGGGAAGGATTACAGGAGAGCGGCTTGGGAAGTCGAAAGTTGAAAGGTTAGGGAAATGAACTCCAGCCAACTGGAAGTTGACTACAGGCGACGCTTGGATGCCGTTCTCGGGCCGCTGGCTGACGCCCTGCAAAACCAGCTGACCGACTATCTTCGGGACGTGCCGCGCATCGACCGCGTCGTTGCTCGACCAAAATCTGTTGACCGTTTTTTGGCTAAAGCAGCAGCACTGAACGAAGAGGGAAAGCCCAAATATGTTGAGCCGCTAAATCAAATCCAGGATCAAGTAGGCGCCCGGGTCATCGGATTATATTTGTCGGACGTAGACAGTGTGTCTAAGACAATCGAAAAGTATTACCATCCCATAGAGACACGAGACGTCGTACCAGACTCGCAGTGGAAATTTGGGTATTTTGGAAAGCACTTTATTCTTTTGGTGCCCAAAGGTCTCGTATCCACAGAAATCGACAAGGAGTTAGTACCGCGATTCTTTGAGCTTCAGATCAAGACACTCTTTCAACATGCTTGGTCAGAAGCCAATCATGACCTTGGGTATAAGCCCGCGAGTGCTCCGCTGGGGCGCGACGATGAAAGAGCGCTTGCGTTCACTTCCGCACAAGCTTGGGGAGCTGACCGGATGTTTGACGATCTACATCGGTCTTTGGTCCACCAGTAAAAACACATTATGCTCTGTCGATACTCGCCATGCCCAAAACTCTGAAAGGCGCCTGCGCCTGCGGCGCCGTCACCTACCGGCTCACCTCACCGCCGCTGTTCGTGAACTGCTGCCATTGCAAGGATTGCCAGCGCCAGACCGGCTCGGCCTTCGTCATCAACGCGATCATCGAAACCGCGCGGATCAAGTCCAAGGGCGTCACCGAGGACATCGCGATGCCGACCGAGTCCGGCCGCCCGCACATCGTCTCGCGCTGCCCGGCCTGCAAGACCGCGCTGTGGAGCGACTATGGCGGCCGCAAGATCATGCGCTTCCTGCGCGTCGGCACGCTCGACGATCCGTCCGCGCTGCCGCCCGACGCGCACATCTTCACGCGCTCCAAGCTGCGCTGGGTCGACCTCAAGAACCCCGCCAGGGGCGCGACCACGAAAAAGCCTGCGCTGGTCGTCAAAGTCTATTACAACATGAAGAAGGACTGGCCGGCGTCCAGTCTTGCGCGCCGCGCCGCGCTCGGTTTGTGAAGGGACATCTGCTCATGCGTATGCGTATCGCGCCGGCTCTCGCTGCCGCCTGTCTTCTGTTCGCCGCCGCGCCCGCGCTCGCCGCGTCGCAAAACACCACCCCGATTCCCGCCATCTCCCCCGCGCCGCCCATCAACCACGTCTTCGTCATCGTGCTGGAGAACGAGGACTACGCCACCATCTTCGGCGCCGATACGCCGTCGCCCTATCTCGGCCGCGAGTTGCCCGCGAAGGGCGCGCTGTTCACCAACTACTACGCCACCGGCCACGCCAGCCTCTCCAACTACCTCACCATGATCAGCGGCCAGCCGCCGACGCCGATGACCCTCGCGGACTGCTCCAAATTCTCGGATTTTGCGCAGACCGCGCCGCTCACGGCGAACGGCATCGCGGTCGGCAATGGCTGCGTCTACCCGCCCGCCGTGAAGACCGTCGCCGACCAGCTCGAATCCGCCCGTCTCACCTGGCACGGCTACATGGAAGACATGGGCAACGATCCGGCGCGCGAGGCGAAGGCCTGCGCCCGTCCCGTGCCCGACGGCAATGGCGTGCTGGAAGCGACGCCGACCGATTCCTACGCCTACCGCCACGACCCTTTCATCTACTTCCATTCCGTCGCCGACCGCCCGTCCTGCGCCGCCAATGTCGTGCGGCTGGAGAACCTCACCACCGACCTCGCGCAAACCGCGACCACGCCGAACTTCTCCTTCATCGTGCCCAGCGTGTGCAATGACGGACACGACAAGCCGACCTGCGCCAACGGCCAGCCGGGCGGCCTTCCCGCCGCCGATGTCTGGTTGAAGATCTGGGTGCCCAAGATCATGAATTCGCCCGCCTTCAAGAAGGACGGCCTGCTGATCATCACCTTCGACGAGGCGGCGCGCGACGGCAGCGCCTGCTGCAACGAGCCCTCCGGCCCCAACGTCAAGGCGCCTGGCTATTACGGCCCCGGCGGCGGCAAGATCGGCGCGGTGCTGCTGTCGCGCTTCATCAAGCCGGGCACAATCGTCGCCGATCCGGTGAACCATTACGGCTTGCTGCGCAGTGTCGAGCAGATCTTCGCGCTGCCCTATCTCGGCTACGCATCCGATCCCGCGCTCAACACCTTTTCCGGGGCCTTCGCCGCGCCCTAGGAGCGTTCGCTTGCGCAACGCAGCATAAAGGTTACATTGACACCATCGTGCCGGGGGATTTGCCATGACGACCGAGACTGTCGAACAATTGTGTGTTGCCGCCGAGCAGGTTCCCGCACCGCGTCCCCTCTGGACCGCGCCGACCCTGCGCCGCCTCGCCTTGAGCAACGCGGAGCTCAGCGTCGGCATCAACCCCGATGCCGAGGGGCACTCCTAGGCCTTTATCGCCAGGGCAGCGCGCGTGATCCGTTGGACGCCCGCTGATTGCGAGACTGTCGCCGCGCCGGCGCGCGTGCTGCCGCTGCTGCTGCGCGCCATCGCCGCCGCGCCTGCCTCCGCCGAGCTGCAGGCCAAGCTCGGCAACGTCCATCTCGATCTTTACGATTTCGCCGCCGCGGCAAACGCCTTCGACGCGGCGCTGGCGCTCGATCCCACGCGCAACGATGTCCGTCTGCGCCTCGCGCGCTGCCGCAATGTGCTGGGGCGGCCCGGCGAGGCGATCGCCGTCATCGAGGGTCTCGAAGATGCCGACGCGCATGCCCAGCGCGGCCTCGCGCACGCCGCGCTCGGTCAGGATGCCGAGGCGGATTTCCGTGCCGCGCTCGCCGCCGATCCCGCGCATCGCCGGGCCTGCATGCGACTGTGTGCGATCCTGCGCGATAGCGGCCGCATCGCCGAGCTCCTCGCGCTGTGCGAAAGCCTTGCGTCGCGCGGCGTCGACCATGCCCAGCTCCTGCTCGATTGGGGCCGGGCCCTCGCGCTGAACGGCGATCTCGAAAAGTCGCGCCGCCTCCTGTTCGATCCCGCGCGCCTCGCGAAAATCGATCTCGCATTGCCCGCCGGCTTCAACCAGGCGCTCGCCGAAGAGCTTCTCGCCAACCCCGTCAAGGTCAGTGATTTTCCCGCCGGCGAGGAAGCGAACCGCGGCAGCACCCGCATCCATCATTTGCTCGCCGGCCCGAATCCCGATCTCGTCCGTACACTGATCGATAGCATCCAGGCCGCTGTCGCCGCGCACGCCGCCGCGCTAAGTCCCGCGCCCGGCTTCGATCCCTGGACGGCCGCGCGTCCGGCCGCGGCGCATCTGCATCCCTGGGGCCTGATCCAGCGCGGCGGCGAATACGAAGCCTGGCACACCCATCGCGGCGGCTGGCTCAGCGGCGTCTATTATGTGCACGTCCCGCCGCAGATATCGGCGGCCGGCGATGGAAGCGGCTGCATCGAATTCGGCCCGCCGGGTTCGGTGCGGGAGCGCCTGCCGGATTTCATGCCGGTGCAGCGCATCGCGCCGCGCGAGGGCTTGCTGCTGCTGGCGCCGTCGCACTACCACCACCGCACCATTCCCAATGTCGATGCGACGCGGATCAGTTTCGCCTTCGACGTCGTGCCGGATATGCCGACCTCATCCTGAGCGTGTCGAAGGACGCAGATCCGGCAGCGCCGCCGCGAGCAATCCGATCAGCGGCAGGAACGAGCACACGCGATAGACGAACGCGATGCCCTCGTGGTCCGCGAGCACGCCCAGCGCCGCCGCGCCGATCCCGCCCATCCCGAACGACAGGCCGAAGAACAATCCCGAGATCAGTCCGACCCGTCCCGGCAGCAATTCCTGCGCATAAACCACGATCGCCGGGAACGCGCTCGACAGCACCAGCCCCGCGCCGATGCTGAACACGCCGGTCCAGAACAGATTCGCGTAAGGCAGCGCCAGCGCGAAGGGCAGGGCGCCCAGGATCGAGAACCAGATGAGATATTTGCGCCCGAAGCGGTCCCCCAGCGGCCCGCCGCAGATCGTCCCGACCGCCGTCGCCGCGAGAAACATGAACAGATGCACCTGCGCCGACGCCACGCTGATGTGGAACTGGTGGATCAAATAGAAAGTGAAATAGCTTGTCAGACTCGCCAGATACACGAACTTCGAGAAGATCAGCGCGATCAGGATGCCGAGCGAGGCGCGCACCCGGCCCGGCGACAGATCGCTGCGCGCTTGCGCGTGGCCATGATGCGCCGCGCGCGTCGTGCCGTTCTTCGCGTACCATGCGCCGACCTGCCACAACACCGCGATGGCGATCAGCGCCAGCCCGCTGAACCACGCGACGCCGGTGCGCTGCCCCGGCGAGATCGCGAACGCCGCCAGCAGTGGCCCCAGCGCCCCGCCGATCGAGCCGCCGACCTGGAACATCGACTGCGCCAGCCCGCGCCGCGTCCCGGCCGCCAGATGCGCGACGCGCGAACTCTCCGGATGAAAGGTCGACGACCCGATCCCGACCAGCGCCGAAGCGCACAGCAAGAGCGGATAGGTCGGCGCCAGCGCCAACCCGATCAGCCCAAAGAAGGTGAACACCATCCCCGCCGGCAGCGCATAGGGCACAGCGCGGCGATCGGTATACGCGCCGACCAGTGGCTGCAGCAGCGAGGCGGTCAGCTGATAGACCAGCGTGATCGCGCCGATATGGGTGAAGTCGAGATCGAAGGTCGCTTTGAGGTTCGGATAGATCGACGCGAGCAGCGACTGCATCATGTCGTTCAGCGCATGACAGAACCCGACCGCGAACAGGACCGCGAACACGGTGGAATGGGTTTGCAGCGGCGCGGATTTCGCGGTGTCAGTCATGATGTGAACCTGCCCGCGCTTTGCACGCACCGCAACGCGCATTTCTGCATGGGCCATAATGCATAAGAGAACCCTCTCCCCCCTTTCGGGGGAGAGGGCAGGGTGAGGGGGTGTTTCAGGGTAAAGCGATGAATTCAAAACGCGCTGTGGCGAAGCAATGCACGATGCCGGGCAGAGCCATTGACCTCGGCACCCCCTCACCCCAACCTTCTCCCCCGAAAGTGGGAGAGGGAGAAGTAAGAGCTTTTACTTCCGTCCCTTCACTTCTTCCTCGACCATCTCGTCGATCATGTCCTTGCCGTCCGGGCTGTGCAGCCAGGCTTCGGCGGCCTGCAGCGTCTCGAACTGCTTGGGCGCACGCAGCGGCTTGTTGCGGCCCTCGACCGGGATCAGCACCTCGAACGTGCCCGCGAAGCGCACATCCTTGGTCTCGGCGGCAAACGGTTGCGGCAATTCTTGCTTCTTCTTGCGCATGGGAACACCTGGAGCGGGATGGCGGTGGCGGGCTTCTAACAGCCGCCCCCCCGAAGCGCAAATGCGCGCCTTTACCCCGCCGCGATCCCGAAAAAGATCGTGTTCCACGGTTCCGGCAACCGCTCGATCTCGTGGAAGCCATAGGCCTGATAGAACCGCACCGCCCGCGCATTCGCCGGCCCGACGCCCAGATGCAGCCGCGCCACGCCGCGCGCCGCCATCATCGCGCGCCACGCATCGATCAACGCGCGCCCCACACCCTGGCCCTGCAGCCGCGGCAGGATGTCGATGTGCAGATGCGCCGGATAGGGCTCCGCGATCCGCCGCGGCGTGCGCGAGGAATGATGTATCGCATAGGCCATGCGCTGATCCGCGCTCCACGCCGTGTGCGGCGCCGGCGGATCGGCATATTGCGTGCGCAGCGTCGGCCACCACTCCACCTCCATCCGCTTCTCGAATGCGTAGGTGTCGGCCGTGCCGATGATATAGCCGCCGACGCCATGCGCGTCCGCGATCACCAGCGCCGATTCCGGCTCCAGCACGCCATAGGGTCCGGCATAGACATGCCCGATGATCCGCCGGTCGGCATAAAGATGCCTCGCATCCGCGCCGGAGAGCCCCGTCTCCAGACAGATCTCATACAGCGCCGGCAAATCCTCGGAGCGATAGGGACGAATCTCGGCCATACTGCTCTTCTCGCATTCACGGAATCTCACCCTCCCCTTGAGGGAGGGTGGAAAGGCTTTGCGATTCAATCAGAATGCGCGGCAAAGATCGACAGGTGAACCATGCCCACCCTTGCCGAACGCCTCGGCCGCGCGCCCGACGCCCGCCTCCTGATCGTCAATTGCGACGACATCGGCTCCAGCCATGCCGCCAACGTCGCGAGCGAAGCCGCGATGCGCACCGGCCTCGCCACCTCCGCCACGCTGATGATGCCGTGCCCCTGGGCGCGCGAGGCGGCGGAGCGCTTCACCGGCCTCGACATCGGCATCCACCTGACGCTCACCGCCGAGTATCCGGCGTATCGCTGGCGCGCCCTCACCGGCGCGCCCAGCCTGCGCGATGCGCAAGGCTATCTCCCGCGCAGCGCCGCCGAGTTGTGGTCGCAGGCCGACCCGGCCGAGGTCGAAGCCGAATGCCGCGCCCAGATCGACCAGGCACTCGCCTGGGGCGTCGATATCACCCATCTCGACAACCACATGGGCACGCTGCAGACGAACGCGGCGCTGTTCCCGATCTATGTGAAGCTCGCAAAGGACTACCGCCTCCCGTTGCGCATGGCCGGCGCGAGCGCCGATGCGCGCCTGGGTTTCGACGGCCGCGCCCAATGCGACGCCGCCAATATTCTGTACCCGGATCATTTCCGTTTCCACTGGGGCAGGCCGACCGCCGAGTTGTTCGAGCAATATCTCGCCGCGCCGCGCTCCGGCGTCACCGAGATGGTCCTCCATCCCGTCCAACCCGGCGAGGAATTGTCCGCTTACGACAAAAACGAAGCCCATATCCGCACCCACGATGCAACCATCGGTATCGACGCCGCGCTGAAGGCGCGCCTCGCCGCCGCCGGCATCGAACGCGTGAGCTTCCGCGCAATCCGCGACGCGATGCGGGCGAATCGATAAGTCGGTCACACCGGTCTGACGGGCAGCCCACGCGGCGTGGAACTTTTCTTTGTACGTTACCGTTCCCACCCCATGCCCAAGTCCATGCTGCAATCCGTCGGAAGCCGTTGGCGTGCCCTGTTCGGCGGCGCGCCGGCGCAGCCCATCTCTGCGGCAAGCGCGGTACTGCGTGTCGAGCACGCCTTGCGGGCTTACAGCCCCGCGCCGGGCGAGCCCGAATGGCCGAGCGCGGCCTTCGTCTCCGATCCGTCCGCGATCGACAACCCGATCCTCGAATTCTTCCGTGCCTATTGGCAGGGCAAGTGCGGCGGCCGCGCGATGCCGGCGCGCGCCGACATCGCGCTCGGCGATTTCGCGAAATATCTCGCGATGGTCAGCCTGTTCGACGCGACGCCGCCTTTCGCCGATTTCCGCTTCCGCGTCATCGGCACGCGCGTCGCGCAGAAGTTCAACGTCGACGACACCGGCCGCACGCTGCGCCAGGCCTGTGTCGAGGCCGGCGCCAGCCCCGCGCGCACCGAGCAGGTCGTCGCGACGTTCCGCGCCGCGTGCGAGACGCACAGGCCCGTGCGCGCCACCATCGGCGCCGGCCAATGGCACGGCCAGTATATGTCGGATTTCGACGCGCTCTATCTGCCGCTGTCCGATGACGGCACGACGGTCAACATGGTGTTGACGGTCATCGTCTTCAACTACGAGACCTTCGCCCGCACCGGCGACAGCGGCGCGCTGCTGCGCAATTGAGTCAGTCCTCGCGCCGCGTCGTCACTGTGCACAGCGCCGCCTCGTCATTTGCCGATGGACACACGATCAGCGGCGCAACAGCAAGTCTCGGGCGCACCAGATGCGGGCGCGGCAGCAGCGCGAAGCAGTCGCATTTGATCGGGCTCAGGTGAATTGCGGTGTACAAGATCGTCTGTGGCGTGACCAAATCCACGTATGTCCCAGTGCCGGTCAGCGCCATTGTCGCGACCAATGTCAGCGAAATCGCGGCGCACAGACTGACGAGCTTGCCGGCCAGGCGGATCATCTCGAAAGCGGATACCAGTTCAGACTGGGCGTCAGGCGCCGTGCTTGCCCCCATCGCAGGCCCGCGCCACGGCCTTCGCCAGGGCCGCCTCCGCGAACGGCTTGTCGAGCTTGACGCCCTCGACCGCCACGCCGCCCGGTAGTTCGGCATAGCCGGTGGCGAGGATCACGGGCAGGCCGGGACTGATCGCCCGCGCCGCCTCGATCAGCTGCGTGCCCGTCATCTGCGGCATCGATTGGTCGGTGATCAGAAGATCGAAGGGCTCTTCGCGCAGGATATCGAGCGCCGCCGCGCCATTATAGGCCTCGCGCACGCTGTGCCCGAGCTCTTCCAGCATCGACGTCGTGTTGAACAGCACCAGCGCGTCGTCGTCGACCGCCAGCACGCGCAGCTTGCGTTGCGGCATAGGCTCGGCGGCCTGTGCCGCGGGCGTGCGCGCCGTGTCCGCCTCGGCGGCCGTTGCCGCCCGCAACCAGATCTGCGCCGTCGTGCCCTTGCCGATCTCGCTCTTGAGCAGCAGGCGCCCGCCCATCTGCTCGCTCATGCCATGCACCATCGGCAGGCCGAGCCCCGTGCCCTTGCCGACGCCCTTGGTGGTGAAGAACGGCTCGACCGCGCGTGTCAGCGTCTCCGGGCTCATGCCTTCGCCGCTGTCGGTCACGCCGAGGCAGACATAGCGGCCCTCCGGCAGGCCCGTCTCGTGCCCGGCGCCCACCTCATGCTGCCGCGCGGCGATCACGATCGTGCCGGTGCCGCCCATCGCATCGCGCGCGTTGACGCACAGATTCATCAGCGCCAGCTCGAGCTGGTTCTCGTCCGCCTCCACCTTGCCCAGCGCCAGTGGGAAATGCGTATCGATCTGCACGCCCGCGCCGATCGTGCGGCCGAGAAATTCGGTCATCCCGAGCACCAGCGCGGGCAAATCGAGCGGCTTGGTGTCGAGTTGCTGGCGCCGCGCGAAGGCGAGCATGCGCTGGGTCAGCGTGGTGCCGCGCTGCACGCCCGAAAGCGCGTTGTCGATCAGCCGCCGGATCTGCGGATCCTCCGGCACGCGCCGGCGCAGCAGCTCCAGGCTGCCCAGGATCGCCATCAGGAGATTGTTGAAATCATGCGCCACGCCGCCGGTGAGCTGGCCGACCGCGTCCATCTTCTGCGACTGGAACAGCGCCTCGCGCGCCTGGTCCAGCGCGGCCTGGGTGTTGCGGCGCTCGGTGATGTCGCGCGTGATCTTGGCGAAGCCGAGCAGGCTGCCGTCGTCATTGTGGATCGCATCGATCACGACATGCGACCAGAACCGGCTGCCGTCCTTGCGCAGGCGCCAGCCTTCCTTCTCGACCCGGCCTTCGCGCGCCGCGGTTTCCAGCGCCTTCTGCGGATCGCCGCGCAGGCGGTCTTCCTCGGTATAGAAGCGCGAGAAGTGCTGCCCGATGATCTCCTGCGGCGCATAGCCCTTGATGCGCTGCGCGCCGGCATTCCAGTTGGTGACGATGCCTTCGGGGCTCAGCATGTAGATCGCGTAGTCCGTCACGCCCTGCACCAGGCGGCGGAACTGCTCCTCGCTGCGGCGCAGGGCCTGCTCCGCGGCGCGGCGCTCGGTGAGGTCGCGCGTGACCTTGGCGTAACCCGTCAACGTCCCGTCGGGCGCGCGGATCGGATCGATCACCACATGCGCCCAGAACTGCGTGCCGTCGCGCCGCACGCGCCAGCCTTCGGCCTCGAACTTGCCCTCGCGCGCCGCGATCCCCAGCGCCCGCTTCGGCAGGCCGTCCGCCACGTCGCTGTCGACATAGAAGCGCGAGAAGTTCTGGCCGATGATCTCTTGCGGAGTATAGCCCTTGAAGCGCTGCGCGCCGGCGTTCCAGCTCGTCACCACGCCGTCGGGATCGAGCATATAGATGGCGTAGTCGGTAACGGCTTCGACAAGCCGCTTGTAGCGGCCGGCCTCATCCTCCCCCGCTGCGACATAACTCGGCATGGAACGCCCCATAGACCATCAACGCCGTGGCGGCCACCCGGTTCCCGACACTGTCTTAATCGGAGCCCGTCAAATAGAATTAGGATATCTAGGGCAGAGATTTCGCATCGGTAATCAGATCGTCCGCTTTCTCTTTAATGCGGTTGATGTCGTTGTTGGCATTTTCGACGTACTCCTTAACGCAGCGAATGTAATGGTCCAACTCAAAATTGTATTCGTCCACTTGTCGATTGTAGGAGTCGATATCGAATTGGCTGCTGAAATTGTAGGGCCTCACGGGTTTGGAATACGGCTTCCGACAGCTTGAATCTGGATAACCCATAAATCCGAGATTTGAGCCTCCAAACACAACAGCATTGGCGTCGGAAGAAATCAGGAACGCTAGCGCGACCGCGGGTAATGCCCACCTCATTGTGCCCCTCCATCAATTCCCGTGAACCGCTCCACCTTACGCCCGTTGGGCTGATCGGTCAGATTCAGGTTCCTTAGAACGAACTTGGACACAGGGGGGCTAATTGGGGCGCAACCGACACTTATCCCCGTCGCCTACGCCGGCCTTATAATGGCGGCATGACAAGGCAGTGTTCTCCGGAAGGTCCAAAAACAAAGGCCCAGAATGACGGCGCATGCCCGCGCCGCACTTGGCCAGGCGCGCGCCGCGAGCACTTTCCCGTCGCCCGCACGGGGATAAGTCCCGAATCCGCGCCGCGCGTGAAAATAAATCCGCGGCGCCGTCCGGCACGCTTTATTTCACGTATCCGCGCCGTCGTCTCAGCGGATTTCGCAATCCGCGCAATCGCTTGGCGCAAAAATCGGGCCGAATTGAATTCAAAAACGAGTCAGGGGGGAGGGGGTATCGAATTTTTGGCGAACAATTATGTTGCCGAAGCAATCACGCTTCCAGCAACAAAGCTTCGACCGCTATCCGCGCGCGGGGCACCTGCGCCGCGACCTCGTCCGGCTTGCGATCGAGCGCCCAGCGGCACAGATCGATCTCCCGCAAGGCGCGGAGCACCGTCAATTCGCGCCGCATCGCCGCGAAGGTCTCCGCCGCCAGCCCATACCCCTCCAGGAACGCTGCGAGCTGCGCCGTATCCGCCCGCGCCGAACGCGCGATCTCGTTGAGCTCGTAATGCGGCACGACATGCGGCCCCGCACAGCCCCAGTCGATCAACCAGATGCGCCCGGCGCCGCCGATCAGCACGTTCTGCGGCGCGAGGTCGCCATGGACCAGTCCGAAGGACGGCGTCTCCACGGCAAGCCGTTCGAATGCCGCGCGCACGCGCCGCGCCGCCGCCGCATCCAGCACGCCGAGCGCGATCAGTGCGTCGTCCGGCGTCAGGCTGTCGATGTTGTAAGCGAGATGCGCGGCCCAGTTCTCGCCGAACACGCCGTCGCTTTCCATGTGCCAGCCCCAGCCCGTGGCCGGCACGCCGTGAATGGCACGTGCCATACGGCCGAGCTCGCGCCACACCGCGACGTGTTCGTTCTCCGCCGGCTTGCGCCCGTCGATGAAGTCCAGCACCGCATAAGCCCGCTCGTCGCGCTCTCCCACCGCGAGCGTCTGCGGCGTCGCCACGCCGCGCCGTGCCGCTTCGCGCGCGCACCACGCCTCCTTGCGATATTCGCCGAGCGCACCCGCCTCGCGATGCGGCTTGCTCAGCTTTACGGCGACGCTGCGTCCGCCCGCTGTCGCGTGATAGATGACGTTATTGGACCCTTCACCGGCGAGGCCGAGATCGACCGGAGCGCCGCCGCTCCAATCGCGCGCGATGGCGCGCGCCAAGTCTTCTTCGCGCGCAGTGTGCGTCATCGCAATCAGCGCTTCTTGCGCCCGATCCCGAGCTGCTCGCGCCACAGCTTGGCCGGCACTTCCTCGACCGCGCCCTCGGCCAGATGGCCCAGATGGAACGGCCCGTACTGCACGCGGATCAGCCGCGCGACCTTCAGACCGATGCGCTCCATCAGCCGTTTCACTTCGCGGTTCTTGCCTTCCTTCAGCGTCACGCTGGCCCAGGAGTACATCCCCTTGCTGCGCTCCAGGTCCGCGACCACCGGTCCGTATTTCACGCCGTCGATCACGATGCCGGTGGCGAGCTTGTCGAGATCGGCCTGTGTCACCTTGCCGAACAGCCGTGCGCGATATGTCCGCGACCAGCCGCTCGCCGGCAGCTCCAGCCGCCGCGCCATGTCGCCGTCATTGGTCAGCAGCAGGAGGCCTTCCGAATTGAAATCGAGCCGCCCGACCGAGACCACGCGCGGCAAATGCTTGGGCAGGTTGATGAACACCGTCGGCCGCCCCTGCGGGTCCTTGTGCGTCGTCACCAGGCCGGGAGGCTTGTGGTATCGCCACAGCCGCGTCTGCTCCTTGGCCGCGATCGCCTTGCCGTCCACCGTGATGACGTCATTGTCCGACACGTTGAGCGCCGGCGAGGTCAGCACGGTGCCGTTCACCGCCACGCGCCCCTCCACGATCCACTTCTCCGCGTCGCGCCGCGAGCACAGCCCGGCCCGCGCCATCGCCTTGGCGATGCGCTCGCCCGTGCGCCCTTCCGCCGCTTCCGGCGCCAGGCTCTCGACCTTCTCCGCATCGGTTCTGGGCGACCATTTGGGCGTGCTAGTCTTGGCCAATGTCCGGTCCGATCATGAATGACGACGCAGCCATAGCACTCGCGCTAGCCGAAGCCCAAGCCGCCGCTTTGCGGGGCGAGGTGCCGGTCGGCGCCGTGCTGCTCTCCGCCGCCGGCGAGGTCCTGGCCGCCGAGGGCAACCGCATCGTCGAGCGCCGCGACCCCACCGCCCATGCCGAGATCCTGGCCCTGCGCACCGCTGCCGCCGCGCTCGGCAATGAGCGCCTGACCGGCACCACGCTCTATGTCAGCCTCGAGCCTTGCGCGATGTGCGCCGGCGCGATCAGCCTGGCGCGGGTCGCCCGCGTGGTCTTCGCCGCCGACGACCCCAAGGGCGGCGCGCTGCTCCACGGCCCGAAATTCTTCGAGCAGCCCACCTGCCACCACCGCCCCCAGATCGCCCGCGCCGGCGACCCGGCCGCAGCCGGCGCGCTGCTCAGGGAGTTCTTCCGTATACGGAGGAGTTAGCGGTTCATGCTTCGGGGCTCGCTTTGCTCGCACCTCAGCATGACGGCAGCGCTGGGAATCCGTCATCCTGAGGTGCCGCGCAGCGGCCCCGAAGGATGCTTCTCACCACCCGCCGCCGCCACCGCCGCCGCGCCCGCCACCGGAGAACCCACCGATCAGCCCGCTGACCATCGCGCCGCCGATCCCGCCGAACGTCCCGACATGGTGGGTCACCGGCGCGACCGACGCCGCCGCCACCGCGCCGCCCAGATTGGCGCCGACCGATCCCAACGCGCTCAATACGGAGACCGACCCGGCATACCAAAGCGGCGTATAAAGATGATGCCGCGGCGCATCCGGCACCATCTGCGCCTCGAAGGCGCGGCTCCAGCTCGTCTCGCAATCCAGCGCGATGGCATAGGGCAGGCACGCCTCAAACACCTCCGGCGTCAGCGTCTCCAGCCGGTTCTGCTCCGCCGTCTTGAGATACATCTTGAAGCCATCGATCTTGTCGCGCGTCGCCGCGCCGAGCGGCGTCGGCGCCTTCAGCAGGCGGCGGAACAGGACGATCAGCGCCGCGCCCGCCAGCAGCGTCCCGAACACCGGATAGGAGATCGTCTCGCCGAAGCCATGCACCATCGCCAGCACCAGCAAAGCGAACGGCACAACGAGCAGAGTGCACAGGAAAGCACCCACGAACCGTCCGAAGCTCGGCGCGTGGAATGCCGTGCGCCACATGTTCAGCGTGCCGCGCAGGATGCCGATGGTGACCGAGATCATGATGCCGAGGAACACGCTATCGAACGCCGTGCCCCACGGATCGGCGGTGAAATACGTCGCGGCCGCCGCGGTCAGCGCGAACATGCCGATGCCGCTCCACCACGCGCCGTCATTCGCCGTGAAATAGCGCGCGCTCTGCTTGAGCAGCGAGTGCTGCAAGGCATCGATCGCCGCCTGCACGTCGCGCGCGTGATAGGGCTTGAGCTCCAGCGTCTTGTGCGCATTGGCGAACAGCGCCTCGCACATCGCCGTCTCGCCCGGCGACAGCTTGGCCTCCGCTGCGCTCTTGCCCGTGCGGGTCAACGTGTATTGCGCGTCCTTCTCCTGGATCGTCAGGAAGCCCTTCACCGCCGTGGCGATCAGCGCCGCCGCGAACGCCTTGCGGTCCCACGCCATCGCATGGAGATAGCGCACCGCCTCCGGCGACATCCCGTCGGGCGGCGCAAACAGCGGCACGATGGTGCCGCGTGGCGGATCGCGCCCGACCAGGAACCACGACACGCCATAGAACGCGAACAGGACGAACAGGCCCATGGCCGCGACCACAACCGCCGCGTTCGCCGCCGCATATGCTTCAAGGCTCGCGAGCATCCGCCACCGCAAATTTTGTCGAATTTTGTCCCTTACCCGGAGCGGGAACTGCTGTTAGCTTAACGCAACCGCACGCGGAATCGACCATGCCTGACTTGACGCAAACGATGCCTGCCGAACCCGCTGTCGCTCTGCGCCAGGCGTGGTCCGCGCCTGTGCTGCGTCCGATTCCGTTGCGCGACGCCCAGGGCATCAATTTCAGCTTGTCCAGCGTCGACGGCACCTCGACGTCATAACGCCTGCGACCAGATTTCACGGTAGGCGTCCTCGACGTCCGCCGCATAGGCCCTCGAATCTCTGAACGTTTTCGCCGCGCGTTCGCGAACCTCGTCGCGCAGGGCATCCAATCCTTCGGCATTGCGGGCCAGTTCGATCGCCCGCGCCAGATAATCCGCTTCGCTTGCGCAGACAAATCGTTCCAGCCCGACGGCGCGCAGGATGGACGCTCCGATCCGTCCCGGCGGCGCAACTCCGGCCAACGTGATCGCGGGCACGCCCTGGCTAAGGCCGTCCAGCGTCACCAGCCCGCCATTCACGGGAAACGGATCGAGCGCGACGTCGATCCGGTCGAACGCTTTCAGATACGCCGCATGCGGCTCGTCGCCTTCGAACAACAGACGCGCCGGATCGATCGCGCCGAACGCCGCCCGCACCGGCCCGCGCATCGCCTCTGTCCCGAAATACTTGCTCTTCAGCGTCAGCGTCGCGCCCGGGCAAGCCGCCAAAATGCGCGCCCATAATTCCAGCACCGCGTCGTTCAGCTTTTCGCTGCGATGAAAGCATCCGAACCGGATCGCTCCGTGCGGCCGTGCCGCCGCATCCGGACGCGGCCGGAACAGGCCGTCGTAAGGCTGTGCTTGGGTGAGCGGCATCAAACGTTCGCGGAACAGCGTCGCCTCGTCCGCCGGCGCGATCACATGATCCGTGAGCAGCCAGTCGATCCCCGGCACGCCCGGCCCCGGCACATAGCCCCAGGCCGACACCTGCACCGGCGCGCCGCGCAGGGCGAAAATCCCCAGCCGGTTCGCGAAGTAATGTCCGTCGATATCCACCAGGATATCGATCCGGTCGCGCCGGATCTGCATCACCGCCTCCGCGTCGCTCAGTCCGGCGATAGGCCGCCACTGCGCCGCCGCCTCGCGAAAGCGCACGCTGCCCGCATCGCGCACACGGCTGGTCGAATAGAGATAGGTTTCGATCCTTTCCGGGTCGTGATGCAGGATTGCCGGCGCGATCACCTTGGCGACGTTGTTGTGGCTGAACGCCCGCGACACATATCCCACGCGCAATCGCGTCTTGGGCAACACCGTCCACGACCCGGCGAGCGGCGATGGCCCGCGCCATCTGCGCTGCAAGGCTTTGAGCCGCGCCGTATCCATATGGGGATCGTGCGCCGCCGCTACGATCAACGCCGACCACGCCGCCGAATGGTCCGGCGCAACCACGACCGCCCGTCGCAAGGTCCGCAGGGCGCCGCGAAAATCCCGCGCTGCCATCTGCGCCCGCGCGCGCTGCACCATGATATCCGCATCGTCCGCCGGTCCGGCGCCGAGCAATGCCAGTGCTTGCGCGGTGTCGCCTTTGGCCAGCGCCATCTCGGACCGCGCCACCACGAGCGCGGGGTGCCCCGGCGCCGCCGCCAGCGCCGCATCCAGCGTGTCCTGCGCTCCCTGGTCTTGTTGCTGGAGCCGCTGTGCCTCGGCCAGCCAGTGCGCCGCTTCGGCCGTCCGCTCCGCGCGCTCGAGAAAGGGCAGCGCCTCCGCCGCAAACCCGGCATCGAGTAGCCGCCGGCCTTGTGGCAGTGTGTCGGTCATCGGGCGGGATACATGCGCATCACGCAGCGTACAGGGACGAAATCCGCACGATCAAGCGCGCGGTCGTGCTTCTAATCCACGTCGTCGACGTTCACCGCGTCGCTGCCTTGCGGCAGCCGCACGATCATCCCGTCATGTCCCACCCGCACCCCGCTCGGCCGTACGTCGTCCACGCCCTTGAGGAACGCCCGCACCGCGATCGCATTGGGCAGGATCGGCAGCAGATGTGTGAACAGCAGCAGCTTCACATGCGCCAGATTGGCGATCTTCGCCGCGTCGGGCGGCGCGGTGTGATAGCCCGGAATGTCGTGCATGATCTTCGCCGGCCGTGGCCGTCCCGCCGCCAGCATCTCGTCATGCATGATGCCGACCAGCTCCGGCGCCAGCCCTTCATGCACCAGCACGTCGCTGTTCAGCGCGCCCTTCGCCAGGTCCTCGTCATAGATCGTGTCGCCGCTGATCGTCACCGCGCGGCCGACATAGTCGAAGCGATAGCCATAAGCCGGATTGGCCGGCTCATGCTTGACGCGGATCGCCGTCACCTTCAGCCCCAGCGCATCGAGAACCGGCGCCGTCGTCGCGCCTTGCGGAATCACGATCGGCACCGCGACCAGCAGCGCGCCCTCGGGCGGCAGCATCGCCGCGCCGTGATGCTTGGTGCGATAGGAATCGTCGATGGCGTAGGCCTCGTTGAAGCCCGCGACCACGCGCTCGATCCCCGGCGGCCCATAGACCTTCAGCGGGCTTTTGCGCCCCGCGACCCAGGTCTGCAGGCGAACCTCGGCAAGCCCGCCGATGTGATCGGAATGCAGATGCGTGATCAGCACGCCGTCGATCTTGTCGAGCGGCACCTTCCAGAGCTGCAGATTGCGCGCCGCATCGACACCCGCGTCGACGAGAAACAAGTGTGGGCCCGCCGCGATCATCGCACTCGGCCCGGCGCGGCTGACATCCGGCAGCGGCGTCCCCGTGCCGACCAGCAGCACCGACAGCGTGTTGGCATCGGCAAGCTGCGCATCGCCGCCGCTCAGCGCATGACGCACCGCCATGCGGAACAGCCAGGTATCGACCGCCGTCGATTGCAGCGCCGCCGCCACCACGATGGCGACCAGCGCCAGTGCCACCACCACGCCCACTGCGATACGTTTCATCTCTTGGACAATCCCTTCTGCTTCAACCGCCACAGCAGGACGTCGAGCCGGTCCTGCCCGAAGAACGGCTCGCCTTCGAACGCCATGGTCGGCACGCCCCAATGGCCGCACGCCTGGTGCGCCGCCTGGTTGGCGAGGATGATCGCTTCATATTTGTCCGGATCGTCGGTGATCTTCTTGTCCAGCGCCACAAGATCGAGCCCCGCGCGCGCCGCCGCCTTCGCCAAATGATCGCCGGTATTCCACCCGTCCACCGTCCCCGACCAGATCGTGTGGCTGACCTCTTTGAGGAAGGCGAGGCCATGTCCCGCTTCCTCCGCCACGCAGCCCAGCCGCGTCAGGCGATGAATATAAGGCTGGTTCGGCGTCGCCGCCCGCGTCGCGGGATCGACCACCACCGGATCGGGCCGCGGCCAGCGATAGGGCAGGCCGAGTATCTCGCCCAGCCGCAACGTGTCGCGCATCAGATAGCCGACCCACAGCGGATTCACTTGGCTGAAGAACTCCCCCGACCGCACCGCCAGCGGATAAACCGGCCGCGCCACGACCGTCAGGTCGTACGCCTGCGCCATCTCCACGAGACGCGGCGTCGCCAGATAGGAATAAGGGCTGCGAAACGACCAGAACACATCGATGGACAGCGTCACGCTTGGCCCCACATTGACGACAGGCGCGGACACTGCCTAACTCCGAACCGGAACACAAGTTCGCATTCTCTGCTAACCTCTCCCGCTCGCGGGGGAGGTCGGAAATGCGACGCATTTCCGGGTGAGGGCATACGCGCCGCAAGCCCTCACCCGAACGTCGCTGCGCGCCGTTCGACCTCTCCCGCAAGCGGGAGAGGTTAGCGGCGTGCAACATACATGACAGTTTGGGTGGAGGAAGAAGAACAACGATGACCTACACCATCCATGGCGGCCTCGGCTCGCCCTACTCGATGAAGATGCGCGCGATCTTCCGCTATCGCCGCATCCCCTACATCTGGAAACAGATCGACGGCATGTCGGGCGACATCTTCAGCCACGTCAAAGCTCCCGTCATTCCCATCATCCAATTCCCCGACGGCTCGTGGCACAACGACTCGACGCCGATGCTTTTCGCGCTCGAGCGCCTGCACGCTGAGCGCTCCATCGTCCCGCCCGATCCCGCGCAAGCCTTCCTTGCCACGCTCCTCGAAGACATGGCCGACGAGTGGGGCACCAAGGCGATGTTCCATTACCGCTGGTACCGCGAGCGTGACCAGAAACAGATGAGCGAATGGCTCTCCTTCGACCGCCTCGCCGGTCACGGCCGCGCCGCCATCGAAAAATCCGCCGCCACTTTCCGCGCCCGCCAGGTCGGTCGCATGGCGCTCGTCGGCTGCACGCCCGAAAACGCGCCGGTCATCGAAGACTCCGCTGCCGCGATCCTCAAACTCTTTGACGCGCACGTCACCGAAGAGCCGTTCCTATTCGGCAGCCGTCCCTCGCTCGCCGATTTCGGCTGGATGGGCCAGCTCAGCCAGCTCGCCGTCGATCCCACGCCCGACGACCTGATGCGCGAGATCGCGCCTTACACCTTCCGCTGGCTGATGAACCTCGACGATGCGTCCGGCATCGAGGGCGCATGGCGCGATCCGTCCGCGCCGCTCTCCACCGGCGTCAAAGTCCTCCTCAGGATGGCCGGCGAGATATACTTCCCGTTCCTCCTCGCCAACGCTGCCGCTTTCGAGAAGGACGAGCCCACCTTCTCCGTTTCGCTGCTCGGCCGCACCTACACCCAGGGCTCCTTCCGCTACCAGCAGCGCTGCCTGTGGGATTTGCGCGAAGCCTACAAAAAGCTCGACGCCGCCACGAAAACCACGCTCGATCCCATCCTCGCCGAGGCAGGCTGCCTCGCACCCCTGAAAGGCTGAACCCATGGGCCGCAAGATCCTGTTCATCACCACCGACCAGCAGCGCTGGGATTCGCTCGGCTGCACCGGCAACAAATTCTGCCGCACGCCGAACATCGACGCGCTCGCGGCGCAGGGCATCAACTATTCGCGCGCCTACAACCAGAACACCGTCTGCATGCCGGCGCGCTCATCGATGCTCACCGGACAGTATGTCCGCACCCATGGCGTCTTCGCCAATGGTGTGCCGCTGCCCGAAAGCGCGCCGAGCTTCGCGCGGTATCTGAAGGACAAGGCCGGCTACAAGACCGCGCTGATCGGCAAGGCGCATTTCGAGCCTGCTTTCGATCCGCAAATGAAATTCCTCGAGAACCGCCGCCAGCGCGACAACGACTTCGGCCCGTGGCGCGGCTTCGACTATGCGATCCACGCCATGCACACCGCCAGCTTCGGCGGACGCCCCGTCGGCCATTACGGCCGCTGGCTCCGCGCACAATCCAAAGAAGTGTTCGACGCATGGCCGCCGCTGCTCAATGCCACACCCGGCGGCGACACCGGCGCGCCGGAGACCGCCAACCACGCCATCCCGCGCGAGCTCTACCATACCGACTGGCTCGCCGGCCTCGCGCTCGACTGGCTCGAAGGGCTCGACAGCGACGACGACTGGATGCTGTGGCTCAGCTTCCCCGATCCGCACCATCCGTGGGACCCACCGAAGAGCGAGAACGCGCGCTGCGACTGGCGCGACCTGCCGCTGCCGGACGGCCATCCCGGCTCGCCCGACGCGATCCGCAAGATACTCGCGATGAAGCCGGCGCATTGGCTGGAATATTACGAAGGCAATTTCATCAATGCCGAAGGCGGGCCGCAAAATTTCCGCCCGCAACAACTCTCGGACGACAACATCCGCGAGATCAACGCCAAGGTTCACATCATGAACGAGATGATCGACGACGCGGTCGGCAAGGTCATGGCGAAGATCAAGGCCAAGGGCTGGAACGACGACACCGACGTCGTCTTCACGACCGATCACGGCGAGCTGCAAGGCGATTTCGGCCTTGTCTACAAGGGCCCGTTCCACACCGACGCGCTGATGCGCCTGCCGTTCCTGTGGCGCCCCGCGCCGAACGCCAAGGTCACGCCCGCGACCGTGAACCAGCCGGTGGAGCAGGTCGACCTCGCGCCGACCTTCTGCGCCATTGCCGGCATCGATGCCGCGCCGTGGATGCAGGGCAAACCGCTTCCCAAATCGGAGGATGGCTCACGCCAGCGCGCCATCTGCGAATGGGACAGCCAATTCCCAAACTACGGCTTCCATTTCCGCTCGATCGTCCAGGGCGGCTGGTCGCTGACCCGCTACGAGCCTTCTACCGCCGGCCAGCCGAACGGCCTCGAGACCAACTTCCCCGCCTATGCCCATTTCGCGACGGAGGTTCGCTACGACGGCACCGAAGGCGAGCTCTACGACCTCAAGAACGACCCCCACCAATGGGTCAATCTGTGGAACGACCCCAAGCACAAGACGACCAAGACCGATTTGATCGCCGATCTCTACGACAACCTTCCGGAAGAACGATCACCCAAGTTGGAAGTGGTGGCACCGGCGTGAATTGAGGCTCATTTGTCATTCCCGCGCAGGCGGGAATCCAGTATCTATCACCACGCTGGATGCCCGCTTTCGCGAGCATGACAGCAAAATATAAATACGGGAGATTTCAGATGGCCTTGATCGTCTATGGCAGCAACGTCTCGCCCTTCGTGCGCAAAGTGCGCGTCGCGCTTGCCGAGAAGGGCCTCGAATACACGCTCGACCAAATCAACCCGTTTGCGCCGCCCCCGGAATTCCTCGCCATCAGCCCGCTCAAGCGCATCCCCGTCCTGCGCGACACCGATTTGCCCGAGCCCAACACGCTCCCCGACTCCTCGATCATCTGCGACTACCTGGAGCACAAATTCCCGGCAAAGCCGATCTATCCCACCGATCCGTTCCAGCGCGCCAAGGCGCTGTGGTACGAGGAATATGCCGACTCCGCGATGGCGGCGAGCATCGGCCCCGGCCTGTTCTTCGAGCGCATCGTCAAGAAGATGATGCGCGGCCAGACCGACGAAGCGCTCTGCCAGAAGACCATGACCGAGAAGCTCCCGCCGATGTTCGGGCATCTCGAAGCCGAGATCGCCGACAAGGAATTTCTCGCCGGCGGCGCGTTCTCCATCGCCGATATCGGGATGGGCACCGTCTTCGTGAACTTCCACCACGCCGGCGAGACCATCGACGCCTCGCGCTGGCCCAAGCTGGCCGCCTATATCGCGCGCATCCACGCCAGGCCGTCGTTCAAGGCGATGATCGACGAGGAAAGCCCGCTGGTGAACCGGTTTAGGGCTGCCTAAACCATCACCATGGCCGGGCTTGACCCGGCCACCCCGCCGCGCGAAGCGTCAAAAAGTTGATCTCACGCGGAGCCGCGGAGAACCGGAGGTTAAGCTCAGCTCCGCGGCTCTGCGTGAACCATCTTTTGGTCCGCGCGTAGCGCGACGACGCCCAGCATCGCCGCCGCGCCCGCTGCGATCCACAACGCGCCGGGTCCCAGCCGTGAGAACAAGATCGCCCCCGCCAGCGCCCCGGTGACGAGGCCGAGCCACAGCAACAGATACGGCGCCCACGCCCATCGTTCGCCGCCGAGCAGCGCGCCCACTGCGCGCTGGCCGAATTTGACCAGCGTGCCGGTCATATAGGTCAATCCGATCTGCACCTCGCCGTCCCGCTCGAACACAGCGTTCTCGGCACCCATCGCAAGCGCCAGCACGAACGCCGACAGCCTCGGCGCCGCCACGCCGAGCAGCGCCGCCGCCGCCAGCAGCACCGCGATCAGCGAGAGAACGGCAGGCCGGCGCCGCGCCGCTGCGATGTGTCCCACCAGCGAACCCAGCATCACGCCGGCGACGAAGACGCCGATCAGCGCTAGCGGCAGGAATGCCGACGGCGCTCCGTGCACCAGTCCGACCGCGAACCGGGTCGAATTGCCGCTCATGAACGAGACGAAGAATCCGCCGAGGGTGATGAACCCGATCGCATCGACATAGCCCGCCAGCGTCGAGAGCGCGACGGCCATGGCTTGCGCGGTGCGGTCGTGGCGGATCATCTCAAAACAGCGGCGGAACGCCGTCCGGATATTTCGCGTCGCGCTCTTTCTTCTTTCGGCCGCGCCGGTGCGACACGAACTGGTTGAGCGCCTCCACCAGCCCGCTGAACGCCACCGCGAAATACAGATACCCGCGCGGGATGTGAAAATGCACCGCGTCTGCGACCAGCGCCGTGCCGATCAGCAGCAGGAAACTCAGCGCCAGCATCTTCACCGTCGGATGACGTTCGACGAAATCGCCGACCGGCCCGGACGCGATCAGCATCACCGCCATCGCCACCACCACCGCCGCGATCATGATCGGCAGGTGCTCCGACAGGCCCACCGCGGTCACCACCGAGTCGATCGAGAACACGATGTCGAACAGCGCGATCTGGATCACCGCCGCCATCAGTGTCGAGGTCGGGGCGTGATGATGATCCTCGTACTCCTCCGACATCTCGTGGATTTCGCGCGTGCTTTTGGTCAGCAGGAAGATGCCGCCCGCGCCGAAGATCAGATCGCGCCACGAGAAATCGATTCCCCACAGCGTCACCACCGGCTGCGACAGATGGATGATCCAGGACAGGCTCGCCAGCAGCGCGATGCGCATGCCCAGCGCCAGAACCAGCCCGATCCGCCGCGCCATCGGCCGCTTCGACGCCTCGACCTTGTTGGCGACCACCGCCAGGAAAATGATGTTGTCGATGCCGAGCACGATCTCCAGCACCGACAGGGTCAGGAGCGCGATCCAGGCATCGACGGAAAACAACAGATTGAACATTGGTGGCGGCTCTCAGAACCAGTGCGGGGCAAGGCTAGGGAACAAATATAACAAAGTCTCGCGCGCCGCGAGCAGGCCGATGCCGGCGCCGAAAAAAACGTCGCTCAGGAAATGCGCCGTCAGGAAGGCCCGCGTCAGCCCCAGCCACAGCGCGATCACGAACCACAGCGGCCACAGCATCGGCCAGGCGCAGGTCGCGATCACCGCGACGCACATGATGGTCAGCGCGTGGCCCGACGGAAATGAGTTGTAATCGAGCTTGAACTTGAACCAGACGAATTCGTACTTGCCCAATTCCATGTCGTCGCGCGGCCGCCGCCGGCCGACCACAAGCTTCATCCCGTGCAGGATCGCGCTGCCCGCGCCAAGGCACACGATAAACGCCAGCGCGTAATTGGAAACCGCCCGCGCATCGCTCCGCTCGCCCCACACCGCCAGCACGGCCTGTGCCGCGCCAAGGGCTAGCACCGCCGCGACCAGCCAATGCGCTGCCTTCGCAAGATGCGTGGTCCGTTCCAGGAACCGCTCGAACGCCGCACTCTCATGGTCATACAAATAATGCGCCGCCCGCCGGTCGAAGGGCAGGCATCCGGCACCGATGACAAGAATAACAAGGCCGGCCCATAGCAGCATGGACGCTGCTTGCCGCGCCGCAGCAGCGCTGTCAATTGCGCCGGTTTGCCGTTTGGCAGCGCCATCGCGGGCGCGCTACAGTCCCGCCGCTCGCAATTCGACGGAAGGACATGCAATGGATTTCGATTATTCGCCACGCCAGAAGGAGTGGATGAAGAAGGTGAACGACTTCATGTTCGCCCATGTCTACCCGGCCGAGAAGACCTATGCGCACCAGATGGACGAGGCGCGCAAGGCCGGCAATCCCTGGATCGTCGTGCCGATCGTCGAGGAACTGAAGAAGAAGGCCAAGGCGCAAGGCCTGTGGAATTTCTTCTTGAACGAGAGCGCCCACGGCGCCGGCCTGACCAATCTCGAATACGCGCCGCTCGCCGAGATCATGGGCCGCGTCAGCTTCGCCTCCGAAGTGTTCAACTGCTCGGCGCCCGACACCGGCAACATGGAAGTGCTGGAGCGTTACGGCAGCCCCTATCAGCAGGACAAATGGCTGAAGCCTCTCCTCGAAGGCGATATCCGCTCGGCGTTCCTGATGACCGAGCCCGCCGTGGCCTCGTCCGACGCCGCGAACATCGAAACCCGCATCGAGCGCCAGGGTAAAGAATACGTCATCAACGGCACGAAGTGGTGGTCGTCGGGCGTCGGCGATCCGCGCTGCAAGATCATGATCGTGATGGGCAAGACCAATCCCGAAGGCGGCCGCCACAGCGCGCAGTCGCAGATATTCGTCGAGCGTGACACCCCCGGCGTCACCATCAAGCGCATGCTGCCGGTGTTCGGCTATGACGACGCGCCGCACGGCCATGGCGAGGTCGAGCTCAAGAACGTCCGCGTGCCCGCCGAGAACATGATCCTCGGCGAAGGCCGCGGCTTCGAGATTGCCCAGGGCCGCCTCGGGCCGGGCCGCATCCATCACTGCATGCGCACCATCGGCGTCGCCGAGCGCGCCCTCAGCATCATGTGCAAGCGCCTCCTGACCCGCGAGGCGTTCGGCAAGAAGATCTACGAGCACTCGGTGTGGGAGCAGCGCGTCGCCGAAGCCCGCATCAACATCGACATGTGCCGCCTCTTGACGCTCAAGGCCGCCGACATGATGGACAAGGTCGGCAACAAGGTCGCGCGCAGCGAGATCGCGGAGATCAAGGTCGCCGCGCCGCGCATGGCGCTGCAGGTGATCGACGACGCGATCCAGGCCTGGGGCGGCGCCGGCGTGACGTCCGATCCCGGTCTCGCCCGCATGTACGCGAGCCAGCGCACCCTGCGCCTCGCCGACGGCCCCGATGAAGTCCACTGCCGCACCATCGCCCGACTCGAATTCGGCAAACACGCCGAAATGCCGAAGAAGGTTCAGGCGGCGGAGTAGAACACCGCGTTTCACCTCCCCATGTTGGGGAGGTGAAAGGGGCGCTACGCCACCGCCCGCTTGGCCGGTGCGAGCGCGAACGTCACGCTCACCTCCGTGCCCACGCCTTCGGCGCTTTCGATCGTCAGCTCTCCGCCGTGCCGCTCGGCCAGCGCCTTGACCAGCGCCAGCCCGAGACCCGTCCCGGACTTCGCCAGCATCGGATCGCCGCACACCTGCTCGAACGGCTTGCCGAGGCGCGAGATCTCGCTTGCCGGTATGCCGATGCCGGTGTCGGCGACCGTGATGCACGCCATATCGCCGGCCTGCCGCGCACTGACGCGCACCGTGCCGCCGGGCGGCGTGAACTTGACCGCGTTGCTGAGCAAATTGAGCACAACCTGCTTCACCGCGCGCCGGTCGGCGAGCAGCGAGGGCAGGGTGCCATCCGCCGCGACGCACAGCGTCACGCCGCCGGTCTCCGCCCGCTCCTGCAGCAGGCGCGCCGCGTCTTCGATCGTCCCCGTGAGGTCGACGCGCTCGAAATTGAGCTCCAGCTTGCCGGCCTCGATCTTCGCCATGTCGAGCATGTCCGAGATCAGATCGAGCAGCAGCTGTCCGGAATCGTAGATCAGCGTCGCATAGTCCTGGTAGCGCGGATTGTTCAGCGGACCGAACGTGCCTTGCCGCATCAAATCGCCGAACCCGATGATCGCGTTGAGCGGCGTGCGCAGCTCGTGGCTCATATTGGCGAGGAATTCCGACTTGGCGCGGTTGGCCGCTTCGGCGCGCTCCTGCGCCGCCTTGGCCGCGATCTCCTGCTCCTTGCGCGCCGTGACGTCGCGCGCCACGCTGATATAGCCCTGATAGGTGCCGTCCGGCGCATAGCGCGCGCGCGTCACGACCTCCAGCCACACATAATGCCCTTCGCCATGAAGCAGCCGGTACGACACCGTCAGCGTGTCGCGGCTGCGATGCGGTAGCGGGATGCCGCGGATGAGATCGCGGTCGTCCGGATGAACGAAATCCAGCCACTCGCCATTCTCGATGTCCGCCGGTCCGCGGCCCATGACGCGTCCGATCGCGTCCGATGCGAACAGGATCTTGCGGTCCGGCCCGAACAGCAGGATGACGTCGGAGGCTTCCGTCGTCATCACGCGGTACATCTCATAGGCTTTCTCGCGCGCCTGTTCCGCCTCGACCCGCGCGGTCACGTCGCGCGACACGCTGATCACATGCAGCGGCGCGCCTTTCTCGGAATCGTGCACGGTGCGGATCGTGGTCTCGAGCCAGAGATAATGGCCCTTGGCGTGCTGGATGCGCCATTTGGCGACCACGACATCGCCATCGACCGGCCGCGAGATCATCTTGCTCGCCTCGTCCATGTCGTCGGGATGGATGAAGCGCTTGTAGCCGCCGTCGCGAATCTCGTCCGCCGACCGCCCGATCAGGCGCTCCAGCGCATTGGAGCAGAACAGCATCTTCGAGTCGGGCGCATACAGGATGATGATGTCGCCGGATTCCTCGGTCATCAGGCGATACATCGCCTGCGCCTTCTCGCGCGCCTCCTCGGCGCGGAGCTGTTGCGTCACGTCATGGCAGACGCCGAGCAGCGCGACGACGCGCCCGCTCTCGTCGACCTCGACCTCGCCTTGCGTCTCGATGATCTGCGCAACAAGGTCGGCGCTCTGTGCATAGGTGCGATAGGAGAATGGCGAGCGCGTCCGGATCGCCTCCGCCAGCGCCGTCTCGACCGCGGCGCGCGACTCGTCCGTCATCTGCGCGTAAAGCCAATCGGTGTCCGGCCTGCGCTGCTCGGGGTTCTGCTCCAGCAGGCGGTACATGCCCGGCGACCAGTAATAGGAATCGTCCGTCAGGCCGAAGCGCCAATAGCCGAAATGCGCTGCGCGTTCGGCCAGATCGATATGCATGCGGAAGCGCCTGATGCGCGCCGCGCGCGCCGCCTTTTCGTCTTCCTCGCTCATGCCATCCGCCCTGTGAGCGGCAAAGGCCGCACTCGGCGACAAGGATAACGGCCACAGGGTTAAGCAACGCTTTGCGGAAACCCTAACGAGGTCTTAACGCAGGTCTATCCGACCGCCCCAGCGCGCTGGGCATAGTGCCAGGCGCGCTGCGCCAGCGGACGCACCGCATTGGCGTTCTGCGCCGCGTTGGCGCTCGCTGCCGTGCCGTCGCGCACCCGGCCCACGATGCCCTGCAGGATGCCCGCGAGCCGGAAGAAATTATACGCCGCGTAATAGTCCATGTTCGGCGTCGAGCTCCGCCCCGTCCGCTCGCAATACATCTTGACGTATTGCTCCATGGTCGGAATGCCGAGCGCTTCCTTGTCGACGTTCATCACCGAGCCGGCCGTCGTGTTGGCGCCGTCCTGCTGCCACTGCATCAGGTGATAGGTGAAGTCGGCCAGCGGATCGCCGATGGTCGAAAGCTCCCAATCGATCACCGCCAGCACCTTCGGCTCGGTCGGATGCAGGATCATGTTGTCGAGCCGGTAGTCGCCATGCACCACCGACGGGCGGCCTTCTTCCGGCAAATGTTTCGGTAGCCACTCGATGAGCTTGTTCATCTCCGGAATCGTCTCGGTCTCGGACATCTGGTACTGCTTGGTCCAGCGCGAAATCTGCCGCGCGACATAAGCCGTGGGCTTGCCGAATTCCTCGAGACCCAATTTCACGTGATCGAAATTGTGCAGATTGGCGAGCGTCTCGTTCATCGCGTCATACGTCGCCCAGCGCTCCTTCTTGTCCATGCCGGGCAGTGCGCCTTCCCACAGCACGCGCCCCTCGACGCAGTCCATCACGTAGAACATCGTCCCCGTGATGCTCTCGTCCTCGCACAGCACATAAGGCTTGGCGACGGGAAAGCCGGTCGGATAGAGCGCCGAGATCACCTTGAACTCGCGGTCCACCGCATGCGCGCTCGGCAGCAGCTTGCCCGGCGGCTTCCTCCGCATCACATATTTGCGGTTCGGCGTGATCAGCTGATAAGTCGGGTTCGACTGCCCGCCCTTGAACTGGCGCACCTCCAGCGGCGTCTGGAACCCTTCGATCCGGTCGGCGAGATAGGCTTCGAGCTTCTTGACGTCGAACGCGTGCGCCGCGTTGACTTCCTTGGTGCCCTCGAACGTCTCCTGGCGGCTGGCGCCTGTCTGGCTCATCGCCATACTCCCGTTTCGAATTTCTTGTTGGCGCCATTTTTGACCGGTTGCGCCGCCCCTTACAAGCCTGCGGCAAACCGGGCTTACGGCAGGGTGGCCAGCGCCGCGGCCACGTCGGCATTGCTGCGCACATGCACCGTCTGCAGCCCCGCGGCGCGCGCGCCTTCGACGTTCACCAGCGCATCGTCGAAGAACAATATCCGCGCCGCCGGAACGCCGATTTCGCGCGCCACATATTCGAACGCCGCCTTGTCCGGCTTGCGCAGGCCAATGGTCGACGAAACGAATATCTTGCGGAACGGCTTCAGCGCCTCCCCGAACCGCACCGACCAATGCGTCTCATGCGCGGGGTTGGTATTGGTCAACGCATAGGTCGGCAGGCGTGCCGACGCCTTGGCCAGTTGCTCCGCAAAGCCCGGAATGAGGTCGCCGAAGATCGCGTTCCAGCCGTCGAGGAACTGTGCGTCCGTCAGGTCGATGCCGAGCGACGTCCGCAATGACGCGAAATACTCCGCATCTCCGATCTCATTGCGCTCATGCCGCCTGAAAGCGTCGTCGTGGCTATAGCGTTGCGCGATCGCATCCGGATCCCGCCCGGCATGCTCGGCCCAGCGCCGCGTGACGCGCGCGAAATCGACATCGACGAACACGCCGCCAAGATCGAACAGAAGGGCCTCGACGGGCTCGCTCAAGAAGTACGTTCCCGCGCCAAGGCCCGCCACCCGATATCGCGCCGCGCGAAACAGCCCTCCCAATGGATCAAATCCACCGCCGCATAGGCGCGTCCCTGCGCTTCCGCCACCGTCTTGCCTGTCGCCGTGACGTTCAGCACGCGCCCGCCCGTCGCCACGATGCGGTCGTCGCGCCGTTCCGTGCCCGCGTGAAAAATCTGCACGCCGGGCAGCTTCGCGGCTTCGTCCAGGCCGAGAATGACGTGCCCTTTCTCGTACGATCCGGGATAGCCCTTCGACGCCATCGCCACCGTCAGCGCGACATCGTCGCTCCAGCGCAGATCGATATCCTTCAGCATCCCGTCGCGCATCGCCAGCAGCACGGTCAGCAGGTCGCTCTTCAGCCGCGGCATCAGCACCTGGGTCTCCGGATCGCCGAAGCGGCAATTGTATTCGACCAGCTTGGGCCCCTCCTTGGTGATCATCAGCCCCAGATACATCGCGCCGACATAGGGAATACCCTTGGCCCGCATCGCCGCCACGGTGGGCAGGATGAACCGCTCCATCGCAACCTGCTCCAGCGCCGGCGGCAGCGCTGGCGTCGGCGAATAGGCTCCCATCCCGCCGGTGTTCGGCCCCACATCGCCGTCGAAGGCGTGCTTGTGATCCTGCGCGCCGGCGAGCGGAATGACGGTCTCGCCGTCCGACAGCGCGAAGAAGCTCGCTTCCTCGCCCGCCATGAATTCCTCGACCACGACCTCGTGCCCGCTCGCGCCGAAGCCGCCCTCGAACATGAAATCGATCGCCTTGTGCGCATCGTCCGCCGTCTCGGCGACGACCACGCCTTTGCCGGCCGCCAGCCCATCGGCCTTGATCACCACCGGCAACCCGAGCGTGTCCGCGAATGCCTTCGCTGCCGCAGGTTCGCGGAAGCGCTTATAGGCTGCCGTCGGAATTCCCATCTCCGCGCAAAGGTCCTTTACGAACCCCTTGGAACCCTCCAGCACCGCTGCGGCTTTGCTCGGCCCCGTCGCGCGGATGCCGGCGGCCTCGAACGCATCCCACAACCCGCCGACCAGCGGCGGATCCGCCCCGATCACCGCGAAGTCGATCTTCTTCTCGCGTGCAAACGACACCAGCCCCGCGAAATCCATCGCCGCTATGGGCACACATTCCGCCACCGCCGCGATCCCGGCATTGCCCGGCGCGCAATACAGCTTGGTCAACAACGGCGACGCCGCCAGCTTCCACGCCAGCGCATGCTCGCGTCCCCCGGAACCGACAAGTAGGACTTTCAAATGAAACTCCACAACTGTGAACCCTCTCCCCCCTTCCGGGGGAGAGGGCAGGGTGAGGGGGTCTCACCACTTACGCGCAAATTTCACCACCCCCTCACCCTAACCCTCTCCCCCGAAGGGGGAGAGGGAAAACGTGTCGCGCTTCCTATATCATCTGTGAATCATGTCCGACGCCCCGACCAAACCGCTCGTCAATCTCCCGGAATTTTCCGTCAGCGAGGTCTCCGCCGCGCTCAAGCGCACCGTGGAGGACGCCTTCGCCTTCGTGCGCGTGCGCGGTGAGATTTCCGGGCTGAAATTCCACTCGTCTGGCCATGTCTATTTCGACCTCAAGGACGACAAGGCCGTCCTCAACGCGGTAATCTGGCGCGGCACGGCGCAGAAGCTCAAGGTCAAGCCGCAGGCCGGCCTCGAAGTCGTCTGCACTGGACGCATCTCCACCTATGCCGGCTCGTCGCGCTACCAGATCGTCGTCGAGCAGGTCGAGCTCGCCGGCCTCGGCGCCGTCATGGCGATGCTGGAGGAGCGCAAGAAAAAGCTTACCGCCGAAGGCCTGTTCGACGCCGCGCACAAGCGCAGGCTGCCCTTCCTGCCCGAGGTCATCGGCGTCATCACCTCGCCGACCGGTGCCGTGCTGCGCGACATCATGCACCGCCTTGCCGCGCGCTTCCCGCGCCGCGTCCTCGTCTGGCCCGTCGCGGTGCAGGGTGAGCGCGCCGCCGCAGAAGTCTCCGCAGCGATCCGCGGATTCAACGCCATTGGCCCCGGCCACGCTTTGCCGCGCCCCGATCTGATCATCGTCGCGCGCGGCGGCGGCTCCATCGAAGACCTGATGGCGTTCAACGACGAGGCCGTCGTCCGCGCCGTCTTCGCCGGCACCATCCCGCTGATCTCCGCCGTCGGGCATGAGACCGACACCACGCTGATCGACTTCGTCTCCGACGTCCGCGCGCCCACGCCGACCGCCGCCGCCGAGCTCGCCGTTCCCGTGCGCACCGAGCTGCTCGGCCAGTCGCTCGATTACGCCCGCCGCCTGCTGCGCGGCTTCACCAAGGGCATGGACGACCGGCGCCGTCATCTGACTCAGCTTGCTCGTGTCCTTCCGCGCGCCGAGCAATTGTTCGCCAGCCCGCGCCAGCGCCTCGACTACGCCGGCGACAACCTCGCCAAGGCGCTGCGCACCAATTTGCAGAAGCATCGCCGCGAGCTGATCGAGGCCGGCGCCGTGCTGCGCCCCAGCCGCATCGCCCGCCAGGTCGCACTCGGCTCCGAGCGCACCGCCGCTCTCACGCAGCGGCTCGTACGTGTCCAGCGCGCCGGCCTCGCCGAGCGCCGCAAGCAGCTCGACGCCCTCGGCCGCGTCCTCGATAGCGTCTCCTACCGCTCTGCCCTCGATCGCGGCTTCGCGCTGGTGCGCGGCGAGGACGGCCGCGTCCGCCGCCGCGCCGCCGGCATCACGCCCGGCGAGCACCTGACCCTCACCTTCGCCGATGGCGAACAAGGCGCGAGCGCCGACGGCATTGCCGCGCCAAAGCCAAAATCCAAGTCCAAACCCTCCGGCGGCGGGCAGGAAAGTTTGTTCTAAAAAGAACCCTCGCCCCCACTTTGGGGGAGAGGGCATGGTGAGGGGGTGTCGAGGAAAGAGCGCACCCGCAAACCCAATCGTTTGCGGCTTTCCCCCTCACCCCAACCCTCTCCCCCTAAAGGGGGAGAGGGAGTAAGCTGGTGTCATGAACAAGATGGATCGCGATCTGCGGCCCGAAGGCCAGGCCGTCCTCGAATACCTCGACGGCGAGTTCCGCGTCGTGAAGGCGGGCTCCTTCGTGCCGTGCGCCGTGACGGGCGTCCACATTCCGGTGGAAGCCCTGCGCTACTGGAGCGTCGACCTCCAGGAGGCGTACGCCAGCCCCGTCATCGCCACCAAGCGCCTGCAGGACAGCGGAAAGACCCCCAAGTGATCACGCGCCGGCTCCTGGTCGCCAGCGGCCTCGCCACCGCGCTCATCCCCGTCTTCGCGCGCGCCAGCGCCGCCTCGCGCCTCGTCCTTACCGGCGCGCTGGAGCAGGGCAGTCTGATCGTCGGCCATGCCGAGCCCGGCGCCCATGTCACCTTCGACGGCGAGCCGATACGCGTCTCGCCCGAAGGCCTGTTCGCCGCCGGCCTCGACTGGGACCGCACCAGGCCCGCGACCTTCGCCGCGCAATTCGCTGACGGTACCAGCGAGACGCGCGACGTCACACCCCGGATCCGCCAATACGACATCCAGCACGTCAACGGCTTGCCGCCCAACACCGTCACGCCGCCGGCCGAGGTCCTCGACCGCATCAAGGAGGAGCACGCCCGCCTCGCCGTCGCGCGCAAGACCGACAGCGAGCACATCTGGTTCGCCGATCCGTTCGACTGGCCGGCGCCCGGCATCATGAGCGGCGTGTTCGGCAGCCAGCGCATCGACAACGGCAAGCCGATGTCGCCCCACATGGGCGTCGACATGGCCAATGTCGAAGGCACGCCGATCCATGCGCCGGCCGACGCGGTGGTGCTGCTGACCGACGATTTCTATCTCGAGGGCGGCTTCACGCTGCTCGACCATGGCCACGGCGTCTTCACGCACTACATGCATCAGAGCAAACGTTTGGTGCAGGTCGGCGATACGCTGAAACGCGGCGACATCATCGGCCATATCGGCAAGACCGGCCGCGCCACCGGCCCGCATCTGCACTGGGGCATGAACTGGTTCCAGCTCAAGCTGGACCCGTCGCGCTCGACAAGAACCCCCGCGCCGCCGCACGCGTAGTTCTTAACCCCCGTCTTCTTCCGTCGCCTGCCGCACCCCGCGATTGCGCAGCTTGTCCTGGTCGCGCGCCGTCGGCCAACGCCGGTGGATCCACAGCCATTGCGACGGCCGCACCCGCACGCACATCTCGATCGCGTCGTTGATCGCGCAGGTCAGCAGATACACGTCGCGCTCGTGGTCGCCCGTCGGCATGAATTCGACGGGCGGATGCACCGTCATCAGGAAGCGCGAGCCCTTGAGCCGCTCGTTCGACACCGGCAACAGCGCGGCGCCGAGCTTCAGGGCCAGCATCGCCGGCGCCGGCGTCGTCATCGCGTCGCGTCCGAAGAACGGCGCGGCGATGCCCTCGTTGGTCTTCTGGTCGGTCAGCAGCAGGATCGTCTTGCCGCGCCGCAGCAGCGTGAAAATCCGCTTGGTGCCCTGCACGCCCTTGGCGATCTGGTCCTTGGGGCCGTTCTTCAGGCGCTGCGCCACGAGCCAGCGGTCGATATAAGGATTGTTCTGCGGCCTGTAGACTTCGCCGCCCTCGAAGCCGACCTGCGCCGCGGCGAACGGCATCACTTCCCAATTGGCGAAGTGACCGGAGAAGAACATCACGCCCTTGCCGCGGTCCACCGCGGCCTGCGCGATCTCGAAATTGGCGACCGACAATCGCGGATCGGGGCCGCGCAGCGACAGCCTGTCGAGATGGGCATACTCCGCGACCGTACGGCCCAGATTGTCGCACATCTCCCGCACGATCTGCTCGCGCTCGGCGTCGGACTTTTCGGGAAACGCAGCGCGCAAATTTTCCCGCGCCCGGTTCATGATCCCGCGCACGCGATAGAAGATGTTGCGCCCGACAAAGCCGCCGACCGCCGACGACGCGTTCAATCCGATCAGGCGGAAGAACCCGATGCCGGTGAAGAACGCCGCCGCCTCCGCGCCGTAGCGCAACCGGTCGGCGAGCGGCATGGGAGCCGGTGGTTTCGCGGTCATGATGCCTTGGGCGGTACCCCAGGCCGGATCAGCCTGTCAAGCAAGGCACCGAGCGCCGCCAAATCCTCAAATTCGGTATGCACCGGCAACGGCACGATCCCGTCGCGCTCCGCCGGCGTCAGCCGCACGAAATCCTTTTCCGTCGTCACCAGCAGTGCATTTTCCGTGCGCGCGCGCAGCTTCAATCGCGCCATTTCCGCCTGCGTATAGACGTGATGATCGCCATAGGCGCGAT
Source organism: Rhizomicrobium sp. (assembly GCA_036271735.1). Lineage (GTDB taxonomy): Bacteria > Pseudomonadota > Alphaproteobacteria > Micropepsales > Micropepsaceae > Rhizomicrobium. The sequence goes on from DATAZZ010000065.1 coordinate 153,604, forward strand.
GGTCCACGATGTCAGCGCCCTGCGCCGCGAGCGACGCAAAAAATTTCTCTGGCCGCCCGATCCCCGCAAACGCGACGACACGTGTCCCTTTTGTAATGACCTGGCTGTCCTGCACCAGATGGGTGCGCAGCACCGGCTTGGCGAAGCCGGGCAGGGCCGGCGTGCCGCTCTCGCCGCTCACGATCACCGCGTCGGCGCGCGCCAGCCCTTGCGCCACCGTCTCGCGCAGCGGTCCCGCCGGCAGCACGCGTCCATTGCCGAACCCTGTCTCGGCATCGACCACCACCAGCGACAGATCCTTCGCCAGCGTGAAATTCTGATGCCCGTCATCCATCACGATGACGTCGAAGCCGTGCTCCTCCGCCAGCTTCGCCCCCGCGGCGCGGTCCGCCGACACGATCACCGGCGCCACCGCCGCGAGCAGCAGCGCCTCGTCGCCGACATGCGTCGCGCGGTCGTCGGGCGCGACGAACGCCGTGCCGCGCACCTTGCCGCCATAGCCGCGCGTCAGGAACACCGGCTTTTGCCCGCGCGCGATCAGCGCCTTGGCGACCGCGATGGCGATCGGCGTCTTGCCCGTGCCGCCGGCGCTGAGATTGCCGACGCAAATGACTTTCGCCGCTGCCTGGTACGAATGCGTGTGCCCCGCGCGATACTGCACGCTCCAGCCATAGAGCCAGCCGAACGGCGTCAGCAGCGTCACCGCGAGCTGCGAGACGAAATCCTCGCGGGTCCAGAAATCAGGCGGGCGCATTGGCCAAAAACCCGTCGACCACCGCGATGGTCTTCTCCACAGCACCGCCCAGCGCCGCCGCGCCGCGCGCCGCGGCATCGCCCAGTGCTTTCGCCGCGGCAGGATCGCCCAGCAGCCGCCCCGCCAGCGCCGCGATGTCGCTGCTCGTGCGCACCAAACCGAGCCCTTGCTCCGCAAAGATCGCCGCGAACGCCGTCGCCGAATTGTAGGTATGCGGCCCGCCCAGCACGCCGCAATGCAGCCGCGCCGGCTCCAGCGGATTGTGCCCGCCCACCGGCACAAGACTACCGCCGACAAACGCGAACGGCGCGATGCGATAGAACAGCCCGAGCTCGCCCAGCGTGTCGGCGACATACACCGCCGTATCCGCCGCCAGCGCGCCGCCCGCGCTACGCAACTGTGCTTTGCGCGCATCCGCCAGCATCGCGATCTCCGCCCCCCGCACCGGATGGCGCGGCACGATGATCGTGAGCAAATCCGCATACGTCGCGCGCAGTGCGTCATGCACCGGCAATATCGTCTCGTCCTCGCCGGGATGCGTTTGCGCCGCGAGCAGCACCGGCCGTGCCCCGATCGCCGCCTTCAACTCCGCCAGCTTGTCTTCGTCATAGGGCAGCGGCGGCGCATCTTCCTTCAGGCTCCCCACCACCCGAACATCCGGCGCGCCCAGCGTGCGAAACCGCGCCGCGATCTCATCGTCCTGCGCCAGGCACACATCGAACGCCGCGAGGATCGCGCCCACCGTCTTCTTCGCCCAGCGCCAGCCCCCGAACGAGCGTTGCGACATCCGCGCGTTGACCAGCGCGAGCCGCGCCCCGCGCGCCTTGGCGCCCAGGATCAAATTCGGCCACAGATCGGAATCGACGAACAGTCCCGCGTCGGGCTTCCAGTGCGCGAGAAACCGCGCCGTCGCCCCCGGTGTGTCGATCGGCACGAACTGATGGATGGCGCCCTTGGGCAACCGCTCCTCCATTAGCTCCGCCGAGGTCACCGTGCCGCTGGTCATCAGCACCTGCGTGCCGCGCGCCGTCAGCTGCTCAACGATGGGCAGCGCCGCCAGCGCCTCGCCATTGCTCGCGCCATGGATCCACACCAGCCTGCCGTCCGGCCGCGCCACGCTCGCATGGCCAAGCCGCTCCGACGCGCGGTCGCGATGCTCCTTGCCCTGCCGCTTGCGCCGGCGCAGCAGCAGCGGCGCCGCCGACGACACCAGCGTGGTGACCGCGCGATAGGCGACGATGCCGAGCGGCGCCATCAGCCCGGCCTCGCTTCGTCGGCGAAATCCATCTGGTACAGCCGCGCATAGAGCCCGCCGCGCGCGATCAGCTCGGCATGCGTCCCGAACTCCGTCACCCGCCCGCGGTCCATCACATAGATCCGGTCCGCGTCCAGCACCGTCGACAGCCGGTGTGCGATCACGATGGTGGTGCGGTTCTTCATCAGCCGCGTCAGCGCGTCCTGCACCTGTCGCTCGCTCTCGGTGTCGAGCGCGCTCGTCGCCTCGTCGAGCAGCAGGATCGGCGCATCGCGCAGCATCGCGCGCGCGATCGCGATGCGCTGGCGCTGCCCACCGGAGAGTTTCAACCCGCCTTCGCCGATCCGCGTATCGTAGCCCTGCGGCATCTGCCGGATGAACTCGTCCGCCGCCGCGTTCTTCGCCGCGGTCTCGATCGCGCCGCGCGTCGCGCCGACCATGCCGAGCGCGATATTGTCCGCGACGCTTTCGTCGAACAGGATCGCGTCCTGTGTCACCAGCGCGATATTGGCGCGCAGAGACTCCAGCGTCACCGCCTGGATGTCCTGTCCGTCGACGCTGATCCGCCCGTTCTCGATGGCGTAGAACCGCAGCAGCAGATTGAAGATCGTGCTCTTGCCCGCGCCGGACGGCCCCACCAGCGCGATCTTCGCGCCCGGTTCGATATCGAGCGACACGCCGACGATCGACGGCGCATCCGAGCCATAAGCGAAATCGACATTCTCGAACCGTACCGCGCCGCCCGCCGGCGCCGGCGCGACATGCAGCACCGCCGCGCCCGGCGCGTCCACGATCAGCGGCTTGGAATCGATCACCGCGAACACCCGGTTGGCCGCCGCGACGCCGGACGACACCACCGGCCACAGCTGTCCCAGATTGCGCACCGGTTGCAGCGCCAGCAGCATCGCCGTGACGAACCCCATGAAGTCGCTGAGCTTCAGCATCCCGTGCTGCGACTGGTAGCCGGCGTAATAGATCGTCGCCGCCATCACCAGCGCCGCGAACATGTCGGTGGTCGGCACCGCCGCCGCCCGCCGCCGCACCACTTTCAGCATGGTCTGCAGCCGCAGCGACAGCCGCGCATGCGCCCGGTCCGCGATATGCTCTTCGAGGCCATAGGCCTTGACGATGCGCCGCCCGTCCAGCGCCTCCGACAGGGAGGTTGCCAGATCGCCGGTCTGCTCCATGCTGCGCGTCGCGGCGCGGCGCAGCGAGCTGCCGATCCGCTCCATGATCCATCCCGCCGCCGGCAGCACGACCAGCGCGATCAGCACCAGCTGCCAGTCGAAATAGACCATCACCGCCGCAAAGAAGAAAAGCTGCGTCGTCTCCAACCCCAAGGCGGCCACGCCGCGCGTGATCGCGTCGCGCATCTGCGTCGCGTCGTACAGCATGGTGGAGATGAACTGGCTGGAATGCACCGCGTTGAGCGAGGCGAGATCGCGCCGGATCAGATGGTCGAACATGTCGCGCTGCGCCGCCGTGATGGCGCGCTCGCCCACCGAGTCGATCAGCGTCGCCTGGCCATAGCCGCTCACCGCGCGCACCACCATCAGCGCGATCACGATCAGCGGGATCGTCGCCAGCATCTGCGGCTGCTTGGCGAGGAACAGGTGGTCGCCGATCGCCTTCACCACCAGCGGGATCGCGCCACTCGCCGCCGAGGTCACGACCATGCAGGCGATGGCGGCGGCGAAGGTCGGCCATTGCCACGCGATATAGCCGCGGAACAGCCGCTGGATCACCACGAAATTCCGCGGCTCCGCTGCGCGCACGGGCGCCGCCGGCGGCTTCGCGGCCGCGGCGGACGGGATCGGGGTTTCGGCGCCGGTTGTCATGCCGGGCGGGGCATAGCACGGCCCGGAGGGGCGGTGCGAGGGCGCCGCTCAGGACCCGGCATCGGGCTCCATCAGGCGATGGATGTGCACGACAAAATACCGCATCAGCGCGTTATCCACCGTCGACTGCGCCTTGCCGCGCCAGGCGTTCAGCGCCTCGGCGTAGTTGGGATACATCCCGACCATGTCCAGCTTGGCGAGATCCTTGAACTCCATGCTGTGCGGCGCGGTCAGCTCGCCGCCGAAGACCAGATGCAGCAATTGCGTTGGCGCGTGTTCGGCCATGCTCTCTCCTATCCGCGCGGCAGGTTCAGATGGCTCACCCGCGCCATGAGTTCGGCATGCAGCCTGGGTCCGGCCGCGACCACCGAAGGTTGAAGCGTACTCTCCCGATTATAGCGGAACGCCGCGCCGCTATGCGCAGTGACCTTTGCGCCGGCTTCCGTCGCGATGATCTCGGCCGCCGCCAGGTCCCAGTCGCGCTTGGACGACAGCGCCAGCATCGCGTCGAACTGGCCGCAGGCGACCAGCACGATGCGATAGGCGATCGATCCGCGCGTCTCGATCTCCATCGCGGGCCACGGCCGGTTGGGCGGCGTGTCCCACGCGGCATGCGCCAGCATCGCCCGGTCGGCGAGCATCCGGCAGCCCTCGACCGTGTCGCGGTCGTGCACGTGAATGGGCCCGCCGTTCAAAAACGCCCCGCCGCCGACCCGCGCCGTGAAACACTCCTCGGTGATCGGATTGTAAACCGCGCCCGCCACCGGCTTGCCGTCCACCACCACGCCGGCGCAGATCGTGAAATGCGGCCGCCCTTTGATGAACGCGATGGTCCCGTCGATCGGATCGACCACGAACACCGCCTGCGCCGTCAGCCGCGCCGGATCGTCCGTCGTCTCCTCCGACAGCCAGCCATAATCGGGCCGCGCCGCGCACAGCGTCTCGCGCAGATAGGCGTCGACCGCCAGATCCGCTTCGGTGACCGGATTGCCCTTGCTCTTGTCCCACTTTTTGTAGGTGCCGCCGAAGAAACCGCGCGCGATGGCGCCGCCCGCGCGCACGCTGTCCTCCAGCAGGATCAGGTCTGCTGCGTCGTCACGCCCCGGCAACGGTCATGCCTTCGATGCGCAGCGTCGGCGCATTGGTGCTGTGGCGGAATTCCAGGTCGCTCGCTGCCGTGAGGTTCTGGAACATGTCTTTCAGGTTTCCGGCGATGGTGATCTCCGACACCGGATAGGCGATCTTGCCATTCTCGATCCAGAACCCCGCCGCGCCGCGGCTGTAATCGCCCGTCACGCTGTTGACGCCCATGCCGATGGTCTCGGTGACGTAGAAGCCTTCGCGGATGTCCGCGATCAGCGCCTCCGGCGAGAGTGTCCCCGCTTCCATGTAGAGGTTCGTCGTAACGGGGGAGGGCGGCCCGCCGGTGCCACGTCCTGCATGTCCCGTCGTCTGCAATCCGAGTTGCCGCGCGCTCGCGCAATCCAGCAGCCAGGTCTTCAGCACGCCATCCTCGATCAGCGCCCAGCGCCGGTTCGCGACGCCCTCGCCGTCGAACGGCTTGGAGCGCTGCCCGCGCACCCGATGCGGATCGTCGATGATATTGATCGCCGGCGCGAACACCGGCTTGCCCATCATGTCCTTCAAAAAGCTCACGCCGCGCGCGATCGAACTGCCAGAGATCGCGCCCGCCAGATGCCCCACCAGCCCCGACGACACGCGCGGGTCATAGACGATCGGCACCGCTTGGCTTTTCACCTTGCGCGGATTGAGGCGCCTGACCGCGCGTTCGCCCGCGCGTTTGCCGACCGCCTCGGCGCTTTCCAGATCGCCCGCATGCCGCGCCGTCGTCTGCTCGTAATCGCGCTCCATCCCGACGCCTTCGCCGGCGATCACCGAGACGCCGATCCCGCTGCTCGTCCCGGCATAGGCGCCATAAAACCCATCGCTGGTGCCAAGCGCGATCGCCGAGCGGCTGAAGCTCGCGCCGCCGCCTTCGGAGTTCGTGACCCCCGGCACCGCCATCGCGGCGCCTTCGGTGGCGCGCGCCCAATCGACCAGCGTATCCGCCGGCGGCTCGTTCTTGTCCTCGATGTCGAGGTTCGGGAAATTCTTCGCCAGTCGGTCGCGCGGCGCCAGCCCCGCGAACTTGTCCTCCGGCGCCATCTTCGCCATCGCCACCGCGCGGCCCGGCAATTGCGCCAGCGACTCCTTCGAGAAATCCGTCGACGAGATGAACGCGACCTTCTGCCCGACGAACACGCGCAGGCCCAGATCGTACGACTCCGCCCGCTCCACGTCCTCGAGCTTGCCGAGACGATAGGAGACGCTCGCCGAAACGTTCTCGACCACCAGCGCATCGGCGGCATCCGCGCCCGCGGCCTTCGCCGCGCGCAGCACGTCGTTCAGGATGTCCTGGTTGCTCGGACGTGCCATCGCGCTCAACCCGGAACCAGCGCCAGCCACAAGACGGTGGCAATGGCGACGATGTAGGAAAGCCATGTCAGCACCATGCCGATCAGGCGCGACGCCGAGGTCCCGACATTGCGCGACAGGGCAAAGGCATGAAACAGCCGTCCGAGAGTCAGCGTGATGCCGACGATATGGATCACGACCACGCTCGCGCCGAGCGCGAGGAGGATCAGCAGCAGCACGATCGCCATCGGCACATATTCGGCGTTGTTGGCATGCGCGCGCAGCGGCCCGACCATCGCCGGATCGCCGCCGTCGCCGATCTCGGTCTTCGTCCTGACGCGCGCCCGCACCACCAGCATGCCGAGCACCAGCATGATCAGCGCATTGATCGCCGCATAGAACGCGGTCATCTGCAACGGCATCGAAAAGGGATCGTCCATGGTCTTAAGACACCTGGAAATTCACGCTCATAAGTAGAGCAGTCCAAGCCCCGGTCAAGCGACCTCGCCCACCAATCACCCTCTCCCCCCCTTCCGGGGGAGAGGGCAGGGTGAGGGGGTCTCTCCACCGGACTCGGAACCCGAAATCACACGGCATGGCTGTTATGCCGGCGCGCCATGACCACGCAGCGCCGCGACCGCGCAGATGATGTGATACAGCGAACTCGCCGGCGACGGCTCGTCTATGAAACTGCCATCCTCGCGCATTTTGTCCCGCCACAGGCCCGGCATGGGCGTTTCCAGATAGCGCCACAAGCTTTGTGCCGCCGCGCGCGCCTCGTCGTCTTCCCCCAGGATCAGCGCCGCCTTCAGCCGCTCGGTCTGCGGCCACAGCCGCGCAGTGGCGCGGCGCGGCGTCATGTCGGGATCGGTTTCATCGACGGCGACATTGCGCGCGGCATCGACGCTGCGCATGCCGGCTGCAAACAGCGTCCGCGCCGCTTCACGCGCCGGCGCATCGCCTTTCAGTCGCGACCAGCGTTCCAGCAGCCAGCACCATTCGAACTGGTGCCCCGGCTCCGTCACCAGGCCGGCCTCGCCGGGCGCGGGCGACCATGCCGCGTCGAACACCTCGCGCAGCACCCGCTTTTGCGGATCGATAAAACGCGCCAGCGCCAACGTCACGATGTCCGCCGCGAGCGTTTCCCACGCCGGGTCGCGTCCGGTCTCCATCCACGCAAGCGCCGCCTCCAGCAGATGCATGTGCGGATTGGATAGGAACCGTCCTTCGCTCTCGACAAAGCCGCCGCCGCGATGACGCCGCAGCGCTGCGATGCGCGCCAGCAGTCCCAGCGCATAATCTTCCCAGCGCATCGCCGCATCGCGATTCAGCGCCGCCGCCGCCAGCAGCGCGAACGCCTGGTCATAGGTCACGGCCGTATCGTCCAGCACGCCGCCATCGGGTCCGCAAAGCGTGGCATACAGCCCATCGGCCCGGCGATAATGGCGCTCCAGATAGTCGAGGCCAACCGACGCGCAATCGCGCCACGGCCCGTCCCACCCCAGCCTGCCGGCGTAAGCAAATACGAAGCTCTGCCGCGCCTGCACCCGCGCGCGGCGCGGCGCCGCGACGGGCTCGCCATCGGCGCCGAGCAATTCATGGAAGCCGCCCCGCACGCGGTCCACGCCCTGCGATGCCCACAGCGGCAATGCCGCCTCGGTCAGCCAGCGCCAGTAAACCTGCCCCCAGTCCTGCCGCACGCGCCGGCTACTTCCACACCGGCTTACCGTCGCCGGGCAATCCAAGGCGCGGCCATTTCTCCGTCACGGTGCGGATCACATCGTCATCCATCGCGATCTTCCGCCCCCATTCGCGGTTCGTCTCCGGCGGCAGCTTGTTGGTCGCATCGAGTCCGATCTTGGAACCAAGCCCGCTCTGCGGCGAGGCGAAGTCGAGATAGTCGATCGGCGTATGCTCGATCACCGTGATGTCGCGTGCCGGATCCATCCGCGTCGAGATCGCCCACATCACGTCCTTCCAGTCGCGCGCGTCGATGTCGTCGTCCACCACGATGACCCATTTGGTGTACATGAACTGCCGCAGATACGACCACACCGCCAGCATCACGCGCTTGGCGTGCCCCGGATACGCCTTCTTCATCGACACGACGGCGATGCGATAGGAACAGCCCTCGGGCGGCAGCCAGAAATCCACGATCTCCGGAAACTGCTGCTTCAAGAGCGGCACGAACACTTCGTTGAGCGCTTCGCCCAGCACGCTCGGCTCATCCGGCGGCCGACCGGTATAGGTCGAGAGATAAATCGGCTGCTTGCGCATCGTGATCGCGGTGACGGTGAACACCGGAAACTGCTCGACCGAATTGTAATAGCCGGTGTGATCGCCATACGGCCCTTCGTCGCGGTAATCGGTGAGCGACACCTCGCCCTCCAGCACGATCTCCGCCTCCGCCGGCACCTTCAAAGGCTGCGACACGCAATCGACGAGCTCGGCACGCTGCCCGCGCAACAGCCCCGCGAACTGATATTCCGACAGCGTCTCCGGCACCGGCGTCACCGCCGCCAGGATCGTCCCCGGATCTGCCCCCAGCACCACCGCCGCGGGCAGCGGCGCCGCCTTCTCCTTGGCCCAGCGCTGGTGATGCTGCGCCCCGCCGCGATGCTTCAGCCAGCGCATGATCGTCTGGTTCCTGTTCAGCACCTGCATGCGATAGATGCCGAGATTGTAATTGTCCTCGCGCGCTTCGCCCGGCCCCTTGGTCACGACCAGCGGCCAGGTGATCAGCGGCGCCGGCTCCCCCGGCCAGCAGGTCTGCACCGGCAGGCGCGACAGATCGATCTCAGCCCCGCGCAGCACCACCTCCTGACACGGCGCCCGCGACACGCTCTTGGGTTTCATCGCCAGCAACGTCCGCGCCAGCGGCAACAATTCGAACGCTTCCCCGAACGAGCGCGGCGGTTGCGGCTGGCGCAACGTCGCCATCACCTCGCCGACCTCGCGCAGTTCCTTCGCTGTGGTGCGTTCCGTGGCCCCCATCGTCACGCCCATCGCGACGCGCTTGACGGTTCCGAACAAATTGACCAGCACGGGGATATCGCTCGGCGAGCCATCCGCCTTGACCGGCTTCTCGAAGATCACCGCCGGTCCACCCTTGGCGATCAGCCGCGTCTGGATCTCGGTCATCTCGAGCACGGTCGAGACCGGCTCGCGCACGCGTACAAGCTCCCCCGCGCTTTCAAGCTTGGCAATAAAATCGCGCAGGGAGCGGTAAGGCATGGCGGTTTCTAACCCGATCCCCGTGTCTCGTCATCTCGCTGCGCGAAAAGCCGCACCCTCCGCTTGCCGCTCCCGTGCGCGCCCTCTAGGCTCGCCGCGGTACAAGCTGCACCAGGGGGATGTTCGATGGCGGGTATTTTCACGCGAAAGCCTGTCGCGCAAATCATGGCCGAGTTCGAGAGCGGCGAACTGAAGCGCACGCTGGGCGCCTTCAATCTCGTCACGCTCGGCATCGGCTGCATCATCGGCGCCGGCATTTTCGTCCTCACCGGCCACGCCGCCGCCACCATGGCCGGCCCCGCCGTCATCTACGCCTTCATCATCTCCGGTCTCGCCTGCGCCTTTGCCGGGCTGTGCTATGCCGAGCTTGCGTCGACCATGCCGGTCTCCGGCTCGGCTTATTCTTATTCCTATGTGACGTTGGGCGAGATCTTCGCCTGGTCGATGGGCTGGCTGCTGCTGCTGGAATACGGCATTGCCGCGTCGACGGTCGCGGCCGGCTGGACCGGCTATGTCGTCAGCCTGGCCAGGGATTTCGGCATCGTGATCTCCGATGCGATCTCGCACTCGACCATGCAATACATCGTGCCGGACCCGAACAATCCCGCCGCGCATGGCGCGCTTCAGACCACCGGAGCAGTGAACATCATCGGCGCGCTCGGCATCCTCGGCGTCACGGCGCTGCTTGTCGTCGGCGTCCATGAATCGGCGCGCGTCAACAACGTTATCGTGGTGATCAAGGTCACCGTGCTGCTCGCCTTCATCGTCATCGGCTACACCTATATCGATCCCGCCAACTGGCACCCCTTCATCCCCAAGAACGAGGGCAGCTTCCATTACGGCTGGCCCGGCATCCTGCGCGCCGCGTCCTATGTCTTCTTCGCCTATGTTGGTTTCGAGGCGGTCTCGACCGCGGCCGGCGAGGCCAAGAGGCCGCAACGCGACCTGCCTATCGGCATCCTGGGTTCGCTCGTCGTATGCACCGTGATCTACATGGCGGTCGCCGCCGTGCTGACCGGCGTCGTGCCGTTCCGCACGCTGAACGTGCCCGATCCCATCGCGGTCGCGGTCGACCGCATGAACCCGGTTTGGGCCATCGTCAGCTGGCCGCTGACGCAGAGCCACAAGCTCAACCTCTTCTCCTTCATCATCAAGATCGGCGCCTTCACCGGCCTGTCCTCTGTGATGCTGGTGTTGTGCTATGCCCAGACCCGCGTCTTCTACCAGATGGCCAAGGACGGCCTGTTGATGAGCCTGTTCGGCAAGGTCAACCAGCGCTTCAAGACGCCGGCGGCGGGCACCATCCTGCTGGGCGGCATCATCGCGGTTGCCGCCGCGGTCCTGCCACTCGATGTCATGGGCAACCTCGTCAGCCTCGGCACCGCGCTTGCCTTCGCCATCGTCTGCATCACCGTGATCTACATGCGCCGGGCGCATCCGGAGATCGCGCGCCCGTTCAAGGTGCCGTTCTATCCGCTCACCCCGATCCTCGGCGTCTTCTTCTGCGTCGTGCTCATGATGGGTCCGATCCTGCTCGACATCTCGGGCGCCGCCATGGGCAAGGACCTGATCGGCCAGCTCTTCGGCATGCTCAGCCCGTTGCCGGCCGGCGCGCCGGCGCCGAGTTATGACGCGCCCAAGGATCCGATCGCGCTTTACATCCTGGTCGGTTACATTGCGGTCGGCGCGCTGCTCTACATCGCCTATGGCTATCGCCATTCCAAGCTGCGCCATGGCGTCAAGGTCGCCGGCCACGAACCTCCGCCGGGAGACCTGCCGCATTAAGCGCTCGCGAATACACCATCCTCATCCTGAGCTTGTCGAAGGATGGCCATGAACGCCGTTCGTGCCATCATCCTTCGACAAGCTCAGGATGAGGTGAGGGTTGTGCTGCCGCCTTCTTCCCCGGCCCCGCAATCGCCCCGGCGCATCCCGCCAGATCGTTGAGATCATCCCGCAGCGTCTGCAGCAGGAACGGCAGCGCCTCCAGATGCGCCGCCGGATCGTTCGCCGTGCGCAGCTCGATCCGCGCCGACGCCGCAGCCACGCTGGCATCGAGCGCCGCCGACGACCCCGCCGGCGCGTCCTCCGCCAGCAGATGATGGATCGCCCCCAGCCGCGCCCGCGCATCGCGCACGACAGGCCGCAGCGCATTTGCAACGGCCTCCGGCAGCGGCGCCCCCGACACCGCGCGCTGGATGAACACGATGGTGCCATGCGTCCGGCTCAGCGCCGCCGTGAACTGGTTGGGCAACGTCTCTCCCAGATCGCGGTCCGCGCGCTTGGCTTTGATCTGCCGCGCCGCGATCACGACCTCGCGCATCTCCTTGCGCGTCTTCGCGTTGAGTCGCGTGAACTTCCCCCGCGCCTCCGCATCGTCCGGCTTGACGCTCAGCGCCAGCAGATTGCCCAGCGGCATCATCAGCGCCGCCGCGTCCTTGCGCAGCCCCTTGAGCGCATTCGACGGCAGCAGCACGTAAGACACGAACAGCGCGACCAGCGTCCCCATCCCGACATCGAGCACGCGCAGCCCGGCCACCCCTAGCCCGAACATCCCCGTCTTGCCGTTCGCCGTCGCCGACAGCACGATCATCGCCGCCATCGGCGCGGCGCGGAACGCCGCATTGTCCGCCGACAGGAACGCCATCGGCGCCATCGCGAGAAACAGCAGCAAGAAATCCGGCAGCCCGAAGTGCCGCATGTAAGAGGCGGCAAGTCCGACGCCCGCGCCCGCCAGTGTCCCGATCAGCCGGTCGGTCGCCGACCCGCCAGCGCCCTTCGCCCCGCCACGCGCCACGATGATCGCCGACATCACCGGCCACGTCGCCTCCGGCAGATGCTGTAGCGTCGCGATCAGGTAAGCGAGCGTCGCCGACAAACCGACGCGCCCGCCGACCAGCAGCGCATCCTGATGCGCATGAAACAACGCCTTGGCGCGATGAGCGAGAGACAGAAACCGCGTATCCATGCGCGATTATCGCGCGACGTTCCCGCTTTGTCCAATCGTGGCGACGGTGGTGTCTCAGTTTGAAATTTGTGGCCAGATCATTCAGCCCCAAACGACAAGCAAAGCTGCGCAAAGCATCACGGGCGCCCAGTAGCGACTAGGTTGCTCCGCTCGATCTACGATTCCCGGGCGCGTCCCTCGCAGGGGGTTTAGGGCCTTTCCAGTTGTGAGTGAAAAGGTCAGCGCAGCCGCTGCCATAGCGCCCGGCAACTAAGCGATCCAACTAGGTATCACGTTGCCTGCTTCCTATACGGCCCGCGCTTCTTCGGCGGGTTCGCGGCGTCCATGATAGCGCAAAGGCTTTCCATAGAAAGTAGTTCATCGGTGACGCCAGCGGCTTGAGCGGGTGACGTGCGCAGGCTCTTGTGAATGCGGCAGAAATTATAGTGGAAGAAATACAGCGCCGTGGCGACGGTAGTGTCTCAGTTTGAAATTAGGAGCGGATTGTCACCTAATCTGGGCCAGAATTCGGCTGTCAGCGAAGGACCGCGTGTCAGTATGTACGCCAACCGCCCTTAGGCGTCTTGCAAGACATCGCCATCACGACCAATCGCGGCGTGCCGTCGGCAAACATCTCGTATGTGTGGCGCTCAAACGTTACGCGGCAGACGTCGCCGGGCTCTGGAAATGGCTGGTCTTTGCCGTTGCGGTCCTTACCCATGTAGTAGACCGACAGAATCAGGCGGTCACCCTTGCGTGTCCGCGTCGTCAGATCGACAAAGAACTCTATCACGCCCGAGCCGCAGCACGGGTTGGGTGATACGCTTTCGACCGTGATGATCGCATGCATCGTCGGGTTCGCCTGCGCCCGCGCCCCTGCGGCAAGCACAAGAGCTGCGAGCGTCAGCATGAAACTTTTGGGCATGAATGACCTCCAATTATCGAAGAGATCGCCCTCCTCAAGCCGCCTTCTTTTTATACGGCCCACGCGTCTTCGTCGGATTTGCCGCGTCCATGATAGCGCCGATCGGGACGGCATTGCCGATCACGTCGGCCTTGCGGCGTTGTCCTTGGGGCCTTAAGGCATGGGTCCCGTGCCTCACTCGCAAAACCAGCCCTTCGGAGCGTCGCAATGGTGATGCCGCGTGGGCGATACCACCGTGCTGTGACAATCGCCAGCAAAACCAATACCAAGTTGGCTAGAAGCACAATGAATTGCCTTGCGGCTTGGAAAGACTCCTGAAAGCAGCCTATTCCTGGGCTGTCCGCCTCTCAACCCCGCCCAATTTCAAACTGAGACACTACCGCGGCAGCGCCTCAGTTTGAATTTCTGCGCCGCATCTCGCGCGCTATCGGGCAGGCGATGGCTTGCACCACGCCTTCCGGCACATATCCCATCACACGCGTGGGCGGCTCGTTCAATTTCTGAGGCATATAAACGGTCGCGGTTCCGGCTCGCATCCCCGGACCAGAACAATCGATCATGTAGCCACCGAAGAGATGGCCGTTGAGTTTGATGGCCAGCGAGGTGGTATCGGTAGGCGGAATGCCAAAGTGGTACGGCCGCGCCGGAATAGATAGTGTCCGCATCGGTTCAATGCTCGCCAGATCGAGCAGGATATTCTTGTGACCGGGCACGGCTTTCCAGAGTCGCTTGTGTGCAGCTGCGGACGCGGCTGTGACGACCAGCAAAACCAAAGCGGTTACGGTCGCTATCTTCACGCTGTCGCCTTCTCATGCGGCCCGCGCTTCTTAAGCGGGTTCGCTGCGTCCATGATAATGCAAGGATGCCCATTCGCCCACCGAAAGTGGCGCATACGATAGCGCTCGAGAAAAGAAATACCTTCCAGAACACGTTCGTTGGCGTCATCGGCGGGACCTATAAACGGCGATGCGCTAGCACGCCACGCCGCCCTCGATCCGCACCGTCTGCGTCTTGCCGAGATATTTCGCCGTCAGAGATCCCACCATCTCGACCGAGTCGGCTTCCGGATGTTCCGCCGTCACCTTCACCACCGTCTCGACTACCACCGCGCCTGTCTTGTCCTTGAACACGCGGTCGCTCTGCGAGCCGGGGCCGGTCGAGTCCGGGCCGTCCTTGCCGCTCCGCTTGCTGCTCACCAGCACCAGGTCGAACACCTTGCCGCCCAGCCTGATGTTCGCGCGCGCCTTGTCGTCCGTGCTCTCGTCGAGGAACACGCCGTTCTCGCTCATATGGCCGACGAAGGAATAGGTCGTCAGGCAGCTCTGGCTCGCCAGCGGCAGGTTGGCGGGCAGCGCCTCGACCTTCCAGTCGCCCGCCGCAAAAGCGTTGCCGAACAGAACCGCGACGGTCACGACCGCCGAAACCAGATGACGCCTGCGCATGCGAACCCTCCGATAGCCGACGCCATCATCGTGATCTTGGGATCGAGGTCAAAGCCCGGCGGCGAACGGCATTGCCAGGATTTGACAAGGGTTGGGTTTCGATCTCGCCTGTCGCTATTCGCATGACAGGGACAGCGTTGCCGACGACATCGGCGGGCAATCCCGGCCTTGAGTCCTTCAGGTATTTCGTTCGAGAGACGCTTGCCGCATGAGTCTGGCAACCGTGCACACACGGATTTCCTTCCCGGACTCGTCCAATAGCCTGAGATTGTCGGCACCGAGTTCCAGCCCCTTGCGTCGGGCTGGCCCCACCACGTCAGGCCATCGCGACAGAGGGCTTGTCTCACGCTCGAGGACGATTTCGCCCTTGCGGAATTCAATCTCAATCATGGCACCACGATAAGGCCTTGGGCTGCCGGATGCCAAGGCAATGCGCACACCGCGACGGCGGCCGTGCTTATCCCGCTCCGTCGGAGTGGGCGCATAATAGTCCCATGACAACGAGAGATTTTCGTCCGCGCACGCAAAACCGGGCGTCAAACGCACGCGCATCCTCGGTCGAAACTGCGCTCGTACGCCGATGCGTGCGCACGATCTCGGGGATAGAGACCTCGCGCGTCCATGATTTGGAAAGGTCGCGTCGCCCCTGCCGCGCGGCAGGGGGGTACCCCCCCCTCGAATTTTCGACGAACAATTATGTTGTCGAATAAACCGCGTCCCGCGCATCAATCATGCCGGCATCTCGCCGATATACGCCGAGCTCGGCCGCAGCAGACGCCCGCGCCGCTGCTGCTCGCGGGCATGCGCCGTCCAGCCCGCCACGCGCGCCACCGCGAAGATCGGCGTGAAGGCCTGCCGCGGGATCTGCAGCGCGTCGAGCAGGATCGCGGTGAAGAACTCGACATTGGTGTCGAGCGGATGATCCGGCTTCTTCGCTTTCAGCGCCGCGCGCGCGTAAGCCTCGACCTCGGCCGCGAACGGCATGTCGATGGCATTGCTCGCGAGCTTGGCGACCGCCGTCTTCAGCACATCGGCCCGCGGATCGCGCACCTTGTAGACGCGATGCCCAAACCCCATCAGGCGCTCGCCGCGCGACAGCGCCCCGTCGATCCACGGCGCGATGCGCTCGCGCGTTCCGATCGCGTCGAGCATCTCCAGCACCGGCTCCGGCGCCCCGCCATGCAACGGCCCGGTCAGCGCGCAATAGCCGCCGGTCACGGCGCAGAACAGATCGGCCTGCGTCGAGGCGATAACCCGCGCCGTGAAGGTCGATGCATTCATTCCGTGATCGCACACCGTGACGAGATAGGCGTCGAGCGCCGCCGCCTCCGCCGCATTGGCCGGCCGCCCATGCACCATCGACAGCGTGTCCGCCGCATGGCTCAGCTTGGCGTTAGGGATATGCGGCGCGTGGCCCTTGGCGCGCTGCACCAGCGCACCGACGATCACGGGCAGGGCGCCGACGATGGTCGCCTCATGCGTCAGCCCATGCTCGGCGCGCAGCGTGGCGACCGCCGCGCGGAATCCGTCGACGATGGACAGCCCCTCGCTCGCGGCGAGGAACTGCGCCAGATGCGCATGCGCCCGCACCCGCGCCTCGCCCAGCGCCGCCCGGACTTCCGCCTCGCTGATCGGCACATTGGTCGCCGCGCTCCACAGCCGCGCCGTGACGCCCTCGAAGCTCGTCTTGGCCGCCAGCTCCGCGACCCGCTCGCCCGCGATGATCAGTTCGCCCTTCTGCCCGTCGACATGGGAAAGGGCGGTTTCCGCCGCCGCCACGCCGTCCAGCCCGATGGGGGATTTGCTGCTCTGCACTGTCATGTCCCGCTCCTTTGTTGCGTTGCACAAAAGATCGGTCCGCTGGACGTATTGATCAATCTTGATTAGCATAATCAACATGAATAATTCCGAAGACACCCTCTACCTCTCCGCCCGCGACGCCGCGACCGAGCTCGCCGTCTCCCCGGCGACGCTCTACGCCTATGTCTCCAGAGGCCTGATCCGCTCCGAGCCTGGCGAAAACTCGCGCAGCCGCCGCTACCGCGCCGAGGACGTCCGCGGCCTCAAGAACCGCCGCGCGCCCTTGATCGAGACCCAGGGCCTCAAATCCGCCGACCTGCCGGTGATGGATAGCGCCGTCTCGACCATCACCGAGGAAGGCCCGATCTATCGCGGCGTCCGCGCCGTGACGCTGGCCGAGACCGCGACCTTCGAGCAATGCGCGACGCTCTTGTGGGATTCCAAATCCGCCGATCCCTTCGCGAAGTCGAACGTCCCCATCGTCTCGCCCACCATGCGCGCGATCATGGACGCGACGCGCGCCGCGCCGCCGATCGACCGCGCCGTCGCGGTGCTGAGCCAGGCGGCCGAGGCCGACCCGCGTGCCTACAATTGGATCGCGGAAGGGCGGGCCGCGACCGGCGCCCGTATCCTGCGCCTCGCCGCCGCCGTGATGTCGGGCACCGAGCCGTCGGCCGAGCCGGTGCACAAGCTCGTTGCCCGCGCCTGGGCGCCGAAGCACAAACACGCCGAGGACCTGATCCGCCGCGCCCTCGTCCTCCTCGCCGATCATGAGCTCAACGCCTCGACCTTCGCCGCGCGTGTCGCCGCCTCGACCGGCATCAGCCTGTACGACGCCGTGATCGCCGGCATGGTGGCGCTGAAAGGCCCACGCCATGGCGGCGTCGGCCCACTCGCCGCCAAGCTGCTCGACACCTTCATCGAAGGCGACATCGCCGGCATCGTGCGCGAGCGCGTCGCGCTCGGCGAACGCTTTCCCGGCTTCGGCCATCTTGTCTACGGCCATGCCGATCCGCGCGCGCAATCGCTGCTCGACGCGCTGATCCGCTATGGTGCCGACAAGCGCCTCACCATCGAGATTCCCGCGCGCATCGCCGAAGCCACCGGCGCCTTCGCCAACATCGACTACGCCCAGGCCGTGATGCGCCGCTTCCTGGGCCTGCCGCAGGGCAGCGAGACCACGCTGTTCGCGATCAGCCGCGTCGCCGGCTGGATCGCCCACGCGAGCGAGCAGCTGGAAAGCAAACGCCTCATCCGCCCGAGAGCGCGTTACGTCGGCCCCGCGCCGGCACCGCTGCGCAAGCGCTGATCACTTGTCGCGATGCACCGACCCGCTCGCCACCGTCACGAATTTCGGCGCACCGGGCGGCTGCATCTCGAACGCGATGCCGAGCGTGTCGGCGTCCGTCTTCGTATAGGTCAGATGAAACACCGGCGCGCCCGTCCCGCTCGCGCTCTCGAACATCACCGACACGCCGGGCGATACCGTCGCCTTCGCATAGTGAATGACATGCGCGCCGTCGAGATAATCGGCATGCAGCGTCCCGCCTTCGGGATAGATCAGCATGACCTGATCGAAACTCTCCTGCAGCTTGCCGGTCTTGTCGGTAACATCGGTGTGGTCGCGCCGCAGCAGCGCATTGCCGCCGACGATCAGATGGATGCTCGACGTTCCCTGGTTCGTCATCCCGCCTTCCGACGTCCCGTCGCCGTGCCAATCGCCGATCAGGAACGCAATCCCCGCGATGGAGTCCGGCAAGGTCTGCGCCGAAGCGTGAGAACTCACCAACAGAAGCGCGAACAACGAAGCTGCGAATGCGCGAACGATCATCGAAGGTCTCCTAACCCACCACCGTCATGGCCCGGCTCGTCCGGGCCACCGAGGATCACCCATCATAATCGCCAAGCGCTATTCGAACACCACTGCGATCTTCAGGTCGCGAAACGCATTTTCAATATCGACATCGATTGGCGTTGCGGCACCCGCAATCGCTATCTCCACGCGCCCGCCACCTTCGCGCATCTCGTCGACGAAGAAGCGATAGTGTTCGAGCCGCGCCGCCACGTCGCGCAACGCCGACGCGAGATCCCCGCGTCCTGTCTCATCCCCCGCCAGCCGCGTCTGCCAGTAGCTCTCGCGTCCGTCGCTCGCCACCCACGACGTCTGCGGCGGCAGTCCCAATTCGTCCGTGATCTTCCTGGGATCGGTCGAGGGATGCGTAACGCGCAGCAGGAGGCGCGAGCCGCTCACGGCCGCGCGCCCGCCAGCGCCTCCCGGATGCTCTTCAGCGGCGTCGCGAAGCCGAGCATGCGCCCGTCCTTCAGCAGCCCGCCGCCCAGATTGATGCCGACGACGCGGCCTTGTCCGTCCAGCACCGGCGCGCCGCTGGTGGCGCGCAACTCCAGCGTCTTGTTGTCGAAGAAGTATTGCAGCGTGTCGTCGCCGGAATGGCCCACCACCGCGCGGTGCAGCAGTTGGGTCGCCGGTGCGCCGCCCACCGCCTGCGCCAGAAGCCATACCGTCTCGCCGGTGCGCGGTGCGGTGTCGGCCAGGTGCAGGATGCTTTTCGGCTTCGGCCCCGCCGCGTTCAGCGCAAAGGCCGCGATGTCGCGCAACACGCCCGGCGCATGCGCATGCGCGCCCGGCAGCGCCAGCGCCGCGCCGCCCTTCAGCACCGAACCTTCGGCCAGCGGCGTGCAATCGACTGAGATCGCGCGGCCGGGCAGGGCGTTCCATTCGATCTGCTCCGGCAATCCGCCGTCGGGTCCAAACAGATGCATCGCCGTCACGAGCAAGGGCTTCGCCGTCCCCGGATCGAGCACGAAAGCCGTTCCCGCATCCAGCGCGGCGCCGTCCACCTGGAACAGCGGCCGGCAGATTGCCGCTTTCACCGCATCGTCCGGCACCGTTTGCGCCTGTGTGCAACCCGCGAACAGCGGCAACAGGCAGGCTGCGATCCATTTGCGCATATCAAGCTCCCACAAGGCGGTAAACACTCGTCTGCCGGATCTCGCGGTCTTCCAGGTCGCGCGAGGTCTGCACATGATAGGTCGCCAGCTTCTCGACGCCTCCGGAAGGAAAATAGCTGCGTCCCGGATCGCCCAGCAACACCGCCGCGCCATGCATTGCGCGGTCGAGCAGCCACGCCATCAGCCGCTCCGCCAGCGGCCGCTCGTAGCACATGTCGCCGACCAGGATGACGCGCCAATTGCCGTCGCTGTCGAGCAGGTCGCTCGTCGTCGCGCCGATGATCGCGCTGTTGGCGATCGCGTTCAGCTTGATCGCGGCATAGGCGAACGGATCGATATCCGCCGCCATCACGCGCTCCGCCCCCGCCTTCGCCGCCGCGATGGCGACCAGCCCCGAGCCCGCCCCGAAATCGAGCACGTCCTTGCCCGCGACTTCCTTGGGATGGTCCAGCACATAGCGCGACAGCGCCTGGCCGCCGGCCCAGGCGAACGCCCAATAGGGCGGCGGCACGCCTTTCTCCTGCAGTTCCTCCTCCGTCAGCCGCCACAACGGCACGACTTCGGTCGCCAGATGCAGCTTGATCTCGGGCACCAGCGGCGGCGCGATGAGCGCCGTGTTGGCGCGGATGAACTCAACAGGATCGGTCATGTGGCAGTCCTAACACAATTGACGCGCTCCACCGCGAGTCCTAGTTTGGCTTTCGCAGTGCTCGCAAAAAGAGGAGGCGTCCGATGAGAAACATTGTCCGTATGACCCTCCGCCGCGCCGCGTCGTAACCTCCGTCACCACGGATCTTCCGCCGTCGGCGCCGTCACTGGCTCTGACCCAAGGAACGCACCGTGCTTGAACGCTACGGCTGGAGCGACACGCTCCAACTTCAATTTGAATCGCTTGCCGCGCCCGGCCTCGAACCCGCGCGCGTCCTGATCCAGCAACGCAGCCAGTACCGGATCGCGACAGCGTCCGGCGAAGGCAGCGCCACGCTTGCCGGCAAGTTCGCGCATGACGCGGCCGACGGCGGCTTTCCCGTCACCGGCGATTGGGTCGCCGTGTCGCCGCCATCCGGTGACGGCATGGCGACCATCCGCGCCGTGCTGCCGCGCCGCACGGCGTTCACCCGCCGCGAGGCCGGCCCCGGCGCGCCGCGCGGCCAGGTCGTCGCCGCCAATGTCGATGTCGCGCTGCTCGTCGTCTCGCTCAACGCCGATCTCAGTCTGCGGCGGATCGAGCGCTATCTCGCCGCCGCCCTGGAAAGCGGTGCCGAGCCTGTGATCGTCCTCACCAAGGCCGACAAATGCGCCGACGCCGCGGCGCGCAAAGCCGAGGTCGAAGCCATCGCGGCCGGCGTCCCGGTCCATGCGATCTCGTCGCTCACCGGCGAAGGCGTGCCGGCGCTGCGCACGCATCTGGCGCCCGGCAAGACTGCTGTGCTGCTCGGCAGCTCCGGCGTCGGCAAGTCGACGCTGGTCAACGCGCTCGCCGGCCAGGAGATCATGCTCACCCGCGAGATCCGCGACGACGACACCGGCCGTCACACCACCACGCATCGCGAGTTGGTCCTGCTCCCCGACGGCGCGCTGATCCTCGACACGCCCGGCATGCGCGAGTTCGGCCTGTGGGATGCCGGGGCCGGCATTGCCGCGGCCTTCGCCGATCTCGAGGCGCTGTTCACGCAATGCCGGTTCGACGATTGCCGCCACCGCCGCGAGCCCGGCTGCGCGGTCCGCGCCGCGATCGAGTCCGGCACGCTCGAAGCCGCGCGCTGGGAGGCCTACGGCAAGCTGCAGAAGGAGCTGGGCTTCCAGCGCAACAAGGACGACTGGCAATCGCGCCAGGAAACGCGCCGCGGCCGCGTGCGCAAGCACAAGGACGGCCGCGCACGGGTGAAGTTCAAGGCCAATGGAGGCGACGATTAGCAGATTGATTTCGCCAGCTCAGCCTTTGATGGCCCCAGGATGAGGATTGAGCTTGGACCTCATCCTGAGCCTGTCGAAGGATAGGCAGTCCCGCTCAGACCGTCGGCGCGCCTGTGAACCAACCGGCAAAAACCGTTCGCGGTCCGCCGCCGGCGACGGGCGTCACGCGGTGCAGAAGGTCTTTGCCGATGGCGAACACCAGCGCCGAACCCGGCTTGTTGTGATCGTGGTGGATCAGCGTGTTGTCGCTGTGCCGCCGCCGCATCTCGAACCGTCCGCCTTCATATGGCTCGGTGCCCAGATTGATGGTGATGGCCAGGACTCGGTGCGGCTCGTTGAGATCGTTGTGCCAGTAAACTTCATGCGCATGGCCCGCCCTAAGTTGCGTAACCTTGCCGTACACCGACGTGATGGGCCGGCAGCCGGTCACTTTCTCGATCCACGCGATCAGGGGCGCGCGCTCCAGCAGGAAGCACATCAATTCTCCCGCGCGCGGCGGACTCTCCAACAGGCGGTTGCCGACTTTATCGACACTGCGATGGCGAAACTCGGCCTGCGACCAATGCTGGAGAAGCAGGCGCTGCACCTTGGGCGTTAGCAGGTCGTCCAGCACAAGGGTCATGTCGCGCGCGAATTGCTCCGCAATGGCGGCGTCGGATTCCGGATCGCTATCGATGACGGTCCGTGTCGTTGAAATGCTGACGCGTGCCGGCATGTCTCAGGCTGCTTGCGCCGCGGCGCGCTCCGGCTTGCTCGTCGCCAGCTTCAGCATCGCGACATAGCCCGGCTGGATCTCCATCTTCGCACCCAGCCCTTTGGCGAGCAGCATCGCGTGCAGCTTCGGCAAATTGTAGCAGGGCACGTAGAACAGCAGATGGTGATCGACGTGATAGTTCACCCAATAGGGCGCCAGCGTTGCCCGCACCCACCACGAGGCATAGGTCGTGCGGGCATTGCGGAACACGTCGTCATTGTCCGGCACCATCGCGTGCTCGGCGATGTTGCGCACCCGCGTGATCGCCATCTGCCAGGTGATGTTGGGCAGCAGCCAGAACATCAGGAAGTAGTGCGGCTTGCCGAACGCCGTCATCAGCGCCAGCAGGATGAGTTGCACCAGATACTGCCGCCCAACCCGGTTCCAGAACGTTTGCAGCCGCGCGCCGAACGGCAGCTTGGGATCGCCCCAGGCGCGCAGGAACTGCGCCTTGCGCTGTTTGAAACCGGTCTGCCCGGTCAGGTCGCGGATCATCTTGCGCCGGAAGCTGTCCCGCGTGATCGGAAACTTCGCCGAAAGGCCGAGATCCGGATCGTTCGCCTGCTGCGTGCTGCGGTGATGCACGAGGTGGTAATGCCGATAGCCGATCATCTCGCCCATGGTCGGATAGGCGCACAGCCACTGCCCAACCCATTCGTTGAGCCCATGCGTCTTCATCAGCACGCCATGCGCCGCATCATGCATCAGGATGGCGAGCCCCAGCTGCCGGCTCCCGATCACGATCACCGCGGCGACGAAGGTCAGCGGATTGGGCCACAGCGCATAGGCCGCCATCGCCAGCCCGATCACGACCCAGGCATGCAGGACGCAGAGCATCCCCTTCAGGTCCGACCGCGCGCGCACCGCCTCGATCTCCTGAGGCGAAAACACGGAAGAGGGAACAAAGCGCTGCACGTTCATGGGGCAATTATAGGCCCATCACCCACAACCTGTCATGGCCCGCGACTGCGGGCCACCCAGGTGACGCTACCCCCGCATCCCCGCCATTTGCGCCGGATCGTAGTAGAATCGCTCCTCCGCCATCTTGTTCCCAACCCAGCGCTGCTGCGCGAGTTCCTCGATCCGCATCACGCTGCCATCCGCGCGGACGAACTCGAAGATCCAGTGCAGCACCACATGGTCGCCCGCCACGAACAGCGGCGGCACCAGCGTCGTGCGCACTTCCTTGAACAGCGACAGCGTCATCTTCTCCCGCGCCACCGCCGCATCGCGCCCACGCCGGATCTCGCCGAGATTCTCCTGCATGGTGCAGTCCTCGGCGTAGAAATCCGCAATCGCCTGGTCGTGCCGCCCGCTCAGCACCATCGCGATGAAATCGTCGAGCACCTGTTTGTCGGGCATCACCAGATCCAGCTTGAAAGGAGGAACGCCGCCGCGACCAGCGCGCCGGTATCGCGATTGGCGCGGAACAGCTTCAAACATCCCGCCGGGTCGTCGACCGACAGATTGTGCATCTGCCACAAAAGATGTCCGCCGGCCGCGAGCATGACGAACGCGAACGGCCAGCCCGCATGCTCCGCGAACCCGGCCGCCAAGATCAGCGCGAACGCCGCCGCATAGAACCCTAGCACCCAATCCTTCGCCCGTGCCCCGAACAGCCGCGCCGTCGACTTCACGCCGATCAGCGCGTCGTCATCCTTGTCCTGCGCCGCATAGATCGTGTCGTAGCCGAGCGTCCAGAAGAACAGACCCGCATAAAGCATCGCATCCGCCGCATCGAGCGTCCCGGTCTGCGCCGCGAAGCCGACCAGCGCGCCCCAGTTGAACGTCAGCCCCAGCCAAGCCTGCGGCCACCAGGTGATCCGCTTCATGAACGGATAGGCCGCGACCAGCACCAGCGACGCCGCGCCGACGCCCATCGCGAACCAGTTGAGCTGCACCAGCACCGCCAGCCCCGCCGCCAGCAGCACACCCAAAAACAGCCACGCCTGCCGCACCGTCACCGCGCCCGACGGGATCGGCCGCCCGCGCGTCCGCGCCACCTGCGCGTCGATGTCCCGGTCGACGATATCGTTATAGGTGCAGCCCGCGCCGCGCATCACCACCGCGCCGACGGCGAACAGCAGCAGCAAATAGAGATCATGCAGCGACCAGAACGGCCGCTCGCTCGCGATGGCGCCGAGCACCAGCCCGAACGCGCACGGCCAGAACAGCAGCCAGCCCGGATGCGGCCGATCCAGCCGCATCAGCCGGAGGAAGGGGCGCAAGCCGTTCGGGACGTGGTCGACCCAGGTCGAGGCCACGGCGTCGGCGGGTATGGATGTTGTCTCGCTCATCGCCGCCACACTACAAGGTATCTGCCATGAGCGAAAACGATCTCACCTATGCCGGCGGCAAGCTGCGGCTCTATGTCGAGGCGCCGCTCGGCGCCGGCGCGAGCGTCGCGCCGGACGATGGCCAGACGCATTACCTGCTCCACGTCATGCGCGCCAAGGCGGGCGACCGCGTCAGCCTGTTCAACGGCCGCGACGGCGAATGGCTGGCGCGCATCGCGAGCATCTCCAAGCGATCCTGCACACTCGAATGTGAACGCCAGATCGCGCCGCAAGCCGAGGTTCCCGACCTCTGGCTGTGCTTCGCGCCGATCAAGAAGACGCCCGCCGACTACGTCGTGCAGAAAGCCACCGAGCTCGGCGTCCGCGTGCTCCAGCCGGTCTTCACCCGCCGCACCATCGTCTCTCGCGTCAATCTCGAACGCATGCGCGCCAACGCCATCGAAGCCTCCGAACAATCCGAACGCCTCAGCGTGCCCGAGACCCGCGAGCCGCTGACCTTCGACAAGCTCCTCGCCACCTGGCCGGCAGAACGCCGCCTGATCTTCTGCGACGAGGGCGGCGCACCGCCCCTCGCCACCGCTCTGCGCGACCTCCAACCAGGCCCAACCGCGCTGTTCACTGGCCCCGAAGGCGGCTTCGATCCGTCCGAACGCGACCGGTTGCGCGCTCAGCCTTTTGTCACACCCGTGTCGCTTGGCCCGCGCATCCTGCGGGCCGACACGGCGGCTTTGGCGGCGCTGGCCGTCTGGCAGGCGCTGTCGGGCGACTGGGTTTGAACCAAGCCTTGCGCCTGCCGCGCCGAGTTCCTAGATGTCACACGCAATTCTGCAAAATAAAGGGAAACGTCAATGTCGATCGATGGCAAGTGGAATGTGGTGGTCAATTCGCCGATGGGCGCGCAGAAATCCGTCCTGGTCTTCAAGGCGGACGGCAGCACGCTGACCGGCACTGCCGAAGCGCAGGGCAACACGCAGGAAATCAAGGACGGCAAGATCGAAGGCCCCGCGATCTCGTGGAAGGTCTCGATCACCAGCCCGATGCCGATGACGCTGGAATTCGCCGGCACCTACGAAGGCGACAAGATGTCGGGCAACGTCAAGGCCGGCGCCTTCGGCAGCTTCCCCTGGAGCGGCGAGCGCGCCTAAACGCTTCGCTTTGTTTACCGTGTCAGCGCGTCCGGGCACATCGCCCGGCGCGCTAACGCGTCAGATTGCTTAGATCGATGCCGTACAGCGCGGCGTTCTTCTGCATATATGCCGGCCGCTCCTGCACCGTCTCACCGCGCAGTCCCGCTGCGAGGATGTCGAGCATCGTGTGCCAGCCCATCGCGTTCTGCGACGCGAAGCGCTCCAGCACCGGGAAATGCGTGAAGGTCAACTTCACCCGATCGCCCGCCGCCTCCAGTTCGAAGGTCGGATAGGATTCCGGATAGGCCGATACCGCGTCCGCCGCATCGTTCGGCCCGAACACGTTCCAGGTGTAGACAAGCTTCTTCGGCGGCTGCCATTGCGTGACCACGCCGCGGACGTGCCCGCCCATCAGCCGCACTGCGCCGCCTTGCCGTGGCTCGATTGAACTGTCCGCGCCGAACCATGCCGGCAGATGCCGCACCTCTGCGATGAATGCCCAGACACGCTCGATCGGGCCGGGCAGGGTGCGTTCGAACCTCACGCACGGAACCGTTGAAAATGCGCCTTGCTCGCTCATCGTCACCTCACGGATATTTCACGCGATACCGCGCCATATACGGTTCGTCCGACGCATAGGGGATGAACGCACCGTCCGCCCCGCGTGCCAGCGCGTCGAGGAACGCTTCCCACCCGCCCAGGAACGGCAGGATATCCTTGCGCGCGACGCCCTTGGGGAAACTGTGCGTCAGCACCAGGCGGCAGCCTTCGCCCGCTGCCGTCAGCGCCCAGCGCACCGTCGATTGCGGCATTTGCGGCGCCTGGATCTTTTCCAGCCAGCTATATTCCAGCACCCGCTCCGGCTCGAACACGGTGATGACACCCGTCATCACGGATCCGGAATCGCGAAACGTCAGCACATATTTTCCCCCGACCCGCGGCTCGATCTCGACATCGCCGAGCCAATTGGCGAGCACTTTCGGGTCCGTCAGCGCCGCCCACACAAGTGCCGGCGGCCGGTCGATCACGCGGTCGAAGCGCACCACTGTCTCGCCGTCTGCGTCGCGCAATTCGCCGTCGATCAAGCGCGTTTCGCTCATGGCTTTCTCATCTCCGCTTCCAGCGCGTCGAGTTTGTTGGTCCAGAACTTCCGCAGATCGTTCACCCAGTCGGCGACTTCCATCACGCCCTCCCGATCGAGCTCGTAGAACCGCTTCTGCGCCTCAGCCCGCACCTTCACGAGCTTGGCATCGCGCAGCGTCTTCAGGTGCTGCGACACCGCCGGCGCCGTCATGTCGAACTTCCGCGCGATATCGCCCGACGACATCGCGCCGGCAGACAGCATCTGAACGATGCGCTGGCGCGTCGGATCGGCAAGGGCGCTGAGCGTTTGCATGCCACAATAATGTAGTTTTCACTTAATTAAGTCAAGTAGAAAATACCAAGAAGATCAATGCGCCGCCACGGCGCGGATCGCGGGTCCGCCAGCCCGCGCCAGGAACTGTGTGTTGCGGCTTTTCACGTCTTCCAGAAACCCTTTCGGATCGCGCACGAATTTCGCCTCGTCGCTGACGCTCAGCCCCACCGCCGTCGCGATCGCCTTCACGAAGATCACGCAGTTCGCCGTGTCGAGATCGTAGGACGGCTGCGGCGCGTTCTGCCATTTGGCGACCACCGCGAGCACCGCGGCATACTGCTTGTCGCTGAGCGCGAGCGAGAAGTGCGGCGTGTCGGCGGCGATGTAATCGTCCTGCGCGCTGACCACGGCGCCGTCCACCTTGCCGAAGAGAATGGAAGGTCCGACGACCGGCGGCGTGAAGCCGAAATTCGCTTTCACCGGCAACGCACCGACCTCGGTCGTCCCGGTCAGCGTGACATAGGCGTGCGGAAACTCGACCCAGAGCCCCTTGCTGCCCAGGTGATGCGAATAAAATGAAATCGTGACGGCGGCGGCGCAAGGCGCGGCGGCGACAACCAGAGCGAACAAAAACCCCAGCAACCAACGCATCGCGATCCCCTTTTTACGCCGCAGAAACTCAACAACGCTGCGAGCCGAAAAAGGAGCCAAACGGAACACGGTAAATCGCACCGCCGGCCTCTCTTGCCGGAAGCCTGCTGTGTCACTAGATAACCGAGCGTTGAACGGTCAGTTCAATATTTACACAACGGTGTGAGGGCATTGCCCTTGCGCCGAGGGGAAGCAGCCGATGTCCATCCCGCAATCCGCCGGCGGCCTGATCGAGTCCAAGGACGATCTGGTCAAGCACCTCTCCGACGGCTGCAAGCCGAAATCCGAATGGCGCATCGGCACCGAGCACGAGAAATTCGTCTACGACCTGAAGGACCACCTGCCGCTGGACTACGCGACCACGCCCGGCATCCGCCAATTGCTCGACGGCATGAAGCGCTTCGGCTGGGAGCCGGTGAACGAGGGCGGCAACATCATCGGCCTGACCCAGAACAACGCCTCGCTGAGCCTGGAGCCCGGCGGCCAGTTCGAGCTCTCCGGCGCGCCGCTCAAGACTGTGCACGAGACCTGCGCCGAGGTGAATCTGCATCTCGAGCAGGTGCGCGAAGTCGCCGGCGAGATGAATGTCGGCGTCCTCGGCCTTGGCTTCGCGCCGACCTGGACGATGGCGCAGACGCATCAGATGCCCAAGGGCCGCTACAAGATCATGCGCAACTACATGCCCAAGGTCGGCGGCTACGGCCATGAGATGATGTTCCGCACCTGCACCGTGCAGGTGAATCTCGACTTCTCCTCCGAAGCCGACATGATCAAGAAATTCCGCGTCGGCCTCGCGCTGCAGCCGGTCTCGACCGCGCTGCTCGCCAACTCGCCGTTCCGCGAAGGCAAGCCCAGCGGCTTCCTCTCCTACCGCGCCCAGGTCTGGACCGACGTCGACAACGACCGCGCCGGCATGCTGCCCTGGGTGTTCGACGACGGCATGTCGTTCGAACGCTATGTCGACTACGCCCTCGATGTTCCGATGTATTTCGTCTATCGCGACGGCAAATATATCGATGTCGCCGGCAAGAGCTTCCGCGATTTCCTCGCCCGCAAAATCCCCGAGGTCAAGGACATCGAGCCGACCATGGCCGACTGGGCCGATCACCTGACCACGATCTTCCCCGAAGTCCGCCTCAAGAAATTTCTCGAGATGCGCGGCGCCGATTGCGGCCAGTGGCGGCGCATTTGCGGCATGCCGGCGCTGTGGGTCGGCATCTATTACGACCAGGTCTCGCTCGACGCCGCCTGGGACATGGTCAAGGATTGGACCGCCGAGGAGCGCCAGGCGATGCGCGACGCCGTCGCCAAGCAGGCGTTCAAGACCCCGTTCCGCAACACCACGGTGCACGCGCTCGCGCACCGTATGCTGGAAATCTCCTCCGCCGGTCTCAAACGCCGCGCCCAGCTCGACGGCGGCGGCATGAGCGAGGACGGCTTCTTGAATCCGCTCCGCGAGCTCGTCGCCCGCGGCCACACCCGCGCCGAGGAGCTCCTCAAGGCCTATCACGGCGACTGGAACCGCGACCTGTCGCGCCTGTTCACGGAGTACAATTTCCTCTGACGCGCGGGCTGTCAGGCCATGACGATATTTTCGACATTGAATTGAAACGGCTCCCCTTCCGGTCCGGGCCCGCCGCCGGTCATCACGATGTCGGCGCTGGCGATGCCGAGCAGCGATATTTCCGTCCCAATGGTCGACAGGATGGCGCTGTTCAGGATCGTGCCTTCCTCGACTTGCGACACGGCGCCGATCCAGATGGTCGGCATGAAGTCGAACACCGCCTTCTGCTGCGGTGCGATCGCGGTCTTGGTCGCGACGAGCTTGCCGGAGCGATAGACGTTTGCGCTGATCGCACCCTTCGGCAGGCCGTTCAGCACCTGGATTTCCGTCGGGCTGGTGCCCGCGCCGGCAACCGTCAATTGATCGCCCGAGTTGATCTGGATCATTTGAAACAGTGTGCCGTTTGGAGCCGGGAACAGGGGCGTGAAATTGCCATAGCTGTCGCCGGCATCGACCATCACGCTCATCGTGTAGCGGAACGGGTGCCGGCAGCCCTTGCCGCAATTCTGGATGACCTGCCACGCCACGGCGTTGGCGTCTGGCCGGCCGGCGGCGCTTTTCTGAAGGATGACGATCTGCGCGTTGTTCGCATTGTCGGACGCGTTGATGAAATTCAGCTTGATGTCCACGTTTCTTCTCCGAACTTGCCGGTCAGGCAAAGACGATATTGGCGAGAGTGAACTGAAACGGCGTCGAGTCGGGACCAGGGCCGCCGCCGGTCATGACGATGTCCGCGCTCGCGATTCCGAGCAGCGAAAGCTCGGTGTTGATGCTCGACATCACGGCGGAATGCATCGCCCGGCCTTCGTCGGCTTCCGATGTGACGCCGATCCAAAGCGTCGGTTTGAACGAGAAGGTTGCCGTCTGCCCCGGCGTCAGGGAGGTTTTCATCGCGATCGGCTTGCCGGCCCTGTAGATGCCGGCATTGATCGACCCCTGCAGCAGCTCGTTCGCGACCTGCACCTCGTTCGGACTCGTGCTGGTCCCGCTGAAGCTCAACCGATTGCCCGAAGGCGTCGGCGTCATGGCGAACCGCTGACCGTTCAGGGCCTCCATCTGGGGCGTGTGGTTGCCCCAGGCATCGCTGGCCGCGGCGGACATCGTCATCGGATAGACGAAGGGATGGTTGAAGCCCTGTCCGCAATTGCGAATGACTTTCCAGGCCACCGCGATCTCGTTGAAATCGGTCGCCACGTTCTTCTGGAAGATGACGACGTCCGAATTGTTGGCATCGTTGGAGCGGTTGATGAAGTTGAGCTCAATGTCCATTCTGATTCCCTCAAGATGGCGATATCGGACGATTACTTGATGAATATGGATTGTCTGGACGTTGATATTCGATGGTGCCGATCCAGATCGTTCACGATTGGCGGCCTTGAGTCCATAATCTTGTTTTGCGGATTTTTATTTTGCGGGCGCTTCGCCTGTTCTTGATACTGGCAAGGCGCAGACTTGCGAGAATTACCCAGCTGTCATTAACCAGATATCTGCGGCGCGGCAGCGGTGCGGTTCATATCCGCCGTGAAACCACCACGGCGATAATGCCGCCCACGACCAGCCCGATCCCGCGATACGCCCAGGTCATGTGGTTCGCCATGAACCCCACCGGCACCAGCCCGGTGCCCTGACAGATCCACCACACGCCAAGCAGCGCCATCAACACGCCGACGGCCAGCAAAACGATCCGCAACGCCGCCATCGCTATCTCTCCTACTTCGGCTGCGGCCGGCGCTCCGAACCCTGCCGCGCCACCATCCAGCCAGGATATTCCGCCGGCAGCGCGCTCACCTCGTCGAGCGCCTTTATCTCCTCCGCCGACAGGCTCAGCTTCGTCGCATCGAGATTGTCGTTGAGTTGCTCCATGTTCTTGGCGCCGATGATCACCGTCGTGACGAACGGCTTGGCCAGCACATAGGCGAGCGCCACGCGCGCCACCGACACGCCGTGCTTGTCGCCGATCTCGCGCATCGCATCGACGCATTTCCAGGCGCGGTCCTTGTCGACCGGCGGGAAGTCGAACACGACGCGCCGCGCGCCTTCCGGCCCATTGCTGCCCGGACCGAACTTGCCCGAGAGCAGACCGCCGGCCAGCGGGCTCCACACCATCAGCCCGACCTTCTGGTCGGCCATCATCGGCACGATCTCGCGCTCGAGGTCGCGCCCGGCGATCGAGTAGTAGGCCTGCAAGGTCTCGAACCGCGCATAGCCGTGCTGCGCGCTGATCCCCAGCGCCTTCATCATCTTCCACGCCTGCCAGTTGGAGCAGCCGACATAGCGCACCATGCCCTGGCGCGTCAGGTCGTCGAGCGCCCGCATCGTCTCCTCCACCGGCGTGACCGTGTCGGTCGCGTGGATCTGGTAGAGGTCGATGTGATCGGTGCCGAGCCGCTCCAGGCTGCGCGCCACCGAATCCATGATGTGCCCGCGCGACGCGCCGATGTCGTTCACGCCCGGACCCATGCGGCCATAGCACTTCGTCGCGATCACCACCGAGGAGCGCTTGAGGCCCAGATCCTTGATCGCCTGGCCGGTCAGCCGCTCCGACATGCCGTTGGAATAGACGTCCGCCGTGTCGAGGAAGTTCACGCCGGCTTCGACCGAGCGTCCCACGATTTCCGTCGCCGCCTTCTGGCCGACATCGCCGATCGCCGCCCACATGCCGGCGTTCTTGTTGTCGCCGGTGAAGGTCATCGTGCCGAGGCAGATTTCCGAAACGAACAATCCGGTATTGCCGAGTTGGTTGTATTTCATGGGAAGGCTCCTTCAGTTGGGTAGGGGGATGAATTCCTTATCGTCACCGGGGATCAGGCCGAACGCGCCCGCTTTCCACTCGGCCTTGGCGCGCGCGATGCGCTCCTGCGAGCTGGAGACGAAATTCCACCACAGATGCCGCGCGCCATCGAGCGGCGCACCGCCCAGCAGCATCGCGCGCGCCGCGCCTTTCGCTTTCACCGTCACGGTCTCACCCTGCCGCAGCAGGATCATCGTGCCGTCTTCGTGCTCCTCGCCGTCGATCTCGACACGGCCGCCGACCACGAACACCGCGCGCTCGGGATATTCCGGCTCGACGCTGAGCGCCGAGCCCGGCGTGAACTGCGCATCGATATAGAAGATCGGCGAGAACACTTTCACCGGCGATTTCAACCCCAGCGCCTTGCCCGTGATGATCTTGATCGTCACGCCATCGCGCGTCGCCGACGGCAGATCGCGCGCCGCGACGTTCTGGAACGAGGGCGCCGCCTCTTCCGCATCGGTCGGCAATCCCACCCAGCTCTGGATTCCGTGCAGCCGGTGCCCCGCCGCGCGCACCGCGTCGCCGGTGCGTTCGGAATGCGCGATGCCGCGCCCGGCGGTCATCCAGTTCACTTCGCCCGGCTGAATCTCCTGCACCGAGCCCAGCGTGTCGCGATGCATCTGCGCGCCTTCGAACAGATAGGTCACCGTCGCCAGCCCGATATGCGGATGCGGCCGCACGTCGATCCCCTTGCCGGGCGCAAACGTCACCGGCCCGAAATAATCGAAGAACACGAACGGCCCGACGGCGCGCTGCTCGATGCTCGGCAGGATGCGACTGACATGGAAACCGTCGCCCAGATCGCGCGGCTTGCCTTTGATGATGGTCATGAGGATGCGCCTTATGCAGGCAGCATCGTAACCTCCGGCCACAAGTCTTGCCAGCGTTTCGCCTTTTCCCTGTAGCGCTCAGGGTGATAATTGGCCGTGCGGTTGGGCCGCAACGTCATGCTTTCGATGTCGTCGAAGCCGCGCGGCGCGTAAACATCGTAACCCGTGCCGTCAGGCCGGATACCGACCATCGCGCAGTCGTACAGGAACCGGTCGATCCCGTCCGTCGAGCGCATCAGCGGCGGGTAGGGCATCCCGAACTTGCCCTCGTACCAAAGATGCACGCGCGCCTGGTTGCGCAGCTCGATCGCGACGCCCAGATCGGCGAACAGAGCATCGCCGCGCTTGATGAACGCGTCCTCCGCATCCCACGACGTGTCGGGATCGAAATAGAAGATGTCGTAGTCCTTGATGCCGTATGGCACCGGCCGGCCCGTCCGGATGTTCCACGCCGTCTGGAACAGCGCCCCCGACACCATCCAGCAATCCGGCGCCCCGAGCTGCGGCAGCCGTTCCAGTATGACGCGATTGGCCAGATTGGCCAGCACGGCGGCAGTGAACGAATCTTTATCCATCCTGCCAGTGTCACAGAAGCTTCAACACCACGTCCACATAGCGGCTCGCCCATCGGCGAAAGGTTTTTCCCTTGGTCCACGCGGCTTCGTTGCCCGGCACGGTGAAGAATCCCCAGAATTTCAACCGGTCGCTGATCGCGTAGAACGGCATCAACTCTTTCAATCGCGGATCGGCGGGCACGCGCTCCAGATACGCCGCGACGAACACCCGCGCCAGCGCCGGCTCGGTGTCGAGATAGCTGCAAGCTTGCCGCACGATGTCCAGCGCGCCATCGCCCAACTGCGCCTCATGGAAATCGAATAGCCCCGTCACGCGCCATCCGGCCTCAGTCTTGCCCACCGTCAGATTGTTGAGCTTGTAGTCGCAATGCAAATAGGTGTTCGGCCGCGCGCCGGCCTCCTGCGCCCGCTGCCCCGCGTCTTCGATCCAGCCCAGATCGTCCGCCGTCAGCGCGCCTCGCGCCATCGCCTCCGCCGCATGGCCGCGCGCCTGCGCAACCAGATGGCTCACGGCACCATCCGCGAACGGCGTCAGCACAATCGTGTCGACATCGAAATCGCCCGCGAAGGGCGATGTCAGTGTCTGCATCTCCGCCAGCGCCGCGCCGAGCGCCACCGCGACGCCGTGCCGGTCTTCGGCGGAGAGCGCCGTCAAAATCTCCCGCTCGCCGAAGCAATGCCCCGGCATCCGCGGCATCACCAGATAGGGCCAGCCGAAGATATCGTCGCTCTGATCGTGCAGCATCTGCCACGGCACCGGCGTCTGCGTCCGTTCGTGCAATTGCTGCGCGAACCAGCGTTCCTTGGTGAACTGCCAGCGATCCTCGCGCCGCCATGCCGCCTCGCCGATCCGCTTCACCCAGTGCGGCGCCCCGCGCAGCACGAATGCGCCCTCGCTCGTCGTGAGAAACAAATTCTGCCCGAACAGCCCGCTCGTCGTCGGCTCCGCCCCGACGAGCCGCCCCAGCCCCCACCGCTCCGCCACTGCTTCAAGCTGCACATCGCTGATCGCGCCGAGGCGCTCCGAATAGACCTTGGCGCCCGCGCTCATATCCCGGTGAAAACCAGATCGAGCGCGGCGACGATCCGGTCGCGCTCGCCTTCGACATTGGCCACGGGCGCTTTCAAAAGCCGTATCGGCAATGTCAAAAGATCAGTGGGGTCGAAAAACAGCTTTGCCGCACCGACCGCGATCGACGGATGAAGGCGGCTTGGTTCGCGAATGATCTGGCTCGTCACCAACGGCGCCACGATGCGCGAACTCAAATGCCCCAAAAGGCCATGCTGAATGCAAACGAGATAGGGCTTGTCGGCTCGTTGCGCACGCAGCGGATTTGCGACCACGTCAAACTGACGGATCGTCGAACGCGTCTGCGCCATACAAAGCCTCGGTCAACGTCCCATATTTTTCGATGCGCGCATTTTGCGCATCGAACCATTCCTTGTTCTCATCATAAAATCGCTGAGCGCGCTCCGCTTCGGTTGCTTTGCGCAAAGTGTCCTCGAGCGCCTGCGAGAGATTGATCTGCATCTCCTTGGCGACCTTCAATATCTCCGTATCGACCGACACATTCACCGCGCGTTTGGGTCCGGGCTTCGGCCCGGGGCCGATATGTCCATTGTGCTTGACCGGCTCTTCGCCGCGAAAACGCCGGGGTGGGTCTTGGAGGGATCGTCTAGCCATGCGCATAAGCTATGCGCATTCTCGTGCGCATTCAATCCAGCGCCGGCAGGATCGTTATGCCCGCACCGTCGCGCCCGATAGGTCGCGCCCATTTCACCGCGCTCATCGTCAGCAGCGCAAAAAGATGCGGAAAATCCTCGCCGCGCGCTGCCGAATGCTCCCACTTCAAAGCATCCCCCAACGCCGCCGCATCGACCGCGACCAACACCAGATCGTTCTGCCCCGCATAATAGAGCCGCAACGTCTCGGCGAGTTGCGGTCCGGTCGAGAAATGCAGGAACCCGTCCGCCTTGTCATGCGCCGAACCGGCGAACGATCCGGCACGTTCCGCCGCGGCCCAGTCGGCCGCCGTTGCGATTTTGTAGATCGTCGCCGCCTGGTTCATCATACCCTCAAAGAGCCCGCAGCCTTGCTATCGTCCACCGTGCAACGGGCAGATTCGCGAAGATGACGAAGTTTATCAGATCGCTGTCGCCGCGCGCCGAATTTTGCATCGTCGTGGTTCCCGCCTTCGGTCTCTTCGTCTACGCCAGCCTGTCCTTCGTGCTGCGCGCGCACGTTCCGCTGACCTATGCGGGCCTCGCCGTCCTGCCCAGCCTTGAGCTCGTCCTGATGGTCCTGTTGGCCGCGTTCCTGCGCCTGCGCGGCTGGACGCTCTGCAGGATCGGCCTTGTCCCCGAGTTCAACGACATCGCGTTCGGCGTGCTCCTGTTCGCAGCGGCCTATGCCGCCTGGTTCCTGACCTTCAACATCGCCGTTGCGGTCGCGCCGGACGTCGCGCAGATCGTGATCGTCAAGGCGCCGAGCTTCGCCGCGCTCGGCATCCCGCTCTGGATCCTCGCGGTGCCGTCCCTGATCAACACGGTCTTCGAGGAAGCCTTCGAGACCGGCTATATCGTCAGCGCGCTGCGGCGCGGCGGCAACATCTGGCCCGCCATCCATGTCAGCGTCGGCATCCGGCTTCTCTGCCATCTCTACCAGGGACCGCTCGGCGTCCTCAGCACCATTCCGCTCGGGTTGATCTTCGCCTATTGGTACGCCCGCACCGGCCGGCTTTGGCCCCTGATCCTCGCGCATGCCGCGATGGATATGCTGGCGCTTGTTGCTTACAGCCGGATGTGATTGCCAGCATGGAACGCGGACATCGCAACGAGATCGACGGCCTGCGCGCCCTCGCGATCCTGCCGGTTCTCTTCTATCACGCGGGCATCGGGCCGTTCGAGGGCGGCTTTGCCGGCGTCGACGTGTTCTTCGTCATTTCCGGCTATCTGATCACCGGCCTGATCCTGCGCCAGCAAGCGCAAGCGCGCTTCTCGCTGGCGGATTTCTACGACCGCCGCATCCGCCGCATCCTGCCGGCGCTCGGCGCCATGCTGCTCGCCGCGACGATCGCCGCGCTGTTTCTTCTGCTGCCCGACGAGCTCGCCGTGTTCGGCAAGAGCCTTGCCGGCGCGACGCTGTTCTACGCCAACATCCTCTATTGGCTGCGCGACACCGCCTATTTCGCGCCGGACTCGGTGCAGAACCCGCTGCTGCATGTCTGGTCGCTGTCGGTCGAGGAGCAGTTCTACCTATTCTGGCCGCCGCTCCTGATCGCCTTGACGCGCTTCCGCCGCGCGCTGCCCTTGGTCATCGCCGGCCTTGCCGCAGCCTCGCTCGCCTTGGCGCTCGTCTATGCGCGCATCGACCCGAGCGCGTCGTTCTATCTGCTTCCTGCGCGTGCCTGGCAGCTTCTGCTCGGCGCGCTGCTCACCTGTGGCGGCTTACCGCCGCTGCGCAACGCGGCGCTTCGCAATGCCGTCGCCATCGCGGGCGTTTTGCTGATCGCGGCTGCCGTCGTGCTCCCCGGCGGCATGGAACTCTACCGGCCCTTTAATGCGCTGGGCGCCGCGTTCGGCACCGCCGCGATCCTCTATGCCGCCGATGGCGGCGCGAATATCGTCGCCACCGCGCTCGCAACCGCGCCGCCGGTGTTCATCGGCCGCATCTCGTATTCGCTCTACCTCTGGCACTGGCCGGCGCTGGTCTTCGCCCGCTTCTGGCTCGACCGCGAGCTGACGGCGCTCGACATCGGCGTGATCCTCGCCGCCGTCTTCATCGTCTCGATCCTGTCGTGGCGCTACATCGAGCAGCCGATCCGCCGTGTCCGCGGCAACTGGCGCGGCATCCCCGTCAGCATTCCCATTGCCGCAGCCGCAAGCGCCGTGCTGCTCGTCGTTGCCGCGATCTTCGTGCTGTCGCACGGCCTGCCGTCCCGCGTCCCGCCCGACGTGCGCGCCTTCGATGCCGAAGGGGCCGTGCCGCTGGATTTCCGCTCGTGCAGCGCGACGGAAATCGCCCGGCCGGCGTGCCTCAAAGGCGACGCGTCTGCCACCGGACAAGCCATCCTGTGGGGGGATTCCCATGCGATGTCGCTCGCACCCGGTCTCGATGCCTTCGCGGCGATGCGTCACCTGCGCTTGCGCAGCCTTACCCGCAGCGCGTGTCCGCCCTTGCCCGGCCTCAATATCCTGACGCCCAGCGGCAGCCGCATCACACCTTGCACCGGTTTCAATCGCAGCGCGCTGAACATGATCCTGGCGCAGCAAGACGTCCGCCTCGTCATCCTCGAAGCGCGCTGGGAAGTTTACATCAACGAAAATCGTATCCGTCCCACCGCACAGGCAGAGCAGGTGACGGCGCAGGCGCTCGACAATTTGTTGCAGACATTCGCACAGCACCACATCCCGGTTCTTGTGATCGGCAACGTCCCGCTGTTCGCGTTCACGCCCGCGCAATGCTACGGCCACAAGCGCCTCGCCGGCCACGATCCGCAGAATTGTCTGGCGCAGCCTTTGACCGCGGCGATGGCGACGATCGGCGCGACCGACGATCTCGTCGCCAAAGTTGTGGCGCGCTATCCCGCCGATCGTCTCTATCTGCCCCGTGACGTGCTCTGCGACCGCGCGCAGTGCCGCGCCTTCGCCGCCGGTCGCGTCCTCTACGCCGACGAGCACCACCTCACCGCCGCCGGCGCGGCGTTCGTCGGAGGTGCGCTCACCGATAGCTTGAAAGGCTGGCCGAAATAGCTACGCCGCCTGCGCGGTGCCACCGATCGTCAGCCCGTCCAGCCGCAGCGTCGGCTGGCCCACGCCCACCGGCACGCTCTGGCCGTTCTTGCCGCAGACGCCGACCCCCGTATCGAGCTTCATGTCGTTGCCGACCATCTTCACCCGCGTCAGCGCTTCGGGCCCGCTGCCGATCAGCGTCGCGCCCTTGATCGGCGCCGTGACCTTGCCGTTCTCGATGAGATACGCCTCGGTGCAGGTGAAGACGAACTTGCCGTTCGTGATGTCGACCTGGCCGCCGCCGAAATTCGTCGCATAGACGCCGTTCTTGACGCTCGCGAGGATCTCGCCCGGCTCCTTGTCGCCGCCGATCATGTAGGTGTTGGTCATGCGCGGCATCACCTGGCTGGCATAGGACTCCCGCCGCCCATTGCCGGTCGGCGCCACGCCCATCAGCCGCGCGTTCTGCCGGTCCTGCATATAGCCCTTGAGGATGCCGTCCTCGATCAGCACGGTGCGCGAGGTCGGCGTGCCCTCATCGTCGATCGAGAGCGAGCCGCGCCGCCCGTCCATCGTGCCGTCGTCGACCACCGTCACGCCCGGCGCCGCGACGCGCGACCCCAGCAATCCGGCGAACGCGCTCGTGCCCTTGCGGTTGAAGTCGCCTTCCAGCCCGTGGCCGATCGCCTCATGCAGGAGGATGCCGGGCCAGCCCGGCCCCAGCACCACCGTCATCTCGCCCGCCGGCGCCGGCACGGAGTCGAGGTTCACCAGCGCCTGGCGCAACGCCTCGTCGACCGCCTCTCGCCAATAATCGCCCTTCAGATACATCTCATAGCTGCCGCGACCGCCGGCGCCATGGACGCCGCTCTCCTGCCGCCCGTCTTGCTCGACCACGACCGACACATTGATCCGCACCAGCGGACGGATATCCCGATAGGTCTCGCCGTCGGCGCGCAGGATCTCGACCTGCTGCCACTTGCCCGACAGGCTGCACGACACCTGCCGCACCCGGCTGTCCTTGCTCCTTGCATAGGCGTTCATCTCTTCCAGCACCTTCACCTTGGTCTCGAAGCTGGCCGTGCCGAGCGGATCGATATCCGTATAAAGCTTGACGTTTGTGCGGGCAGGGCCGCCCGCCGCGACGCCCGAATGGCCCCGCGCCACCGCGCGCACCGTGTTCGCGGCGCGCTGGATCGCGTCCTCCGAGAGTTCCGAGGCGTGGGCATAGCCGGTCGCCTCGCCGGCCACGGCGCGCAGGCCGAAGCCTTGGGTCGTGTCGAATGTCGCCGCCTTCAGCCGCCCGTCGTCGAACGAGAATGATTCGCTCTGGCTGTACTCCAGGAACAATTCCCCGTCGTCCGAGCCCTTCAGGGCCTCGTGGACGGTGGCCTGGACCTTGGTCCGGTCCATGCCGGTGCGGGTAAAGAAAAGGTCGGACGGGTTGCTCATCGAAGGCTCCGAAACGGTGATTTGGCGCGCATATACATATAGGTACTTTTTTCCGGCGCTGCCCACCCGGGAGGCCGGGCAGGGCAGGTGCCCGGTTCCGCACACCCCGTGCCAGAAGGTCGCAATGACTTTAGGGGCTTAGCGCCTCTAAATCGCCGCCAAGAATCTGAAAAAGTGGGGGGCCTGGCCACCTCGCTTCTCTCTTTTGTGAGGTCGCCTCATGTCCCTTAGGAAATCCGGCATCGGTGCGGGTGCAGCGGCGGCCGCCATGCTGTGGGCGAGTTCCGCCCTGGCGCTGCCCTACAACTACCAGATGGGCATGCAGCCTTCCGCCTCGCCCGTGATGGATCGCATCGAGAGCTTCCACAGCCTGCTGGTCTGGGTGATCGTCGCGATCTGCGTCTTCGTGGCGATCCTGCTGGGCATCATCATTGTCCGCTTCAATGCCCGCGCCAATCCGATCCCCAGCAAGACGCATCACAATTCCATCCTCGAAGTCGCTTGGACGATCATCCCGGTGATCATCTTGGTGGTGATCGCGGTGCCGTCCTTCAAGCTGCTCTACTACGAAGCGGAAATCCCCAAGCCCGACGTCCACATCAAGGTCATCGGCAAGCAGTGGTTCTGGACCTACGAATATTCGGACGCGAAATTCTCGTTCGACTCGCTCGGTCTCAGCGACGCCGACGCCAAGAAGGCCGGCGAGCCGCGCCTGCTCGGCGTCGACCATTGGATCGTGGTGCCCGTCAACAAGGTCGTCGAGATCGAGACCACCGGCGCCGACGTGATCCACTCCTGGGCCGTGCCCCAGTTCGGCGTGAAGATGGACGCCGTCCCCGGCCGCCTCAACCACACTTGGTTCAAGGCCACGGCCGTCGGCACCTATTACGGCGAATGCTCCGAACTGTGCGGCGCCAAGCATGCCTTCATGCCGATCGAGGTGAAGGTCGTGACCGACGCGGAATACGCCGCCTGGCTGGCCGCGGCCAAGAAGAACACGACCGTGTATTCGACGATCGCCGACGCGGAACCCGCGCCGGCGGCCGCGCACTAAGCAAGGACAGCCTCCATGGCAGATCTCGCCCACGCCCATGACGATCACGCCCACGGTCACCCGACCGGCTGGCGTCGTTATGTCTATTCGACGAACCACAAAGACATCGGCTCGATGTACCTGATCTTCGCGATCTGCGCGGGCATCGTGGGCGGCTTCCTGTCGATGATGATGCGCGCCGAGCTCATGGAGCCGGGCCTGCAGATCTTCAAGGACCCCCACACCTTCAACGTGTTCGTCACCGGTCACGGCCTCATCATGGTGTTCTTCATGATCATGCCGGCGATGATCGGCGGCTTCGGCAACTGGCTGGTGCCGCTGATGATCGGCGCGCCCGACATGGCGTTCCCGCGCATGAACAACATCTCGTTCTGGCTCCTGCCGTTCTCCTTCGCGCTGCTCGTGCTCTCCATGTTCGTCGAAGGCGATTCGGGCGGCATCGGCGTCGGCGGCGGCTGGACGATCTATGCCCCGCTCTCGACCTACGGTTCGCCGGGCCCGGCGATGGACCTTGCGATCTTCTCGCTCCACATCGCGGGCGCCTCGTCGATCCTGGGCGCCATCAACTTCATCACCACGATCTTCAACATGCGCGCGCCGGGCATGACCCTGCACAAGATGCCGCTGTTCGTCTGGTCGATCCTGGTGACGGTGTTCCTGCTGCTGCTCTCGCTCCCGGTTCTCGCCGGCGCGATCACCATGCTGCTCACCGACCGCCATTTCGGCACCTCGTTCTTCAACGCGGCCGGCGGCGGCGATCCGATCCTCTACCAGCATCTGTTCTGGTTCTTCGGCCACCCGGAAGTCTACATCCTGATCCTTCCCGGCTTCGGCATGGTCAGCCACATCATCTCGACCTTCTCCAAGAAGCCGATCTTCGGCTATCTCGGCATGGCCTATGCGATGGTGGCGATCGGCTTCATCGGCTTCCTGGTCTGGGCGCACCACATGTACACGGTGGGCCTCAGCGTCGACACCAAGGCCTATTTCGTCTTCGCCACCATGGTCATCGCGGTGCCGACC
Organism: Rhizomicrobium sp.; assembly: GCA_036271735.1. Taxonomy (GTDB): domain Bacteria; phylum Pseudomonadota; class Alphaproteobacteria; order Micropepsales; family Micropepsaceae; genus Rhizomicrobium. Next base: position 195,310 of record DATAZZ010000065.1, read on the forward strand.
GGCATCAAGATATTCTCGTGGATCGCGACGATGTGGGGCGGCTCGCTCGAGTTCAAGACGCCGATGCTGTGGGCGATCGGCTTCGTGTTCCTCTTCACCGTCGGCGGAGTCACCGGCGTCGTGCTGGCCAATGCCGGCGTCGACGTCGTGCTGCAGGACACCTATTACGTCGTGGCGCATTTCCACTACGTGCTGTCGCTCGGCGCCGTGTTCACGATCTTCGCGGGCTTCTACTTCTGGTTCCCCAAGATCACCGGCTACATGTACAACGAGACGCTGGGCAAGCTGCACTTCTGGGTCACCTTCATCGGCGTGAACCTGGCGTTCTTCCCGCAGCACTTTTTGGGCCTCGCCGGCATGCCGCGCCGCATCGCGGACTATCCGGACGCCTATGCCGGCTGGAACTTCATCTCGTCGATCGGTGCCTTCACCGCCGGCTTCGGCGTGCTGATCTTCCTGACCATGCTGGCGGAAGCCTTCATCAAGAAGCGGGTCGCCGGCGACAATCCGTGGGGTCCCTACGCCACGACGCTGGAGTGGACGCTGTCCTCGCCGCCGCCGTTCCACCAGTTCAACGAGCTGCCGAAGATCACCTGATGGCTCTGACGACCACCTTCGATGCACCGCGCAACGCGACGGTGGGCGATTATTTCGCCCTCCTGAAGCCGCGCGTCATGTCGCTGGTGATCTTCACCGGCCTCGCCGGCATCGTTGCGGCGCCGGGGCACATCGACCTCGCGACCGCGTTCACCGCGCTGCTCTGCATCGCGGTCGCGGCCGGCGCGTCGGGTGCGCTCAACATGGCGTATGAGGCCGACATCGACTCCATGATGTCGCGCACCGCGACCCGTCCGATCCCGGCCGGCCACATCGCGGCGGGCGAAGCGCTCGGCTTCGGCTGGACGCTCTCCGTCGCGTCGGTGACGCTGATGGGCCTGTTCGTGAACCTGATGGCCGCGGCGCTGCTCGCCTTCACAATCTTCGTCTATGTCGGCGTCTATACGCTTTGGCTCAAGCGCCGCACGCCGCAGAACATCGTGATCGGCGGCCTCTCCGGCGCGCTGCCGCCTGCCATCGGTTGGGCCGCGGTCACCGGCGATCTCTCCCTCGCGCCGATCCTCCTCGTTGCGATCATCTTCATGTGGACGCCGCCGCATTTCTGGGCGCTGTCGCTGTGGCGCGAGGGCGATTACGCCCGCGCCGGTGTGCCGATGATGCCCGTGGTGCGCGGCAAGTCCTCGACCCGCCGCCAGATTCTCGCCTACACCGCCGCGCTCATCCCGCTGGGCCTTATCCCCGCCGCCATTGGCCTCGCCGGCCCCGTCTATCTCGCCTGCGCCGGTGGCATCGGCGCCTGGTTCGCTTTTGAGGCCGTCGCGACCTACCGCGAGACCGACACGGTGCGTGAGCCCGCCGCCAAGCGGCTGTTTCGCGTATCGCTGATCTACATGTTCGCGTTGTTCGCCGCGCTGATCGTCGAGAAGCTGGCGCACATCGCGCCCTTCGCGGCTTGGGCGTGGCGATGAGCGACACAGAGGACAAGAACCGGCGCCGGCGCTCAATCGCGATCGCGCTCGGCCTCGGGGCTTTGGTGGTTTTGTTTTACGTCATGACGATGGTGCGGGTTCACCCGTAGCGTTTAGAGAGAAGGTTTCGAACATGGCCAATTCCGAGGTCAAGCACGACTATCATCTGGTCGACCCGAGCCCGTGGCCGATCGTCGGCTCGATCGCCGCCTTTGTGATGATGGTCGGCGCCGTGTTCTGGATGAACAAGGACTACACCGGCTTCTTCGGTCTGCCGGTCAACGGCACGCCCTGGATCTTCGCCATCGGCTTCGCGCTGGTGCTGTTCACCATGGCCGGCTGGTGGCGCGATGTCGTCCAGGAGTCGGTGGTCAAGCACAACCACACGCCGGTCGTGAAGCTGCATCTGCGCTACGGCATGCTGCTGTTCATCGCCTCGGAAGTGATGTTCTTCGTCGCTTGGTTCTGGGCCTATTTCAATTCGGCGATCTTCTTCAACGACGTCTCGATCGGCTCGTGGCCGCCGTCCGGCATCGTGACGCTCGATCCCTGGCACTTCCCGCTGCTCAACACGCTGATCCTGCTGACCTCGGGCACGACGGTGACCTGGGCGCATCACGCGCTCCAGCATGGCGACCGCAAGGGCGCGATCCAGGGCCTCATCCTCACCGTCCTGCTCGGCGCCTCCTTCACCTGCGTCCAGGCTTATGAGTACGCCCACGCGCCGTTCACCTTCGGCTTCAACCATCTCGCGCTGGTGCCGTTCACCGACGCGGCGCATGCCAGCCTCACCGCCGGCGTCGGCAATTTCGACGCGATCTACGGCTCGACCTTCTTCATGGCGACGGGCTTCCACGGCGCGCATGTGATCATCGGCACGATCTTCCTGACGGTGTGCCTGTTCCGCGCCATCGCCGGCCAGTTCACCCCGACGCGCCATTTCGGCTTCGAGGCCGCCGCCTGGTACTGGCACTTCGTCGACGTGGTGTGGCTGTTCCTGTTCACCGCCATCTACGTCTGGGGCGCTGGCCCGGTCACGGCCGGCTAAGCCGCGCGGCATGACAGCGCCCAGCGTCGCATCGGCGAGCCTGCTGGGCCGTTGTCCGCGTTGCGGCCAGGGCAAGCTGTTCGCCGGCTACCTGACCATCGCACCGGCCTGCACGGTGTGCGGCCAGGATTTCTCCGCCTTCGACGTCGGCGACGGCGCCGCCGCGCTCGTCATCCTCGTCGTCGGCGCCATCGTCGCCGGCCTCGCGCTATGGACCGAGTTCACCTTCCAGCCGCCGCTCTGGGTCCATGTCGTGCTTTGGGCGCCGCTGATCACAATCCTGACCTTCGCCTTCCTGCGCGTGATCAAATCGGCGCTGCTGGTCCTGCAATACAAGCACAAGGCCGGTGAGGGCAGGGTGGATAGTTGAGTGTCGTGTGTTGCCCGGCGCGGTGTGGTATGATGCTTCGATGAATGCTGCCGAGCTCCTTGCGCGCATCCGGGCCGAGCCGGGGAAAATGGGTGGCAAGCCCATCATCCGCGGCCGCCGCGTGACGCCCGGGATGGTGCTTGCCATGCTCGCGCAAGGCGCAGATCGGCAGGCGGTGCTTGAGGCCTATCCCGTTCTTGAGCCGGACGACATCGACGCCTGCCTCTTGTATGCCGCGCGGCTGAGCGAACTGGCGGCTGAAGAAGGTCTCGTCGTCGCGGCGCAATAGATGCGTATCCTGGCTGACACGAACGTCGTCGCTCCGGCGGTAAAAGCGTTGCGCGAAGCGGGCCACGACGTGGTCTATGCGGCAGAGCGGGCAACGGACCCCGGAGATGCTGCTTTGCTGGCCGAAGCCGCCAAAGAGGGGCGAATTTTCATCAGCAAGGATCGCGACATCGGCGCTCTGGTGCATCGCGATGGGCTGCCGCATCACGGCGTTCTTCTCCTGGACGATCTGGGAGATGCGGGCGCGGAAGCGCAGCTGATCGCTGCCGTACTCGCATCCGGCGGCGACCAGCTTGCTGCCGGTGGCTTCCTCCGCGCCGGGCGCAATGGTATTCGCGAGTCCCAATGAACCGAGCCAACTGAAAAGATGTTCTTCCGCCCGCTCCTCGGCGTCACCGTCGCCACCGCGCTGCTCTTCGCCTTCCTGCTCGGCCTCGGCGTCTGGCAGCTTCAGCGCCTGCACTGGAAGCTCGCGCTGATCGAGCAGGTGAACCGCAACATGCAGGCGCCGCCAGTGGCGCTCGACGCGCGCGGCCTGCCGTACCGCGAAACCGACAGCGAATATCTGCACGTCTCGCTCGCCGGCCGCTTCGACAATTCAAAGGAGGCCTATATCTATGGCATCGGTCCGGAGGGCGGCCCGGTCTATCACGTCGTCGTGCCGTTCACGCTGCGCGGCGGCGGCATCTTCCTGGTCGATCGCGGCATCGTCCCGCGCGACATGCGCAATCCCGCGACGCGTCCCTCCGGCATCCGCAACGGCGACACCACCGTCACCGGCGTCTGGCGCTGGGCCGAAGCGGCAGGCCCGTTCACGCCGAAAGCCGACCTCGCGCACCGCGTCTGGTATTTCCGCGACGTCGCCGGCATCGCCCAGGCCGACGGCGTCAGGCTGGCCGCGCTCGCTTTGATCGAGGCCGACGCGACCCCCAACCCCGGCGGCTGGCCGCGCGGCGGGCAGACCGTGGTCACCTTCCGCAACGAGCATCTGCAATACGCCATCACCTGGTTCCTGATGGCGGCGGCGCTCCTGGGGGTGTATCTGGCGTTCCACGTCTCGCGCGGACGGCTGGGCTTGAAACCGCGGGATTGAATTCCTACCTGCCTCTGCTCGGCCGAACGCCCGGCAGGCCGCAGGGAGGTCGGTTTTTTTCCAAAAAAAAACGGCAAAAGCGCGGAACAATTATATTGCCGAAATCGGCTTAAGAGGTTGATGTGCCTGAATTTCCGTCCTTTTTGAGCACCCGCGGCCAGGCCCCCAGGGCCGATTTCGCCCAGATCCTGCTCGCCGGCCTCGCCCCCGATGGCGGCCTCTACCTCCCGCAATCCTGGCCCCAAATCGGCCCGGTCGAGCAGGCCGCCTTCGGCGAGATGTCCTATGTCGCCGCCGCGACCGCGATCCTCACCCGCTTCGCCGGTGGTTCTTTTTCGCAGAGCGAGATCGCCGAAGATGTCGCCGCCGCCTATGCCGGCTTCGAGGACCCCGCCATCGCCCCCTTGGTCGAGATCGGCGACGACCTCTACCTCCTTGAGCTCTTCCACGGCCCCACGCTCGCCTTCAAGGACATCGCGCTCCAGATCCTCGGCCGCATGTTCGCCCGTGCTCTGGCCAAGCGCGGCGGCCGCGCCACCGTCGTCGCCGCGACCAGCGGCGACACCGGCTCCGCCGCCATCGCCGCGCTCGGCGGCCTGCCCAATATCGACGTCTTCGTGCTGCACCCCAAGGGCCGCGTCAGCGACGTCCAGCGCCGCCAGATGACGACCTCGCGCCACGCCAACGTCCACAACATCGCGCTCGAAGGCACGTTCGACCACGCCCAGGCCATCGTGAAAGCGCTGTTCGCGGAGACGGAGTTCGCGAACGCCGTGAACCTCACCGCCGTCAACTCGATCAACTTCGCCCGCATCGCCGCGCAAGCCGTCTACTACTTCACCGCGGCGGCGCAGGTCGGCGGCGCCGCGACCTTCGTCGTCCCCACCGGCAATTTCGGCGACGTCTTCGCCGGCGACGCCGCGATGCGCATGGGCTTGCCCATCGACAAACTCGTCGTCGCGACCAACAGCAACGACATCATGGCCCGCGCCCTCACCACCGGCATCCTCGAACGCGGCGAGGTCCACGCCACGCTGAGCCCCTCGATGGACATCCAGGTCTCATCGAACTTCGAGCGAGCGCTGTTCGAAGCCAGCGGCCGCGACGCCGCTCTGCTCACCGAACAGATGCGCTTGTTCAACGAGACCGGCCGCATCGATCTGGGCAAAAGCTTCATCGACCTCGCCGAGCGCTACGACGCCTACGCCGTCAGCGACGACGAAACGCTCTCCACCATGGCCCGCTTCCATGCCGAGGCCGGCGAGTTCATCGATCCCCACACCGCCGTCGCGCTCAACGCCGCGCTCGGCCTCGGCCAGACCGACGGCCCCATCGTCGTCCTCTCGACCGCCGACCCCGCCAAATTCCCCGACGCGGTATTCAAGGCGACCGGCCACAAGCCGCCGCTCCCAGACCGCCTGAAAGGCGTCTTTTCCGGCGCCGAACGCGTCGTGACCCTGCCCAACGACAAGGCCTTGGTGCGCGCCCATATCGAGTCTAAGCTGGGCCGATGAAACCTGAAATCACAAGACTTTCCAACGGCTTGACCGTCATCACCGACCCCATGCCGGGGCTCGAAAGCGCCATGCTGGGCGTCTGGGTCAATGCCGGCGGCCGCAACGAGACCCGCCCCGTCATGGGCATCAGCCACATGCTCGAGCACATGGCGTTCAAAGGCACCGCGACGCGCAGCGCCCGCGACCTCGCCGAGGAGATCGAAGCCGTCGGCGGCTACCTCAACGCCTATACCAGCCGCGAGCAGACCGCCTTTCACGCCCGCGTCCTCAAGGCCGACGTGCCGCTCGGCATCGACCTGATCGCCGACATCCTGATCAACCCGAGCTTCGAGCAGAGCGAACTCGAACGCGAGCGTCAGGTCGTACTTCAGGAGATCGGACAGGCCGCTGACACGCCCGACGATATCGTGTTCGATCACTTGCAGGCGGTGACTTATCCCGACCAGCCGATGGGCTGGCCGATCCTTGGGCTCGTCGAAACCGTCAGCGGTTTCAGCCAAGCCGATCTGCGCACCTACTTCGCCGCCAATTACCGCGCCGGCGACATGACCTTCGTCGCATCGGGCGCCGTCGCGCACGACGCGGTCGTCAAGCTCGTCGCCGAGAAGTTCGCCGGCCTCAAACCCGGCACCGCATCGACGCCGCTGCCCGCGCGCTATGTCGGCGGCGATTTCCGTCACGAGGACGATCTCGAACAGGCGCACATCACCTTCGCGCTGCCCGGCGTGTCGAGCGCCGATCCGGATTTCTACGCCGCGCAGGTCTACGTCACCGCGCTCGGTGGCGGCACCTCCTCGCGCTTGTTCCAGGAAGCGCGCGAACGGCGCGGCCTGTGCTACGCGATCTCCGCCTTCGCGCAGGCCTCGAAAGACGCCGGCACCATCGGCATCTACACCGGTACCGGCGAAGCCGAAGCCGCCGACATCGCCGGTGTCGTCGCGGGCGAAATGGAAAAGCTCGCCGAGAGCGCCAACGACGCGGAAGTCTCCCGCGCCAAGGCGCAGATGCGTTCCGGCCTCTTGATGGGCCTCGAACGCCCCGGCCAGCGCGCCGAGCAGATCGCCGGCCAGATGTTCTCCTACGGCCATCTCCTGACGACCGAAGAATTGACCGCGAAGCTCGACGCCGTCGACACCGCCGCGGTGCGTGCGTTCGGCGCTCGCATCATGGAAGGCGGCAGCCCCGCCATCGCCGCCGTCGGCCCGGTCAGCAAGCTCGAATCCCACGCAGCCTTCGCGCGCCGCTTCGGCACGTCGCGTCACTTGCGAGCGGCAGAGTAATGAACACCGGCCCCATGGCCTTCATGCGGGGCCTCACCTTTCCCGGCGGCCAGCAGCCCATCATCAAGGCCGGCGCGGTTTATCTGCGCTATCCCCGCATGGCGGATTTTCCGGCGTGGCAGCGCCTGCGCGGCGAGAGCCGGGCGTTCCTTGAACCGTGGGAGCCCGTTTGGGCGACCGACGAACTCACCAAGGGCGCCTTCCGCCGCCGCATCAAGCGCTACCAGAAAGAGGCCCGCCTCGATTCCGCCTACGCGTTCTTCGTCTTTCGTTACGAGGACGACGCGTTGATGGGCGGCTGCACGCTGTCCAACGTCCGCCGCGGCGTGACGCAGTGCTGCGCGCTCGGTTACTGGATCGGCGAGCGTTTCGCGCGCCAGGGCTACATGTACGACGCCGTGCGCGCGCTGGTGCCCTTCATCTTCTCGACCCTCGGCCTGCACCGCATCGAAGCCGCGTGCCTGCCGACCAACGAACCCTCGCGCAATCTCCTGAGCAAAGCCGGCTTCCGCCAGGAGGGCATCGCGTTGCGCTATCTCCAGATCAACGGCGAATGGCGCGACCACGTCCAGTTCGCGCTGCTCGCCGACGAAGTGAAGGGCGCGTGATGACACTCCGCTGTCATCCCCGGCGAGAACCGCGAAGCGGTTCGAGGGAAGGGGACCCAGGAGCCGCCCACAATCACGGTGGCGAAGAATTCGGCGCCTCGCCGGCGAGATCTCGCAAGCTTAACCACCTGGGTCCCCTTCCCTCGCTTCGCTCGCCGGGGATGACAGCGAGCTTTAGGCCGTTCTCACAAGATCGCGCCGCGCCAGGATCGTATACACACCCGTGATGAAACGATTCGCCTTCGCAGCGGCGCTCGCCGCCAGCCTGCTCGCCGTCGTCGCGGCGCTCGCAGCCGCGACACCCGACCCGCCGCACGCGATCGACTTCGCCGGCCCCGACGGCGTCGTCGAAATCACCGACGGCCTCGTCCCCTACCACGCGCCGTCCGCCAAGCCCGAGCCGGACGGCTCCGGCTGGTATCTCATCACCGCGACCAATTCCTCGATCCGCCCCGCCGCCCGCGTCCTCCAGGCGTCGCAGCCCCAAAGCGTCAGCTTCCGCATCCTGCCGTATCCGACACGGCCTCGCATCCTCGCCGTCGCCAGTTCCGATCCGCTCGTCGTGATCGACAAGAACAACGCCTATGGCCGCCGCGCCTGGCGCGTCGTCGTGCCCCCCGCGACCACCGTCGCCATCGCGGTTGAGCTCGCTAATGCCGCCCAGCCGCCATCGATCTTCGCCTGGACCGAGCCCGCGCTCGCCGCCCACAACCGCCAGCTCGCGATCTTCACCACCGCCGTCTGGGCCGTGATCGCCGCCGCCACGCTGCTTGCTGCCGGCCTCGCGGTGACGCTCGGCCACGCGCCGGCGCGCTGGGCCGCCGTCACGCTGCTTCTCATCCTGCTCGAGCGCCTGTCCGAGACCGGCCTGTTCGACGGCAGCCTCGCCACCGCCGTCGGCGGGCCTTACGGCCTGATGGCGATGTTCGCCGGCCTGTCGCTGGTGGCCGGCGCCATGCTCGCCGACGCCATCGTCCCGCTGCGCGAGGTCTGGCCGCTGCTGCTGCGCCCGTTCCGCTTTGTGCTGTTCGGCATCATCGGCCTTGCCGTCCTCGCCTATATGGGCGTCCCCGCCGCCACCGTCCTGACCGACACCATCGTCGTGCTCGGCGCCGCCGCCACGGCAATCTATCTCGTCTATCGCGGCCGCCTCGGCGCGCAAGCCGCGCGTGTGGCGGCCCCCAGCGCGCTCGTCTTCGCGCTCGTCGCCTTCGCCTCCGCCCTCGCGACGATGAACAACAGCGGCGACTCCTGGGCAACCTCCGCCGCCGGCGGTTTCGCCGCCGCCGGCGCGCTGCTGCTCGCGCTGGCCGTGGCAGCAGGCGAGGGCATCGCCGTGCTGCCCTTCCAGTCTCTCGCCACCGCCCCCGACACCTTCCAGGACGACGTCGCCGCCTACGAATCCGCGCCGCGCGAATCCGCCGCCGCGCACGCCCACACCAATGCCGCGCTGCAGGCCATCGGCGCCTCGCACCAAGGCGTCTTCGATCTCGATTTCGAGGTCGAGGCCGTCAAGCTCTCGCGCGACGCTGCCGCGCTGATCGGCCTCACCGAAGCCGCCTCGCGCCTGCCGCATCACGACTGGATCGACCGCATCCATCCCGAGGACCAGGAGGTCTACACCTCCGCGATCGACGATTACCGCAGCCATCCGGGCCTCGCCTTCCGCGTCGAATTCCGCGTGCGCAGCGAAAGCGGCCGCTATCCTTGGTTCGAGCTGCGCGCCACCATGCTCGGCGATCACGCGCCCGCGTCGCGCTGCCTCGGCCTGATGGCCGACGTCACCACGCGCAAGGAAAGCGAATCCGAACTCCTCCAGCGCACCCTGCGCGACCCGCTCACCGGCTTGGGCAACCGCGTCGCGCTGATGGAGGAGCTCGAACAGCTCGGCAGCCGCTTCGCCGCCACCACTTTCGTCTTGCTCGACATCGACCGCTTCAAGTCGATCCATGCCAGCCTCGGCGACAGCGGCGGCGACGCGCTGCTCACCAACATCTCCGAGCGCCTGACCAAGCGCTTCAAAAGTCCCGCCGAAGTCTTCCGCGTCGGCGGCGACGCCTTCGCCGTTCTCATCCCTGCCGCGACGGCAGCGCCCGACAGCCTCGGCAACGACCTCGTCGAGGCTTGCGCCGCGCCCTATTCGATGCAGGGCCGCAACGTCTTCGCTCCCGCCAGCGTCGGCGTCGCGCTCGGCAGCGGCGCGCGCGACCCGCTCGATTTGATCAAGAACGCCGAGCTCGCATTGCTCCAGGCCAAGCGTCTCGGCGGCGCCTGCGCCCGCGTCTACAGCCAGGACCTCGAACAGCTCGCCCCCGGTGACGCCGTCGCGCTCGAAACCGATCTGCGCCGCGCCATCGAGGACAAGCAGCTCGACGTCTACTACCAGCCCATCGTCCGCCTCGCGGACAACACCGTCGCCGGCTTCGAGGCGCTGCTGCGCTGGAACCATCCCACCAAGGGCCTCGTCTCGCCGTCGGAGTTCATCGCCCATTCCGAAGAGACCGGCTCCATCGTCGCGCTCGGCCGCTTCGCCCTCGAACGCGCCGGCCACGACGTCGCACAATGGCAGCGCTTCTTCCCGCTGAGCCCGCCGCTCTTCGTCAGCGTCAACGTCTCGCGCCGCCAGCTGCGCGACGGTGATTTCATCGCCTATCTCGGCCGCCTGCTGCGCAGCGAGGCCATCGCGCCCGGCACGCTCAAGCTCGAAGTCACCGAAAGCACCGTCGCCGCCAACCAGGACGTTCAGGCCGCGATGGAACGCGCCAAGGCACTCGGCGCCGGCCTCTCGATCGACGATTTCGGCACCGGCGTCTCCAGCCTCAGCCAGCTCAAGACGCTGCCCTTCGACACGATCAAGATCGACCAGAGCTTCCTCGCGCGCCACGCCAACGCCGATACCGCGGCCGACGGCGACACCGTGCTGCGCTCGATCATCTCGCTGGCGCACGATCTGCGCCGCAGCGTCGTCGTCGAAGGTGTCGAAAGCGCCGAAGACGCCGCCTGGCTCAAGCAACTCGGCGTCGAATTCGCGCAAGGCTTCTATTTCTCGCAGGCCCTGCCATCCGCCGGCGCCCTCGAATACATCGCCCGCCACTTCGACACGCGCGCGCAGTGATATCGAGCGCGACGGCCATCCTTCGACAAGCTCAGGATGAGGACTGAACTCAAACCTCATCCTGAGCTTGTCGAAGGATGGGCAACAGGCTCAGGCCCGTCCCACCTGCGACGACAACCCCGACAACCCCGCGCCGAGCTTGCCGAACGCCAGCCGCCACTTGTCGTCCATGCCCGCGTCGAACACGATCCCGGCATCGGCGTCGCAATGGATCCAGCCATTGGCGACGATCTCGCTCTCGATCTGCCCCGGCCCCCAGCCGGCATAGCCCAGCGCCATCAGCCAGCGCTCCGGCCCGCGGCCTTCGGCGATCGCCCGCAGCACATCCACCGTCGGCGTCAGCGCGATCTCCGGCGTCACCGCCACGGTCGAGTTGCGGTGCGTCCGGTCGGCGCTATGCAGGACATAGCCGCGGTCGGTCTCCACCGGACCGCCGTACAGCACCGGATTGCGCGGCGTCGCGTCGGTCACCGGGATGTCCATCTTGGTCATCAGGTCGCGGAACGGCAGCGCCGGGATCGGCTTGTTGACGATCAACCCCAGCGCGCCCTCATCGGAGTGCGAGCACATCATGATGACGCTTTTCTCGAAGCGCTGGTCCTGCATGCCCGGCATGGCGATCAGGAGCTTTCCGTGCAGAAAGCCCTGATGTGCCTGTGGTTGCTGCAAGCCGCCGATTGCCATGCGCCACGCTACATCCATCCGGAACGCTTTGCGATCCTGTCCGCTTCCGCTAAAACCCCAACCAGTTTCCCAACCATTAGGAGATTTTCATGACCGTTCATGTCGGCGACAAGGTTCCTTCCGCAACCCTGATGGAGATGCAGGACGGCGGCCCCAAGCCGGTCAAGACCGACGATCTGTTCGCCGGCAAGAAGGTGATCGTGTTCGCGCTGCCCGGCGCCTTCACCCCGACCTGCTCGGCCAAGCACGTCCCGGGCTTCGTCCAGCATTTCGACGAGCTCAAGGCCAAGGGCATCGACGAGATCGCCTGTGTCAGCGTCAACGACGCCTTCGTGATGGGCGCCTGGGGCAAGGACCAGAAGTCCGACGGCAAGGTCCGCATGCTGGCCGACGGCAATGGCGACTTCACCAAGGCGATGGGCCTGGAGATGGACGGCAGCCGCTTCGGCATGGGCAAGCGCAGCCAGCGCTACGCGATGCTGGTCGATAACGGCGTCGTCAAGGAACTCAACGTCGAAGAGCCCGGCGCCTTCTCCGTCTCGAGCGCCGAACACGTTCTCAAGCAGCTCTGATCCCCGACAACGGTTTCCTCCCCCGTGTTTGCGGGGGAGGGGGACCGCACTCGCGGTGGAGGGAGCGGCCGCTGGGCTCGCTCTCTAACGCGTAGCACCGGCGCGAACGCGCCCATCCGTCAAATAATCCCGCAGCAGCACAAACCGGTACCCCGCCGCCGTCAGCCCGGCGATCAGCCCCGGCATCGCCTCCGCCGAATGCCAGCCGCGCCCATTGATATGCTGGATCAGGATATCGCCAGGCCGCACCGCCTCCAGCGTCTCGCGCACGATTCGGCTCGCCGTCTCATGCGGATCGGGATCTCCGGCCTCCCAGCGGTAATGCACCACGCGAAACCCGAGCCCCTCAGCATCGGCCAGCGTCCGCGCCGTATAATTCGTCGCCGGAAAGCGGAAGAACGCCGTGCCGCGCCCCGTCACCCGCGCCACTTCTGCATCGGTCATCAGAATCTCGTCGCGGATGCCCTGATCCGACAGTCTCTCCATATGATTGGGATGATCCCAGCTATGGTTCTCGAGCTCCACGAAATCGAGCGCCGCCAGCGCCTTCACCGCCGCCGCATTGTCCTGCACGAACCGCCCCGACAGGAACAGCGTGAACGGAATCCGGTGCGCGACGAGAAAGTCCGAGATTCCCGTATCCAACTTCATCGCACGCTGCTGTTCGCAAGCATCGAAGGTCAGCGCCACCACCCGCTCATGCGTCGGCAACCGCATGATGACCTCGGCCCGCGCCGCATTCAGCGACAGCAGCGCCAACGCAACGCCCGCAATCCACGCCTTCACGGAATCGCCCCACGCGCCAGCGCATCGGCGCGCTCGTTCTCCGGATGCCCGTCATGCCCGCGCACCCATTTCCACACGACCTGGTGCCGCGCCATCTCGACCTCGAGCAGCCGCCACAAATCTTCGTTCTTCACCGGCTTCTTGTCGGCGGTCTTCCAGCCGTTCTTCTTCCAGTTCTTGAGCCACTTGGTGGCACCATCCAGCACGTAGCGCGAATCCGTATAGAGCGTGACCGCCGACGGCTTGGTCAGCGCCGCGAAGCCTTGGATCACCGCCATCATCTCCATGCGGTTGTTGGTCGTCGCGCGTTCGCCGCCCGACAATTCCTTCTCCGCCCCGCCGCTGCGCAGGATCGCGCCCCAGCCGCCCGGCCCCGGATTGCCCGAGCACGCCCCATCCGTGAAAATCTCGACCGCACTCACAATCCGTACTCCGAGGCACTTTTGACCTTGAGATGAAACCGCAGCCGCCGCGAGAAATCGCGCGGGTCCTTCGGCCGCACCAATGCATTCGGATCGTGGTTGATCCGGTCGTACAGCCGCGTCAGCAGGAAGCGCAGCGCCGCCCCCCGCGCGAGCACCGGCAGCGCCTCGGCTTCCGCTGCCGTCAGCTCACGCTTCTGCCGATACGCCGCGATCAGGCTCTTGCCCTTGGTGATGTTGTAGCTGCCGTCGCTCTCGAAGCACCACGCGTTCAGCATGATGGCGAGGTCGTAAGCCAGCGCGTCATTGCAGGCGAAATAGAAATCGATCAGCCCCGACACCGCCGCGTTCATGAACAGCACATTGTCCGGGAACAGGTCGGCATGGATCACACCCGTCGGCAGACCCTCCGGCCAGTCCCGTGCCAGCGCGCCATACGAATCCGCGATCAGCGTCCCGAGCCCCGGCTCGGCCCCATCGGCGCCCGCCGCCGTCTTCTCCACCAGCTCGCGCCAGCCCGCCGGTCCCAGCGCGTTGGGCCGCGTCAGTTCGAAGCTCGTCCCCGCCGCGTGCAGCCCGGCCAGCGCCGCGCCCGCCGCCGCGCAATGCGCCGCCTCGGGTCGCTTCAGCGACAGCCCGTTCAGGAACGTCACCAGCGCCGCCGGCCGCCCGTTCAGCGTGCTCCATTGCCCGCCGTCCCGTCGCCGCACCGGCTCGGGGCAGGCGATCCCGCGCGCCGCCAGATGCGCCATCAGCCCCAGGAAGAAGGGCAGGTCGTCCTCCCTGACACGCTTTTCATAAAGCGTCAGGAAGAACCCGCCGCGGTCGGTCTGCAGATAGAAATTGGAGTTTTCCACGCCCTCCGCGATGCCCTTGAAGCTCAAGGGCATGCCGACATCGTAGGACGTCAGCAGCGCCTCCAGGTCTTCGAAGGACACCTCCGTATAGACCGCCATGCTCGTCCCTCGAACCGCCTGCTTCCCCTGGACGGTGCGCTTGGCTACAGTCCGGCGCGTTTTGCGCTGCGGGTCGAGAAGTCGGCTGCGGCCCCCAAAAAGTCAAGCGAACCAAAGCACAACCCACTTTGACAGGCTCCATGAACACGCTCCTTCGCACCGCGGCGCTCGCGGGCCTTTCCATCCTGCTCCTCGCCGGCTGCCAGTCGGCCAAGAGCAAGGCGATGTGCCCCGCGATCAACGTCCTCGCCAACACCTCGACCTTCACCAAGTTCAAGCCCGGGATGGATGGCGATCCGGCCGGCGAGCTGTTCCGCATCGAGGTTCTCGGCGCCAAGGGCGGCTGCGATTTCGACATCGACGAAGGCACCACCGATTCCAACATCGACATCACCTTCCGCGCCACCCGTCCCCCCAGCGGCGAGTCCGCGGACTTCACCGCGCCGTACTACGTCGCGACGCTCCAGGACGGCACCACGATGCTGGCCAAGAAGATCCTCGCCACCGCCTTCACCTTCCAGCCGGGTGAGACGTCCGTCACCTTCACCGACAGCGTCCCCTCGGTGCCGAACCGTTTGCAGAACGGCGTGAAGCCTTATCAGTACAGCCTGCTGGTCGGCTTCCAGCTCACTCGCGAACAGCTCGATTACCTCAAGAGCCCCAGGCACTACGCGCCATGATCGCGCTGCTGTCGGAGCTGAGCGCGATCGCGGGAGCCGCGTTCGCGGCCGAGGACCTGTCGCCGTCCTTCGGCCAGGTGACGCGCTCCGACCGCCCCGATTTGGCGCAATTCCAGTGCAACGGCGCGCTCGCCGCCGCCAAGGCCGCGAAGACGAACCCGCGCGCCATCGCCGACAAGATCGCGGCCCGGCTCAAAGCCGACCCCTTGTTCGACAAGGTCGAGATCGCCGGCCCCGGCTTCGTCAACCTCAACCTCACCGACGCGGCGCTCACTGCGCGCGGCGTCGTGCTGGCAAGGGACCAGACTCTCGGCGCGCCACAGACCGGCGCCGGCAAGGCGATGGTGATCGATTTCGGCGGCCCCAACGTCGCCAAGACGATGCATGTCGGCCATCTGCGCTCCTCGGTGATCGGCGACAGCCTCCAGCGCCTGTTCCGCGCCAATGGCTGGACCGTGACCAGCGACATCCATCTGGGCGATTGGGGCTTGCAGATGGGCCAGCTCCTCACCGAAGTGCAGCACCGCGGCATCGCGCCGATCTATTTCGACGCGAATTTCACCGGTCCCTATCCATCGGACTCGCCGGTCACGATGGAAGACCTCGAAGTGATGTTCCCCGCCGCCTCCGCCGCTTGTAAAGCCGACGAGGCGCGCCTCGCCGAAGCCCGCCGCGCCACTGCCGAGCTGCAATCCGGCCGCCCCGGTTACCGCGCGCTGTGGCAGCACTTCTTCAACGTCTCCAAGGTCGGCCTCGACCGCGAGTTCTCCAGCCTCGGCATCCACTTCGATCTGTGGAAGGGCGAAGCCAGCGTCGATCCGATCACCATCCCGATGATCGAGGACTTCAAGGCGCGCGGCATCGCGATCGAGAGCGAAGGCGCGCTCGTCATCCCGGTCGAGCGCAACAGCGACAAGAAAGAAATGCCGCCGCTGATCCTGGTCAAGTCGGACGGTGCCGTTCTCTACGGCACCACCGATCTCGCCACGGTCATCGACCGCGTGCGCTCGCAAAACCCCGACCAGATTCTCTACATCGTGGACCAGCGCCAGCACCTGCATTTCGAGCAGGTGTTCCGCGCCGCGCAGAAGGCCGGCATCACCGGCAAGGCCCATCTGGAGCATGACGGCTTCGGCACGATGAACGGCACTGACGGCAAGCCGTTCAAGACCCGCGCCGGTGGCGTGATGAAGCTGTTCGACCTGATCGCGATGGTGACGGCCGAGGCCGAGAAGCGTCTCGCCGAGCAGAACATCGGCGCCGAATACCCGCCCGAGGAACGCGCCGACATCGCGCGCAAGGTTGGCATCGCGACGCTGAAATTCGCGGACCTCTCGAACTACCGCCTGACCGACTACGTCTTCGACATCGAGCGCTTCTCGAAATTCGAGGGCAAGACCGGCCCCTATCTGCAATACGCCGCCGTCCGCATCCAATCGATCCTGCGCCGCGCGGCAGAGCAGGGCTTCGCCCTCGGCGAGCCCACGATCCATTCGCCGGAGGAGCGTACCTTGTTCCTCCAGCTCCTTGCGCTGTCCGACACGATGCAATCCGCCGAGGAGCGCCGCGCCCCCAACATCCTGTGCGACTACGCTTTCACGCTCGCCCAGAACTACAGCCGCTTCTACGCCGAGCACCACATCCTGTCCGAATCGGACGCCGCTCTCCGCGCCGCTCGCCTCGGCCTGTGCAAGCTCACGCTGGACGTCTTGACCAAGGTCCTGGCGCTCCTCGGCATCGAAGTTCCGGAACGGATGTGACAACACTCTTCCGTCAATTTTTCGTCTGGAAATGGCTTTCGGAACGCGAAGCGCTCCGCTACTGCTGCTTCGAAAATCTCGAAACCGGCCGTTTCTGTGTGCAGAACGTGGATTTCATCCATCTTCCGCCCAACGAAACGTCTTTGCGCCAGCAGGAAAGGATGATCGCCGAACTGTTCATCGAGACATCGCCGTTGGAGCGCGCGCAGTGGTTTGACACAGTGATCGCCGCGATTGCCGCGCACGATTCGGACTTTTCCAACTGATCCACGGTCCTTTTCGCCGCATTCGTTGACTCACCGAACTTGCCCTTTATGATGCATCGCAACGTGACGCCCCGCCTGCAGGCGCGCCGTCACGGCCATACAATCGATCCCTCGCGGGAGAGATCTGTCTTCGGACAGGCGCCGAAGGAGCAACCGCCCCGGAAACTCTCAGGCAAAAGGACCGCGAAGGAGATGAACTTCTGGAAAGCAGGGCTGCCGTGGGGGCGGTTCTCACCGAAGGGGTAATTCGCTAGTGCCGATACCGGCCGGCGGGGAAATCTCTCAGGTCCAAATGACAGAGGGGCGCGCGTGCCGCAGCAATGCGGGGCGCGGCGCCACAACCTCTGTATACGGACCATCCATGGCCGACCCGAACGAAGTTATGCTCAAGACGCCGTTGCATGCGCTGCATGTCGAACTCGGCGCCAAGATGGTGCCGTTCTCCGGCTACGACATGCCGGTGCAATACCCAGCCGGCATCCTCAAGGAACACCTGCACACCCGCGAAAAGGCCGGCCTGTTCGATGTCTCGCACATGGGCCAGGCGTTCCTCTCCGGCGCCGATCCCGCCCGCGCGCTCGAGCGCCTGACGCCCGCCGATGTCGTCGGCCTGAAAGAGGGGATGCAGCGCTACGGCCTGCTGCTCAACGAGCAGGGCACGATCAAAGACGATTTCATGTTCTCCAAGCTGGTCGGCGAACCCGCGCTCTATCTCGTCGTCAACGCCGGCACCAAGGACGGCGACTTCGCCTATATCGCGGGCGCGCTCAAAGGCATCGCGACGCTCGAAACGCGTCCCGACCGCGCGCTGCTCGCGCTGCAAGGCCCCGCCGCCGGCGCGGTGCTGGAGCGCCATTCGCCCGGCATCGACAAGCTCACCTTCATGAAGGTCACTCGCTGCACCGTCGCCGGCGCGCCCGCCATCGTGAGCCGCTCCGGCTACACCGGCGAGGACGGTTTCGAGATCTCCATCGAGGCGATCCATGCCGAACGCGTCGCCCGCGCGCTGCTCGGCGAAGCCGAAGTCCTGCCCATCGGCCTCGGCGCCCGCGACAGCCTGCGCCTCGAAGCGGGCCTGTGCCTCTACGGCCACGATATCGACGAGACCACCACCCCCGTCGAAGCCAATCTCGTCTGGTCCATCGCCAAGCGCCGCAAGCTCGACAAGGATTTCCCCGCCGCCGAAAAGATCATGGCTGCGCTGTTCGACGGCACGCCGACCAGGCGCGTCGGCATCCGCCCCGACGGCCGCGCGCCCGCCCGCGAAGGCTGCGAGATCGCCGACAAGTCCGGCAAGGTCATCGGCAAGATCACCTCCGGCGGGTTCGGCCCCAGCCTGAACGCGCCCGTCGCAATGGGCTACATCGACAGCGCCTTCGCCGCCGACGGCACCGAAATCGACCTCATCGTTCGCGGCAAGCCGCTTGCGGCAAAAGTCGCGCCCATGCCTTTCGTCCCTCATCGTTACCGCCGCGCCATCTAGGAGCCTCTCATGAGCGAAGTGCGTTTCACCGATCAGCACGAATGGGTCCGCGTCGACGGCGACGAGGCCACCATCGGCATCACCAAATACGCCACCGAGCAGCTCGGCGACGTCGTGTTCGTCGAGCTTCCCGAAGCCGGCCGCAAAGTCGGCGCCGGCGGCGAGGCCGCGGTGGTCGAAAGCGTCAAGGCTGCAAGCGAGGTCTATTCCCCCGTCGGCGGTGAAGTGACCGCCGCCAATCCCGCCCTCGTCGAAGACCCCGCGAAGGTCAACGCCGACCCGGAAGGCGAGGGCTGGTTCTTCAAGCTCAAGCTCGCCGACAAGGCCGAGTTCGCCAAGCTAATGACCGCCGACCAATACGCCGAGTTCGTGAAAGGCCTGTAAGCCATGCGTTATCACCCGCTAACCACCACCGATCGCGGCGCGATGCTCGCGAAGATCGGCGTCGGCTCCGTCGATGCGCTGTTCAAGGACGTGCCGCCCGCCGCGGTCGTCCCGCTCTCGGCCTTCGATCTCTCCGACACGCAAGGCGAGCTCGAGGTCGAGCGCAAGCTCACCCGCATGGCGGCCAAGAGCGTCGCCGCCGGCGCAGGCCCGTTCTTCTGCGGCGCCGGCGCCTACAAGCACCACGTTCCTGCCGCCGTCGACCACCTGATCCAGCGATCGGAATTCCTGACCTCCTACACGCCGTATCAGCCCGAGATCGCGCAGGGCACGCTGCAATACATGTTCGAATTCCAGACCCAGGTCGCGCTGCTGACCGGCATGGAAGTCGCCAACGCCTCGCTCTATGACGGCTCGACCGCCACCGCCGAGGCCGTGCTGATGGCCCAGCGCATCACCAAGCGCCCCAAGGCGATCCTCTCCGGCGGCCTGCACCCGCACTATTCCGAGACGGTGGAGACCGTCGCAGCGCTGTCCGGCAAGGTCGTGCGCGCCGCCGCGACACCCGGCAAGCCCGACGACGTGATCGCGATGATCGACAACGAAACCGCCTGCGTCGTGGTCCAAAGCCCCGACGTCTTCGGCCTGATCCGCGACCTCAAACCCATCGCTGCCGCCGCCCACGCCAAGGGCGCGCTGCTGATCGCCGTTGTGACCGAGGTGATCTCCCTCGGCCTGCTCGAAGCGCCCGGCTTCCAGGACGCCGACATCGTCGCTTGCGAAGGCCAGTCGATCGGCAACGGCCTCAACTTCGGCGGCCCCTATGTCGGCCTGTTCGCGACCAAGGAGAAATATCTTCGCCAGATGCCCGGCCGCCTGTGCGGCGAAACCGTCGACGCCATGGGCAAGCGCGGCTACGTCCTGACGCTCTCGACCCGCGAGCAGCACATCCGCCGCGAAAAAGCGACCAGCAACATCTGCACGAACTCAGGCCTTTGCTGCCTCGCCTTTACGATCCATCTGTCGCTGCTCGGCGAAGAGGGCCTGACCCGCCTTGCCCGAATCAACCATGCCAAGGCTAGCGCGCTCGCTGACAAGCTCGCCAAGGTGAAAGGCGTCACCCTCGTCACGCCGTCCTTCTTCAATGAGTTCACGGTGAAGCTCTCTAAACCCGCCGCCGAAGTGGTCGAAGCCCTCGCGAAGAAAGGCATCATCGCCGGCGTTCCCGTCTCACGCCTGATGCCGCACGATCCAAGCGTGCGCGATCTTCTGATCGTCGCCGCAACCGAAACCACCACCGACGAAGACGCCGATGCGCTCGTCGCCGCGCTCAGCGAGGTGCAGTAATGACCATGAACAACCAGGGCCGCCCCTCCGCACCCGGCACCGTCGATCACCACGAGATGGCCACCATCTCCGGCGACCGCGGTCTCGACCACGAAGAGGCGCTGATCTTCGAGCTCGGCCGTGACGGCATGACCGGCGTCGATCTTCCCGACATGCAGATGTCCGACACGCGCCTCGCCGGCCAGCGCCGGCGCGGTCCCATCGGCCTGCCGGGCCTGTCCGAGCCGGAAGTCATCCGCCATTACGTCCGCCTCAGCCGCAAGAACTACGCGATCGACGCGGGTCTCTATCCGCTCGGCTCCTGCACGATGAAGCACAACCCGCGCCTCAACGAGAAGATGGCGCGTCTCCCCGGCTTCGGCGACCTGCACCCGCTCAGCCCGCAGTCCACCACGCAAGGCGCGCTCGAACTCATCAGCGAATTGATGAAATGGCTCACCACGCTGACGGGCATGCCAGCTGTCGCGATGTCGCCCAAGGCCGGCGCCCATGGCGAACTCTGCGGTCTGCTCGCGATCCGCGCCGCCATCGAAGCGCGGGGCGAAAAGCGCACCCGCATCCTCGTCCCCGAATCCGCGCACGGCACCAACCCCGCCACCGCCGCCTTCGCCGGCTTCACCATTGACGAGGTCAAGGGCACCGCCGACGGCCGCGTCGACATGATCGAGCTCGAAGGCAAGCTCGGCCCCGACGTCGCCGCGATCATGCTGACCAACCCCAACACCTGCGGCCTGTTCGAGCGCGACATCCGCCACATGGCCGACGCCACGCACAAGGCCGGCGCCTATTTCTATTGCGACGGCGCCAACTTCAACGCGATCGCCGGCCGCGTCCGTCCCGGCGATCTCGGCATCGACGCGATGCACATCAATCTGCACAAGACGTTCTCCACGCCGCATGGCGGCGGCGGCCCGGGGGCAGGGCCGGTCGTGCTCTCCGCCGCGCTCGCGCCCTTCGCGCCGCTCCCGCTGCTCGTCCATGACGCGCACGGCTTCCGCCTCATCGAGGATCGCGACGAACTCCCCGGCGGCGCCAAGCCGTTCGGCCGCATGTGCGCCTTCCACGGGCAGATGGGCATGTTCAGTCGTGCGCTGTCCTACATGCTCAGCCACGGCCGCGACGGCGTGCGCCAGGCCTCGGAGGACGCCGTTCTCTCCGCCAACTACATCCTCGCCAGCCTGAAAGACGTGATGACCGCGCCGTTCGGCGACGGCCCCTGCATGCACGAAGCGCTGTTCGACGACAGCTTCCTCGAAGGCACCGGTGTCACCACGCTCGATTTCGCCAAGGCGATGATCGACGAAGGCTATCATCCGATGACGATGTATTTCCCGCTCGTCGTCCACGGCGCGATGCTGATCGAGCCGACGGAATCCGAATCCAAGGAATCCCTCGACCGCTTCATCCATGTGTTGCGCGAGTTGGCGCTGGAGGCCAAGGCCGGCAAGACCGCCCGCTTCCAGGGCGCGCCGCATTATGCCCCGCGCCACCGCCTCGACGAAACCGCCGCCGCCCGCAAGCCTGTGCTGCGCTGGAAGAAGAAGGACCTGCCGCAGGCCGCGGAGTGATGCCGAAGATCGAGCGCCATCATTGGCTCGGTCTTGGCGGCATTTTGCTCCTTATTCTGGGCGCGTTTGCGCCGGCCGCGCCGTACGAAGGTCATGGCGAAGTCACGGCTTATGGCGGCGGTCATGGCGACGGCATCTTTGTCATCGCTCTGGCGGTCGTTTCCCTTGTGCCGTTGTTCGGGAAACGCCGGCTCCTGCTGCTCATCCCTGCCGTGCTCGCGGCGGCGCTTGTGATCTTCATGTTCTTCGACATGCGCGCACGCCTGGGGCAAACCGAGTTGGGCGTCGGCTGGGTGCTTCTGGGTCTGGGTGCGGCCAGTCTGCTGGCTGCGGGTACGGTGCCACGCAAGCCTTAGGTTTGCCCGGCCCGCCGCGGAATCTTGAAGCCGCAAAAAAAGACCCCCGTCCTTTCGGACGAGGGTCAGTTGGTGTCTCCTAGGGAGAGACGAAAGGGGTCAGGTGCAGGTGTGTACGTTGAGGCCGGCGGGCGCCTTGGTATCGGCATCGCCGCACGCGGCATCGAGCTGTTTCTGGGTCAGGCCCTTGGCCTTGCTGAGGTCGGTGCCTTTCAGCGACGTGATGACCATCAGCGCGCCGGAGAGGTCCGCGCCATCGAGATCGGCATGCGCCAAATTCGCGCCCGACAGATCGGTGCCGCGGAACGTCGCATTGGAGAAATTCGCGAACGACATGCACATCATGAAGGCGTTGGCGCCGTCGAAATTCGCGCCCGTCAGATTTTTCGCCTTGACGCAGGTATTCTTGAGATCGGCGCCCTGCAGATTGCAGCCCGGGCAGTCGACGATCCCGGCATGGATGCGGGCCACCGCCGCCGCGTCATAGGTCGGCGCCGACATGGCCTGGCTGATGCTCACCGCGAGCAGCGCGAGGATCAAGGCCAGAAGCTTGGACATGGGCAGATGTCTCGTTTCGGTACGTGCCTGCCTTTCGTCGCAAGCCGCGTGCCGCGCAAGAAACGGGTCGAACCGGCCACATCGGCGGTCCAAAAGGACGGACCGATCCAACCGGAGAAACCCCATGTCCTTCCGCATCCAGGGCCTCAGCCCCGCGCCATTCGAGCCCCTGTTCGCCCTCGGCGACGCCGAACTCGCCGAGCGCAGCATGCGCCGCGTCCTCATCGACGCGCCGCACAGCGCCCCCTGCCGCATCTCGCTCGAGGATGCCGATTCCGGCGAGCAGGTCCTGCTGGTCCCGTTCGCGCACCACTTGGCGCACTCGCCCTATCGCGCCTCCGGTCCGATCTATATCCGCCAGGCGCGTGCCGAACCCTTCGACCGCATCGACAAGCTCCCGCCGGTATTCAATGGCCGCTTGCTCTCGGTCCGCGCCTACGACGCCACTGGCATGATGCTGGACGCGGACGTGGTGGACAGCGATCCACGCGTGTTATTCGAGAAGTTCTTCGCGAACGCAGCCGTGAATTACCTCCACGTCCACTACGCCAAGCGCGGCTGCTATTCTTGCAAGGTCGAGCGGGCATAAAACGCAACTGTCATCCCCGGCCGAGCATCACGAAGTGATGCGAGGGGAAGGGGACCTAGGTGGCACACACCGTCACGGTGGTTGGCACTTGGGTCCCCTTCTCCTCGCTTCGCTCGGCCGGGGATGACAATGGAGTTTGTGTGTTGGGAGCGAAGCGAAACGCTGCGTAACCGCACCGCACAAACGCAAACGGAGGCCCCTCGCGATGGCCTCCGTCCACGGTCAGACTTGGGTCTCCTGATGACACCCCGCGCTGCGCAGCGCCGGCCGTCTTCGAATTCCTTCGTCGTCTGGCTTCGATGCTTCGCGCCGTTCTTTCGTCCGGCCTTCCACATCACGCTCGCGCGGTCATGTTCCGCATCTTGCGCCCAGCTCGAACGGTTTCGCCGCCGTCCCCTGGATACTCGGCCCACCTTCGCGATCTAGCTCGCTCCGGCGGCCCCTGCCGCACTCCGTTTCGCCGGCTGCTTTCGCCGCCACCGCCCCGGTGCAGGGTGTGCGCCGGTCACCGTTTCCGGTCCCTTGAGCGTTTCCTGTGTGCACAGGTGCCCTAGGCGCGAGGAGATATTTGCGCGCGATTCCGTCCGAGTCGAGACGTGCGAATCACTTGTCCACAACAACGAATCAGTTGGAATTTTGTTGCTGCGCTGATAGCCGGCGCGTCGGGCTCGAGAACGACGCATGTAAAAAATCCGCACACGGATTATCCGCACGCTTCGTGCAGGAAAAATCCAACGCCGCAATCCGCACAACCCGGAATACGGCCCAGAATGGGTGGCGCGTTAGTTGAACCCGCGATCCCGGTGTGCCTCAGTAAATGAATACGCTGTAATTTTTCAGCGACATGAGAGTGGGGGACTATGTCGGCATCTTCGCGCAGTTCGCGCATATTGGAAGACTCTGAAATCATATCGGTTCCGAACGCGAAGCAGCCATGGACGCGTCCGTTGTTGCGTCGCTCCGATGCTGCCGACGCCAAAAATGGGCCAGGTGTCGGTCCCGATAGCGGTTTTGCGCCGGACTCGTAGCCGCGAACTTTAGCGGTCCAGCTTGACCGGAAACATCGCGAGCTTCCCGCCTGGCTCGCGGATCGCGATGAATCCGGTCTCGCTATTCTCGTCGCGCGTCAGCACCGCGGTCGAATGGTCCCAGGTGATGGTGAGCGTCTTGCCGCCGTGCGAGATGGTGGAATGCAGCGCATCGGGCAGATAGTCCCCGTGCCAGAAGATCCCGGTCGCGACATTGCCCGCCATTATGACCTGAACGCCATCACCGCCTTGCCAATTGCCCGCCCAGGTTCCGTCCCAATCGGACGCCGCGAACGCAGGCAGGGCCGCAAATAGCAGGAACAGAAAGAGAAGCGATCGCTTCATCCTTTCAGGAACGCCAGCAGGTCGGCATTCACCTTGTCCTTCATCGTCGTGCACAGCCCATGCGGCCCGCCGGCATAAACCTTCAGCTCCGCACCCTTCACCAGCTTGACGCTCAACATTGCCGAGTCCGCGATCGGCACGATCTGGTCGTCGTCGCCATGGATGATCAGCGTCGGCACGTCGGTCTTCTTGAGATCCTCCGTCATGTCGGTCTCGGAGAACGCCTTGATGCAGAAATAGCTCGCCGGCATCCCCGCCATCATGCCTTGCAGCCAGAACGACTCCCGCACCCCTTCCGACACTTTCGCGCCCGGCCGGTTGTAGCCGTAGAACGCCATCGACAAATCCTTCCAGAACGCCGAGCGGTCGGCGGCCACGGCGGCGCGGATGCCGTCGAACGCGTCCAGCGGCGTGCCGCCCGGATTGGACGCCGATTTCACCATCACCGGCGGCACTGCGCCGATCAGCACCGCCTTGGCGACGCGCCCCGTGCCGTGCCGTCCGATGTAACGCGCGACTTCGCCGCCGCCCGTCGAGTGGCCGACATGCACCGCGCCTTTCAGGTCGAGCGCCGCTGTCAGTTCTGCGAGATCGTCGGCATAGGAGTCCATGTCGTTGCCGTTCCAGGGCTGGCTGGAGCGGCCATGCCCGCGCCGGTCGTGTGCGATGCAGCGATAGCCGTGGCTCGCGAGAAAGAACATCTGGTCCTCGAATGCATCCGACGACAGCGGCCAGCCATGGCTGAACACCACCGGCTGCCCGGCGCCCCAATCCTTGTAGTAGATTTGCGCGCCATCGCGTGTCGTGATCGTGGCCATGCCGTTTCCTTTCGTCCGGATTGATCGCCGGAGACTTTGAAGGATACGGCGCCGCGATGCTAGCGCACGCACCGCGCCCGAATATGCGCGAATTCCGATTGCGCCACGCGGCCATGCCGCTCGGCCATCACCAGCGCGACCGCTTCGAACTCCACATCGTGGCAATCGTCATCGGGCAGGGTGATCACGAACTCGTGGATCACATGGCCATCGCGGCCGATCACCTCAACAAGCTGCTTCGCCACGGGGTTGGGTGCTCCGTTTCGCATCTGGTTGCCAACGCAGATGCCTTGAGTCGCGTTCCGCAAAAGAAAGGGGCGGACGCGCGAGCATCCGCCCCGATCTTTCGTCGACGTTCTCGCCTAGCTGCAGCCGCTGGTCGAGCCGCAGGTGTTGCACTTCATGCAGGTCCCGTTGCGCACCAAAGTGAAATTCCCGCAGCCCCCGCAGGCATCGCCTTCATAGCCCTTCATGCGAGCCTCGGCGGCGCGCTTGGCCACGAGTTCGCGTGCCTTGCCGGCCTTGGACGCGGCATCCTCAGCGCGGTCCTTCAGGCGCGTGCCCAAGGCGCTGACAAGATCGCCGACCGGGTTGGAGGCTTCCAGCACGCTGGCGCGGATCTCGCTCAGCGCGCTTGCCACATCGTCCTCTTCCGAGGTCAGGAATTCGGCGACCTCGTCATGCGCGTGGTGCGCATGCGCCGCGTGGTCGTGCTCTTCCATCATCTTGGGCGCCGCGCCGCCGCGCACCACCGCGATGGTGCGCTGGATCTTGCCGCGCACGAAGCCGGTCGAGGCCACGCTGCGCACCGCGTTCGCGACTTCGCGCGAACGGTCGTCGCCTTCGCCTTCATCCGTGCCGACGCCGATATCCTCGTCGCCGCCCGGCTGGACATGGGCGAGATCGCTGCGGTCCAGGTACGACACCGCGAGCTCGCGGAAGATGTAGTCGAGGATCGACGTCGCGTTCTTGATCGAGTCGTTGCCGATCACCATGCCGGCCGGCTCGAAGCGCGTGAAGGTGAACGCGTCGACGAACTCCTCCAGCGGCACGCCATATTGCAGGCCCATCGAGATCGCGATCGCGAACGCATCCATCAGGCTGCGGAACGCCGCGCCGTCCTTGTGCATGTCGATGAAGATCTCGCCGATGCGGCCGTCTTCATACTCGCCGGTGCGCAGATAGACCTTGTGCCCGCCGACGATCGCCTTCTGGGTATAGCCCTTGCGGCGCTGCGGCAGCTTCTCGCGCTCATGCGCGCGATAGCGCTCGATCACCTTCTCGACGATCCGCTCGGTGACGACCGTGGTGCGCTGCACCGCCGACACCGTCTCGATCTCTGCCTCGTCCTCGTCGTCGATCTGCAGCACCTGGCTCGCCAGCGGCTGGCTGAGCTTTGAGCCGTCACGGTAGAGCGCGTTGGCCTTGAGGCCGAGCTTCCATGACATCATGTAGCTCTCGCCGCATTCCTTCACGGTCGCATTGTTCGGCATGTTGATGGTCTTGGAGATCGCGCCCGAGATGAAGGGCTGCACCGCGGCCATCATCAGGATATGCGACTCGACGCTCAGCGCACGCTTGCCGATACGGCCGCAGGGATTGGCGCAGTCGAACACCGCAAGATGCTTGTCCTTCAGGAACGGCGCGCCTTCCAGGGTCATCGCGCCGCAGACATGCAGGTTCGCGGTGTCGATGTCGCTGCGGCTGAAGCCCAAATGCTTGAGCATGTCGAAGTCCGGCGCTTCCATCGTCTGCGCGTCGATGCCCAGCGTCTTGGCGCAGAACTCCGCACCCAGCGTCCACTTGTTGAACACGAAGCGGATGTCGAACGCCGATTCCAGCGCGCCTTCGACCGCGTTGATCTGCGTGTCGCCAAAGCCCTTGGCCCGCAGCGCGTCGTAGTTCACCGCGCCCGTGTAGCCTTCGAGTGTCGCGTGACCCACGGCGTAGCCGATGATCTCGTCGATCTGGCCCTGCGTGTATTGCAGGGTCTGCAGCGCTTCGGGCACGCAGCGGTTGATGATCTTGAAGTAACCGCCGCCGGCCAGCTTCTTGAACTTCACCAGCGCGAAGTCCGGCTCGACGCCGGTCGTGTCGCAGTCCATGACGAGGCCGATCGTGCCGGTCGGTGCGATCACGGTCGATTGCGCGTTGCGGAAGCCGAAGCCTTCGCCGAGCGACACCGCGTCGTCCCAGGCGCGCTGCGCCGCGAAAGCGAGTTCCTTGTTGGCGACCGCGACGAGGTCGAGCGGCACCGGCGGTGTCGACAGGCCTTCATAGCCCGCCTGCTCGCCATGCGCGGCGCGGCGGTGGTTGCGCATCACGCGCAGCATCGAATCCTTGTTGGCGGCATATTCCGGGAACGGCCCAAGCTCGCCGGCCATCTCGGCCGATGTCGCATAGGACACGCCCGTCATCACCGCGCTGATCGCGCCCGCGATCGCGCGGCCTTCGCGCGAGTCGTAGGAGATGCCCGCCGCCATCAGCAATCCGCCGATATTGGCGAAGCCGAGGCCCAGCGTGCGGTAGTCGTAGGAGAGCTGCGCGATTTCCTTGGACGGGAACTGCGCCATCAGCACCGAGATTTCGAGCACGATGGTCCACAGCCGGCAGGCATGCTCGAACGACGCGGTGTCGAACACCTTGGCGCCGCCGTCATGGTCTTTGCGGAACGTCATCAGGTTCAGCGAGGCGAGGTTGCACGCCGTGTCGTCCAGGAACATGTATTCCGAGCACGGGTTCGACGCGCGGATCGGACCGCCGGCGGGGCAGGTGTGCCAGTCGTTGATGGTCGAGTGGAACTGGATGCCCGGATCGGCGCAGGCCCAGGCCGAATACGAAATCTTCTCCCACAACTCGCGCGCATCGACCGTCTTGGCGACCTTGTTGGAGCCGCGATAGGTGAGGTTCCAGTCCTTGCCTTCCAGCACCGCGTTGAGGAACTCATCGGTGACACGCACCGAATTGTTCGAGTTCTGGCCCGAGACGGTCAGATAGGCTTCCGAATCCCAATCGGTGTCGTAGGACTTGAACTCCATCTCCTTGTAGCCCTGCTTGGCGAAGGAGATGACGCGCTCGATGTAATTGTCGGGAATAAGAACCTTGCGCGCGGCCTTGATCTCGCGGCGCAGCGCCGGATTCTTCTTCGGGTCGAAGCAATCGTCGTTCGAGCCCTCGCAATTGATGCAGGCCTTCATGACGGCCTTCAGGTGCTTCTCGGCGAGCTTCGAGCCGGCCACCATCGCTGCGACCTTCTGCTCTTCCACGACTTTCCAGTCGATGAAGGTCTCGATATCGGGATGATCGACGTCGACGATCACCATCTTGGCGGCGCGGCGCGTCGTGCCGCCCGACTTGATCGCGCCGGCGGCGCGGTCGCCGATCTTCAGGAAGCTCATTAGGCCCGACGATTTTCCGCCGCCCGACAGCCGTTCATTCTCGCCGCGCAGCGACGAGAAATTGGTGCCCGTGCCCGAGCCGTATTTGAACAGGCGCGCCTCGCGCGTCCACAAATCCATGATGCCGCCCTCGTTGACGAGGTCGTCGGCCACCGACTGGATGAAGCAGGCATGCGGCTGCGGATGTTCATAGGACGACGCCGACTTGGTCAGCCGCCCGGTCTTGTGATCGACATAGTAATGCCCCTGGCTCGGGCCATCGATGCCATAGGCCCAATGGAGACCGGTGTTGAACCATTGCGGCGAGTTCGGCGCCGCCATCTGCGCCGCCAGCATGTAGGAGAGTTCGTCCTTGAAGGCGCTCGCATCGGCTTCCGAGTCGAAATAGCCGCCCTTCCAGCCCCAATAGGCCCAGGTACCTGCCAGGCGATCGAATACCTGCTTGGCCGAACGCTCACCGACCGTGTCCGCCGAGTCGGCGGCCTTGCGCCACAGGAACTCCGGAACGCCGTCTTCCGCCACTGGCTTCAGGGCCGTGGGAATTCCCGCCTTGCGGAAATACTTCTGGGCCAGCACGTCGCACGCGACCTGGCTCCAGCTCTCGGGCACTTCGATGTCCGACTGGGAGAATACGACCGAGCCGTCCGGGTTGCGGATTTCGCTGACGGCCGAGCGGAAGGCGATGCCCTCGTACGGCGATTGTCCTTCAACCGTGAACTGGCGTTGGATGCGCATGTCGGAAATCCCCGAATACTTAGAAAGGTGGTCCCACAATCGCCGTCTGGCACCATTTTGGGGACAGTCTTCCTATCGCCGGGTGCCCGCTATGTGCGGGGACCGCGGCGACGCGGTAGATTTCGTCGCCAGATTTGGTGTCGCGAGCAGCGACAGGCCCCAAGTATGGGCACCGTTCGAAAACGCTCGCAAGGGAAAAGTAGTAAACGAAACCTTACCTACTACATCTTGTGCACAAGCGAGGGTGCGTTTTGCTGGGGAAAAGGGGGTGTCAAGCGGTTAACTGGAATCGCGCAGAAAATTTTTTCTTATTTGTGACGCTCGAAAATTCATCGTCGTTTTGGATCGTTTGTGGATAGAACGCCCATCCGGATTCGTACCTATGGTTTGGCCCAACCGGTCACCGTGTCGCCATTGTCTCAATGGCATCGTGACGCCTTGCGTCCTATATTCCCCGCGCGCGATTCAGCAGGCCGGCACACCCTATGTCTTTCATCCGCATGCTCTTTGGCTGGTGGCACAACGCGACCTTCGGCACCCTGACGACCATCTGGTTCTCGGGTGTCTATGTCGGCACCGACAAGTACGGCAACCACTACTACAAGTCGAAAAAGGGAAGCCGCCGCTGGGTGACCTATGCCGGCACCGTCGAGGCGAGCCGCGTGCCGCCCGATTGGCATGGCTGGCTGCACCACACCTTCAAGGAACCGCCGACCACTGAGCCTTTCAAGGAGAACGCCTGGGAGAAGGACCACCAGCCCAATCTCACCGGCACCGCCGATGCCTATCGTCCGGATGGCAGCCTCCTCACCGGCGGCAAGCGCCCGCACGCCACCGGCGACTATCAGGCCTGGAAACCGGAATAGACCATGAGCAGCAACAACACGGTCGAAACCATCATGGGTGCGCTCGTCCTCGCGGTCGCGGCGGCGTTCCTCTATTTCGCCTACACCAATACGAGCTCGGGCAGCCTCGGCGGCTATGAGATCACCGCGAAGATGCCGCGAGTCGACGGTCTGGCCACCGGTACCGATGTGCGGCTCTCCGGCATCAAGGTCGGCGCGGTCGAGGCGCTGACGCTCGATCCCAAGACCTATCTCGTCACCCTGCACATGAATATCCGCAGCGACATCCAGGTTCCGGTCGACTCGTCGCTGATGGTGACCTCGTCCGGTCTGCTCGGCGGCTCGTACCTCTCGATCTCGCCGGGCGGCGACGACAAGATGATCGCGCCCGGCGGCGCCATCACCAATGTCCAGGGCTCGGTCGACCTGATGGGCCTCGTCGGCCGCTTCATCGGCGGCGGCGGCAACAACAATGGCGCGGCCAAGCCGCCCGCAGCTCCGCCGGCACACCCGTGAGATTCGCGCGACTCTGCCTCGCCATCGGCGTATCGCTGCTCTTCGCGGCGCCTCTGGCCCACGCCAAACCGGCAAAGCCCACGAAGCCCGCCAAGGGCTGGGCGCCGCCGGTCATTCCTGTCGCGCCCAAGGGTCCGCTGACGCTTATCATGCGCGGCCTCGACAAGATCACCGGCCGCCCGACGACGGTGCTCGTTCCCATCGGCCAGTCGGCGCAGTTCGCCACGCTCACCATCACCGCGCGCTATTGCTACTCGACGCCCTCGACCGAGACGCCCGAGACCGCCGCCTTCGTGCAGATCGACGACCATCGTCCCGATCAGCCGGTGCACCGGATATTTTCCGGCTGGATGTACGCCTCCAGCCCCGGCCTCAACGGCATGGAGCATCCGCTCTACGACGTCTGGGTGATCACCTGCAGGGCGGTGGCGCCGGGCGAGACCGTCGCCATCGGCCCCGTCAAGCCGGTCAAGCCCGTGTCGCCCGACGCGCCCGACGCCGAAAAGCCCACCGCGCTCCCCGAGGGTGCCGACCAGTAAGCCTTGTGCTGCAGCGCCTTCTCGAGTTGCGCCAGATAAGCGCGGCGCGGAATCTCATGCGCTCCGAACCGCGCCAGATGCGCCGTCAGGAACTGCGTGTCGAGCAACCGGTAGCCGCCGCGCTTCAGCATCGCCACGAGATGGACGAGAGCGACCTTGCTGGCATCGGTCTCACGCGAAAACATGCTCTCGCCGAAAAACGCCGCGCCCAAACTGACGCCATAAAGCCCGCCCACCAGCACGCCTTGATGCCAGCACTCGACGGAGTGCGCGTGCCCCATGTCGTGCATCGCCGTGTAGAGCCGCAGGATATCGGCGTTGATCCAGCTCTCGTCGCGGTCCGGCGCAGGCTCGGCGCAGGCGCGCATCACGTCGGCAAAGGCGCGGTCGCTCGTCACCGTGAAGCGGTCGCTGCGCACCGTGCGCGCGAGGCGCCGCGGCACATGGAAGCCGTTCAGCGGAATGACGCCGCGCTGCTCCGGCGACACCCAGAACAGGTTCGGATCGTCTCGCCGCTCCGCCATCGGAAACAGCCCTTCGGCATAGGCGCGAAGGACAAGTTCAGGCGTCAGCGGCGGCGAGCCATGCAAGCGTTAAATCTTCTCCGACCGGCTGATCGCCAATGGCCCTGGTCCCGCCGCTGCGATGTAGAGGAAGATGAAGCAGAACAGGATCGCCGCATCGCCGCCATTCAGCGATGGGAAGAATCCGCCGCGCGCCATATGGCCCATGAAATAGGCGATCGCCATTTCGCCGGCACAGATGAAGGCCGCCAGTCGCGTAGCGAGGCCGACCGTGATCAGCGCGCCGCCGATCAGCTCGATGAACCCCGCCGCCATGATGATCGGCATCATCTTCGGCGGAATCGCCGAAGCCATCGCCGCCGGCATCGGCGGGAAGTGCAGGATCTTCTGCATGCCGTGCTCAAGGAACAGAAGCCCCGACACGATGCGCAGGATGCTCAAGAGATAGGGTTGATATTTGGAGAGCCAGGCCATGCGAATCCCCCTGTTATGTGTGGACCAAGCCTAGCAGCGTTACGCGCTGCCGTCAGGCAGGCGCGCTGGCGCATCTTCCGTCAATCCCACGCCGGTCAGGCCGATCCTTCGCGCCTGCGAAACGAGCCAGGCCAGCCGATGCGCCGCATCCTCCAGCGCCAGCCCGCCCGGCCGCACATTGGAGATGCAGTTTCGCTCCGCATCCTTCGTGACGCCCGGCTTCGGCCGGAGCGTCAGATAGAGCCCGATGGAGTCCGACGCGCTCAGCCCCGGCCGCTCGCCGATCATGACGATGGCGAACTCCGCCCCCAGCGCCGCCGCGATCTCGTCGCCGACCGCAACGCGGCCGTGGCGGACGATGGCGACGGGCGCCCAGCCGATCTCCGGCAGCGCCGCGAGGATGTGCCGTGCCAGCGCCGCGCCATGGGCATGAATCGCGGTCGACGACAGGCCGTCGGCGACCACCAGCACGGCGTCATACCGCCCCGGCACCAGTTTCGCACGCGACGCCTCGCACAAGCTCCGTCCCGAATCCGGATTCATCAGATAGGCACGACGATCCCGCGCCCGCGTCTCGAGGATAAGCGCCGGCGTTGGCGCCAGTGTCGCGGCGACCGCTTCGGCATCGAACGGCGCCATCACCGCATCGCGCGCTCGCGCATGCGCGAGCTGGAATTCCAGCACCCGCTTCGTCGGCAGCCCGTTGCCCGCCCGCCCCAGAGCCAGCCGGGCAGGGGTGAAGGCCGTCAGTCCACGCCACTCGTCTTCGGTGCTCATGTCTTGCCCGCCAAATCGAGCAGCCGCCCCGCTTCATGTCCGGCCAGTTTCGGCTGTACGCGGCCATTGCTGTCCAGGATGCCCATCCGCAGCAGCCACGCCTCGAACTCCGGCGCCGGCCGCAAATTCAGCGCCTCGCGCACATAGAGCGCATCGTGGAACGACGTGCTCTGATAAGACAGCATCACGTCGTCCGCGCCAGGCACGCCCATCACATAAGTGCAGCCCGCCACGGCAAGAAGCGTCAGCAGGTTGTCCATGTCGTCCTGATCGGCGTCGGCATGGTTGGTGTAGCAGACGTCCACCCCCATCGGCAGGCCGAGCAGCTTGCCGCAGAAATGATCCTCCAGTCCGGCCCGCACGATCTGCTTGCCGTCGAACAGATATTCTGGCCCGATGAACCCGACCACGCTGTTGACCAGCAGCGGCCGGAACGCCCGCGCCACCGCATAAGCCCGTGTCTCCATGGTCTGCTGATCGACACCATGATGCGCGTTCGCCGACAGCGCCGCGCCTTGGCCGGTCTCGAAATACATCACGTTGTCGCCGAGGCTCCCGCGCCCCAGAGCCAGCGCCGCCGCATGCGCCTCCTTCAGCAATGCGAGATCGACGCCAAAACTCCTGTTGGCCGCCTCGCTGCCCGCGATGGACTGAAACACCAGATCGACCGGCGCGCCGCGCTCCATGGCTTTGAGCGTCGTCGTGACATGCGCCAGCACGCAGGATTGCGTCGGGATATCCCAGCGCCGCCTTATCTCGTCGACCATGGACAGGAGGTTCGACACCGCCCCGACATTGTCGGTCGCCGGATTGATCCCGATCACCGCGTCGCCGCTGCCATAGAGCAACCCATCGACAATCGACGCCGCGATGCCCTTGGCGTCGTCGGTCGGATGGTTGGGCTGTAGCCGCACCGATAGCCGTCCCGCCAGGCCGATCGTGTTGTTGAACCGCGTGACGACGCGCACCTTGCGTGCCACCGCGATCAGATCCTGGTTGCGCATCAGCTTGCTGACCGCCGCCGCCATCTCCGGCGTCAGCCCCGGCGCCAGCGCCCCCAGCCGCTCCGTCATCGTCTCATGCGCCAGCAGCCAGTCGCGCAATTCGCCGACCGTCAGCGACCGCACCGCCGCGAACGCGGCGGCGTCGTGACTGTCATGGATGAGCCGCGTGATCTCGTCCGCGTCGTACGGCACGAGTTCGGTTTTCAGGAATTCCGCCAGCGGCACATCCGCCAGCGCCATCCTCGCCGCGACCCGCTCCTCGCCCGACCGCGCCGCGAGCCCCGCCAGCCGGTCCCCCGACCTGTCCGGCGAGGCGCGCGCCAGCAGCGTCTTCAAATCGTCGAAGACATACCGCGTCGCACCGAGGGTTTGCGCATAGGCCACCGCCCACGGTAATGCGATAAAGCCGCGAAGCACAACGAGCCGACCATGAGCGACGTTCCCCCGATCCTCGAACCCGTGCCCCACCGCCGTCATTGGCTGGAATATGTCGCGACCGGCGTCGCGCTGCTGCTCTCGGCGGTGTCGCTCTGGGTCGCGGTCGGCACGATGGACGCCAACCAGAAGATGGTCGCCGCCTCGTCCTGGCCCTATCTGCAGATCACCACCAGCGATGTGGCGCCTGATGGCTCAAGCGCCCTCACCTTCGACGTCGGCAATGCCGGCGTCGGCCCGGCGCTGGTCGAGAATTTCGAGGTGCAATATAACGGCAAGCCCATCGCGTCGTCGGACCAGTTGCTGCATCTGTGCTGCGGCTACGACCCGCGCAAGCCGCGCCCGGTCGCCGTGAACCAGCCGAACATCGGCTCATGGACCGAAGGCACCGTCGGCGGTTCGGTGATCCGCGCCGGCGAGACGCGCAATTTCTTCAAGATGGCGCTCACCGCGCAAAACGCCCACACTTGGAACATCCTGCGCGATGCCGTCACCACGCACCGCCTGGTGGCCCGCTTCTGCTATTGCTCGGTGTTCTCCGAATGCTGGCAGAGCCTCTTCGTCGGCCTGCACCCCACCCGCGTCCACCGCTGCGCCGAACCCGCGGTGCCCTATATCGAGTAGGACTGCGTGCCGCTAGTGCCTAATCTCCACCGGCGTGCCGTTCGGCACGGCGCGCCAGATCTCGTCCATCTCGTCGTCGGTCACCGCGACGCAGCCGTCGGTCCAGTCGACGGCGCGCTGCCATGTCCCGATCCAGCCGGTGTAGTTGCGCAGGCCGTGGATCATGATGTCGCCGCCCGGCGACTGGCCGCGCGCCGCCGCGACCTTCTTGTCCATCGCCGACGGATAATTGATGTGCAGCGAGAGATAGAAGCTGCTGTGCGCATTGTGCCGGTCGATCTCGTAATGACCTTCCGGCGTCAACCCGTCGCCCTGCTTGGATTTCGGATCGAGCCCGCCGCGCCCCAGCGAGATCGTATAGACCCGCAGCACATGCTGGTGCGCATACAGCGTCATGCGATGCGCGGATTTGTCGACGACCACGAGATCGGCCCGCGCCTGCGCCGGCAGGGGCTTTGGCGCATGCGAGAACACGCCCACCGTCGCCAGCACGAAAACCAGAATGGCCAGTGCCGCGACGGCTGTGAGGATGCGGATCACGCTAGTTTTTGTTCTTCGCCAGCCACTGCTCGAGCCAGTGGATGTTGTACTCGCCGTCGATGATGTCCTTCTCGCGCACCAGCTTCTGGAACAGCGGGATCGTGGTCTCGATGCCGCCGACCACCAGCTCGTCGAGCGCCCGGCGCAGGCGCAGCAGGCACTCGTTGCGGTTCTTGGCGTGCACGATCAGCTTGCCGGCGAGGCTGTCGTAATAGGGCGGGATGCGATAGCCCGAATAGATCGCGCTGTCGAAGCGCACGCCCAGCCCGCCCGGCGCGTGAAATTGTGTGATCGTGCCCGGCGAAGGCTGGAAGGTGAACGCGTTCTCTGCATTGATGCGGCACTCGATGGCATGGCCGGAGAACGTCACGTCCTCCTGCGTCATCTCCAGCAGGCCGCCGGCGGCGATGCGAATCTGCTCGCGCACGATGTCGATGCCGGTCAGCGCCTCGGTCACCGGATGCTCGACCTGCAGCCGCGTGTTCATCTCGATGAAGTAGAAATTGCCATCCTCGAACAGGAACTCGATCGTGCCGGCGCCGAGATAGCCGAGTTTTTTCAGCGCGCGCGTCACCACGCCGCCGATATCGTCGCGCTGCGCCGCGTTGAGGGCAGGGGAGCCGGCCTCTTCCAACACCTTCTGGTGCCGCCGTTGCAGCGAGCAGTCGCGCTCGCCCAGATGAATCACGTTGCCGGCGGCGTCGGCCAGCACCTGGATCTCTATATGGCGCGGCTTCTGGAGATATTTCTCCATATAGACCTGGTCGTTGCCGAACGCGGACTTGGCTTCGGCGCGCGCCGTCGCCAGCGCCATGAACAGATCGCCTTCGCTGTTCGCCACCTTCATGCCGCGCCCGCCGCCACCCGCCGTCGCCTTGATCAGCACCGGATAGCCGATCTTGGCCGCGACCTCGGCCGCGTCCACGTCCTCCACCGCGCCGCCCGAGCCCGGCACCGTCGGGATGCCGACTTCCTTCACCGCTTTGATCGCGGTGATCTTGTCGCCCATCATGCGGATATGCTCGGGCGTCGGCCCGATGAAGGTGATGCCGTGCTCGCGCACGATCTCCGCGAAGCGCGCATTCTCCGACAGGAAGCCGTAGCCCGGATGGATCGCCTCCGCGCCGGTGATCTCGCACGCCGAGATGATCGCCGGGATGTTCAGATAGCTCTGCGCGCTCGCTGGCGGCCCGACGCACACGCTCTCATCCGCCATGCGTACATGCATCGCCTCGGCATCGGCGGTGGAATGGATCGCGACCGTCGCGATGCCCATCTCCTTGCACGCCCGGTTGATGCGAAGCGCGATCTCGCCGCGATTGGCTATGAGAATCTTTTCGAACATCAGGTGACGATGCAGAGCGTCTGGCCGAACTCGACCGGCTGGGCGTCATGCACGCAGACTTCGCTGACCGTGCCGCCGCGCGGCGCGGTGATCGGGTTCATCGTCTTCATCGCCTCGACGATGAAGAGCGTATCGCCTTCCTTCACCGTCTGCCCGATCTTGATGAAGGGCGGCGCGCCCGGCTCGGGCGATGCGTAGACGGTACCGACCATCGGCGACGGCACCGCGCCGGGATTGGGTCCCGCGGCTTTCGCCGGCGCCGCCGAAGCAGCCGCGGCCGGCGCCGCCGCGGCGGGGGCTGCCGCCATCATTGTGCCACCGGCCTGCTTGGAGACGCGCAGCCGCGCACCATTGTGCTCGATCTCGATCTCGGTGAGGCCGGTCTCCTTGAGCAACTCGGCGAGTTCGCGGATCGCCGCGGCATCCACCAGCCCGTCCTTGGACTTGTCTTTCATGTTTCCGATCGACCCTTAATGAGTACCGCCATCGCATCGACGGCGGCCAGATAGCCTTGTTCCTTGAGACCGCAGATCACACCCGTGGCCACCAGACTGACAAAGGACCGGTGGCGGAATCGTTCCCGCGCATGCGGATTGGACAGGTGCACCTCGATGATCGGCTTCTCCAGCGCCTTAAGTGCGTCGTGGATTGCGACCGAAGTGTGGGTATAGGCCGCGCCGTTGATGATCACGCCGCAACCTTTGCTGCGCGCCTCTTGGATCCAGTCGACGAGTTCGCCCTCATGGTTGGACTGGCGGAACACAACCGTGAGCCCGTGAGTCTTCGCCCGCGCCGCCGTCATCGCGCCGATCTCGTCCAGCGTGGTGTGGCCATAAATCTCCGGCTCGCGGGTGCCCAGCAGATTGAGGGTCGGCCCGTTCAACACGTAGATCGGCAAAGCCTTGTTTTGTTTGCCAGATTTGGCCAAGAGAACTCCGGAAAGCGTGCGGATTCGCCCCTTATAGTCGCATGGGACTCGCAACGGAACACCCCTGTCGCGGCGGGGTTTATTGCCCCCCGCCGTCGGTCTATCGTGGGGGTGTCCCAGGGGCGCCTGAACAAGGCTGAGATGGCAGTTCGCCAGTCCCTTCGAACCTGATCCGGCTCATACCGGCGGAGGGAGCGGACGGCGCGAGCGCCGCCGCTTCCCGTTGCGAAGAGAGAAGCGAACGCATGGTGCTCCAAGATTCCGATTGGTGGCTGGCCTGGACCACCTTGGGCGGTGCGGTCGTCGGCTCGGTCGTCGCCGGCATCATCAGCTATATCCAGGCGCGCCAGGCGACCAAGGAGACGCTCGCGCGCGACGAGGCCGACCGGCTCGACCGCGACAAGACCACCGCGTTCCGCGTGCACGTGAAGCTGTCGCGCATCCTTTCGAACCTCGGCGGTCTTCACCGCCAGATCGAGCTGGCGGTCGCGGATGCCGATGCCAGGGGCCTGAAGGGCGCGCTTTGGACCAAGCTGGAGCCGTTCGCCGGGGTCTATCCGCCCGTGTGCTTCGATGCCGACGAACTGGCGATCTTTGCGTCCATGAAGGAATACGAATTGCTCGGCAAGCTCATGACGGTCGACGACAACCACAACAGCTATATGGAGGCGGTGAAGATCTATTCGACGCGGCGCCTCGCGTTCGAGGACAAGTTCGGCGTACCCCGGTCGCCCGCCGCGCCGATCCTGACCCCGGACCTTGCGGTGCTCGCCGCTCCGTTGATGGAGGAGCTCGACGCGCTGGCGACCGACATCCGCGGCATCGCTCGGGACAGTTTCACGGAGGTTCTGGCCCTGGCCAACCGGATCGGCGCCAAATTCAAGATTTTCTTCGACGATCCCGCGTTTCCGTCCGTCGAGTTGCCGGAACATCTCGTGGAGCTCCTCAAAGCCAGCGACGGCGCGGCGAAGCCATGAGCCTCGCCGTCACCGTCAACGGCGAGCCGCGCAGCCTTCCCGGCGCCATGAGCGTGCGCGCGATGCTGGTTTCGCTCGGCCTCGACCCGAAGAAGATCGCGGTCGAGCGCAATCTGGAGATTGTGCCGCGCTCGACCTATGACGAGGTCCAGGTCGCGGACGGCGACAAATACGAGATCGTGCATTTCATCGGCGGCGGCAACGCGCCTCACACAGAGACCAGTCCCATGGACAAGCCCTTCGTCATCGCCGGCAAGACCTACAACTCACGCCTCATCATCGGCACCGGCAAATACAAATCCTACGAGGACAATGCCCGCGCGCTGGAGGCGAGCGGCGCGCAGATCGTCACCGTCGCGGTGCGCCGCGTGAACCTCACCGATCCCAACCAGCCCAAGCTGATCGATTTCATCGACCCGAAGAAATACACCTATCTGCCCAACACCGCCGGCTGCTTCACCGGCGAGGACGCGATCCGCACCTTGCGCCTGGCGCGCGAGGCGGGTGGCTGGAATCTCGTCAAGCTCGAAGTCCTCGGCGAGAAGAAGCTGCTCTATCCCGACATGATCGAAACCCTGCGCGCCACTGAGATGCTGAGCAAGGACGGCTTCCAGGTGATGGTCTATTGCAGCGACGATCCCCTGATGGCCAAGCGCCTCGAAGACATGGGCGCCGTGGCGATCATGCCGCTGGCATCTCCCATCGGCTCCGGCATGGGCATCCAGAGCACGGTGAACCTCCGTCTCATCATCGAGGACTGCAAAGTCCCCGTCATCGTCGACGCCGGCATCGGCACGGCGTCCGACGCCGCGGTGGCGATGGAGCTCGGCTGCGACGCCGTCATCTCCAACACCGGCATCGCGCACGCCAAAGACCCGGTGAAGATGGCCGCCGCGATGAAGCTCGCCGTCGAAGCCGGCCGCCTGGCCTATCTCGCCGGCCGCATGCCGAAAAAGAACTACGCCGACCCCTCCAGCCCGATCACGGGATTGATTTAGACCTCCGCTGTCATCCCCGGCGAGCATGAGCGACAGCGAATGCGAGGGAAGGGACCCAGGCCTCTCCACCGTCACGGTGGTCAGACCTGGGTCCCATTCCCCTCGCTTCGCTCGACCGGGGATGACAGCGGAGCGGTGGCGAAGCCACTCTAACTCATGCAAATATTCACGGGCATGCCCGATCCCTGGACCTTCGAATTCAGCGATACGCTGCCCGAGATTTGGCCGCCATCGCCGCCCATCGCCATCGGCGGCAGCCCGCCCGACCTCTTCGTCCTCGCCCGCAACGGCGACACCACCCGCCGCTTCGATCTCTGCTACATGAGCGAAGACTATCGCTGCGAGCCGAAAGCTATCGTCTGGCGCGGCTGGTTCGTGTTCGGCTTGGGCGGCCGCGCAATCCTGTGGCGCGATAGCGCGACGCACGCAATCGACCTCGGCTGCTATTTCGGCGAATTCCACCCGGGCGACGATTGGCTGCTGGTGACCTCCGGCCAGGGCATCGTCCGTCTCGCGCCCGACGGCCGCATCGTGTGGCGCAACGACGAGCTCGGGCTCGACGGCGTCCTCATCTTCGATGTCGAAGGCGACGTGATCGACGGGCAGGGCGAATGGGACCCGCCGGGCGGCTGGGAAGACTTTCTGGTCTCGCTCGAAACCGGCGAAGCGCTCGAGGAATTACCGGACGATGAGGATCAAGATGCGTAGCGCTACCATCCTTGCCGCCGCGCTGGCATTCCTGCCCGCCGCCGCAAGCGCCCAACTCGCCGTCTCCGCCAATGACGGCAAGGTCAGCCTCAAGGATGGTGCCACCGTCGTAAACGCGAATCCCGCGCCGGACAGCGCGGCGATCATCGACCTCAAAACCTTCCCGCCCCGCATTCTCGCGACGCTTCCGGCGCCCGCCAGCGTCATCGGCCCACCGCAAAGCGTCGCCATCGCGCCCGACGAATCCTTCGCGCTCGTCACCGGTGCGACGAAGCTCGATCCCGCCGATCCAACGAAGACCGTGCCCAATGACGCGCTCACGGTCATCGATCTCAAGGCGCGCAAGGTGGTGGCCACGCTGGCGGCCGGGCAGGGCGCCTCGGGCGTCTCGATCAACCGCACCGCGACGCTGGCGCTGGTCGCCAACCGTGCCGAAGGCACGGTCTCGGTCTTCACGCTCGCCGGCATGACGCTGACGCCGGCCGGCAAGATCGCGCTCGGCGATGCCAAATCCGGACCCAGCCACGTCGCCTTCACGCCGGACGGCAGGACGGCACTGGTGACCCGCGACGGCGACAACAGGATTTCGGTATTGGCCGTCGACGGCGCGAAGGTCACGTATGCCGGCCGGGATATCTTCGCCGGCCTGCGCCCTTACGGTCTCGTCGTCCGCCCGCAAGGCGACATCGCCATCGTCGCCAATATCGGCGCCGGCCCCGGCGACGCCGCGACGGTCAGCTTCATCGATCTGAAAGCCGCGCCACCGCGAATCGTCAGCACGGTCAGTGTCGGCCCGACGCCGGAGGGCCTGGCGCTATCGCATGACGGCAGGCTGCTCGCCGTCACCGTGATGAACGGCTCGAACCAGCCCAAGGCCTCGCCGTTCTTCCACGATTTCGGCTTGCTCAAGATCTATCGCGTGACCGGTACCGCGCTGTCCGAGATCACCGAAGCGCCTGTCGGCCACTGGTGTCAGGGCGCCGCCTGGAATCGCGCCGGCACGGTGCTGCTGGTGCAATGCATGGCGGACAACGAGATCGAAATCTTCCGCTTCGACGGCAGGCATCTCAAGCGCACCGGCTCGCTCGCCGTCACTGGCCCGGCCGGCATCCGTACCGCCGATTAGATCGCCTTGCCGGCCATGCCCGCACGCAACGCATCGTCGTCTACCGCGCCGGCATGCAGCGTTCCGTTGAACAGGAAGGTCGGCGTGCCGTCGATCTTCACGCTGACGGCCAGCTTGTGCGCCCTGTCGACCAGGTCGTCGAGCGCCGGATCGGCCATGTCGGCCTTCAGCTTGTTCAGGTCGATGCCGCAGCGCGCCGCGTCGGTGGCGATGATGTCGTCGGTGATCGCGTCCGTCTCGCCCATCAGCGCGAAATGGAACGCGACGAACTTGTCCGGCTGGCGCCGCGCCGCGAGCGACGCCTTCGCCGCCAGCACCGCGCCCGGCCCGTGCTGCGACGGGATCGGAAATTCGATGAACGAGAACCGCGTGTCGCCCTTATGCGCCTCATAATACTTCTTGATCGCCGGCAGAGAGGCCCGGCAATACGGGCAGTCGTAGTCGTAGAACTCGACCAGCGTCGCGCGCGCATTCGCCGGCCCCGTCACGAACGCGACCTTGGGATCGAAGAACGTCTTGAGCCCCGCCGCGCGCACCGCCGCCTGCTGTGCCGCTTGCGCCGCCACGTCCTGCTCTTCGGACGCACGCGCCATCATGTCGGTGACGAGGCTGGGATGCGCTAGCAGATAGGCGCGCAATTGCGGCCCGTCGACCTTGTGCGGGAACAGGCCCAGCGCCGCCGATCCGAACACCACGGCAACCGCGATGACGGCGCCGCTGAGGGCGCCGAGCGCCGCGACCTTCCATTGCGGGATCATGACAAATCCTTCAACGCTGCTGGCGCGCGGCCGGCATCGCGATCGCGACGATGTCGTTGGCGCGCTGCCAGTCGGGCGAGCCCTGCACCAGCCCGTGCCGCGCCCGATCCGCGAATTGCGCCGCCGGCAGCATCGCGCCGACCGAGTAATAGCGCTCCGCCGTCGCCAGATTCGCCATCGGCTCGTTGTTCAGCATGCTGTAGGCCGAGGCCGCCTCGTACCATGCGAACGAATCGTCGTCTTCCTGCTGCAAGGCGATCTTGAGATTGTCGAGCGCCGGCTTGGCCAGCACCTGGCGCTCCGTCGCGAGCTGCGCCGCGGCCAGCGCCACACGCAATTGCGGCGCATCGCCCATCAGGTCGACGCAATGCTGGAACGCCACCACGCCGAGCTCCGGCTTGGCCATGCTCACATAGATCTGCCCCAGCACTTCGTAGAAATAAGGATTGTTCGGCTCATCCTTGATCAGGCTGTTGATCTCGGACAGCGCCTTGGGCAGGTCCGGCTTGCGCGAATAGACCATGGCGCGGGCATAGCGCGCCGGCTTGCTCGTGTCGCTCACCGGATAGCGGTTGAGGACCTCCTGGATCGGCGCGATGTAGCCGAACAGCTTGGCCTGCAGCATCTCGAACTCATGCTCGACCGCCGGATCTTCCGGCACGTCCTTGTAAGGCGAGGCCTCGACCTGCGTCTCCAGATTGGCGACGCGCTCGCGGCCCATCGGATGGTCGCTCGCATAAGCGTCCTGCTGCCGCGACGCGCGCGCTTCCTCGTCGGCCAGCCGGTTGAACGCCGACAGCAATCCGCGCGACGACTGATGCGTCTTGTCCAGAAGCTTGACGGCGATCTGGTCGGCGGTCGCCTCCTGCACGCGGCTGAAGGCGTTGAACTGGTCCTGCGCGATGCCCTGGCCGCCCATCAGGATCAGCATGCCGGCCTCGCCGGCGCCGGCCGCGATCGCCGCGATGCCCACGATCATCGACAGCAGCATCGGGATGGTCGCCTTCTGGATCGCCTCGCTGCTGCGCGACAGATGGCCGGCGACCATATGGCCGGTCTCGTGCGCCATCACGCCTTTAATCTCGCCGGCGCTCTTCGCGAACATCAGGATGCCGGTGAAGATGAACATGTTCTGGCCTTCGGCGACGAAGGCGTTCACCGAATTGTCGTTCACCAGATAGAGCTTCACCGCCGCCGGCTCGAGCCCGCCGGCCTTGAGCAG
The DNA here is from genome assembly GCA_036271735.1 of Rhizomicrobium sp. Classification (GTDB taxonomy): domain Bacteria; phylum Pseudomonadota; class Alphaproteobacteria; order Micropepsales; family Micropepsaceae; genus Rhizomicrobium. The sequence continues at coordinate 239,230 of DATAZZ010000065.1, forward strand.
CGGGTCCTCATAGGAGCGCAGCGCACGTTCGGTCTCGGTGTCGCGCAGCAGCAGGATGCCCTGCGCCGCCGCAGGCCCGGTCATGAACGCCAGGCTGCCTAAAAATCCCGTAAGGAAGGCGATGGCGCGGCTGCGGCGCGAAATCGCGCCGGCCAGGCGCCGGATTCGGAGCAAAGGGTTGCAAAACGCCAAGGCTTGAACTCTCCTAACGGTCCCCGCGCCCCTCGTCCGGTGGGGACCGTATGTGGGCGCGCAACTTGCGTCAACGTGCGGCCGGCATCAACGGACGGCATGACGGATCGGTTAACCGCCAAGGAATTATCATAGTGATCCTGCGCTCACGGATTTTGGCCTGTGCTTCGGGCCTGTTGCTTTTGTCTGCCTGTTCCGACCTCGGCAGGGATGTCACCGCCGGCGAAGCGCTGGGGAGCATCAGCGGTGGCGGCAGCACCACGGGCACCGACGACGCCGACTCTCCCGCGGCGCGGCCCACCCAGAGCGATATGAACGGCGGCGTGCCCGGTACCTTTGCGGTTGGTGACGAACCCTTCGCCGTGCGAGCCGGTGCCCTGATCCTCTCCCAGGGCGGCAGCGCCGCCGATGCCGCGACCGCGATGTACTTCGCGCTGTCGGTGACCTATCCGGTGGCCGCCGGGCTTGGCGGCGGCGGCATCTGCCTCGTCCACGATACGGCCAGCGGCCGCACCGACGAGTTCGATTTCCTCGCCCGCGATTCGGGCGGCGGCGGCGCCTATGCCGTGCCGGGCAACATCCGCGGCTTTGCCGCCTTGCAAGGCGCCTATGGCGTGCTCCCGTGGCAGCGCGACGTTTCGCCGGGCGAGGGCCTCGCCTCGACCGGCTTCCCGATTAGCCGTGCGCTTTCGGCGCGCCTCGCCACGACGCTCGATGTGGTGCGTCTCGATGCCGGCCTCGCCGCCGAATTTCTCGACGAGTCCGGCAACGCCAGGCCGGTCGGCACGGTCGTGTCCAATACGGATCTGGCGCAGACTCTTTCCGCGATCCGCCTCGGCGGACCGGACGCGTTCTACAAGGGCGAGGTCGGCGCCCGCATCCTCGCTTATTCGCAGGCCCAGGGCGGCGCCATCGGCGTGCCTGAGTTCGCCCGTTATGGCGTGACGCGCGGCAATCCGCAGCTGCTCCAGCTCGGCAACCAGTCGGTCTATCTGCCGTCGGCGCAGACCGGCGCCGGCGCCTTCTCCGGCGCGCTGTTCGGCACGTTGATAGAGGCGCAGCAGACGCAAGCCGGCTCCGGCGATCTGCAGGCCGCGATCGTCGTCGCGGTCAAGCACGCGCTGGCGCGCTTTGGCGTGACGAACCTGCCGCCCGATCTCGGGTCCACCGGCTTCGCGGCGCGCGACAGCGCCGGCCAGTCGGTGTCCTGTGCCGTGACGATGAACGGCCCGTTCGGCTCCGGCCACAACGCGACGGGCACCGGCGTGACGCTGGCGCGCGCGCCATCTTCCGGTCCCGCCGGCATTGCCGGCGCGTTCCTCACCCCCGTCATTGCGACCCAGGGCAGCAGCGTGTCGCTGGTCGGCGTCGGCGCCGGCGGACCCAACGGCACCGCGGCCGTCGGCTATGCGCTGGCGCGGATGGGGCAGGGCGAGGCCCTGATCCGCCGCACCGATTTACGCTCCACCGGCCTCGCGCCATTCGAGACGGTCAACGCCATCACCTGCCAGAGCGATGCCTGCGTCTCCCTCTCCGACCCCTCCGCCTACGGCCTCGGCGCGGCGGGCGATAGCCGGTAACGCCGTCAACTTTTCCCTCGCCCTCCTTTCGGGGGAGAGGGCAGGGTGAGGGGGGCAATGCCAGGCGAGCAATATCGGCGTCTGTGAAACTGCATTTGCCAAGCGCCTTCGCACTTGACTCATTAGTTTTACTTACAGTTAAATATTCTCGAAATCGAGAAGGAATTCCCCATGCCTGATGCCAATGTCGACAATCTCTCCACCTTCCGCGCCTCGGTGATCTATCAGGACGACCGCGCCGCGCTCGACTGGCTGGAGAAAGCCTTCGGCTTCGAGACCGCGCTCGTCATCACCGACAATTCCGGCCAGATCGTGCATGCCGAGATGAAATATCGCGGCGCCCTGGTGATGATCGCGCGCGAATACACCGACGACGCCAAAAGCCCCAAATCGCTCGCCGGCAAGAACACGCAGATGCTGCACATCCAGGTCGACACCGACATCGACGCGCATTTCGCGCGCGCCCGCGCCGCCGGCGCCACAATCCTCATGGAGCCGTCCGATCAATTCTACGGCGACCGCTCCTACCGCGTGAAAGACCCCGAAGGCCACATCTGGGCGTTCTCCCAGACCGTAAAGGTAATGACCACCGCTGAGATGGAGCAGGCGAGCGGTGGGCTGAAGGTGCGCGAGACCCTGTGAGCGCGCGCGCGAAACTCGACACCACGCTGGCGGCGCTCGCCGATCCGATGCGCCGCCGCGTGGTCGATCTGTTGGCGCAGCGCCCGCGCCCCGCCGGCGAACTCGCGCAAGCCGCCGGCCTCAGCGCGCCGGCGATGAGCCGCCATCTGCGCACGCTGCGCCTTGGCGGCCTCGTCGAGGAACGCCATGACGGCCTCGATGCCCGTGTCCGCATCTACAGTCTCAGGCCCGAACCGATGACCGATCTGAAGAAATGGCTCGAAGACGCCGAAGCGCTGTGGAGCCGCCAATTGCTCGCCTTCAAGGCGCATGTCGAGAAGCAGGCGAAGCCGAAGCGATGAGCTCCATTCTCGTCTCGGTCCGCGTGCGCGCCACGCCGCAAGAGGCCTTCGACCTCTTCACGCGCGACATCGCGCTGTGGTGGCAGCCGAGCCCGCTGTTCCGCTTCACGCCGCGTCCCGGTGGCGTGCTCAGCTTCGAGCCCGGCACCGGCGGACGCTTCATCGAGACGCTGCCCAGCGGCACCGTCTTCGTCATCGGCCGCATCACGGCGTGGGAGCCCGGCGCGCGCCTCGCCTTCGGCTGGCGCCAGGCGACCTTCACGGCGGAGCAGAACACCACGGTCGAAGTCCGTTTCGAAGCCGTCGGCGACGAAACCCGCGTCACCGTCGAGCACAAGGGCTGGGACAGCGTGCCCCGGACTCACGTCGCGCTGCACACGATGTCCGACCTCGTCTTCCTGCAACGCCACGGGGCATGGTGGCGCGCGTTGCTGGAAAGGATGGTATCTCTGCGCTAGGCAGATCGCGGTCAGCTTGAATCGCGCCAGGCCCGATGCTTCGACAAGCTCAGCATGAGGTTAAACCCAATCCTCATCCTGAGCTTGTCGAAGGATGACAGCGCCGCCGCCGTTTGGAGAGGCACCCATGATCGAGATCGTCCCCTATCGCGAATCCTGGCCGGCCGAGTTCGCCGCGATCGCGGCGGAGCTGCGCGCATTGGGCGGCAAGCACATCCTCGCCATCCATCACATTGGCTCGACCGCGGTGCCCGGCCTCGCCGCCAAGGACGTTATCGACCTGCAGGTCACCGTCGTCGACATCGCGGCCGCGCGGTCTTTGCCGTTCAACGAACCGAAATTCATCCGGCGTCTCGACGTGCAGGATCACAATCCGCCGGGGATGTCGCTGCCCCCCGAACAACTCGAAAAGTGCTTTTACAAAACCACCGGACGCGCCGCGAACATCCATGCCCGCATCGCCGGCCGGTTCAATCAGCGCTATCCCTTGCTGTGCCGCGATTATCTGCGCGCCCATCCGGCGGCGGCCAACGCCTATGCCGCGATCAAGATCGAGCTTGCGCGCCTGTTCCCCGAAGACATGGATTCCTACTACGCGATCAAGGATCCCGTGTTCGATCTGATGATGGCGCAGGCGGAAGAATGGGCGGCGCAGACCGCATGGTCCGCGCCGCCGAGCGATTGACCGCTTAGGACTTGAACGCCCGCTGCCACCAGCCCTTTTTGACCGGAGCGTCGGAAGGCTTGGAATCGTCCTTGGGCGTGGTGTCGATTTCCGCCGCTTCGTTCAGCGACCAGACCGGCGCCGACGGCATGTTGGGCGTCGGGGTCGGCGTGTCTTGCGGCGTAGTGTCGATCTCGTCCGGATCGCCGAAGCGGCCCGTGCCGAAGCTTGCCGGCGTCTGCGACACCGGCGGCAGCGCGTCGGGCACATAGAGCGCCGCGACGGGCGCGTCGCTGTGCTCGCCATTCGTGCCGTTCACCCCAGTGTCGCCACCGACGCGATCGCGGTTGCCGCCGCGGCGGCCACGGCGGCGGCGGCGCTTGCGGCGCGCCTCGCCGTCCTGCTCCGAGAATTGACCCTCAGCGCCAGGCGTCTGCTCGACCGGGAAATCCTCGCCACCTTCCGGCATGACGACTTCGCCCTCGGCGGTTTCGAGCGCGCTCGGCTGTTCGCCGTCGGCCACGGCAGGCTGCGCCGGACGGGGCTCGCCATCGCCGCGCGCCGGACGATCCCGGTCGCGGCCCCCGCGATTGCGGCCGCCACGGCGGCGGCGGCGGCGCGAGCCATCGGCATTGCGTTCGCCGTCGCCGCGCTCGGCGCGGGCCGGCTTCTCTTCGCTCTCGGCGGCGGGCGCTTCGTCTTCCGCCTCGGCGATCGCGGTGTCTTCCTCGTCGAGCTCTTCTTCCTCGACATAGGCGACATCCTCGTCCTCGCTCACCGGCTCCAGGATCGCGGCTTGCGCCGGACGCGGGAAGTCTTCCGGATTGCGCTGTCCGACGCGGTCGATCTCGAACGCACCGGCCATCAGCTCGGGCTTGGGCTCGAAATTGATCATGATCGAATACTCGCTCTCCAGCCGCGACAGCTCGCGGCGCTTCTGGTTCAGCGTGTAGATCGCAACGTCGCTCGCGACGCGCACGGTAAGGCCCTCGGCGCGCTGCTTCTGCGCCTCTTCCTCGAGCCCGCGCAGCACGCGCAGCGAGGTCGATTCCACCGAGCGCACGAGGCCCTGGCCGCCGCAATGGGGGCAGGGCACCGTTGAGCCCGCGATGACGCCGGCGCGCAAACGCTGGCGCGACATTTCAAGAAGGCCGAACTGGGAAATCTTGCCGATCTGGATGCGGGCGCGGTCGTTCTTTACCGCGTCGCGGATGCGCTTCTCGACGTCGCGGTCGTTGCGCCCGTCCTCCATGTCGATGAAGTCGATGACGATCAGGCCCGCCAAGTCGCGCAGCCGCAGCTGCCGGCCGACTTCCTCGGCGGCTTCGAGATTGGTCTTGCGCGCCGTCTCCTCGATCGAATGCTCGCGCGTCGCGCGGCCCGAATTCACGTCGATCGAGACCAAGGCCTCGGTCTGGTTGATCACGATATAACCGCCGGATTTCAGCGTCACCGTCGGCGAGAACATTGCGTCGAGCTGCGCCTCGATGTGGAAGCGCTGATAGAGCGGCACCGCCTCCTGGTACGGCTTCACGTTCTTGGCATGCGTCGGCATCAGCATCCGCATGAAGTCCTTGGCGTTGCGATAGCCCGCCGGGCCTTCGACCACGATCTCCGCCACGTCCTTGTTGTAGAGGTCGCGGATCGCGCGCTTGATGATGTCGCCTTCCTCATAGACGCAGGCCGGCGCGATGGCGTTCACCGTCGTATCGACGATCGTGGCCCACATCCGCAGCAGGTATTCGTAGTCGCGCTTGATCTCGACCTTGGTGCGGTTCTCGCCCGCGGTGCGAATGATCAGCCCCATGCCCTCGGGCAGCTCGAGCGCCTGCGCCGCCGACTTCAGCCGCTTGCGGTCGGCCAGATTGGTGATCTTGCGCGAAATGCCACCGCCGCGCGGCGTGTTCGGCATCAGCACGCAATAGCGACCGGCCAGCGACAGATAGGTCGTCAGCGCCGCGCCCTTGTTGCCGCGCTCTTCCTTGACCACCTGCACCAGGATGATCTGGCGGCGCTTGATGACTTCCTGGATCTTGTAGTGGCGCTTACGCATCCAGCGCTGCGGCGGGCGCTGGGCCTGCTGCGCGCGCGGCTGGCCGGACTGCTCGTTCACTTCGGCGGCCGGCTGGGCGCCGTTCTCGTCGTGCGAATGCCCGGCATCGGCCGTTTCGTCGCCGCCGGACGGCAGCTCGGACGTCTCGGCCGAATGCTCGTGCTCGCCATGCGGCTCTTCGTAATGCTCGCCGTCGTCGCGATGGGCAGCGTTCTCTTCCTCGTGCGAAGCGTGATTGTCGTAGATCTCGTCTTCGCGGGTATCGTTGTCGGCATGCGCCTCGATGACGCGCTCGTCGGCCGCGGTCATCTCGGCCGCCTGTTCCGTCGGCGTCTCGTCGGAGAATTCCGAAGCGGGCTCGGCTTCCGTGTCGTCGCTCTCGACCGCGCTTTCCGGCTTCGGGCCGGGCGCGATGTCGAAGGATTCGATGTCCTCGTCGGCACGCCGGCGCGCCTCGGCTTCCTGCTCGGCGAGCAGCGCCAGGCGGTCGGCGACGGGGATCTGGTAGTAGTCGGGGTGGATTTCCGAGAAGGCGAGGAAGCCCTGCCGGTTCCCGCCGTACTCGACGAAAGCGGCCTGCAACGACGGCTCGACGCGCGTCACCTTCGCGAGATAGATGTTGCCTTTGAGCGGCCGCTTGGACGCGGCCTCGAAGTCAAATTCCTCGACCTTCTGACCGTCGAGAACGACCACGCGGGTTTCTTCCGGGTGGCTGGCATCGATAAGCATGCGCTTGGGCATTGAGATCTCCGCGCGTGCTCCATCCGCCCGCAGCGCTTCGTGGCGCAGACGATGACGGGATGGGCCGCGTTGTTGGGGACAGGTGGCGCAAGCTTTCCCGCCGCGGTGTGGCCGCAGCGTTGTGGGAAAATGCGCGAATTCTGTCGTTCATTGAAAAAAATCGCAGTCTTGCCGGCGGACCGGCGGTACTTCCTTGGGGCCTTGCGGCCTGGCTGTCCGCTTCTGGCCCGGAAGATCCGGCCGCTTAAGCGAAGCAGCATATGAATCCCTTGTAGGGTGCCCCGCCTGCAACGGCAAGGGGAACCTCAGGAGGCGATACTACACCCGGTTATGGTCAACGAAGCGTAAAGTAACCGGCCATATCTAGGGGAGAAACTCCAAAAAGCACCAAATCTCGATCTTTGCTTTCGCGTTCTCGGCCATTTCTTCTTCCCCGGGGGCATATGAGAGCCTCCGCTCCCCAAACCGTCGACCCGAACGTGATGTTGTTGCGGCACACAGGGAATTCAACTGCGCAGGCCGGGTCACGATGCCTTGACCGGGGCTTTGCCTTTGGTGAAATCGGGGTAACACTAGGCGTAGGGCCGGTCGTGGGGGCGATTCCGGCGGGGGACCACCGGTTCAGAGCCGGCTCGGGTCCGTGAAAGCGGGGGCGGGTATGCATAGATTTGTGACAGGCGCCGGATTGGTGCTCGGGATCGCAGTGCTTGCGGCGCAGGCGCAGGCGCAAGAGCAGCCGCCGCCGGAGACCGTGGTCGTGACCGGCACGCGCATTCCGCGCCCGGCCTACGATCTGGCCAACCCGGTGGCGACCGTGAATTCCGACGAGATCGCGCACAGCGGAACCACCAACCTGACCGACTACCTCAAGCGCGTTCCTTCGCTTGCGGGCTCGCTCGGCGATTTCCAGACCAGCGGCTACAACACGCCGGCCGCGAACGACCTCTCGTCGCTCGGCGGCCTCAACCTGCTCGACCTGCGCAATCTGGGCTATGTGCGCACGCTGGTCCTCATCGACAACCACCGCACGGTCAGCGAGTCGACCGGCAGCGCGGCCGTCGATATCGATTCGATCCCGATCTCGCTCGTCGACCGCATCGACGTCGCCACCGGCGGCGCCTCGGCCGTCTACGGCGCCGACGGCGTGTCGGGCGTCGTCAACTTCGTCATGAAGCACAACCTCGAAGGCATCCACGCGAAGGTCCAGGTCGGCACCTCGACCGACGGCGGCGGTGCCAAGGATACCGAGACGCTGACCGTCGGCCGCAATTTCGACGACGACAAAGGCAATTTCACGCTCACCTACGAAGGCTCGAACCAGGACCGGCTCTACTTCTCGCAGCGCGGTTTCACCGACGTCGGCGGCTTCACGGCTTTCGTGCCGAACCCGCTGAACAAGCACGACACGAACCACGTCATCCCCGACTTCATCCCGACCAACGACGCGCAGTTCGTCTTCTCCGCGCCCGACGGCGCGATCACCACCGATCTCGACCGCGCGACGAACAAGGGCAAGTTCCCGAACTATCTCGGCAACGGCGATCTCTTCGACCTCGGCACCTATCTCGGCGGCGGCGTCTCGATCGGCTCCTCGGGAATGCCGTTCGCCCAGGACCTGCAAGGCGACTTCCAGCCCAACGCCGCGCGCCACATCGCCCAGACCACCGGCACCTATGAATTCTCGCGCTGGTTCAAGTTCGAGGGCAGCTTCGAATACGCGGGCGTCGACACGACGTCGGTGTCCTATCCGACCTTCGACGATTCCGTCGTCCTGTTGCCGGACAACGCCTACATCTCGCCGATCGTCTCGGCCGCCATCCTGGCGAACTCGAAGCAGCAGGGCATCCTGCGCGAGGACTATCTCGAGCTGCGCAATGCCGAAGAGGTCAAGCGCAACACCTATCGCGCCTCGTTCGACTTCTCGGGCGACGTGCCGACTCCGCATTTCCTCGACAAGCTGCGCTACGACACGAGCTTCGTCTACGGACAGACCGACGTCGACGACATCAATCTTCACAACCGCGTCGAGGACCGGTTCTTCGCGGCGCTCGATTCCGTCATTGACCCCGCGACGGGCAAGGCCACCTGCCGCTCCAACCTCGACCCCTCGGCGACGCCGCCGGACCTGCACAAGGTGGTCCACGGCTTCTTCCAGTTCACCGATACCGACAACCTCGATCCGGCCGATTTCCCGTTCACCTTCACGCCGGGTCCGAATTCCGGCTGCGTGCCGTTCAACCCGTTCGATCCGCATTTCAACAACGCTGCTTCGATCGCCTGGATGACGGCCAATACCCACACCAAGGGCGTCATCACCCAGGACGTCGCGAGCGGCTTCTTCAGCGCCGACGTCCCGGCGTTCAAGGATTGGGGCGCGGCGCAGCCCCTGAGCATCGTGCTGGGCAGCGAATATCGCAAGGAGACGAGCGAATCGACGCCGGATGCGCTGGAGCAGGACGGGCTGGTGTGGATCGGCGGCGCGTCGCCGGTGCAGGGCTCGTTCGACGTGGCGGAAGTCTTCGCCGAAGCATCGCTGCCGGTCCTGCAGGATCGTCCTTTCGCCAAGGAGCTTTCAATCGAGGGCGCGGTGCGTGAATCGCATTACTCGAGCGCCGGCGACAACACGAGCTGGAAGTTCGGCGGCGTCTATTCTCCGATCGAGGGCGTGAAGTTCCGCGCGACCGACGCGGTCGCCGTGCGCGCACCCAATATCGGCGAGCTCTTCGCGCCGCTCGAGCACGGCTTCGCCTTCATCAACGATCCTTGCGACAAGCTCTATGTCGACCTGGGCACGCAGTTCCGCGCCGCCAACTGCACCACGATCGAGCATGCGCTCGGCTTCACGAAGTACGTGGCCGGCCAGACCTCGGTGCAGACCGACCAGAGCACGCCGAGCGTCGTCGGCGGCAATCTCGGCCTCTCGCCCGAAACGGCGCGGACGGTCACCGCGGGCATGGTCCTGCAGCCCGACGCGGTTCCGGGGCTCGCGCTTTCGGTCGACTGGTACAAGGTCGCCATCGCCAACGCGATCGAGGCGCCGAGCGCGCAGAGCGTGGCCGAGGAGTGCGTCGATCTCTCCACCATCGTCAATCCGTTCTGCCCCTCGGTTCAGCGCACCCTGACGGGCAATTTCCCGGGCTCGATCAGCCAGGTCACGGCGAAGGAGATCAACGTCGCCTCGTTCTCCACCGACGGCGTCGACGTCGATCTAACCTATCACATGGACACGAAGGACATCGTCAAGAAGGACTGGGGCTCGTTCGACTTCCACCTGATCGGCGCCTGGCTCGACGGCTTGTCGACGGTGCCGCTGCCGGGCGAGGCGGGCGTGGAATCCGCCAACACCTTCGACGGCGGCGTCGACGGCTCGCCGGCGCCGCGGGTGCAGGCCAATCTGGACATCGTCTGGCAGCTCGATCCCATCACGATCGACTACAATTTCGACTGGTACAACGGCGTGCTCGCCGTCGAGCGCCAGACGGTGCTGTCGGAACCCGACGTCTATGCGAAGCAATACCTGCATCTGCCGGCGCGCTTCGTGCAGTCGGTCCAGATCGACTACGACATCGCCAAGGGCTGGGACGTCTATGTCGGCGCGGACAATCTGTTCAACCAGAAACCGTCGATCGGCCAGAACGGCCTGCCGGCGGAGCCGCTGGGCCGGTTCGTCTATATGGGCGTGAAAGCGGATTTGGACTTCGACGACCTGAAATTCTGACCCGCCTCTGTTTTGCCCCATCCGTTGTGGTAACCAAGCGTCAATGCCTGGGGCGCGAGTCTTGAAGGATGTCTAGGTTCGCACATGCGGTTGCAGCCGGCGCGGCGCTCGTCGCGCTGGCCGGAAGCGCTGCGGGGCAGGGCAACCCGCCCGGCAACATCGACGACATCATCGACAAGGTGCTGAAGGACGATTCCGCGGCGCCGGCCAAGGCAAAGGCTTCCGCCCTTCCCATCGTGATGAGCGCGCGCATCGGCGAGCACACGGACCGCACGCGCTTCGTCGTGGAGCTTTCCGATCCGCTGAGCCTGCGGACCTTCACGCTCAGCAATCCCAACCGCGTCGTCATCGACATGCCGGCGGTGCAGTGGCACCTCGACGGCCCGCCGCGCCCGACCGGCCACGGCTCGATCCGCAGCTACCGCTACGGCCTGTTCCGGCCGGGCAATTCGCGCTTCGTCATCGACCTGAACCAGCCGGTGTCGGTCGGCGACGCGCTCGTCATCCCGCCGGAAAGCGGGCTGGGCTACCGCGTGGTCATCGATCTCTTTCCCACCACCCAGGCCAGGTTCGACCAGACCGCCGGCTGGCCGGCCGACCTGAAGGCGCGCGAGACCCAGGCGGAACGCGTCGCCTCGCTGCCGCCCACGCCTGCGCCGTCCGCACCCGTCGCGAGCGCCCGGAAGATCATCGTGATCGATCCCGGCCACGGCGGCATCGATTCCGGCACCAACGGCGTCAATGGCCTGCTCGAGCGCGACCTCGTCCTGGACGAGGGGCTTCGGGTGGCGCGGCTGCTCCGGGCTGATCCGAACTACACCGTCTACATGACGCGCGACAGCGACGTTTTCATCCCGCTGCGCGAGCGGGTGAACATCACCCGTTCGCACAAGGCCGATCTCTTCATCTCGCTGCACGCCGATTCCAACCCTGACGCAAACGTCACGGGGCTGTCGGTCTACACGCTTTCGGAATCCGGCTCCGACCGCGAAGCGGCGGCGTTGGCGCGCAAGGAGAACCAGTCCGACATCATCGCCGGCGTCGATCTGGGCGGCGAGAATTCCGCCGTAGCCCCGATCCTGCTCGACCTGGAGCAGCGCGACACGATGAACAAGTCGTCGCGCTTCGCGCAGTTCGCGCTGAGCGCGCTCTCCGCCGCGACCGACATCCTGCCGCGCCAGCCGCACCGGTCCGCGGCCTTCGTCGTGCTCAAGGCGCCGGATGTGCCCTCGGTCCTGATCGAGCTCGGCTATCTGTCCAATTCCGCCGACGCCGCCCAGATGGACACGGCGAGGTGGCGCAACGGGGTGGCCAGTGCTATTGCGGGCGCGGTAGAGCGTCATTTTGCCCCGGCTTCCGCCCCTGCTGCGCGCTCGGCGGGGCCTGTATCGGAGTGACGCGGGCGGCCTTAAACGCCATAATTGCGAAACATGAGCGATCTTAGGGACCAGAACAGGACGCCCGCCCCGCCATCGTCGGCGGGAGACGGCCGGATTCGGCCGACGGACGGGTTTTCCGCCCGGCCCGAATTGCATGCCCGCCGCGTCGGCTTCGACGATCCGGACCAGCCGCAGGAGACCGGCGCACCGCCGCCGCCGAAGAAGCGGCGCGGAGGCTTCCGGCGCTTTCTTTTCTATTTCGGCCTGAGTTTCGCTTCGATCGCCGCCATCGGCGCGCTCGCGCTCGTGATCTTCGTCTGGTCGGTGACGCGCGACCTGCCGAGCGTCGAGACGCTGCAGAACTACACCCCACCGGTGACGACGCGCGTCTATGCCGGCGACGGCACGCTGCTCGGCGAGTATGCGCGCGAGCGGCGTATCTTCGTCCCCATCGCCTTTGTGCCCAAGCGCGTCGTCGACGCCTTCACCTCGGCCGAGGACCGCAACTTCTTCAGCCATCCCGGCATCGATCCCGGCGGCATCCTGCGCGCGGGCGTCAAGGACGTCTTCAACGTCGTCGAGCATCGCAGGCTGGAGGGCGCCTCGACGATCACCCAGCAGGTCGCCAAGAACTTCCTGCTCAACAACGACGTCAAGTTCTCGCGCAAGATCAAGGAGGCGATCCTCGCCATCCGCATCGACGCGACCTATCCGAAAGAGAAGATCCTCGAGCTTTATCTGAACGAGATCTATCTCGGCGAGAACTCCTACGGCGTCGCCGCCGCGGCGCTGAACTATTTCGGCAAGTCGCTGGACGAGCTCGACATCGCCGAGGTCGCGTTTCTGGCAGCGCTGCCCAAGGCGCCGAGCGCCTTCGATCCGGTGCACAACGCCAAGCGCGCCATCGAGCGGCGCAACTGGGTGATCGGCCAGATGGCCGACAACGGCTACATCACCGACGCCGAGGCCAAGGCCGCGATCGCCGAGCCGCTCGTCACCCAGACGCGGCCGCTGGGCAGCCAGGCGCAGGACGCGGACTACTACGTCGAGGAAGTGCGCCGGCTGCTCTACACGAAATACGGCGAGAAATCGCTCTACGACGGCGGCTTGCAGGTCCGCGCCTCGCTCGACACCCGGCTGCAGAACTTCGCGGTGAGCGCGCTGCGCAGCGGACTGGTGCGCTACGACCGCCGCCACGGCTGGCGCGGCGCCACGAGCAATATCGGGGCAGCGGACTGGAAGACGGCGCTGGCCGCGATGCCGAACCAATCGGGCATCGACACGTGGCGCGTCGCCACGGTGCTCGGCTTCGACGACCGCGCGACGCATATCGGGCTTGCGGGCGGCACCGAGGGCACGATCCCGTTCAGCGAGATCACCTGGGCGCGCAAGCAGATGCCGGGCATGTATGTCGGCCCGGGCGTGTCCAAACCCGAAGACGTGCTCAAGGTCGGCGACGTGATCTATGTCGAGGCCGTCGGCGACAAGGGCGAATACGGCCTGCGTCAGGTGCCGCAGATCAACGGCGCCATCGTCGTGATGGATCCGCACACCGGCCGCGTGCTCGCGATGTCGGGCGGCTTCTCCTATGCGTCCAGCGAGTTCGACCGCGCGATGCAGGCGATGCGCCAGCCCGGCTCGGCGTTCAAGCCGTTCGTCTATGCCGCGGCGCTCGATGCCGGCTACACGCCGTCGAGCCAGGTGATGGACGCGCCGATCGTCGTCGACCAGGGTCCGGGACTCGGCCTTTGGCATCCCGCGAATTTCGGTCACAAATTCTTAGGTCCCGTGACCTTGCGCCGCGCCATCGCGCTGTCGCTCAACAACGCGACCGCGCATCTGGCGCAGGAGATCGGCATGGACAAGATCGTGCCGTATCCGGAGCGCTTCGGCGTCTACGATCACCTCGCGCCCTACCTCGCCAACGCGCTCGGCTCGTCGGAGACGACGCTGATCCGCATGACCACCGGCTATTCCGAGTTCGTCAACGGCGGCAAGAAGATCAGCGCCTCGCTCATCGACCGCATCCAGGACCGCAACGGCAACACGATCTGGCGTCACGACGGACGCGTCTGCGACGGCTGCAACGTCACCGACTGGCACGGCCAGTCCGAGCCGCTGCTCGCCGATCCGCGCGACCAGATCATCGATCCGCAGACCGCCTACCAGATCGTCTCGATGCTCCAGGGCGTCGTGCAGCGCGGCACGGGCCGCTCGATCCTGGCCGTCGGCAAGCCGCTCGCCGGCAAGACCGGCACCTCCAACGAGGCGAAGGATCTGTGGTTCGTCGGCTTCTCGCCCGACCTCGCCTGCGGCGTTTTCGTCGGCTTCGACAATCCGCGCACGCTGGGCAAGTCCGAGCAGGGCGCGATCACCGCGGCCCCGATCTTCCGCGATTTCATGAAAGCCGCGCTCGCCGACCAGCCGCCGACGCCGTTCCGCGTCGCCCCCGGCATCGAGCTGGTCACGACCAACGCCATCACCGGCCAGCCGACGAGCGCGGGCGATCCCAACGCGATCCAGGAAGCCTTCAAGGCCGGCACCGCCCCGGGCGAGCCGAACGCCCCCTCCAACGCGATCATCGGCCAGTCCGCCGGTACTGCGGCCGCGCCGGGCACGGGCGCCGTCGACGTCGGCGAGGGCACGGGCGGGCTGTATTGACATGACCGGTCAGACCGGTCAGGATGGAGCCATGAACAAAGTCTGGCCCGTCCAGGACGCCAAGGCGAAATTCGCCGAGATCGTGCGCCGCGCCACGAGTGAAGGCCCGCAAATCCTCACCCATCGCGGCGTCGAAACCGCGGCGGTCGTGTCGATGGACGATTTGCGCCGTATTCAGGAGGCGAAGGTGCCGGTGAAGAACGTGCTCCTCGAAGGTCCGACGCTCGACGACGACATCGTGGACTTCATCAATCAGCGCTCGCGCGACACGGGCCGCGACTTCGAGTGGTGAACTATCTCCTCGACACCAACGTGCTCTCCGAGCCGACGCGTCCGCGCCCCGATCCGAAGGTCATGGACTGGATCGATACGACTCCTTTGAACACGCTTTTCATCAGTGTGTTGTCGTTGGGAGAACTGACGAAAGGCATCGCGCAGATCCTGGATCGCGACAAGCAGCGGGCGGAAACCTATGCCGGCTGGCTCGTCTCCATTCGCCGCCAATACGCGGGCCGCGTTCTTCCCGTCGATGCATCGGTCGCCGAGACCTGGGGCATGATGGCCTCGACGGGTTCGTTCCCGATCTTGGACGCGCTGATCCTCTCGACCGCGCGCGCCCATGGCCTGGTGCTCGCCACCCGCAACCGGCGGGATTTCGACGGCCTCGGTGTCCAGGTCTTCAATCCCTGGACGGATTGAAATAGGCGCTTTATAGAACCGCCATGCGCCCCGAGACCGAGCGAAACGTCGAAGAGATCAAGCAGGCCGTCGCCCTGCTGAGGAGGCATCTTTGACTGGGATCAGGCCGTCCGCCGCCTCGACGAGCTGAACGCGAAAGCGGAAAGCCCCGACATCTGGAACAAGCCCCAGGAAGCCCAGAAGCTGATGCGCGAGCGTCAGAAGCTGGACGAGGCGATGTCGTCCGTGCGCGGCGTCGAGAACGAGCTCGGCGATGCCACGGGGCTCATCGAACTCGCCGAAGCCGAGGGCGACGCGGCGATGGTCGCCGATGGCGAGCGCCAGATCGAGACGCTGGCCAAGCGCGCCGAGCAGCTGCGCCTGCAATCGATGCTGTCGGGCGAAGCGGACGGCAACGACACCTATCTCGAGATCCACGCCGGCGCCGGCGGCACCGAGAGCCAGGACTGGGCCGAGATGCTGTTCCGCATGTACACGCGCTGGGCGGAGCGTCACAGCTACAAGCTGCAGCTGATCGAGGAGAGCGAAGGCGAGGGCGCCGGCATCAAATCCGCGACGCTTCTCGTCAAGGGCCCGAACGCCTATGGCTGGCTGAAGAGCGAGGCCGGCGTGCACCGCCTGGTGCGCATCTCGCCGTTCGATTCCAACGCGCGCCGCCACACCAGCTTCTCCTCGGTCACGGTCTATCCCGTCGTCGACCAGACGATCGACATCGACATCGCCGACAAGGACGTGCGCATCGACGTCTACCGATCGTCGGGCGCCGGCGGCCAGCACGTCAACAAGACCGAGAGCGCGGTGCGCATCACGCATCTGCCGACCGGCATCGCGGTCGCCTGCCAGACCGAGCGCTCGCAGCACCAGAACCGCGCGATCTGCTGGGACATGCTGCGCTCGCGCCTCTACGAGATCGAGCTCGAGAAGAAGCAGGCCGAGACCGGCGCCTTCGTCGGCGAGAAGACCGACATCGGCTGGGGCCACCAGATTCGTTCGTATATCTTGCAGCCCTATCAGCTGGTGAAGGATTTGCGCACCGGCGTCGAAAGCCGCACTCCCAGCGACGTCCTCGACGGCGACCTCGACCCCTTCATGGCGGCGGCGCTGGCGCAAGCCGTCGGCGGCAAGAAGGCGGAAAAGATCGAGGATTTGGAATAGGTGCTTTCTTATCCTCCCCCGCAAAGCGGGGGAGGTCCGCCCGAAGGGCGGGGAGGGGGCATCAAATCTCCAGCACGCACGCCCCAAACAACCCACGCAGCTCGTCCGTCACCATTTCCAGCCGGATCGCCGCCTCGCGCGCGACATAGGCGATCGACCGCACCTCGTCGTCCGTCTTCGGCGTCTCGACCATGCCGAGCACATGGATCAGCCGCAGCGCATTGCACAGCGGTATCTCGACCTCGCGCTGGGTCTGAAGCACCGCCTCACGCAACCCCTCGCGCGTCAGCGCCTGCCGCTTCGCCCGCGCAACAGCTTCCTCTTCGCGCTCATTGGTCATGGCGCGTCCTCCGTGATATATCGGTTTTCCGGCAACCTTGCCTAAGTGAAACATATCACATTAAGTGAAGTAGTCAAGATGTCTTTTTCACCGGCACAATGTCGCGCCGCCCGTGCGTTGATCGAAATGTCCCAAGCCAACCTCGCGGAAGCCGCGGGCGTGTCGTCGCGCACGATCCTCGACTTCGAAGCGAGCAAGCGTCAGCCGATCAAGGCCACGCTCGCAGCGATACAGCGTGCGCTGGAAGCGGCGGGAGTGGAATTCACAAATGGTGGTCAGCCAGGGGTCAGACTGGTCGCGCAAAAAAAGACCAAGCGCTGACAACGCTTCCCAACCGAGAACTAACTCATGCCGCCTTCACGACGACAGACATTTGGCCCGTTTTGCGGGGCTTGGCGGGTTTGAGTTTTTGCTCGATGTCCTGGCCCAGGATCGTCAGGAACACCATCAGCCGGCCGACGGAGACGGACACCGGGCGGCAGCGCATGAGGGCGGAGACTTGTGCCTGCGTCGTGCCGAGGAGCCGGGCGGCGTCGGTCTGGGTAAGGCCGCGCGCCTTGATCAGCCGGTAGATATCGACCGTCAGCTTCGCCTTGAGCAGTTCCTGCTCGGAATTCGGCAGTCCCAGGTCGGCAAAGACATTGCCGCTGCTTTTTCCGTGGTCCTTCTTCATCGGTCGGCCTCGTTGTCCTCACTCTGGTGCGGACGCTGCGCTATCTTGAGACGGGTGCGCCGACCGTCTTTGCTTTATATGAATATCTATAACAGTTAAGGTCACTTGGAGCAGGTTGTGATCGGCCAGAAGCAAAAATCGGACTGTCATGGCCCGCGAATGCGGGCCACCCAAATGACGTCTTCTCTTCTTTGACGAAAAAGAACCCCGAGCGAACATGACTTCAATCCGCAGAATTCAGCTGGGTGGCCCGCATTCGCGGGCCATGACACCGAGTTCGTTGCAACAACTGGAACGCAATCTACTCGGATAGGATCTGCCTGACGTAACTCTAAAATAAAACCCCGCCGCGGCGTTGGCCGGGCGGGGTTTTGGTATTCGGTGTCGCTGCGCTTTAGCCGGTCTTGATCGGGGCGAAGGTCGCGGCGCTGGGGCGCGGCGCGGTGTCGGCGGGGCGCGGCATCGACGCGACCGGTGCCGCGGACGGCATCGGCGTTGCGGCCGGCGCCTGCTGCTGCATGGCGGTGGTGCGGGCTTCCTGTTGTGCCAGGGGATTGTCCGCGTGGCGGCAATTGCCTTCGAAGAAAGCGCCGGTCTCCACCGCGAAGGCTTCGTGCAGGATGTCGCCTTCGACGTGGCAGGTCGAGGCGAGGAGGACCTTGCGGGCGCGGATGCTGCCCTTGACGCGGCCGCGCACGGTCACGTCCTCGGCCATCACGTCGCCCTCGATGAAGGCCTTGTCGCCGATGACGAGGCCGGTCGAGTTGACGTTGCCTTCGACCTTGCCGTCGATCTGGATGTCGCCGCTCGAGGTCAGCGTGCCGGTGACCACGAGGTCGGAGCTGATGATCGACGGCGCCGAGGAGGAGCGCATCGGGCGCTTTGCCTGTGCGTTCGCCTGCGCGGTGGGAGCGACGGGAGGGGGAGCGTCCTTACTCTTGCTAGAGAACATGGTGGCCGGCCTCGATGAATTTGCTCGGGTTGCGGACGACGTCGTCGTACCAGATCTCGTAATGCACGTGCGGTCCCGTGCTGCGCCCCGTCGACCCGAGTTTTCCGATCGAGGCGCCTTTGCCAACTCTAGCACCGATCTGCACCAGCACGGCCGACAAATGGCCGTAGCGGGTGTGGATTCCCAAACCATGGTCAATTTCAACCATGTTGCCGTATGAGCCGTGCGGCCCGGCGGCGACCACGACGCCCGCCGCGGTCGAATGCACGATCGAGCCCCAGGGGCCGGCGAAGTCGAGACCCGGATGGAAGGCATAGCGTCCCGTGAACGGATCGACGCGGGCGCCGAAGCCGCTGGTGCGCTCGAACTCCGGCCCGCTCACCGGCACGGTCAGCGGCACGTGGCGCAGCGCGCCGAGCAATTCGTCCATCTGGGTCAGCACGGCCGAGGCCTTCAGATAGGCGTCCTGGAAGGCAGGGTCGGAGATGCCTTCGACGTGCACCGCGCTCAGCGGCACGTCGGGGCCGCCCATGCCGCGCGAGGCTTCGTATTTCTGCGCGAACTGGTCGGCATTGATGCCGGCATTGCCCATCAGCACGCGCACGGTCTGCACGCTGCCGGCGACCTCGTTCTGCGCCTGGGCCATCAGGATCGTTTCCTGGTCGCCGATATGCTTGACGCGCTGTGTCTGCTCGGCCAGCACCTTCAGCGCCGGATGGCGCGCGAAGCTGTCGGCGGCGTCGGGCTTGGGATTGTTCGAGCCGAACAGGGCGCCGGCGACGCGTCCGACCACGCCGCCGAAATCGAGCAGGCTGGCATGCTGGGCGGGCTTGGCGGTGCGGGGCTGCGGCTGGACCGGCTGCGGCATGACCTGGAGCGAGGTGCCGCCGCCGATCAGATCGTCGGAGCTGTCGGCATCGCTGCCGCCGCCCGTATCCACGCTGTCGCCGCCGCCGGCCTTGGCGCCGCTGAGCGGTGCGCCGAGCTCCGGCACCGCGCCGACGGGCATCGACACGAGCGCGTCGACCTGGCGCTTGCGGTCGAGGAATTTGACGATGGTGTTCTGCTTGGTCTGGAGCTCGTCGGCGGTCTGCTTGAACTTGTCCTCGGCCCCGACCAGCGCGCCGTTCAGCTCGTCATAGGAGAGCTGGAGGTCGGCGACGCGGTTCTCGTAGGCCGACTGCATCTGCTGATAGCGGTGATCCTTCGCCGCGATGATGCGGTCCTTGAAGATCACATTGACTGTGGAAAACGCGACCCAGCCCAGAAAGAAGATTGTGAGACCGGCGAGCGTCGCCTGTAGAGTGGGGCTGAAAGTGAAGAACTGCACCCGCCCGTCGCTGCGGATGTAGATCTGTCGTTCCGGGAAGGTTTCATGGAGCCACGCCCACGCGCGCTCCACGAGCGACTCGGTCATTCCAGAACTTCCCTTTTGGGCGTCTTGGGCGCCAACCCCTGTTGGACCCATTTCACCCAATTGTGAGCGACCGATCAAGCTCTTAGCCCAGAAAAACGACCGGGAGGTTAACCGCGGACCAAATCGGTGGGGCGCGCTCAAAGCCCTTTTGCCGCGGCGAGCACGGCCTCCACATGGCCCGGAACCTTCACTTTCCGCCAGATTTCGCGGATGACGCCCTTGGAATCGACCAGGAAAGTGGCGCGCTCCATGCCCATGTATTTCCTTCCGTACAGGGTCTTCTCGCCCCAGACGCCATAGGCCTGGGCGGCCTCGAGCTCGGAATCGGAGGCCAGGGTCAGCTTGAGCTTGTATTTGGCCTTGAAGCGGTCGTGGGAGGCAACGCTGTCCTTGGAAACGCCCACAAGATTGACGCCTAAGCGCTCGAATTTCTTCAGATTCTCGGAAAAACCCTGGGCCTCCTTGGTGCAGCCGGCAGTGTCGTCCTTGGGGTAGAAATACAGGACGAAGGGTTGTCCCTTGAGGCCGGAGAGGCCGATGTTGCCGCCGCCATCGGTGGCAAGCTTGAAGCTGGGGGCCTTGTCGCCGGGCTTGAGGTCCATGGGCGCTAGGCGATAAAGCCATGCGCGATTCAGCGCAAGCGGCCCGTTCAGTCCCCGTTGGGATTTGATAAGCCATATTGTTCGCCCTGCTTCGGCCCCAATCGGTCGCGATAGCAACCGGCCGCAGGGCATATGCCCGGCCTAACCCATCGTTCCGGAATGCGAATTTGTTCTTAAGCCGGTACATCAAGGCGCATCACATCAGCCGTGCGGCGCTCGTCGCCGGCTGTATCGGCGCGGCCGTGGTCTTCTTCGCCATCGGCGCGGTGATCCGCCTGCTGGTCGGGCCGGTCTCGCTCGGGCCCTTCGGCGACGCGCTGCCGAACGCGCTGGCCGAGGCGCTGCCCGGCATCACCGTGCGCTACGACCAGGCCGCGATCGAATGGTCGCGCGACCAGGGCCGGGTCAACCTCGTGATCCTGGGCGCCAAGGTCTACGACAATGAAGGCCGCATCATCGCCCAGGCGCCGGAGGCGGACATCGACCTGGCCGCCGGTCCGCTGTTCCACGGCAAGACCGTCGTCCAGCGCATCACGCTCGTCGGCGTCCAGCTCACGTTGGTGCGTACCCAGGCGGGGGGGCTCAGGCTCGGCGTCGAGAAGGACAAGAACCAGCACGACTTCCTCAGCCGGCTTGCCGACCAGCTCAGCCTGCGCAACGACAAGGCGTCGTCGCTGCAGGAATTCGCGGTGCGCAAGGCGCGTCTCGCCTTCTACGACGAGCCGACGGGCCTGTTTCTTGTGGCGCCGGACGCGAACTTCCATGTCGCCACCGCCGGCACCGGCCTGAAGGCCACGCTCGACGCCTCGGTGGAGATCTCCGGCAGCGCCGCGCATGTGACCGGCGAGTTCTCGCTGCCGCCGAAGCACGCACCGGTGCAGGGCGCGATGGCGGTGACCGGGCTCGACCTGCGCGCGCTCGGCCGCAACAGCAAGGCGTTCGAGAGCGTCAAGCGCCTCGGCTTCATCGTCGACATGTCGACCTCCTTTACGATGCAGGGCGTTCATCTGCTCAGTGCGGAGTTCGGCGTCGGCGCCAAGGGCACGCTCGACGTGCCCGGCCTCGCGCATGGGCCGCTCAAGATCAATGCGCTGCAGATCGACGGAAGGTACGACGCCGCGTCCAACCGCATCCTGATCGACGACGGCACGCTCGACGCGGCGGGCACCTCGGCGCATCTCACGGGCCAGTTCGATCTTATGCACGATGCCGACGGCGCGCTGTCGCGGGTCGCCTTCGACAGCCGTCTCGACAAGATCGCGATCAACATGCCGGGCGTCCTGCCGGCGCCGCTCGCGTTGCGCGAAGTGTCGGCGCGCGGGAGCTATGTCCCGGGATCGAAGGACATCGTGCTCGACCGTTTCGGCATTTCGGGCGCGCCGCTGTCGCTGGACGCGTCCGGGCAGATCACGCTGGTCGCGGACCGCTCGCCCGTCATCGCGCTGAAAGGCCAGATGAACGCGCTCGGCGTGCGCGATCTCCTGCGCTTCTGGCCGCTCAAGGTGGGCGACGGCGCGCGCAGCTGGATCGACAAGAACATGTCCACCGGCACCGTCGGCCCGGTCACCTTCGAGGCGCATATGCCGGCGGGCATCCTCGATGCGAGCGTGCTGCCGGAAGGCGCTCTGAAGGTCACGGTGCCGCTAAGCAGCGCCGACGTGAATTACATCCAGGGGCTGACCCACATCACGCAATTGCGCGGAGTTGCGACGCTCTCCGGCGACACGTTCAGCGCCGACATCGCCTCGGGCCGCATCGGGCCGCTGGTGCTCGGCGCGGGCAAGGTCGTCATCACCAGTCTCCACGTGCCGGCATCGCCGGGCGACTTCACCGCGCACGTTTCGGGCAGCATGCAGGACGTGCTGACGCTGGTCGACAAGAAGCCGCTCAACTATCCCACCCGCTTCGGCATCGATATCGCCCAGACCAAGGGCTATGCCGCGCTCGACCTGTCGTTCCACATGCCGATGCGCAAGGACCTCAAGGTCGACGACGTGAACATCGGCATCAAGGCGGCGGTGACGGGCTTCGCCATCGCGCTCGGCGACCGTGCCAAGCTTTCCGACGGCGCGATGAATTTCGCCATCGACAATTCCAAGCTCCACGCCACCGGCACGGCGATGCTCGCGGATTCGAAACTGTCGCTGGACTGGACCGAGGATTTCCGCACCAACGATCCCGTCACCACCCGTGTCGCGATCAAGGGCGTGCTCGACAATGGCGGGCGCGAGACGCTCGGGTTTCCCTCATCGGGCTTCCTGAAAGGCCCGGCCAACGTCACCGCGACGCTGACCGGCCATCGCGGTTCGCTGCTCAGCGCCGACATGACGCTCGACCTGACGCCGTCGACGCTCACCCTCGATCTCATCGGCCTGAACAAGCCTGCGGGCTTTCCGACCTCGGCGCATGTCGGCGCCACGTTCGGCCCCGCCAGTTCGATCCGCGCCGAGACGATGAAGATCTCCGGTCCCGGCGTGAACGCAAACGGCAGCGCGA
>DATAZZ010000066.1:0-53194 GCA_036271735.1 Rhizomicrobium sp.
GCGCGCAGAGCCTGATATCAACCCTCCCCTTGAGGGAGGGTCGAAATTTGCGAAGCGAATTTCGGGGAGGGGTCCGCGAGCGAAGCGAGCGCCTGCGCCGGGCCCCTCCCCGAAAAATTCTCGCTACGCTCAAATTTGTTCGACCCTCCCTCAAGGGGAGGGTAAAGGTCAGCGTTCTAATCGTTCCGCCGGAACATCACCGACGACAGCCAGCCCAGCAGCGCCGCCATCAGCACCGTTGAAAGTCCGTACGACACCGGCGAGTCGTGCGCGAAGTTGTAGAGCCGGCGCTCCAGTCCCGTCTGGTCGATGAAGAACGGCGTCGATTGCGCGCTGATCACCGTCCCGTCGCGAAACAGATAGACCTCGACATTGTACTGCCCGCGCGGCACCGAGGCGGGTATCGGGATGCTGGCGCGGAACAGGCTGGGGCTGAGGAATTCCACGCCGTTCTGCGTCTCGCCATAAAGCCCGTCGCGCGCCTTGTGCGCGATCAGCGCGGCGCGGAACGGCGCGGGATCGTGATGGCTGACGATGCGTCCGGGAATGATGTTGTCGAGCCCGATGCTGTGTGCCTGCAGCGTGTAGCTCGGCGCGATCTTGTCGACGGGCCGCGTGCTCGCGAGGTAATAGAACGACGGCATATCGTAGAGCTTGGCCTGGTCGCGGTTGAGGAAGATGCCGGCGACGCGGTCCTTCTTGCGCACGATCATGTCGGTGTCCGGCCCGCGCACCACCACCACGACGTCGTTGACGCCGGTGTCCTCCAGATGCTCGACCGCGCCGAACACCACGATCTCGGTGCCGGCATAGTTCGAGGTGATCTGCACCGAATCCTGCGACAGGCCCGAGACGAGATCCTCCGACGCCAGCGCCGGCGCCGCGCAGGCGGCGAGCGCGGCCACCGCTACGACCCATGCCCTCATGGCAGCCCCGTGGTGACGGAGAACGGATCGTCCGGCCGCACGACCAGACCGATCAACAGGCGCACACCCACCGCAAGCACGAGAAGCGCGAGCAGCAGGCGCAATTGCTCGCCGCGCAGCCGCGCCCCGATGCGCACGCCGAACTGCGCCCCCACCACGCCGCCCAGGATCAGGAACAGCGCCAGCACGATGTCGACGGAGTAGTTCGTCGTCGCCTGCAGCACCGTCGTCGCCGCGGTCACGATGATGATCTGGAACAGCGAAGTGCCCATGACGACATTGGTCGGCATGCGCAGCAAATAGATCATCGCCGGCACGATGACGAAGCCGCCGCCGATGCCCATGATCGCCGACAGCACGCCGACGAAGAAGCCGATCAGCACCGGCGGGATCACGCTGATATAGAGCCGCGATTCGCGAAAGCGCATCTTGAACGGCAGGCCGTGCATCCACAGATGCGGCGCCCGCCGCGGCGCCGGCCCCCCGCCGCGTGCCGCGCGCAGCGCCTTCAGGCTCTCGTTCAACATCAGCCCGCCGACCGTCCCGAGCAGCAGCACGTAGCTCGCCGAGACCAGGAAATCCATCTGGCCGTAGCGGCGCATCACAGTGAACAGCCAGACGCCGGACCCGGTGCCCGCGAGACCACCCGCCGCCATCACGCCGCCCATCTTGAGGTCGACCGCGCGCTTGCGCCATTGCGTGATCGCGCCCGACATCGACGAGGCGGTGATGTGGCTGGAGGTCGTCGCGACCGCGACCTCGGCGGGGATGCCGTAGAAGATCAGCAGCGGCGTCAGCAGAAAGCCGCCGCCGACGCCGAACAGGCCGGAGAGAAACCCGATCGCCCCGCCCATGCCCAGCACGATCAGCCAATGGACCGACATCTCGGCGATGGGCAGATAGATTTCCATCGAACGCGCAAATTCACGGCAGGAGATGAAGGGGACGACAACCCCACGCTGCGCGCGAATGTGCGCGCGGGGAGCTATGGGGTCAACCTTCGAAGATCACTAACCCTCCCTCAAGGGGAGGGTGAAGGTTACCCCGCGACGTCGTTCATCTGCGGCGGCACGTTCGACTTCGGGTCGAGCGGCTGGGCGTGGAACGCGTCAGCGGCGTGCTGGGCGGCGGCCTTGTCGTCGGCCGAGAGCTGTGTCGCCAGCGCGTCGATGCGCGACTTGGACTCCGTGTCGCCGCCGGCGGCGGCGATCGAGTACCATTTGAACGCGTCGAGCAGGCTCTGCGGCACGCCAAGGCCGCGCTCATAGAGCACCGCGAGATTGAACTGCGAATCCGAAAGGCCCAGCGCCGCGGCCTTGGAGAACCAGCGCGCCGCTTCCGCCAAATTCTTCGCCGTGCCGGTGCCGGAGGCATAGGCCACCGCGAGATTGTGCATCGCCTTGCGGTTGCCGGCCTGCGCTGCCAGCTCGTACCAGTGCACTGCCTTGGCGGCGTCGGCGGGAACGCCGCGGCCGCGCTCATACATCGTGCCGAGGCGATACTGCGCCACCGGCATGCCCTGTTCGGCGGCACGCTCCAGCCATTTGGCGGCATCGGCTTCGCTCGCGGCGACGCCGTCGCCGTCGCCGTCAAGATATTTCAGGCCGACGATCAGCTCGGCCTTGCCGTTGCCGGCATTGGCGAGCGCGGTGAGCTTGTCGAGCGGGGTCAGCGCGGCGGTCTGCTGCGGCGGCGTCGCGGCCGGCGGCGCAACCGCAGGCGGGTTCGTCGCGGAAGCGGGCGGCGCGCCGGGCACGGTGTGGACCGGCGCGGGCTTGACGATATTGCTGTGCAGCGGCGGCGCGACCGCCGGCGTCTGCGTCATCGGCAGGGTCACGTCGGCGCCATCGGTGGGCGGCGCCATCGCCGGCGCCGGATGCGTTGCGGCGGTGTCCTGGGGCTTGTTGAACAGCACGCCGACGGTGTGGGTCGAGTTCGACGAGAGCTTCTGGCTCAGGAATGCGCCGATCGCGAACACGGCGATGAAGATCGCCGCGATGATGATGATCCACAGATAGGTCTTCTTGCCCGATTTGGCCGGAGCCGCCGGATCGGCGCTTGCGGCGCCCCAGCTGAACCCGCCCATGCGCGTGCCGCGCTCGGCTTCGGCCTGGGCAGCGGCGGCGCGGGCGGAGCGGCGCGCGGCGGAGATATAGGAATCGGATTCTGCGGAAGCCGGCGGCGGGGGCGGCGGCGGCGCCACGGCGAAGGGATCGGCGCCGAACGCGGCATCGCTGCCGAACGGCGAGCCGTCAAAGGCCGGCGCGAACGGATCGGCGCTGACCTGGAAGCCTTGATGCGCGCCGGGCACTTCGGGGAAGGGCGGGGCGTCGAACGCCTGGGCCAACGGCGCAGGCGCCTGCAAGCCATGCGGCAGCACGTCGACATGCCGTGCCGGATCGCTGATCGCGGCGCGCAGTTCGGCGACCTGCTCGCGCTGGCGGTTCTCGGCGGCTTCGATGCGTTGCGCCAGGCGCTTGAGATTGTCGTCGATGCCGTCGCGTGCCGCCGGCGAGTCGAAGCGGCCGGCGATGTCGGACAGGCTGCGCTCGATGCCGGAGAGGCGGCGGTCCAGCGCCGGATCGGTGCCGCGTTGTTCGATCTTGGAGACGTTGTCTTCGAGCCGGGCGATGGCGCCGGCGGTTTCGGCATCGCGGCGCAGCGCCGCGGCGCTGTCGTCCTTGTGCGATTCCAGGCTCTGCAAGGCGCTGCTCACCGCGTCACCCATCGTCTGGGCGTTGCGCTCGACCGAGCGAAGGCGATCGTCGATCGCCCCGACATGGCTCATGCGCTGGTCGATCTGCGCCACCTTGTGGTCGATCTCGGCGATCGCGGCGGTGCGCTGGTCGATCTGGCTGATGCGCTGCTCCAGCGCACGCGCCGTCTCCTCGGTCTCCTGGCGCGCCTGCGCGAGGCGGGCGGCGAGGCTTTCGAGGTTCGTCGCGAGCGACGAGACTTGCGAGGCCGACTGGTTGGCGGTGGTGGAAATCTGTTCGGCAAGGCGTGACAGGCCCTGGTGCAGGCCCTTGACCGCGTCGCGCGTGCCGTCGCCGGCGGTGGTGCGCTCGACGCGCTCCAGCCGGTCGGCCAGGCTCATCACGCTGCCGCCGAGCTGGTCGAAGGATTGCGCCTGCTCGCGCGCCGCGACGTTGATCTCGCTCGCCGCCTTGCTCATGGCGCGGTTGTTTTCGGACTGGTTGCGCTCGGTCGTCTCGAGCCGGCGCGCCACGTTGCGCAGCTGCTCCTCGATACGGCGGTAGATGTCGTTGCTCTGCGTCTCCGAGCGCGCCACGTCGGCGAGCATCGCTTCAGTGTCGCGGCGCGACGGGGCGGGACGCGGCTCGGGCTGGGGCGCATAGCCCTGGCCGTTGCTGTAGCCGTTGCCCAAACCGCCCAAATTGCCTTGGGAATTCCATTGTTCGCGAGCAGGGGTCATGTCGTCCGGCGTATCGGAGAAGCTGCGGAGAATCCTCCGGGTCATCCATTCCCCGACCGACAAGCCTTCCCGACGCGCTGCCGCTCTCGCGGCTTCGCGGGCCTCGGACGGGATACCCGCCACGTTCCAGGGAATGTCAGGCCGCATTTCGACTCACTTAGCACCGCACCCGCTACGATAAGTACCGGTGTCAAGATATTGTGTAAAGAATGGTTCAGTACCCGATTCGCAGCGGTCACTCCGATAGGCCGTTGCGAGCCCCAACCTTCGCCCATCAGCGTTAATAGGCGGTTAGCGGCGCCCGCCTCGGATCAGGCGCCGACGCCGGCCTTGGCGAGCTCACGGGGCAGGCGTCCGGTCACCCAGAACCAGGCCATCCGGAAGTCGGAGACCAGCGACCACAGCGGGTAGGTGAAGGTCGCGGGGCGGTTATGCTCGACGAAGAAATGCGCCACCCAGGCGAAGCCATAGCCGGACACGAGCGCGGCCGGGATGAACCACGCATTGCCGGTGGCGATCCCCACCGCGGCGCAGAGCAGCGTCAGGCCGGTGCCGGCATAATGCAGATTGCGGGTGGCGGGCTTGGCATGCTCCTGCAGGTAGTACGGCCAGAAATCGGCATAGCTGGCGATCGCGCGGTTTGTGGGGGCTGCGTCGGCCATCAATGCGTCCCCTCGCTGCCGCGCAAGGCGACGCCGGGATCGGGCGGCGGCATTGCGGCCTTGCCGTCGCGGGCGCTCGGCACCGGCGTGATCACCGGCGGAAGCGGATCGTCGGGATGCGGTCCGAGGCCGAGATCGGTGGAGAACAATTGCGTGACATAGACCGTGTCGCCATTCACCGCGGCGCCGACGCCGGTGTGATTGTAGTCGGCGAAGGAAAGATTTTCCTTGTGCGGCGCGCTGGCGAGCCAGGTCGCGACGAAGCGGCGCGCGAAGGTCTCCACATCGACGCCGACCGCCGGGATGTAGCGCTGCGCCGCGATGTTCTCGCCCAAAAGGCCCTGAAAATGGACATCTTCCGCCATCAGGATGGTTGCGGAGGTGTCGCCATTGGGCGCGGTGTGCCCGACATAGCTTTTCGCCGCCATGTCGATGGAGCGCTTGCGCGCCACGTCGGAAAGTTCCGGATCGATCATCAGCGTGCGCGCCTTGGGATCGATGCGCGAGCGCTCGTCGGCGATCAGCACCGCGATGCGCTGCTCGAGCGCCGGCATCAGCGTGCGCGGATCGGGCGGCGGCGCTGGTGGGCTCACCACCGACTCCATCGTCGAGCACCCCGCGAGCAGCAGGAACAGGCCGGCGGCGAGCAGCGCGCGCATGACTATTGCAGGATCTCGAACAGGCCGGCCGCGCCCATGCCGCCGCCGATGCACATCGTGACGACGCCGAGCTTGGCCTTGCGCCGCCGACCTTCGAGCAGCAGGTGCCCCGTCATGCGCGCGCCCGACATGCCGTAAGGGTGGCCGATCGAGATCGCGCCGCCATCGACGTTGCACTTGTCGTGGGGGATGCCGAGCGTGTCCATGCAATAGAGCGTCTGGCTCGCGAACGCCTCGTTCAATTCCCACAAATCGATGTCGGCGACGGTGAGGCCGTGGCGCTTGAGCAAACGCGGCACCGCGAGCACCGGTCCGATGCCCATCTCGTCGGGCTCGCAGCCCGCGACCGCGAAACCCCGAAATATACCTAGTGGCGCAATGCCGCGCCGCGACGCCTCGGCGCCGCTCATCACGACGACCGCCGCTGCGCCGTCGGCGAACTGCGAGGCATTGCCGGCGGTGACGTATTTGCCCTGTTTGACCTGCTGGCCGCCCTGGAACACGGGTTTGAGGGCTTTGAGCCCCTCCAGCGTCGTGTCGGGGCGATTGCCCTCGTCGTGATCGACCGTGATGTCGACCATGGTTTCGGCGCCGGTGGCGCGGTCGACCTTCTTCATCTTGGTGGTCAGCGGGACGATCTCGTCCTTGAACTTGCCGGCCTGCTGCGCGGCGGCGGTGCGGCGCTGGCTCTCCAGGGAATATTCGTCCTGGCGGTCGCGGGAGACGTTGTAGCGTTCGGCGACGATCTCGGCGGTCTCGATCATCCCCATCCACAGCGCCGGCTTGATCTGCATGAGATGGTCTTCGGTGAAATGGCCGAAATTCATCGTGCCGCCCATCTGGACCAGGCTGATGGATTCGACGCCCGAGCCGATCGCGACCGGCGTGTCCTCGGTCATGATCTGCTGCGCCGCCATCGCGATGGCCTGCAGGCCGGAAGAGCAGAAGCGGTTGATCGTGGTGCCGGCGGTGGTCACGGGGCAGCCGGCCCAGATCGCCGACGCGCGCGCGATGTTGTTGCCGGTCGCGCCTTCGGGCAAAGCGCAGCCCATATAGACGTCCTCGATCTCGGATGGGTCGATCTTGGCATTGGCAATGGCATGCTTGACGGCGTGGCCGCCCAGCGTCGCGCCATGGGTCATGTTGAAGCCGCCGCGGACCGACTTGGCCAGCGCCGTGCGCGCGGTGGAAACGATGACGGCGTCTTTCATGGCGGGCTCCGGACGAAGGAAGGCGCGCTAGAATTAGCCTGTCCGGCCCGCCGCCGCTAGCGCGGCACGGTCTTGCCATTGCGGCGATCCGGATCGCGCAACCAGAAGACATAGGATGCGACGACACTCAGGACGATGGCGAGCACCATGGCGCCTATGAAAATATGCGTCGCCGGTTTGGCCGGAAGGCTGATCGCGGCGGCAAAGCCGAGCGCGCCGGCCGCGATGAGCAGCTTTCCCGCGAGGCTATGGGTGCGCTGCCAGGAATATTCGCTCGACAGCGTCCACGGCGTGCGTACGCCGCCCAGGAACATCGAGCGCGTCTTGCCAAGATAGTTGCCGATGACGATGACGAGCAGCGACACCGCGGCTTCGATGAGGCCGCCCACCGGCACGCCGGCATGCATCGCGGCATAGAGGCCGACGCCGTGCACGCAGGCGAGCAGCACGACCAAAGCGATCCAGCTCGCGCGATAGAACTTCGCGCTCTGTTCCAGGTTCAGCCGCCGCGGCTCCAGCCAGGGGATGGCTGCGAACAGGCACGCCATCAGCGCGGTTATCGCGGGTGTCATGAAGACGCCATAACCCGCCGGCGCGAAGCCGTTTGGCCGGCCGTCGAAGCTCCAATGGATCGGGATTCGCGCGCCAGGCGGCAAATGCAGCAGCGCGAAGACGCTGGCCGCGAGCATGGCCACGACAATGGCGAAACTGATCCATAGCGGGGTGCGGATGTTCATGACTTGCTCTCCTTCTTGCCCGCGCCGGCGAGGTCGAGAACGGCCGCGGCCGCTTCTTCCAGCACGCTCATGTTGAGGCGATAGAGGATGGTGGTGCCCTGGCGCTCTGTGGTGACGAGGTCGGCGGCCTTCAGCACCGCGAAATGGCCGCTCAGCGTCGGCTTGGCGAGGTCGAATTTGTCCGCCAGATCGCCGGCGCTCAGCGCGCCCTTGCGCAGCAGCTTGAGAATCTTGCGCCGCACGGGATGCGCCAGGGCGTCGAACACGTCGCTCATATTTCGGTATTTAGGAAAATACCGAAATAAAGTCAAGTGGCGGCGTGCGTCACTCCGCTTCGCCACTGTGGCGGCGCAGATAGGCGGGGTATCTGAGGCTGAAGGTCAGCGCCACCGCGAGCGCGACGAGGCCGCCCGCCGCCGCCATCGTCACCGAGATGCGCGCCATCAGCGTCGCCGCGGCATCGGCCGCCGTCATGATCACGAGCGCCGCCACCCACACCCCCGTCACAACGTAATTGGCGCGCAGGAACAGTTTCGAGGTCCACTCCGCGGGCGCCACCTGCTCGCGGGCGTATTGCAGCGTGAACGGCTCGTGCAGCAGGAGCGATGCGACGACGATGGCGAGCAGCCCGCCATCGACCGCGAGCAGCACGATGCCGAAGGACAGGCTCGGCTGCACGAAGCCCTTGTAGAGCGCTAGGAGCCCGAACAGCACCGTGTTGCCCGCGTCCAGCGTCTTGAGCACGCGGGTGTCGAGGAACGAGCGCATGCCGAGCGTGAACGCGGCGGCGAAGGCGACCCATAGCGCGATGTCGGGCGACAGGCCCATCAGCACGGCAAACAGGATGAACGGCGTGAAGCCGAGCACCAGGTTCATGGCCGACCTATCGGGGAAAGCCGCCGGGGCGGGCGAACCCGCCCCGGCGCGATCCAAAGCCTATTGCGCGGCCGGTGCGCCGGCCGCGGCGACCTTGCGGTTGGCGTAGAGCGTCCACAGATGCGCGGCGCGCGTCATCGCCGGCGAAGCACCCTTCACGGCGGCGAACGCGGCGAGGGCATCGGGCGTCTTGCCCTGCAGCAGCAGCGCTTCGCCCAGCACCATGTTGGCCTCGTTCGGATCGTCCTTCGCGCCGCCCTTGGTCAGCGCCCGGCGCGCCGCCGCTTCGGCATCGGCATAGCGGCCATAGCCGTAATAGGTCTCGGCCAGCTTCAGCTCCAGCTCGCCGCTGCCCTTCTCCGCGACGGCGGCGAAGCCGGCGAGGGTCTGGCGGTCCTTGGCAGCGCGGCTGTCGGCGTCGGCGACACCCTTGTCGCCATGGCTGACCTTGCCGGCGGCGATGCCGGCGTCGAAGAACGCCTTGGCCTCGACCGGATAGCCGACCGAGAGCGCCAGCTGCGCCGGAACGCTGTAATCGTCGGGCTGGCCGCCGGCCTTCGCCACCAAACGCAGGCGATAGATGTGCAGCGCCTCGAAATCCTTGATGCCCTTGATACCGAGCGAGGCATCGATCAGCTGGCCCCACTCGTCCGGATCGTCGTAATAGGTGACGATCTGCTCCAGCGTCGCGATCGCGCCGTCCATGTTCTTGGCCTTGAGCTGGGCGCCGAACAGGATCTGCAGCGCGCCTTCATTGGGCGCCTGGCCAGGCGGTGTCGCATCGATCGCCTTGTGGGCAAAAGCCTCGGAATTGGCGAAATCGTTCTTGTAGTAATAAGCCTGCGACAGGCTGGCGAGCACCGTCGGGTCCGGCTTGCCGCCGGGCAGCGCGAGGAAGGCGGTGTCGTATTTGATGCCCTGGTCGTAGGCCTTCTGCTCGGTCGCGAGCAGGCCCGCGACGCGCAGCGTGTTGGCCTGCTGGTCCGGCGTGTCGTCCGCCAGCGACGGCGAATCCGCCATCGCCGCGAAGGCGATGAACGCGTTCGGGTGGTCGTTCTGGTGGACGTAGATGTTGCCGAGGAATTCGTTGATCTTGTAGGTGTCGAACGGCGTCTGGTCGGGCAGGGCCTGCGCCTGCTTCACGAGACCGAGCGCGGTGGCGAAGTCGTTCGCCTGCATCGCGGCCTGCGCGGGCTGCAGGAACTTGCCGACCGGTGCGCTGACGCTTCCGCCGGCCGGCGCGGCTTTGGCGATGGCGGGCGAGAGCGGCACGGTCACCGCGAACACCGCGGCAGTGCTGAGCAGGCAGGCCACAAGAGCGGCCCGGGCGATACGCTTGGTCATGGAAGTCCTCATCTGGCTGGAATTTCGCGTGCGCTGAAGCGACCCCTCGCATGGCGCATCTTGTTTGGCATTGCAACTTTAGTGTGGCCGCACCGCGAAGCCAATCCGCACCGGTGCAATATTGCAGTGCAGCGTGGAACCGCTTATGCAGTTTTCCGCATGAGCGACGTTTTGAGCACGCTTCCGCCCGAGGCGGAGAACATTTCCCTGGGCGGATTCAACCTGCACGCGGGTCCGATGTACCGGCTCGCGCCGGATGGCGACGTGCGCCGCTTCGCGCTGCCCGTGACCGACAAGCACATGAACGGCTCGGGCAGCATCCATGGCGGCATGCTGATGACCTTCGCCGATATCTCCATGAGCCAGACGAGCCGCGCCGCGACGGGTGCGAAAAGCTGCAGCACGGTATCGCTGACCTGCGACTTCGTCGGGCCGGCCAAGCTCGGCGAGATACTGGTGAGCCGCGTCAGCGTCACACGCCAGACCCGCACCATGGTGTTCCTCTCCGCCGACATCATATGCGGCGAACGCATCGTCGCGGTCGCCACCGGCCTGTGGAAGATCGGCTGAGCCGGCGATGAGCATCGCGCCGCCCGGCTTCACCCAAACGCACCTCGTCGATCCGTTCGAGCTGCATGTCGGCCCGGTGTGGCAGCAGGGCGAGGCGGGCGCGCGCCGCTTCGGCCTGCGCGTCGACAAGCGTCACGTGAACATGCGCGGCTTGATCCATGGCGGCATGCTGATGACGTTTGCCGACGCCACGCTCGGCCAGGCTGCGTGGGATGCCTGCGACCACGCCGCCTGCGTGACGCTCAACATGCAGAGCCAGTTCCTTGCCCCGGCACACGAAGGCGACTGGATCGAGGTCGCGCCCGTGCTGACGCGCCGCACGCGTTCGCTGATCTTCCTGCGCGGCGATTTCACCGTCGATGGCGCACCGATCTACTCGGTGTCGAGCGTGTGGAAGATCCTCGGCGCGGGCTAGCGGCTCAGCCGGCCGGCGCCACACCCGCGACGATCGCTTCCGCTTTCGCGAACAGCGCCGGGTCGATGGACAGGCCCGACGCGCCCGCATTGTCGTCGAGCTGCTCCGGCTTGCTGGCGCCGACGATGGCCGAGGCGACGTTCGGCTCGCGCAGCACCCAGGCGAGCGCGAACTGCGTCAGCGTGCAGCCCGCCTCCTGCGCCAGCGGCTTCAGCTTCTGCACCGCTTCGAGCATGTCGCGCCCGGTCCAGCGCTTGATGAAGCCGCCCATGGCCTCGCTGGTCGCGCGCGAGCCGGCAGGCGGCGGCGCACCAGGAAGATATTTTCCGGTGAGCACGCCTTGCGCCAGCGGCGACCACACGATCTGCGACACATGCTCCTTGCGGCACAGCGGGATGACCGCCTCCTCCGGCTTGCGCCACAGCAGCGAATATTGCGGCTGGCTGGAGACGAAGCGCTCGACGCCGGGCAGCGCGAACGCCGCCGCGATCTGCTCCGCCGTCCATTCGCTGAAGCCGATGTAACGCGCCTTGCCCTGCCGCACGACGTCGCTGAGCGCCTGCATCGTCTCTTCGAGCGGCGTCTCGGGGTCGTAGCGGTGGCACTGGTAGAGATCGACATGATCGACGCGCAGGCGCTTCAGCGAGGCATCGATCTGCTTGGCGATCTGCGCCCGCGACAATCCCTTGTCGCTGTCGGTCATCGGAAAGAAGAGCTTGGTGGCGAGCACATAGGAGTCGCGCTTGCGCCCGGCGAGCACCTCGCCGAGGAACGTCTCCGCTGCGCCACGGCCATAGATATTGGCAGTGTCGATGAAGTTGATGCCCAACTCGAAGGCACGGTCGACACAGGCCGCGGCGCTGTCGCGCTCGACGCCGACGCCATAGGTCAGCCACGAGCCGAGCGAGATTTCGGAGACGTTCAAATCGCTGGCACCGAGCTTGCGGTATTTCATGGCAGTCACCTTTTCGGGAATGGGGATGCGCCACGCTAACCCATCGCGTCTTTTTCGGCTATGGAGCCGTGGTTCCTGCAGCGAGACACAGACGATGCGCATCAACATCCCGATGACCGATGAGGTCGAGGCCTACATCGATCGCGTCGGCTATCGCGAGCATCCGGTGCTCGCCGCCTGCCGCGCCGAGGCCGCGACCCGCGGCGCGATGGCGGCGATGCTGGTGGCGCCGGAGCAGGGCGCGTTCCTCCAGATGCTGGTCCGCCTCACCGGCGCGCGGCAGGCTCGTCACCTGTGACATCTCGCAAGAATTGACCGACGTGGCGCGGCGCTTCTGGAGCGAGGCGGGCGTCGCGGACCGCATCGAACTGCGTCTGGGCGATGCGGCGCAGACGATGGACGATCTGTTGTCCGCGCACGGCGAAGGCGCGTTCGACATGATTTTGATCGACGCCGATAAGCCGTCCTATCCGGTCTATTACGACAAGGCGTTCCGGCTCGTGCGTCCGGGCGGCATCATCGTGCTCGACGACACTTTGATCCGCGGCCGCGTCGTCAGCGGCCCGCTCGCCGGCGACCCGCCCTATTACGTCGAGTCCTTTAACGCCGTAGCCCCTCTGAACGCTCGGCTGCACGCCGCAAGCGATATCGAGATGGTGCTTCTGCCCTGGCGCGACGGCCTCACCATCGTCCAGAAACGCGCCAAGCCTTTGTGACGGCGCGCATGGTTGCCAGCAGTGGCGAAATCGTGTGTATGGCAAGCACAGACGCAGGCAGGCAAAAGCATTGCGGCAAGTTCGTACATTCGCGGGACGACTGAGGCGGCAAACGGCCGGATTCTCGCTGCGCGGGCTCATAACCTCGCTGGTGCTGCTCGCTTTCGCCTTCCAGACTTACGCCGTACAGACGCATATCCATGTCGAGCCGGCGAGCGTTAACGCCGGCACGCAGCTGGCCTCCGTGTCGGCGAAGGCCGCGAGCACCGTCGCTTCACTCGATCGTGATCGCCAGGTGCCGGCGCCGCTCGACGACGCCGCGCATTGCCCGCTGTGCCAGGAATTCCTCCACGCCGGCGCGTATCTCACGCCGGTTCCCGCCGCGCTTATCCTGCCGATCACGATCGCCGTCGTCGCGCCCTTGCTGTCCGCGCCGGTCACGATCATTCACACGGTCTCGCACGCCTGGCGCGGCCGCGCACCACCCTCCGCCTGACATTGCGATTTTGAGCGCGTGGCGCGCCGGCGCGGCCTTTGGCCGTTTCGCGCGCGTCGCTTCAATCCATTGTCCTCGTTTCCGCGGGTCTTGCGCGTGCGCGCAGCCGTCGAAGCGACCTTGCCGAGGTCATAAACATGTATCGCCCGTTCCTTCTTGCCACCGCCGCGGCGGTGAGCATCGCCGCGCCATGCGTGGCGCAAGCCGACACCATCGAAACCGTCACTGTCACCGCGCAAAAGCTCACTGAGGCGCGCAACGCCATCCAGCCCGATACCGGCGCATCGACCTACACGATCACCGCTGCCGCGATCGACGCCCAGCCGGGCGGCGAGAACAACGGCCTCAACCAGATCGTGCTCCAGGCGCCCGGCGTGGCGCAGGATTCGTTCGGCCAGCTGCACGTCCGCGGCGAGCATAACGGCCTGCAATACCGCATCGACGGCATCATCATCCCCGAAGGCATTTCCGTCTTCGGCCAGACGCTCAATCCGCATTTCGCGGACTCCATACGGCTGATCACCGGCGCACTGCCGGCGGAATATGGCGACCGCACCGCCGGCATCATCGACGTGCAGACCAAGACCGGCCTGTTCGCACCGGGCGGCCAGGTCGGCGTCTATGGTGGCAGCCATGGCCAGATCACGCCGAGCATCGACTATGGCGGCTCGACCGGCAGCCTCAATTATTTCGTCTCGGGCGACTACACGACCGACACGCTCGGCATCGAATCGCCGGACGGCAGCAGCGATCCGCTGCACGACCGCACCAAGCAGTGGCACGGCTTCGCCTTCCTGCAGGACATCATCGACCAGAACAGCAGCATCACCGCGATCCTCGGCACCTCGAACGACATGTTCCAGATTCCGAACCAGCGCGGGCTGCAGCCCTCGGGCCTGGACGGCATCACCGGCCTCGGCCCGGTCGATCCCGCCACCGGCAACAATTTGCTGCTCGCGGGCGGCCAGTTCGCGTTCCCGAGCAACGCGCTGAACGAGAACCAGCGCGAGATCACCCATTACGGCATCGTCAGCTATCTCCGCACGATGGGCGATTTCGACTTCTCGATCTCCGGCTTCGGGCGCTATTCGAGCCTGTTCTTCACGCCCGATTCCGCGGGCGATCTGCTCTACAACGGCATCGCGCAGACCGCGTACAAGCGCGACGAGGCCTATGGCGTGCAGGCCGAAGGCGCGTATCACCTCGGCGACACGCACACCATCCGCGCCGGCGTGATCTACCAGGCCGACGACATCGTCAGCCGCACCTCGTCGGCGGTGCTCGCCGTCGACGGCGCCGGCAACCAGCTCAGCGACGTGCCCCTGGTCATCCCGGACAATTCGAAGAACCACGCCTGGAGCTACAGCCTCTATCTCCAAGACGAGTGGAAGATCATTCCGTCCGTCGTGCTCAATTTCGGCTTGCGCTACGATGCGTTCCAGGCCTTCGACGCCGAGAGCCAGCTCAGCCCGCGCGTCAATTTCGTCTGGACGCCGACCGACACGACCACCGTGCATGGCGGCTACTCGCGCTATTTCTCGCCGCCGCCGATCGAACTGGTGGGAAATTCGGACATCGCATTGTTCGCCGGCACAACTGCCGCGCCGGCCAACACGCTGAACGACACGCCCAAGGCCGAGCGCGCCGACTATTATGACATCGGCATCAGCCAGGTCGTGACGGACGGCCTCACCGTCGGTCTCGACAGCTTCTACAAGGCCTCGCACAATCTGATCGACGAAGGCCAGTTCGGCGCGCCGATCATCCTGACGCCATTCAACTACAAGAGCGGGCGGCAATACGGGCTGGAGTTCACCGGCGATTACCACAGCGGCGATTTCGCCTCCTACCTCAACGCCTCCTATGAGCGCGCGGTCGGCAAGGACATCGTTTCCAGCCAGTTCCAATTCGATCCGGGCGATCTCGCCTATATCGCGACGCATTATATCCCGCTCGATCATCAGCAGATCGTCTCGCTGTCGGCCGGCGCGTCGTACAAATGGCAGGGCATCCGGTTCAGCGCCGACCTGCTTTATGGCTCGGGCCTGCGCAAAGATGGCGCGACGCCGAATGGCGATTCTGTGCCGGGCTACACGCAAGTCAATCTGGGCGTGAGCCACGATTTCGATCTCGGCCCCGCCGGCGGCGTCACCGCGCGCGTCGACGTGATCAACCTGCTCGACGCGGAATACGAGATCCGCGACGGCTCGGGCATCGGCGTCGGCGCGCCGCAGTTTGGTGCGCGGCGTGGGTTCTTCGTCGGGCTCTCGAAGTCGCTGTGAGACCGGGCCTCGGGGTGGCGGCGGCTCTGCGCCGCCGCCCTGGGGCCGACTTTTGGAGTCCGGCGCATGGTGCGGCGCATCTCGCGAACCATCCAGCGGCGCGTCGGCGGACGGCGCAAGGCGCGCGGCCGCGTCGGCCTGCGCCCGGTCATCGTCTATGTGGCGGCGATCCTGTTCGCCGCGGTCGCGGTGCTGTTCCTCGAAGCGGTCTACCGCGACCTGACCGCATCGCGCGCGGTCCCGGTCCGATCCGCCCCTCAGAGGATTTTGGGCACGGGTTGAAGCGGGCTATAGTCGATACCGGCAGGTGATCGTGCGGACGACACGCGCGGCGGCAGGGGGCGACATGCACGGCGACCGAACCAACCTCGCAACGCTCTTCCGCGCTTTGGTGTTCGCCGCCGCGACGGTCGCCGCCGCGAGCCCGGCCCTGGCGGCGCCGCGGCAAAATCCCGAGCTGATGGCCCATTCCGAGGACGACGACGAAGATGCCGTCAAGTCCAGCGCGCTCTCGATCGGCAAGCTCGATATCGATGTCGCGATCATCGGCGACACCGCGCGCACCGTGGTCACGGCGAATTTCCTGAATGCCGGACCTGCCATGCTCGAAGGCAATTTCGTGTTCGACATGCCGCCGGGCTCGGTCGTGACCGGCTACGGCCTGGATATCGACGGCAAAATCGTGGACGGCGTGCTGACCGGCCAGCGGGCGGCGCGCCTGACCTTCGAGTCGCGCGAGCGCCACAACATCGATCCCGGCCTTGCCGAAGTCACCCGCAGCGGCGCCTTCATGACCCGCGTCTATCCGATCCTCGCCGGCAAGGGCCGCATCGTGCGGCTGGAGTTCGTCACCCCGATCGCGCCCGGCACGCCGTTCGCCCTCCCGCTGCAGACGATCAAGCCCGTGGGCGCGGTGTCGATCCATATCCACGACGATGCCGCGGACGCGCCGCCGCTGCGCGCCCCGGACGGCATCGCGCTGTCGTGGACGCATGACGCCACCGGCTATGACGCGAGCGGCAGCGCCGAGAATCTCGTTCTGTCTGGTGCGCTCGAAGCCGGCCCCGACGCCGCGCCGAAGCCGCTGCAGCTGGGCGTGCATCGCTCGGGCGAGACCTTCTTCGAGGTCAGCGGCATCCTGCCGGCGCCGCAGGGCGGCGCTGTGCCGGGGGGCGGTCACTTGCGGATCTACTGGGACACCTCGCTGTCGCGCCGCACCGCCGATCTGGCCGCCGAGATCGCGCTTGCCGGGCATTACGTCGCCACGCGCCGCCCCGCCGCCGTCGACCTCGTCTTCTTCTCGGCCAGCGGAACGCAGATCCGCAGCTTCGCCGCGCCCGGCGCCGCGCCGATCATGGCGGCCTTGCGCACTGCCGATTACCAGGGCGGCACTTCATTCCAGGCGCTGCTCGAGACCGGCGGCGCCGACACCTGCCTGCTGTTCTCCGACGGCAATGTGACGGTGGATTCCTATCGCGCCCGGCAATTGCCCTGCCGCCTGTTCGCGGTGTCGAGCGCGCCGGACGCCAATCGCGCCTTGCTCGCCACCTTCGCCGCCAAATCGGGTGGCGACTATGCCGATCTCACGGCCGACACGCCCGAGACCGCGGCGCGCCGCCTGCTGACGCCCGGCCCGCATGTCGTCGCGGTCACCGATGCCACGGGCCACGTGCTCGACTTTGCCGCGCTGCCGGCCGGCGGCGATCATTTCCGCGTCGTCGGCCCCGCGCCCGCAGTCGGCGGCATCGTCGTGAGCGTGGCGCGGCAGGGCGTGCCGACGCGCCGCTTCGCTTTCGATCGTGTCGCCGCCGTGCCCAACGACGCGCCGGCCGCGCTGTGGGCGGAGCGCAAGCTCGGCGAGATGAACGCCACCGATCAACCCGACCAGGCGGCGATGCTGGCGCTGTCGCGGCGCTATTCCGTCGCCGGCGCGACGACCGCCTTCGTGGTGTTCGAGAACATCGACGACTACATCACCGCCGGCGTCGCGTTGCCCGCTGCGTTCGGCGACGCCGCGCTGGCGGAATTTCACCGGGACAAAGCCCAGCAGGACGCGGACGCGGCGCGCGAGCAAGCCAACCGGCTGAGCACCATCATCGCGATGTGGACCGCGGAGAAGGTCTGGTGGAAAGCCAAATTCACGCCTGCCGTGCTGGAGCATCGCAGCCCGAAAGGGCCGGCGTCATCCTCGCCGATGTCCGTCCCGCCTCCACCACCGCCGTCGCCGCGCGCCGCGGCGCCATCCGGCGGGGGCGGCAGCGGCGTCGAAAGCGTCGTCGTCACCGCCTCGGTGCGGCCGCGCGGCCCGTCCATCGCGGTCTCGATCGCGCCGTGGAATCCGGACCGGCCCTATATCAAGGCGCTCACCGCGGCGCGGCCGGCGGACTATCTGCGCGTCTACCGCGCGCAGGAGAAGCAGTTCGGCACTCTGCCGGCCTTCTATCTCGATACCGCCGAGTTTCTGTTTCGCCATGGCCATGCCCAGGACGCGATCCGCATCGTGCTCAACGCGCTCGAGCTGCCCTCCGCCGGCACGCCGACCATGACGATCGTGGCCGACCGGCTGATGCGCTATGGCGACGAGACGCGCGCGCTCTGGCTCTACGAGCATATCGAGTACCTGGAATCCGACCGGCCGCAGCCGCGCCGCAATCTGGCGCTGGCTCTGGTCACGCGCGCCGCGCATGGCGGCGAGTCGCCCGCCGCGCAGCGCCGCGACTATGCCCGCGCGCTCGATCTGCTCAGCTATGTCGTGATGCATGACTGGCAGGAGGCGTTCGACGGAATCGAGATCATCTCGCTGATGGAGGCCAACAACATCGTGCCGCGCCTGCGTGCGCTCGGCGTCACCAAGGTGCCGCTCGATCCGCGCCTGATCGATCATCTGGATGTCG
Organism: Rhizomicrobium sp.; assembly: GCA_036271735.1. GTDB lineage: Bacteria > Pseudomonadota > Alphaproteobacteria > Micropepsales > Micropepsaceae > Rhizomicrobium. The sequence continues at coordinate 18,180 of DATAZZ010000066.1, forward strand.
ATCTGCGCATCCTGCTCGAATGGAACACCGACGAGACCGACATGGATCTGTGGGTCGACGAGCCCAATGGCGAGCGCGCGATCTACAGCCACCCCAACACCTCGTCGGGCGGGCGGCTGTCCAACGACATGACCAATGGTTACGGGCCGGAGGAGTATCTGCTGCACCGCGCGCCCGACGGCGCCTATACGGTCCGGGTGAACGTTTTCCGCGCCGACCGGCTCAACCCCAACGGCGCCACGACGGTGCGGGCGCACATCTTCCGCAATTACGGCCGCGCCAACCAGCGCGAGCAGATGCTCGAGCTCGAGCTCAAGCGCTCCGACGACGGGCCCAGCGTGATCGGCACGATCCAGGTGCGGCAGAACGGCGGCGAATAGTCCGGGAACGGCCGGGCGGCGCTGCCGCTTGAACGGGCGATTAACGAACCATTCACGCTAACGCCACGTTTACCGTCCTATGCCTAGTGTGTGGGCATCGGGGGACGGAGGCGCTTCACATGGGTCGGCAGGACGCCACCCTTAACGATGCACGGCACGCGTCGCAGGCGATGTTTCGTCTCGACGGGCGCATCGCGTTCGTCTCCGCCGCGCCCGGCCATCTGGGCAGCGCCATGACGCGCGCCCTCGCCGAAGCCGGCGCCCATGTCATCGTCAACGCCCGCGACGATTCCAAACTCGCCGATTTCGAAGCCGCGCTGCTCGGCGAAGGCCTGTCGGTCGAGCGCGCCGCGTTCGACGTGGCCGACGTCGACGCGACGCGCGCCTTCTTCGCCTCGCGTCCGCGCCTCGACATTCTTGTGAACAACGCGATCTCCATGACGCCCAAGCCGTTCGCGGCGCTCGAAGCCTCCGACTTCGCCGCCACCTATGCCAGCAGCGTCACCGCGGCGTTCGAAGCGGTGCGCGCGGCGCGTCCCGCCTTGCGCGCCGCCGCCGCCGCGACCGGGCAGGCGAGCGTCGTCAACATCGCCTCGATGTACGGCGCGGTCTCACCCGATGCGCGGCTCTATAATGCGCCCGAGCAGCAGAGCCCGTTCCATTACGGCCCCGCCAAGGCGGCGCTGCTTCAGCTCACCCGCCACCTCGCCGCCGAGCTCGGCCCCGAAAACATTCGCGTGAACGCGCTGGTGCCCGGACCCTTCCCGCGTGCCGCAGTGCAAGAAAACGACCCGGCCTTCGCCGCGCGCCTCGCCGCGCGCACCATGCTGGGCCGCCTCGGCCGGCCGGAGGAGATCGCGGGGCCGCTTCTGTTTCTCGCCTCGCGCGCCTCCGGCTTCATGACCGGCGCTGCCCTGACCGTCGATGGCGGCTGGACGGCGTGGTGAAGCGGATGAAGGGCGGCTAGAGTCGATGAACATGGCATTCCTCTCCTCCTTCAAGATCGGGCCGGATACCGTCTATCCGGAATCGCTGCGCCAGCGCCTGCGCGGCTTTCCGCTTCTCGAAGACGTCAGCGACGCGGCGCTCAAGAAGCTGCTCTCCGAGGCCAACTGGTTCGGCCTGCCGGGGGGCATGCTGCTGCGGCGCGACGGCGAGAACGACCAGGCGGTGTTCCTCGTCATCACCGGCAGCCTCGGCGTCTTTGCCGAGGACGAGCGCGGCAAGCGCCGCCTCGTGGCCCACATCCCAGCAGGTGAGACCGTCGGCGAGATGTCGATGATCTCCGGCAGCACCGAGCATTCCGCCCAGCTCATCGCGATGCGCGACAGCGAGCTGTTGCGCGTGCCGCCTGCGGCGTTCGACGCGCTGATCGGCCGCCATCCGCGCGTCATGCTCAACATGATGCGCATCCTGGTGAAGCGCCTGCAGGACACGACCAAGAGTTCGGTCGACACCGGCCGGCCCAAAACCTTCGCCATCGTGCCGCTGCAGCCGGGGCTCGACCAGTCGCCGATCGCGCACCGCCTCGCCGGCGCGCTGGTCAATATGGGTTCCAAGGCCGCGGTGCTCGACGCCTCCTGCGCCGACCAGACCGGCGAATGGTTCGCCAATTTCGAATCCGCCCACGACATCGTGTTCTATCGCGGCGACGCGCCGGACAGCGCCTGGACGCATCAATGCCTGCGCCAGGCCGACCGCATCTTCCTGCTCGCCCGCGTCGACCAGCCTCTGCCGTCGCAAGCGCTCGACCTGCCCGCGCTCAAGGAGCGCGCCAGCGGCCTGCCGCAATTGCTGCTGCTGCATCCCACCGACAAGAACGAGAACCTGCCCGAGCATTTCGCGGTGCGCAGCGGGCTCTATGAATCGCATCACCATGTCCGCGCCGGCCGGCCCGACGACATCAAGCGCCTGGCGCGCTTCATCTCCGGCCGCGCCGTCGGCATCGTGCTCGCGGGCGGCGGGGCGCGCGGCTTCGCCCATATCGGCATCGTCAAGGCGCTGATGGAAGCCGGCGTTCCGTTCGATAATATCGGCGGCACCTCAATGGGCGCGATCATCGCCGCCGGCCTCGCCAGCGAATGGACGATCGAGGAATTGACCGAGCGGATGCGCGACGCCTTCGTCAACGGCAATCCGCTCAACGATTTCACGCTGCCGCTGATCGCGCTGGTGCGCGGCCGCAAGGTGACGCGCCTCTTGCAGCACAGTTTTGGCGACATGCGGATCGAGGAACTCGCCAAGCCGTTCTTTTGCGTCTCGTCCGACCTCACCACCGGCCGCGTCCATGTCCATCGCGCCGGCCCGCTATGGCGTGCGTTGCGCGCCAGCGTCTCGCTGCCCGGCATCCTGCCGCCGGTCACGCATAACGGCCATCTGCTGGTCGATGGCGGCCTGATGAACAATCTGCCGGTCGACATCATGGCGGAGCGCTCCGCCGGCCCGATCATCGCCTCCGACGTCACCGGCGAGATCGACCTCAAGGCGCGTGACGATCGCTATGGCGAACGCCCATGGTGGTGGCTGATCGCCCAGCGCATGGCGGGCACGCCGTCGATCATCTCGATCCTGATGCGCTCGGGCACGGTGGGCTCGGAGGTGCAGCGCCGCCTGGCGCGCGAGCAGGCCAACTACATGTTCGAGCCGCCGCTCGCCGGCGTCGGCCTGCGCGACTGGCGCGCCTTCGACCGCTGCATCGCGGAAGGCTACGAGCACGCGCTGCGCATGATCGAACAACACGGCGTCCCGCTCACAGAGGTATGGAGCGAAGGCCCCGCCGTCTCGATAGAGCACCACGTCCACGCGGCGGAGTGAGCCTTATAATTGAGAGACACGGTGAGCCGGAGGGAGGACATATCAGCGGCCGTGATGAAATTCATTCGCATCCTCGCTTTCCTAACGGCTTCGATGGCTTTCTCGGAGCAAGCCTTGGCCGGAGATGGCTGTAACACCCCTATATATTCACCGACCGTCAGCGTGCGATTCCAGAATGCTGGCAAATCTGGCAGCCCCGGTGCCGCACCATCCATCGGTCTGTTTGAGATCGCTAATAAGGGTGAGAAATCCGTGATCTTCCCCGGGGATCGGTCTTCGAACGCGTTTCGTATCTGGTATCCGGACGCGGTGCTGGAAGCTTTCGACGCCGCCGGAACGTGGCATAACGTCGACGAAGAGCCACCGGGAAGTTTTATCATGCCGCCGGGCAGGCTGAGAATTGCGCCTCATGGACGTGCCGTCATCCAGGCAAGCATCAGGTCATTTACGAATTTCGCGCCGGATTCCGTCAGTCTGCGGCGCTCTTTGCACTTTCGGCTGCTGCTGGCGGACGCTAACACCAATGTGTGCTTTGCGTCGTCGACGTTTGTATTGCCGTGACGGCAACGCCGCAGATAGGACAGCCCTGTTATCTATCGTCGTAAGCGCGACGCTTGCGCTTCAAGTGAAAGGCTCCCCATGTCGGATCCGAAGGCCACCGCCATCGAAGCCATACGCGGCGCTTTTTTGAAGCGAACGGGGTTTCAGCCGCCGCCGCTTCGAACGCCCGAAGATGTCCGCGAGGCGCTCAGCGCGGTCTCGCGCACCACCGCCGAAACGGCGGTCCCCTTCCTTGGGGCATTGCTCGTCCATGCGCTTGAAAAGAACGATGTGGATTGCACTCGAGACCTGGTCATCGTGCTCGACGCCGACATGCGGCGTCCCGACGGCGCCCTGGGTGCCAGCAATGATTTGGTGCGCCGCATGAAGACGCGGGAATATTCCGAATTTGACGAGGCCCAGCGCAACGCGGTGCTGCTCTGGCTGGCCTACGTCCGGATAAGCGTCGCGCAGCTGGCGGACGACAGGCCGCTGGCGTCGGCTCTTGGCTTTTGGTCTTGGCTTGCGGCGTCTCCGGAGCCTTGACGGGCGCGCGCCACCCGCCCCATTGCGGGCCGCGCCCTTAATCGCCGCTCAGCGCCCGCCGCCTAATCGGCAGCATCTCCTCGAAATTGCCTGGCCGCTTCTCGGCCTTTGCCTTGAACGCTTCCATCATGTCCGCCTCGGGGTGATACATGCCGGCCTGCCAGGTCGCGATGTAGTCGAGCCCATCCGCGATCGTGTGGTCGCGGGCGTAGTTGATCATCACCTTCGATCCATAAACCGCGAGCGGCGATTTCTCCGCGATGTCCTTCGCCAGCCCCATGACATGCGCGAGCATCTCGTCCTGCGTCGCGAACACCTCGTTGACGAGGCCGAGCTGCAACGCCTTCTTCGCCGGCAAACGCCGCCCGGCATAGGCGAGCTCGCGCACCATGCCCTCGGGCATCAGCTTGCACAGGCGCGGAAACGTCCCGACATCGGCGGTCATGCCGATATTGATCTCCTGGATCACGAAGAACGCGTCCTCGGTCGCATAGCGGCAGTCGCAGGCGCTCGCCATGTCGACCGCGCCGCCGACGCAGCCGCCCTGGATCGCGATCAGCACCGGCACGCGCGCCTTCTCCAGCACGTTGAACGATTCCTGGATGTCGAGCACCGACAGGCGAAGGTTTGCGCGTACGCGGCCCTTCTCGTGCGGCGCCCGCGCCGCCGCTGTGCCGGCCGAATTGCCGCCGGTGAACACCGACAAATCCATGCCACCCGAGAAATGCTTGCCGGTCGACGAGATCACGATCACCCGCGCCTTGGCGTGGTCGTCGATGTCCTTCACGATTTCCGGCAGCTCGGTCCAGAACTCCGGCACCATCGTGTTGAACTCTTTGCCTCTGCTGAGCTGGATATGCGCGATGCCGTCGGCGATCTCGACGTCGAAGCAGCGATAGGTCATGGGTTGTTTCCTTGCCCTTGGGGCGTGTCGGTCGAATTGGACGGCGTCGCGGCGTCGCCATTGCCCTCGTTGAGCAGGTCGTACTGATGCCCATCGGGACCGGTCAGCTTGAGCACGTCGATGTGCTGCGTGCCGTGCGGCGGCGTCATGCTGTGGATCTCCAGCGTGCCGGTGCCCTTGCTGCCCTTGAGGTTGGCGATATAGCTCTCGACCGTCCCGGTGTTCATGGTGGTGGAATAGGTGGAGCTGCCGAGCCCCGTGATCTCGATATTGTCGCCCAGCGCGGCCTTGGCGACCGGATCGTGATTGATCGTCACGACGACGGCCTTGATCGTCGCGTTGTTCTTGAAGCCGGAATAGAGATACCAGCCGCCGAAGCTGACCGCCGCGACGATGGCGGCGATCGCGATCAGCGCCGCGATCAGGCAGCCCCACAGGCAGCCATGGCTGCGGCGCGGTGGCGGCGGAAGCGGTCCGGGCGTGGCGTGCGCGGTATCGGTCATGATGCCCCCAAGGCAACAAAGGTCGCGGGCACAAGCAAACCACACGGATGCCCTTGGCGCAAAGGCGGCGGCTAACCTAGTCTGGCGGCAGATAGAACAACGGGAGAGGACCGCCATGCCGATCAACTACGAACAGATGATGCAGTCGAAATCCGAAGGGCTCGAGGCGAGCTATGGCGACCGCGAGGTCATGCTCTACGCCCTTGGCATCGGCTTCCAGCGCGATCCGATGAACGAGGCCGAGCTGCCCTTCACCTATGAGAAGAACCTGCAGGTCGTGCCGACCTTCGCGACCGTGATCCCGACCGGCCGTCCGCCGCGCGGCAGCACGCCGGGCGCCAATCCGATGGCCGGCATCAACTATCTGATGGTGGTGCATGGCGAGCAGCGCGTGCAGATCCACAAGCCTCTGCCGCCCGCCGCCGAGGTGATCTCCGACACCCGCGTGATCGGCGTGTGGGACAAGGGCAAGGACAAGGGCGCGATCATCGTCAACGAGCGCGTCATCAAGGAGAAGGCGACCGGTGACAAGCTCGCCACGCTGATCGGCACGACCTTCGCGCGCGGCGATGGCGGCTTCGGCGGCCCCAAGGACGGCGCGCCCGAGCCGCACCAGCTGCCGACGCGCGCGCCCGATCTCGTCCATTCCTGCGACACGCGTTCCGACCAGGCGTTCATCTATGCGCTGTCCGGCGACCGCAATCCGCTGCACCGCGATCCGGCGGTCGCCAAGATGGCTGGCTTCCCGCGCCCGATCCTGCACGGGTTGTGCTCCTACGGCACCGCCTGCCGCGCCGTGATCTCGACCATCGCCAAATTCGATCCCAAGATTATCACCAGCTTCGACGTGCGGTTCTCCTCGCCGGTCTTCCCCGGCGAGACCATCGTCACCGAGATGTGGGTCGACGGCAGCACCGTGTCGTTCCGCTCCAGGCTCAAGGAGCGCGACGTCGTCGTGCTCAACAACGGCAAGTGCACGCTTGCCGCATGATGGCGATCCGCTGGAGCACGCGGCGGCGCTGATCGAGGAGGGGCGGCCCGCCGAGGCCGCCCGCTTTCTCCAGGCCCGGCTCGACGCCGGCCGGGGCGGCCTGCTGGCACGGCTCGAACTGGTGCGCGCCTGGCTCGCGGCGGGCGATGCGGGTGCGGCGCTCGAAGCGGCGCGCGAGACCGCGTCGCTCAATCCCAACGTCGCCGTCGCGGTCGTCGCGTTGGGCGACGCGTTGCTCGCCGCTGGCCATTTGCCGACCGCCATCGCCGAATATCAGCGCGCGCTGCGCAGCGATCCCGCATCCGGCGATGCCCGCCTCAAGCTCGGCCTCGCCTGGCTCGAAGCCGGCGAGGCGGACAAGGCGCTGGAGCAATTCGCAGCCCTCGACGACACGCCCGATCTCGCCGCGCATGTCGCGCGCGCTGAGGCCGTCCGCAGCCAGCCGCGCTCCGACGCCGGTTATGTCCGCCATCTGTTCGACCAGTTCTCCGCCGATTACGATTCGCGCATGCGGGTGCAATTGAACTACCAGGCGCCCGAAATCCTGCACCAGCTCGCCGGCTTCGTGATGCCGGGCGCGCAGGGGCTCGCCGTCCTCGATCTCGGCTGCGGCACCGGCCTCGCCGCCGATGTGTTCGCCGACATGGCGGCTGCGATTGACGGCATCGACCTCAGCCCCGCGATGATCGCCAAGGCGCGTGCCCGCCGCATCTACCGCGACCTCGCAATCGCCGACATCGAGACCGCGCTGGCGCAAGGCGGCGCCGATTACGACCTGATTCTCGCCGCCGACACCTTGGTCTATCTCGGCGACCTCGCCGCGACCTTCGCCGGCGCCGCGCGGCGACTCAAAGCCGGCGGCTTCTTCCTCTTCACCGCCGAGACGAGTTCCGGCCCCGACTTCGAGCTCGGACCCAAGCGCCGTTGGCGACACTCTGAATCGTATTTGCGGAAAATTTCGGCAGAGCAGGGCTTCGACATCGCCGGTCTCGTGGCTTGCGCGCCACGGACCGAGGCAAATGCGCCCGTCGACGGTCTCGCCGTCGCTTTAAGCCGGCAAGCCTAGGCACCAATTCCGCAGCGCCGCGTTGTGCTTTTGAACGCCACAATTCGGAACTTCGCCCATGGTCGCCATCGACAACGCACAGGACATCCCTGCCCGCGGCCAGACGGGTTTCACCGGCTACGTTCTGCTCCTCACCGTGCTCGGCGCCGGGTTGATCGTTGCCGCCTCGCTCAGCATGAACACCGCTGCCGGCAATGGCTGGCATGTCGCCGCCGAGATGGTGTCGCGCTTCTCGCTGCTCGTCTTCGCCGTCGCGATGCTGGTCGAGCCGCTGTCCCGCCTGATCCCGTCGCAGGTCACCCGCATGGTCGGGCGCGAGCGCGGCAGCCTGATGCTCGCCTTCGCCGTGGTCTCCGCCGTCGGCCTCGCCTGCGTCGCTGCCCCGACCGAGCTCTCCGGCCAGCCCATGACTCTGGAGGCCGTGGCCTACAGCGCCTTGACCGCGCTGATCCTGCTCGTCCTGCTGGCGAGCGCCCATCCCGCCACGATGCGCTTTCTCGGCGGCCCCGCCTGGCGCACGCTGCAGCGCGTAGCGACGGCCTATTTCTGGCTGGTCTTCTTCCTCACGGGTATCGAGCACCTGATCGGGCCGCATCTGCCCGACCGCTGGTACGGCTTCTCGGTCCTGCTGCTGGTCGGCGTGCTCCTGGTCCGCTTCGCCGATGCCTTGGTCGAACACTGGCGCCGTCCCCGCCTGGCGGGAAAAGTGGCCTGATTGTCGTTTCCGCCAGACAGCCTCAGGGCTAGTCTGGCGGAATGGCGAGACCCAAGAAAATCCTGATGCTGGCGTTCGAGGATGCGCAGATTCTCGACATCACCGGCCCATTGCAGATCCTCGGCGCGGCCAATCGCGGCCGCCGCGGACCGGTCTATGAGATCGTCCTCGCGGCGCGCGAGCCCGGCCCGTTCCGCACCACCGAAGGCCTCAGCCTCGTCGCCCAAGCCGGCTATGCGCGCGGCGGCGCGGCGCTGCTCAAGGACATCGACACGCTGATGGTCGCCGGCGGCGAAGGCGTCGACATCGCGCGCCACGACAAGGCCCTGCTCAAGCTGCTGAAGACCGGCGCCGCCAAGGCGCGCCGCGTCGTATCGGTGTGCTCCGGCGCCTTCGCGCTGGCTGAGGCGGGCCTGCTCGCCGGCAAGCGCGCCACCACGCATTGGAGCCGCGTCGAGCAGATGCGCCGCGAATTCCCCGATGTCCTGCTCGAGCCCGACGCGATCTTCGTGCGCGACGGCAAGCTGTGGACCTCCGCCGGCGTCACCGCCGGCATGGACCTCGCGCTGGCGCTGCTGCGCGAGGACCTCGGCGACGCGGTCGCGCTCGCCGTGGCGCGCCAGCACGTGATCTTCCTGATGCGCCCCGGCGGCCAGTCGCAGTTCAGCGCCCATCTCGCGCCCGAGGCCTATCCGAAGGGCAAGCTCGCCGGATTGCTGCGCTGGATTCCCGAGCATGCCGGCGAAGGCCTCGATGTCGCCGCGCTCGCCGCCAAGGCCAACATGTCCGAGCGCAGCTTCGCGCGAAACTTCGTGCGCGAGACCGGCGACACGCCGGCGCGCTATCTCGAACGCACCCGCATCGACGCGGCGCGGCGCCTGCTCACCGCCTCCGATTTGCCCGTCGGCCTCGTCGCGCAGCGCGCCGGCTTCGGCAGCGAGGAGCGCATGCGCCGCGCCTTCCAGCGCAACCTCAAGACCAGCCCGGGTGCCTTCCGCGCCCGCTTCCAGCCGAGCGGAGATGTGTCATGACCCTGCGGATCGGTATCCTGATTTTCGACGGCGCCGAGGAACTCGATTTCGTCGGACCGTATGAGGTCTTCACCATGGCCGCCGCGCTCAAGGAAGGCAGCAGCGAGGTGCTGCTGATCGCCGAGCGCGACGCGCCGGTCACCTGCGCCAAGGGCATGCGCGTCCTGCCGCACGCGACGCTCGCCGATTGCGGCAAGCTCGACGTGATCCTGGTGCCGGGCGGGCAGGGCACGCGGCGCGAGGTCGACAACAAGCCGCTGCTCGACTGGATTGCCGCGACTGCGAAGACGGCGCGCTGGATCACGAGTGTGTGTACCGGCGCCATGCTGCTGACCGCCGCCGGCCCGGCGCGCGGCAAGCGCGTCACCACCCATTGGGCGTTCATCGGAACCCTGCGCGAACGCGGCGAGGCCGCGGAAGTCCTGGAGCACTATCGCTATGTTCAGGATGGCAACATCGTCACTTCGGCGGGCGTTTCCGCCGGGATCGACATGGCGCTGTGGCTGGTCGGCCAGATTCACGACATCCCCTTTGCGCGCCACGTCCAGCGCCGGATGGAATACGAGCCTTTGCCGCCCTATGGCGGCCTGACCGGCTAGGCGCGGGACAGGGTAAACGTGTCGCCACCTCTCTTCCTTCCGCCCCATCCGATGTGCTTGTATCCCTCCTGTTTTGCGAGGGGTCGCAAAATCCCCAGGGGAGAAGGACGTCAATGATGTTGAAGACAATTGGATTGGTTGCGGCGTTGGTGTTGGGCTCGGCCGTCCCGGCCTTGGCCGACAGCGCATGCGCGGAGCCGATCGCGCCCGCCGCGCTCGACGGCGGCACCGTCACGACGGCCCAGATGAGTTCGGCGCATGACGACGTCATGACCTTCCTCAAGCAGTCGGATGATTATCAGGTTTGCGTGCTGCGTGAGTTCCACGAGGCCCAGGCCGCCGCGCTCAAGGCCAAGAAGGACCTCGATCCGTCCCTCGCCCCGGCGGCGGACGCCAAGATCAAGGCCAATCAGGGCCTGAAGGAGAAGGTCGGCGGTGAGTACAACGCCGCCGTCACGGCCTACAAAGCCAAGCATCCGGGCGGCTGAGGCCGTCTGTCCTGTGTCAGGGAAGGGGCCGCGCAGGTTTGCGCGGCCCCTTTCGTTTATGGCGCGCGAATCATTTATGATTCCGCCATGGCGAAGGCGGCGATTGCCGAACAGAGAACGCTGAGGCGCGCCCAGGCGCATGCCGCGACCCGCGGCGCGATCCTGGACGCGGCGCGCCGCGTCGCCGTGCGCGACGGCGCCCGCGATTTGTCGCTGCGCGGCGTCGCTGCCGAGGCCGGCTTCGCGCCCGCCGCGCTCTACGGCTATTTCGCCGGCAAGGACGACCTCCTGCTGGCGCTGGCTGCCGACGATCTCACCCAATTGGCGCGTGCGATGCGCGACGCCTCGGCACTCCGCCACGGCGCCGGCCGGCTCGCCGCCGCGGCGGCCGCTGCGCTCTCGACGCTGCGCGAAACCGAATCGCTCGCCGCCGCGCTCTGCGCGATGCCCGCCGAGGCCGGCGCCAGCGACGCCGAGCGCCTGTTCAACGGCCGCATGATCGCCGCGCTGAAGGTTTTGTCGGACGCCTCCGGCAATCCCGCGAACAACCGGCAAGGCCAATGCGACGTGGTGCTGGTGGCAGCCGCGGTGACCGGACTGGCATTGCTGGCGCGGTCGGGAAGACTTGAAGCACTCGGCTTCTCCGCCGACGAAATCTTGGTGCGGCTCGACACGAAGTTCTCGGGCTGAAACACCCCTGTCATGCCCGCGAAGGCGGGCATCCAGAGCCACCGCCTCACTGCCCGGCCAGATCCTTCCAACTCGGGTTGTGCTCTTCGATCAGTCGCAGCTTCCAGGCGCGTTCCCATTTCTTGATCTGCTTCTCGCGCACGATGGCTTCGCGGATATCGCCATGCACTTCAAACCAGACAAGTGCGTGGACGCCGTACTTCTTTGTGAATCCATCCGCGAGACCGTTGCGATGCTCATGGGCGCGCCGGTCGATATCGTTCGTGACGCCGACATAAAGCGTGCCGTTGCGCGCGCTGGCCATGATGTAGACGAAATAACGATGTTCGCGCGCCATCGGTCGGACCTTTCTGGATGCCCGCCTTCGCGGGCATGACAGCACAATCTAACTCAGGCCTGCCGTCCCATCCGCTCCATCTCGTCCTGCACCACATCCGGCCGTTCCATCGGCAGGAAGTGCGTTGTCCCCGGCACCTGCACCAGCCGCGCGTCGCGATGCCCGCGCGCGACGATCCGCACCTCGCGCTCTTTCGCCGTGCCGTTGCCGGCATAGATCAGCGTCAGCGGACAGCGCACCTGCCGCGCCAGGCGCGCAATGCCAGCCGGCGCGTTCTGGAAATTCGTCGCTTCCCAGGCCGGCTCGCAGGCGAGCCGCATCTCGGTGCCGTTGCCGGTCGGGATCAACCCGCCATGCAGGTAATCGGCGATGACGCCTTCCGGCCAGGTCTTGAACGCGCCGCGCCCGCGATAGGCGCTGAGCGCCATCTCGAACGAGGGAAAGATCGCGCGCCGCTTCGCCGCCATGCTCGCCAGATCCGTCCCCGGCGGCGGCGTCCGCCCAAGCAGGCGCATCACCCGCATCAACTGCCGCGCGAACCGCGGCACCAGCACCGGCTCGACCAGCACCAGCCCGCGCACCCGCTCCGGATACTTCGCCGCCACCATCAGCGAGGCGATGGCGCCCATCGAATGCCCGGCGAGGACGATCGGCGCGTCGGGGCTGAGCCCCGCCACGAATTTCGCGAGGTCCGCGCCATAGATCGCCCAGCTTGCCTGCATTCCGGGCACCGCCGTCAGCGTGCTGAATCCGTGGCCACGCATATCCGCCGCCGTGACGCGAAAGCGGCCTTGCAGCGGCGTCAACAAGGCGCGGTAGGTTTCGGCATTGAACCCGTTGGCATGCGTGAAGTGCAGGCGCGGCGCCTGTGCCTCCCAATCCAGATACGAGACGTCGCCATCGGGCAGCGTCATTTTCTTGCGTAAAGGTTCAGCCATGGCCGGGATGTGGCGGGCGCGAACGCGCGCTGTCAACGCGACGCGTTCGCCAAAGGCTTCGCACTGTCCTTTACGCGTGGCCCCCGCGCGCCCTACAAATTCGTCAACCAGAATTCAAAAACGACCCGGGAAGAACGCTCATGCATCCGTCCATCATCGCCAAAACCCTTGCCGACAAGCCCGCCATCGTCATGGCTGCAACCGGTGAGACCATCACCTTCGGCCAGTTGGATGCGCGCTCCAACCAGGGCGCGCAGCTCTTCCGCAAACTCGGCCTGAACACCGGCGACGGCATCTGCATCTTCATGGAGAACAACGCCCGCTTCCTCGAGATCTGCTGGGCGGCACAGCGCTCGGGGCTCTATTTCACCGCCGTCTCGTCGCGCCTCACCGCCGGCGAGGTCGAGTACATCGTCAAGGATTCCGGCGCCAAGGTGCTGATCGCCGGCCACACGCTGGCCAAGATCGCGGCCGAAGTCGCGCCGCAGATACCCGGCGTGAACCTTTTGATGGTCGGCGGCACGATCCCCGGCTACGCATCCTACGAAGACGAAACCGCGAAGATGCCGGCGACACCCATCGCCGAGGAAACCTCCGGCGCCGCGATGCTCTATTCGTCGGGCACCACCGGCCGGCCCAAGGGCGTGCGCCAGCCGCTCAGCGGCCTGCCGCTCGACGCGCCGGCGCCGCTGCTCGGCCTCGTCACGATGCTCTACGGCATCGGGCCGGAGTCGATCTACCTGTCGCCCGCGCCGCTCTATCATGCCGCGCCGCTGCACTATTCGATGACGGTCCAGCGCCTCGGCTGCACCGTCGTCGTGATGGAGCATTTCGACGCCGAGGCCGCGCTCGCCGCGATCCAGAAGTACAAGGCATCGGCCAGCCAATGGGTGCCGACCATGTTCGTCCGTATGCTGAAGATGCCGGAAGCCGACCGCCTCAAATACGACGTCTCGTCGATGAAATCGGCGATCCACGCCGCCGCGCCGATCCCGATCGACATCAAGCGCAAGATGATCGACTGGTGGGGCCCCGTGCTGCACGAATACTACGCCGGCACCGAAGGCAACGGCATGTGCTACGTCAACTCCGCCGACTGGCTGACCCATCCGGGCACCGTCGGCAAGTCGCTGCTCTCGCCGGTCCACATCTGCGACGAGGAGGGCAACGAGGTCGCGGTCGGCGAGGAAGGCACGATCTATTTCGCCAGCGCGGCGCAGTTCACCTATCACAACGATCCCAAGAAGACCGCCGAGTCGCGCCATCCGCAGCATCCGGAATGGTCGACGCTGGGCGATGTCGGCAAACTCGACGTCGACGGCTATCTCTACCTCACGGACCGCAAGGCGTTCATGATCATCTCCGGCGGCGTGAACATCTACCCGCAGGAGGCCGAGAACCTGCTGATCACCCACCCCAAAGTCGCTGACGTGGCCGTCATCGGCGTGCCGAACGAGGATTTCGGCGAGGAGGTGAAGGCTGTGGTCCAGCCGCTCGACATGAAGGACGCCACGCCGGAATTCGCCGCCGAGCTGATCGCCTATTGCCGTGAGCGGCTTTCGCCGATCAAATGTCCCCGCACGGTCGATTTCGACCCGGAGCTGCCGCGCCATCCGACCGGCAAGCTCTACAAGAGGTTGATCCGGGACCGTTACTGGGGAAAACGCGAGTCGCGCATTGTCTGAAAAACAATATGTCTGACGAAGAGCATAAGCCCGAAGAACCGATCGTGTCGCTCGGCCGCGATCTGCGGCGCGAGGACTTCACGCCCGAACGTATCCGCCGCATCGCCGACGCCGCCGCGGCGGGCGGCCGCCTGCCGCTGATGTCTGAGGAGGCGCGGCGCGCTTCGCTGAAGGCGATCCGCGAAAGCGTCCCCGCCGGCGCCGATGCCTGGGTGTTCGGCTACGGCTCGCTGATGTGGAATCCGGCAATCAATGTCGCGCAGAGCGCCAAGGCGCATGTCCGCGGCTACCATCGCATGTTCTGCCTCACCCTTCAGGTCGGCCGCGCCACGCCGGAACAGCCCGGCCTGATGCTCGGCATCGACCGCGGCGGCTCCTGCACCGGCGTCGCGCACCGCATCGCCGCGGACGCGGTCGAAAGCGAGCTCTCCATCCTGTGGATGCGCGAGATGCTGTCCGGCGCCTATGAGCCGCGCTGGGTCAATGCCGACATCGAAGGTCATGGCCGCACACGGACGCTGACCTTCGTCATCAACCGCTACCATCCGCGCTACGAGGGCACGATCCTCGAAGACGCCGCCGCGCGCCGCATCGCGTCCGCGCAAGGCCATCTGGGCACCAACCGCGACTATCTCTACCGCACGGTGAAGCATCTGGCCGATCTCGGCGTCGATGACGGCCCGATGCACAGCCTCGAAGCCAAAGTGCGCCATTTCGCAAACGAACCGATCACCACAGGAGCCTGACATGCCGACCGCAACCTTCGACACCATCGCCTCGCTTGCCGGCCAGGAGATCGGCGTCTCCGACTGGCTCGAGATCACGCAGGACCGCATCAACCAGTTCGCCGACGCGACCGGCGACCATCAGTGGATCCACGTCAATGTCGAGATGGCCAAGCAGATGATGCCCGGCGGCAAGACCATCGCGCATGGCTATCTCACGCTGTCTCTTATCCCCGGCCTGACCGGTGGCATGCTGCAGATCGACGGCGTGACGCGCGGCATCAATTACGGCTCGAACAAGGTGCGCTTCACCAACATGGTGCCGGTCGGCTCGAAAGTCCGCGCCCGCCAGAAGCTGCTCTCCGCCGAGCCGCGCAAGGATGGCGGCGTGCAGCTGACCAACGAAGTGACGATCGAGATCGAAGGCCAGACCCGCGCCGCCTGCGTCGCCGAAACGATCAGCCTGATCTACAAATAAGCCGTCTCAAGCGAACGTGACTGTCATGGCGTTCTCCGGCGCGTAACTTTGCGCGTCGGAGGGGCTCATGAAACCGCATCTGCTGTCGTTCGCCATCGCGCTCGCATTTGCGGCTCCGGCCATCGCGCAGGTCGCGAGTCCGCCGCCCGGCAGCGAAGGCTCGCCCGCTGCCGACACCGGCTATTTCCAGATCGTGCGGTCGGTCGCGCCGCATGTCTGGGTGCTGCTGCAGCCCAAATTCCAGGTCCAGCCCGACGGCAACGTCACGGTCATCGAGCAGTCGGACGGCCTGGTCCTGGTCGATGCCGGCGGCTCGGCCGGCTCGGGTCGGCGCATCGTGGAGATCGTGCGCGGACTCTCGCCCAAGCCGGTCAAGGCCGTCATCGTCAGCCAGTGGCACGGCGACAAGCCGCAAGGCCTGACGGAGATTCTGAAAGCGTGGCCGAGCGCGCGCACCATCGCGACGGCCGCAACCGCGGCGCATCTGCGCGACCCCAATACGATGAATACGCCCGGCGCGCCCGACGCCGCCGCCAACGCGCGCTATCAGACACTCGTGGCCGGCTATGTCGCCTTTCTGCACAAATCGAGCCTCAACGCTTCGGACCCCGAACTGCGCGCGCGCTACGAAGCGGCGAGCCACAGCATCGCGCAATGGGGCCTCGACATGGACGGAACGCTCACCATCGGGGTGAAGGAAAGCTTCACCGACAGACTGGTCATTGCCGACAGCGCCGCGCCGGTGGAGGCGATGTTCCTCGGCCGCGCCGACACCGATGGCGACGCCATCGTCTGGCTGCCCAAGCAGCGCGTGCTGGTGACCGGCGAAACCGTGATCGCGCCGTTTCCCTACGGCTTCGGCAGCTATCCGTCCGACTGGATCGGCATGCTGAAAAAACTCCGGGCGATGCCGTTCAAAATTCTCGTTCCCGGTCATGGCATGCCGCAGACAGACGCCAGGCAGATCGGCCGCATCCGCGCCGCGCTCGAAGACGTCCGTGCCCAGGTCGCGCCGCTGGTGGCGCAAGGTCTGACGCTCAATCAGGTCAAGGCCAAGGTGGATTTGTCCCGCCAGAGACGGGACTTCATCGGCGACGACCCGTGGCTCGCCCACTGGTTCGACGATTTCTGGACGACTCCCGTCGTCACCTCCACCTACCACGAAGCCAAGGGCGAACCCATCGTGCAAAGCCTGCATTAAAACGGCGCACCTGATACTTGAGGGTCGCGGGCGATGCGCTCGATATCGAAATCGTGGACTATCACTGAGGCGTGCCATGAAATTGCTCCGTAACCCCCATCCCGGCGAAATTCTCCGCATGGAATTTCTCGACGAAATCGGCCTCAGCCAGAACGCGCTCGCGGAGGCCATCGCGGTGCCCGCCAATCGCATTCACGCGATCGTCAAGGGGACACGCGCGATCACCGCCGATACCGACCTGCGTCTGTGCCGCTATTTCGGTCTTTCGGACGGTTACTTTCTGCGGTTGCAGAACGCCTTCGATACGATGGAAGCCAGGCGGGCGATTGCCGGCCAGATCGCTCGAATCAAGCCGCGCCGGATCGCTGAGGCCGCGGAATAAGCTTCACGCCCCGCGGAAGTGCCGGAGCTTGACGCGAGCCTCGCCGCCCGCTCGAATTCGTGGCAAAACCATCCGGGAGCACGCCCTCATGCCGCAGATCACCGCCAATGGCATTCCACTCGAATATGCGTCTTACGGCCCGCACACCGGTGAGGCCGTCCTGCTGATCATGGGCCTCGGCGCCCAGATGACGCGTTGGCCGCTGCCATTCATCGAGCAATTCACCGCCAAGGGCTACCGCGTCGTCACCTTCGACAATCGCGATGTCGGCCTCAGCCACAAATTCGATGCCGCGGGTCCGGGCGATGTCGCCGCGATCATGGCGGCGCGCGCCGTGGGCCAGGCCCCGCCCGCCGCCTATACGCTGGACGACATGGCCGACGACGCCGCCGGGCTGCTGGATGCGCTCGGGATCGCCCGCGCCCACATCGTCGGCGCCTCGATGGGCGGAATGATCGCGCAGATGGTGGCGGCGCGGCATCCAGGCAAGACGCTGTCGCTGACCTCGATCATGTCGACCACCGGCAATCCCGATTTGCCGCCGGCCAAGCCCGAAGCGATGGCGATGCTGCTGACGCGTCCCGAGTCCGGCGACTTCGAGGCGCTCGTCGCCCATTCGATCAAGTCGCAGCAGGTCGTCGGCAGCCCGGCCTATCCGGCGGACGCGGCTGTGCTGCGCGCCAATGTGATTGCCGATCTCGAGCGTTCGACCTATCCCGTCGGCTTCACGCGGCAGCTCGCCGCGATCATGGCGAGCGGCGACCGCCGCGACGCGCTAAAGGGCATCACGGCGCCGACCGTGGTCGTGCACGGCATCGACGATCCGCTGGTGCCGATCGCTGGCGGACGCGACACCGCCGCGACCATCCCCGGCGCGCAGCTGATCGAGATCCCCGGCATGGGCCACGATCTGCCTTTGCCGCTCCACGCCCAGGTGGTCGAGGCGGTCGACAGGATCGCCAAACAGGCTCGCGTCCCGGCCTGATTGGGGCGGCGGAACATTTGCGCTAAGGTGGCGTTCCTTCCGGAGCGGCCGTCTCGCCGCGCCACACCCGCAGAACGAGGACGCCATGCGCCTGCTTAGATGGATCGCGATCCTTGTCGTCATCGTCGTCGTGGCTGGCGCCGTGGTGTTCTTCACCGCGGGCGACACGGCCAAGCTGCCCTTCGAGGCCGGGGTCGGTCCGAACCCGACACTGCCGGCGCCGAATCCGACCCTGATCCCGACCATCAACCAAGCGAGCGCCGTGGGTTGGCCGGCCGGCGGCAAGCCGGTCCCGGCGCCCGGCCTCGCGGTCGCCGCCTTCGCCGACAAGCTCGACCATCCGCGCTGGCTCTATGTCCTGCCCAACGGCGACGTTCTGGCGGCGGAGACCAACACGCCGCCCAAGCCCGACGACATGAAGGGCATCAAGGGCTTCGTCGCAGGCCTCATCATGGGCGGCGCCGGCGCCGGCACCAAGAGCCCCAACCGCATCCTGCTGCTGCGCGACACCGACGGCGACGGCGTCGCCGACAAGCGCTTCACGCTCATCTCCGGCCTCAACTCGCCCTTCGGCATGACGCTGTCGAATGGCACGCTCTACGTCGCGGACACCGACGCGGTGCTCGCCTTCCCGTACAAGGATGGCGATACGCAGATCGCGACGCCCGGCAAGAAGATCGTCGATCTCCCCGCCGGCACGATCAACCACCACTGGACCAAGAACATCGTCGCGAGCGCTGACGGTTCCAAGCTCTATGTCTCGATCGGCTCCAACAGCAATGTCGGCGAGAACGGCATCGCCGCGGAAGACGGCCGCGCCGATATCTGGGAAGTCGACCCCAAGACCGGTACGCACAGCGTCTATGCCTTCGGCATCCGCAACGGCGCCGGCATGGGCTGGCGCGGCGACACGCTGTGGGTGACGGTGAACGAGCGCGACGAGATCGGCAGCGACCTCGTGCCCGACTACATGACCTCGGTGAAACCGGGCGGCTTCTACGGCTGGCCCTATTCCTATTACGGCCAGCATGTCGATGTGCGCATGCAGCCGCAGCGTCCCGACCTCGTCGCCAAGGCGATCCCGCCGGACTATGCGCTGGGCACCCACACCGCTTCGCTCGGCCTCGCCTTCTCCGACGGCGCCAAGCTCGGCGATGCCTTCGCCAGCGGCGTCTTCATCGGCCAGCATGGCTCGTGGAACCGAAATCCGCGTGCCGGCTACAAAGTGATCTTCGTGCCGTTCGCAGGTGCCAAGCCGGACGGCGCGCCCGTCGACGTGCTCTCCGGATTCCTCAATGCCGACGGCAAGGCGCAAGGCCGCCCGGTCGGGGTCGTGATCGACAAACAGGGTGCGCTGCTCGTCGCGGACGATGTCGGCAACACAGTGTGGCGGGTGACGAAACAGTAGCAAAAAGGGGGCAGACATGCGGTTTGGGGCGATGGGCGCGGCAGCGCTGTTTTTCATGCTGGCTTGCGGCACGGCATCGGCGCGGGATATTCCGCAAGGCGGGTTCACCGTCGACGACGTCGTCTCCTGGCTGCAAAGCAAGGGCTACAAGGCCCAGATCGTGACCGGGTCCGACGGCAAGGCGCATGTCGCGAGTGCCTCGGGCGGCTTCGACTTCGGAGTCTATATGTTCGACTGCAACGGCGACCGCTGCGGCTCGATGCAGTTCTCGGCCGGCTTCACGACGAACGGGAAATTCGACACGACGCACATGAACGACTGGAATCGCGACTATCGCTGGACGCGCGGCTATTTCGACAAGGAGAACGATCCCTGGGTCGAATACGACATCGATCTGACGCCGGGCGGCACCTACGAATTGCTCGACGACCAGTTCAAGATTTGGGAAGCCGCGATCACGCGCTTCACCACGCAGTACGACCTGCATTAGGCGCGGCGGTGTCGATCACGGGCGTCCCGCCTTGAAACTGCGCGCCCGCGACTTCGCGTAGCTGCGGAAGTCGGACAGGTAGACCAGCACCTGTCCCTCTTCGCCGCACAGCACCAGGTCCCACACCGTGTCGTCCTCGAACAATTCGCAGGCGCGCCAAAGGGCTTCCGCTTCCGACTCGAAACGGACGATCGTCTGGAAAGACCCTTTCCAATAATTGAGGGAAAACCCCATCTCGCCCTCTCGCATGCGCGCCGCTGAGGGTTGGAATGTGCAATGCCGAACAAAGCTCCCGCCGCGCTGCGAGGCGCCTTAACCGGCGCTTAATATGCACAGCGCAATGCGCCGCAAACATTTGTGCGTAAGGCTGGCTGGGGCGGAAGGGATCGAACCTTCGAATGCTGGAATCAAAATCCAGTGCCTTACCGCTTGGCGACGCCCCAAAAGTTGTCAAAAGGCCGCGGACCATAGGGCCTGTCGCTCTGCCTTTCCACCCTCCCCTTGAGGGAGGGTCGAACAAATTCGCGCCTTCGCGAATTTTTCGGGGAGGGTCGGGCGTAGAACGCGGTGCCTGACCTCTCCCCGAAATGCTTCGCATTTCGACCCTCTCTCAAGGGGAGGGTGGTGATCTCAATCGGCCCGCGGCACCTTGTATTCGGTGAAGGCGGTGGCCTGGAACGCTTCCATCGGCTCGCAGCGGGCGATGAGGGCTTCGAGCGCCTTGTAGCGTCCGGCCGGGATGAATTCCGGCGCGTTGACCCGCAGATAGAACAACAGGCAGGCGGCCGTGATCTGCGACTGGTCGAGGCGCTCGCCGGCCGGCCACTCCGCCGCGTCCAGTGCGTCCAGCGCGGTCGCCGCCTGTGTGCCGCACCGCGCGATCCAGTCGGGCCAGCGGTATTGCGACGGACGCACCAGCCGCTCATAGACGACCCCGCCGCCCGCCTTGTCGATGGCGCCGGTCGCCAGCGCGATCCGGAACAGGCAGGCCCGCCGCGCCGCACCACGTGGCGGGATCAGCGCCCGCTCCGGTCCGACCGTCTCGTCGATATGGTCCAGGATCGCCGCGGAATCGATCAGGGTCTCGCCGCTGTCCAGGATCAGGGAGGGGATGCGGCCCAGCGGATTGGTCCGGCGCATGGAGTCGAAATCGCCGAACACCGAGCGGGTGTCGTGCTCGTAAGGTAACCCGAGCAGAAGCAGCGACACCGCGACGCGGCGGACATAGGGAGAATCGTACTGGCCGACCAGGATCATGGCCGGACTTTGCGGCCCGGCCGCCCCCCGCGCAACGCCCGTTGCAGCCCCCGAAACCCCTCTATATAAGGTCGCCTCCCGCGCCGAAGCCCTCTGGGTGGCGGCGACTTCCAAGGGCGCTACCCGGCGCCTTCAGACGGTTCGGAGAGTAGCTCAGCCTGGTAGAGCACTAGCTTCGGGAGCTAGGGGCCGGAGGTTCGAATCCTCTCTCTCCGACCATCCGCCTTCGCTAACGCTACGGCGTGATTTCGCAGTGGAATCACCTCTCTTTCAATAGCGTTAGCGAAGGCGGATGCCACGCCGAAGCGCAGCGAAGGCGGGCTGGCTCGCTGCCAACTTCTAACGCTACGGCATGATTTCGCAGTGGAATCACCTCTCTTTCAATGGCGTTAGCGAAGGCGGATGCCACGCCGAAGCGCAGCGAAGGCGGGCTGGCGCCGAAGTCCTATTTCAACAAAACTCTCATGTAGTTCGGAAGGGCCGGCTACATGAAATACGTCTACATGCTCCAAAGCATCGGGCACCCCGATCGGTATTACGTCGGCTGCACCATCGACCTGAAAACGCGCTTCGCCGACCACAACAACGGCGGGTCCGTCCATACAAACAAGTTCAGGCCCTGGAGTTTGGTCGGTTACACCGCGTTCTCCGATCACACCAAGGCCAACAAATTCGAGGCCTACCTGAAAACAGCATCCGGGCGAACCTTCGCGAAACGCCATTTCTGAGCGGTTCGGTACGGTTTGGAACTCTTCTCCCGTTTGGCCGCGCCCGTTCGAGGTGCTACCACTTGCGCACCAGACGTTGCCGTTCGGGGCGCTGGACCAGCGGGCGCTGCCCGTGTCTGAGATGCCTCCAACGGAATAAATCTGTGCCGACCAGCCCGATAAGCGGAACCGATCCGCCCCCTTCGCGTTCTTCTCACGGCGCGTTGCGCGTGGGGGAAATGTTGGCCGCCAATCGTTGGATTCTGCTGGCCGCTGTGCCGTTGTTTCTTGTACTGGCCGGCGTGGTTTACCTCACGGTGGCTTTCGCGCAAAACGAGCGCACCCAGCAAGGCTGGGTCTTGCACACCTACCAGGTGATCGACTCCCTCAGGACCCTGCTGTCCGACGCCGCCGATGCCGAGACCGGCCAGCGCGGCTATCTCCTGACCCGCAAGAGCAGCTTCCTCACCCCCTACCGCGCGGCGCAGTCGCGCATCCGGCGCGACCTCGACCGGTTCGCCGACCTGACGCGCGACAATCCCGAACAGCAGCAGCGGGCGCAGAATCTGCGCTATCTGATGGAAAGCCGCCTCAAGGTCCTGGATCGGGCGCTTGCCTCCGGCGCGCTCGCGACACCGGTGCCGGCGCCGCTGATGGACCTGCTCGATCAGGGCAAGGTCGTGATGGACACGTTGCGCGCCACGGTCGGGGAAGGGCTCGGCGAGGAGCACCGGCTGCTGGACGAGCGCATCGCCACGCAACGCTCGGTCGAACGCGCCGAGATTCTCGCCGCCATCCTCGCCGTGCTGCTGGCGCTGACCGTGCTGCTGATCGCGGCCTTCATGCTGGTGCGCAACAACACGCGGCTGATGATCAGCGAGGCGGTGCGCCGCCGCCAGGCCGTCATCCTGCAAGCCACGCTCGACAACATCCGCGACGGCGTCCTGGTGTTCGACGAGCAGGATCGCGTCGCCGCGTTCAACAACATCTTCTTCCGCCTGATGGATTTCCCCGAGCGCCTCGCCGCGATCGGCGCGACGCTCGATACCTTTCGCGAATTCGACAAGGGCGCGGACCGCCGCCTGTTCGACGACATGGCGCTGTCGGCCGCGTCCGAGAACCGCTTCGAGCGTTTCAGCCGCGCCCAGCGCGAGCTCGACATCTACCGCGCCGCCGTCCCCGGCGCCGGCTTCCTGGTCTCCGCCGCCGACGTCACCGCCCGCGTCCAGGCCGAGGCGACGGTGCGCCAGGCGCAGAAGATGGAAGCCGTCGGCCATCTCACCGGCGGCGTGGCGCACGACTTCAACAATCTGCTCCAGATCATCAGCGCCAATCTCGACCTCGCCGCCGCCGACGCGCGCACCGACGCCAAGACCGCCGAGCGTTTGCAGAACGCGATCAGTGCCGTCGAGCGCGGCTCGCGCCTCACCGGTCAGCTCCTCGCTTTCGCGCGGCGCCAGGCGCTCGATCCGCGCTCCACCAGTCTCGGCAAGCTGCTCCAGGGCATGACCGACCTTCTGCGCCGGACCCTCGGCGAGCGCATCGAGGTCGA
Organism: Rhizomicrobium sp.; assembly: GCA_036271735.1. Classification (GTDB taxonomy): domain Bacteria; phylum Pseudomonadota; class Alphaproteobacteria; order Micropepsales; family Micropepsaceae; genus Rhizomicrobium. The sequence goes on from DATAZZ010000066.1 coordinate 41,592, forward strand.
AACCATCGCCGCCGGCGGCCTGTGGAACACGCTGGTCGATCCGACCCAGGTGGAAAACGCGATCCTCAACCTCGCGATCAACGCACGCGACGCGATGCCGGACGGCGGCAAGCTGACGATCGAGGTCGCTAACGCGTTCCTCGACGACGCCTATGCCGCGCAGCATGTCGAGGTCACCGCCGGGCAATATGTCATGCTCGCGGTCAGCGACACCGGCACCGGCATGCCGGCCGCCGTCGTGGCGCGGGTGTTCGACCCGTTCTTCACCACCAAGCCCGAAGGCAAGGGCACCGGGCTGGGCCTCAGCCAGGTCTACGGCTTCGTCAAGCAGTCGGGCGGCCATGTGAAGATCTACAGCGAGCCCGGCGAGGGCACGACGGTGAAGATCTATCTGCCGCGCACCCGCAAGGCGCAGGAGGGGCTCGACATCGTGAACACCACCGACATCGTCGGCGGCAGCGAGACCATCCTGGTGGTGGAGGACGATGCCGGCGTGCGCGCCGCGGTGATCGATATCCTGAGCGACCTCGGCTATTCGGTGCTGAAAGCGGAAAGCGCGGAGCAGGGCCTCGCCGTGATCTCCAGCGGCGCCCGCATCGACCTGATGTTCACCGACGTCGTGATGCCGGGCACCATCAACACCCGCGATTTCGCGCGCCGCGCGCAGGAGCTGCGCCCCGGCCTCAAGGTGCTCTACACCTCCGGCTACACGCAGAACGCCATCGTGCACAACGGACGCCTCGACGAGGATGCGTTCCTGCTCAGCAAGCCTTATCGCAAGGACGATCTGGCGCGGAAGCTGCGCAGCCTGCTCGATGGCACGCCGCCGCCCGCCGCGCCCCAGGCGCAGGCCGTCGCCGACGCCGGCGAAATGGCGTCGCGCCGCAAGGTTCTCGTCGTCGAAGACGAGATACTGATCCGCATGACGACGGTCGACATGGTGCAGGAGCTCGGCTTCGACACCACCGAAGCCGGCGACGGCGCCGAGGCGCTGAATGTGCTGCAGGGCGAGCCTGACATCGCGATCCTGCTGACCGACCTCGGCCTGCCCGGCATGAACGGCCGCCAGCTGATCGAGGAGGCGCTGCGCCTGCGCCCCGATCTGAAGGTCATCGTCGCCAGCGGCTATTCCACCGAAGACGCCGCCGGCGGCCGCCAGTCCGGTGTCGTCACGCTCACCAAGCCGTTCGACATGGCCGCGCTGAAACGTGCGCTGGACGGGGTTTGAGCATGACCAGGGAAGAACTCACCCTTTGGGCGCAGAAGAATGGCTGGCAGGAGATCGCCGGCCATCTCAGCCTGACCAAGCCGTCGAAACCGTCCGAGGCCATCGTGCGCCTGGTCCTGAAAGGCACCGTAGTCCAGCTCGAGATCAAGAAGCCCGCCGGCAAATGGGAAAAGATCAAGTCCGTCGCCTATGGCGACATCGGCGCCGACGAAGAGACCGGCCTGCCGCTCGGCCTCGGCTTCGACACCATCACCGGCTTCTCGCCCCTGATGCAGGACAACAAGCTGCGCGCCGTCTTCGCGAAGAAGCCGCAATAGCTTTCAGGCCATCCTTCGACAGGCTCAGGATGAGGCCCAAAACTCAGTCCTCATCCTGAGCCTGTCGAAGGATGGCAGTCGCGCTCGACCGCCGCGCCCAGCAAAAAGCCCGCGAGGATCGCTCCTCGCGGGCTTTCGCAATTCGAATGTCCGGATCTTACGGGTTCAGCAGGTCCGGGATGTTGTAGGTGATCGTGCCGACAACACCGGTCGTGCAGATCGTGTTGTTGACGAGGCTCGACGCCATATAGAAATTGCAGCCGGCGGAGTTCAGGTCTGTGCCGTTGGCGCGCACGTCGAACGCGAAATGACGCCACGTCGCCGTCAGGCCGAGATCGAAATGCGTGTAGTCGGTCGGCGCGTTCTCGACCCACTGATGGCCGACATTGCCGCTGATCGACAGCCAGTCGGTGAGCGGATAGGACGCCGTGCCCTCGATATAGCCGCCGGTGCCGCCGCCCAGGCTGAACTCGGGCGAGACCGCGCCGGTTGCCGTCAGGGCGAGATCGCCGAAGCTATGCGAGAGCTGGAAGATGCCCTCGAAGAAGCTTGCTTTCTTGGGACCGAGAACGAACTTGTCCGCGTCCGGATAGGCATAATAGTAGGCCTCGACGTTGAGGTCCCAGCCGCCCAGATCGAAGTGCTTGCCGCCATAGAGGTCGATCTCGACGGTCGGGGTCGCTTCATCGATGGGCGAAAACGCCAAGCCGGTCCAGTCGACCTTCGAGGACCACACACCGGCATAAAAGCCTTCCGGACCGGTCCAGTTGATCGACGCCTGCGGACTGATATTGCTGTTGTTCTGCGAGATGCCGCGGAAGCGGTAATCGCTCGTCACCGCGACATAGGCAGAGATCGTGCCCCAGCTCGGGGGAGCCGGTGCGTCATCGGCAAAGGCAGGAGCGCCCATCGCCATCGCGCTCGCCATCGTCGCGGCGCCCAGCATCAGCTTCCAGGTAAGGTTCTTCATAGTCGGCCCTTTCGTTGTCACAAAACTCGCGTACGCAGCGGTCGCGTACCTCACTTGGGCCGACTGTTCAGACCGGGACGTATAAACTCAATACGGAAACACCCGAAATGCGCACGTTTCGTGCGTTCGGGAACCGGTTTCGGAATGGCGTTGTTGCGCTGCAACACCAACTGCCTCGCGCTTAGGCAGAACGCTGCCGCATTGGGCTGAAAGGCCTGCGGCATTCTGGCGGTTTCCGCTCCGGCACCCATGCCGAATCGTCAGCGCCGCGCCCCCGACATGCTCAGATGCATGCCGCCGTCGCTCAGCAGCGTCTCACCGGTGATATTGCCCGACTCAGGGCCGGCGAAGAACATCACCGTCTTGGCGATCTCCGCCCCGTCGGCGACGCGCTGCAGCAGGTTGCGCTTGCCCTCGGACTCCGAGATTTTCTCCGCCATCTCCGCGCCGAACTGTTTGACGAACCACGGCGTGTCGACATAGCCCGGGCACACCGCGTTGATCCGCACGTCGGGCGCCAGTGCGCGCGCCAGCGAATAGGTCATCGTGTTGAGCGCGCCCTTCGACGCCGCATAGGCGACCGACGAGCCGATGCCCGCGACGCCCGCGATCGACGACACGTTCACCACGCTGCCGCTCTTGTTGGCGCGCAAGCCGTCGATGCAGGCGCGGATCATCTGGAACGGCCCGATCACGTTGACCGCATAGATGCGCGCGAAGTCCTCGGCCGACAGCGAATCCAGGTCGGCATGGTTGGTGACGAATTTCGTCGTGCCGGCATTGTTGACCAGGATGTCGATGCGGCCCCAGGCGTCCTGTGCGGCCAGCGCCAGCCGGCGGCAATCCTCGTCGCGCGCGACATCGCCCTGCACGATGCGCACCTGCGCACCCGCGCCCGTCACCGTGGCGGCGGTCTCATGCGCCTCGGTCTCGCTCTTGGTGTAGTTGACGACGATGTTCGCGCCGCGCTTGGCCAGTCCTTCCGCCACCGCCGCCCCGATCCCGGTCGCCGAGCCTGTGACAATTGCTACCTTGCCCTTCAGATCGTGCTGTTCCATCTGCCACTTCCCCGTCATGTTCTGGTGTAGGATTGCGCCGGATCGTACAGTGCCGCGCCGAGCTGCGCCAAGGAGCCGTCATTAGCATCGCCGCCGACCAGCCGCCCGTGACCGCGCAGCGTCCGCGCCGCCACGCCCATGCGGCAGCGCCGATGCGCATCGTGCTGATCCGCCACGGCAAGCCGGCGATCGCGGCCAGCCCGCGCACCTCGCACAACGAATTCCGCAACTACATCGACGACTACGAAGCCGCTGGCCTCGACCCCTCCAGCGTCCCGCCGGAGGAGCTGCAGGACCTCGTCAGCGAGCTCAGCGCGATCTACACCTCCGACCGTCCGCGCTCGACCGGCAGCGCCCGCGCGCTGGCGCCCAATGCCGAGCTGATCGCCGATCCTTTGTTCGCCGAGGCGCCGCTCGCGAGCCCGCGCATCCCCTTGCTGCGCATGAAGGTGCCCAAATGGGCGGTGATGGCGCGCATCCTGTGGCATGCCGGCTATCACCCCGAGATCGAGAACTATCGCAAGGCCAAGCACCGCGCCGCCGAGGCTGCCGACATCCTGATGAAGCGCGCCGCCGCCGAAGGCGCGACCGCGCTGGTGGCGCATGGCTATTTCAACCTGATGATCGGTCGCGAACTGCGCCGCCGCGCCTTCCGCAAGACCGGCGCGCACCGCGTGAAATACTGGAACGCCGTGATTTACGAACTGCCGTAAATCAAAAAAGAACCCTCGCCCCCGCGAAGCGGGGGAGAGGGCGGGGTGAGGGGGCGCCGCCGCAAAGCACCGTTGTCGCGGCAGACTTCGCCAACCCCGATACAAGGCTTACACTCTCTGCAAAATTGGGAGACGCCCCCATGACCGAGACCAAACTCGCCATCAAGACCGCCGACGGCACGTCCGAGGCGTTCCTCTTCACGCCCTCCACCGGCAGCGGCCCGTGGCCGGGCGTCGTCTATCTCACAGACATCATGGGCATTCGTCCTGCCTATCACGGCATGGCGCAGCGCCTCGCCGACAAGGGTTATGTTGTCCTCCTGCCCAACATCTTCTATCGCGGCAGCACACTGCCCGTGCTCGATTTCGTGCCGCAGTTCGGTGACGAGAAGACGATGAAGCGCATGGGCGAGCTGCGCGCCAGCCTGCCCAACGACAAGATGGGCCCCGACGGCGTCGCCTATGCCGATTTCCTCCTTGCGCAGCCCAACGTGAAAGGCCCCAAGGTCGGAATCGTCGGCTACTGCTTCACCGGCAGCATGACGCTGCGCACCGCGGCCGCAGCCCCCGACAAGATCGCCGCCGCCGCCTCGTTCCACGGCGGTGGTCTGTACACGGACCAACCCGACAGCCCGCATCTGCTGCTGCCGAAGATCAAGGCTCGCCTCTATTTCGGCCATGCCGTGCAGGACCGCTCGATGCCGGCGGAGGCGATCGCCAAGCTCGAAGCCACGCTGAAAGCGTGGCCGGGCAATAGCGAAAGCGAAACCTACGAAGGCGCCCTCCACGGCTGGTGCGTGCCGGGGCATGTGGGAGCGTATAACGAAGCGCAGGCGGACCGCGCGTTCGGCAAGCTGCTGGAGCTGTTCGACGCGACGCTGCAGTAGGGCGCGCATCCTGTCTTGACTTGCCCACCCGCGCTGTCACGCTCGTGCAAGTTGCAGGGGCGGACATGTCAGCGGCCAAGCCGGTCATCTTCATCAGCTACAGCCACAAGGACGAGCCGGAGCACCCACGCGACGGCGAGACGGCGTGGTTGAGCTTCGTGCGGACCTATTTGCAGCCGGCGATCAAGCACGGTGTCTTCGACCTGTTCGTGGACCGTCATTTGCCGGGCGGCGCGGACTGGGACGCGGAAACGGAAGCGAAGATTCGGGCCTGCGACATCTTCATTCTGCTGGTTTCCGCCCATTCGATGGCATCCGACATCATCGTCGATAAGGAAATCGCGATTATCCGCGAGCGCCAGGCGCGGGGCGAGCCTGTCCATTTCTATCCACTGTTGCTCACCCCGACGCCCGCTGCCGCGCTCGACAAGGTCAGGGACAAGAATATCCGTCCGCGCGACGCGAAGCCGTTTTCCCAGTTTTCGCCGCACGACCGCATGCAACACATGACGGACGCTGCCGACGAGATCGCGGCCATCGCAACCGGCATTGGTGAGCGCAAAAGCGCCGCTGCGACGGTCGTACCGCCAGTCCGCCCAACCTATGTTCACATAAGCAGCCTTCCGGAAACTGCATATGAGCGATTGGTGGGACGCGATGCGGAGCTGAAACGACTCGACGAAGCATGGTTGGACAGCAAGACCAACATCATCTCCCTGATCGCCGAGGGCGGCGCCGGAAAGTCGGCGCTGGTCAATGAATGGCTTACGCGGATGCAGGCCGACAATTATCGCGGCGCTGAAGCCGTGCTCGGCTGGTCGTTCTACAGTCAGGGCACAAAAGAGCGCGCAACCTCGGCGGACGGATTCCTGAACTGGGCGCTGGAAAGGCTCAGTGTCGTGATCAATACGACAAGCGCCACAGCCAAGGGCGACGCCATCGCAGAAGCGCTGATGCACCGCCGCGTGCTCCTGGTGCTCGACGGCGTAGAGCCGCTGCAGCACGGCCCGGACGGCCAGCAGGGCCAGTTGAAGGACCAAGGCCTGCGCGCCTTGCTGCGCCGCTTCGCCGCCGCGTCGCCGGCGGGGGCTCACGGATTGATCGTCCTGACGAGCCGGTTGGCCGTGACGGACATCGCCGGTCGCAAAGATGGCGCCGCGCCGGTCATTGACGTCGAGAAACTGTCTGACGAAGCGAGCACGGCTCTGCTGCGCGATAACAGCGTGTGGGGCACGGACAAGCAACTGGAGCAGGCAGCGCGAGATTTCGGCGGCCATCCGTTGGCATTGGGTTTGCTGGCGAGCTTCCTCAAGGAGACGCAGACCGGTGACATCCGAAGGCGCGATCATATTCGAGGGTTAGTCATTGGAACTGGCAATCCGGGACAAGACCATGCCGCGCGCGTGATGGAGTCTTATGAGAAGGAGTGGCTTGTCGGACGGCCCGAGCTACTTGCAATTATGCGTATTATTGGTCTCTTCGATCGGCCCGCTTCTACCGATTGCCTAAAAGCACTTCGTGCCGAGCCGGCAATTATAGGGCTAACCGACGCGATCGTTGCGTTAGATGAAAACGAATGGCAACGCGCGATAGCGCGCCTGCGCGATGTACGCCTAATTGCGCCGCCTGACCCGATCGCCCCAGACTCTCTAGACGCCCATCCGCTTGTGCGCGAGTGGTTTGGTGAACGGCTAGAGCAACAAAGAAGACATAGTTATCGATCAGGTCATCGCAGGCTTTTCGAACATCTTCGCGACGCAACTCAAGAGGGGCTGTATCCAACGTTGGAAGCCCTGACCCCTCTTTACCAAGCTATCACGCACGGTTGTCGCGCTGGCAGGCACGACGAAGCATTAAAGAAGATATATCGAGATCGTATCTGCCGTTGGCGCAAAAATGGCGAACTGGAATATTACTCCAGCCGCAGGCTTGGAGCGAACGGGAGCAATCTCGCAGCGATATTTTGGTTTTTTGAAAAACCATACAAGAAGCCAATTTCGACGTTGGGTGCTTCGCGTCAGTCCTGGATTCTTTCTCAGGCAGCATTTGGGCTGCGTTCGCAAGGAAGGTTTTCTGAGGCGTTATGGGCGCAACGTGCGGCCATCGAAATTGGCGGACCAGAATGGTCGCGAAGCGCAGCTGTTTATACTTCCGATCTCAGTTCTTTGGAATTGATTCTCGGGAATGTCAAAGCCTCAGTCGGAATTGCTACGTTGTCGGTGGGGAGTGCCATCAAGAGCGAAACGCCTAATCGAGTCATTGCCAGTTTGGCGGCGAAAGGATTCACACTTCTAGCTGCGGGAAGAGGCAATGAAGCCGGAATTGCGTTCGACGACGCCCGGAGGCGCCAAGAAGTATCGCAACCCGAGCGCCCGCTACTTCATGCTATTCCAGGCAATCGCTTCTGCGAGTTGCTGCTTTCCAGGGCAGACTTCGATTCCGCTTTTCGATTGACGAATGAGGCACTCGATTGGGACGGGTTAGAGCCAGATTTACTTGTAGAGGCTCTCAACACTTTGAATCTGGCGCGAGCGAGCCTTGGCTCTACGTTTGAGAAGGTGTCGCACCAAGTCGGTGTGTCTCTGCCGGCGGGCGTGCGCCGAATACCCGAATGGTTCGACAAGTCAGTAGTTGGGTTACGTGCAGCAGCTCAATTAGATCAAATACCTCGCGGTTTAATTGGACGCGCCATATTGGGACGCTGCTTCGGCGATTGGGCCGGATCTACGCGCGATCTTGAAGAGGTGGAAGATATCGCTCGATCTGGGCCGATGAAGCTGCACCTCTGTGACGCGGCGCTTGAACGGGCGCGACTAGCGCTTGCAAAACGCGAGGGTTTTGCTCCGCTCAATGGGATGTTCGAAGCTCTACCCCCGAAGTCAAAGGTGCCTGAAGAAATTAAGCGCGGGAGTTTGCATGAAGAAGCGATGAAACAGATCGCCATTGCCGCGGATTATATCGAAATCTGCGGCTACCAGCGCCGAGACGGCGAACTCGCCGAGCTTCAATCCGTCCTTCGCGGCGAGCGCACCTTCGCCTCGTTACCGATCCACGTCTAAAGCATCGCCGGAATCACCCGGTCCGGCGGCTTATGTCCGTCGGCAAACGTCTTGATGTTGATGATGACCTTCTCGCCCATGTCGATACGGCCTTCCATCGTGGCCGATCCCATATGCGGCAAGAGCACGACGTTCTTCAGCTTCAGCAGCTTCGGGTTCACCGCCGGCTCGTGTTCGAACACGTCGAGGCCCGCGCCCGACAGCTGCCCCGCCTCCAGCATGCGCGCCAACGTGTTCTCGTCGATCACCTCGCCGCGCGCGGTGTTCACGATGTAAGCGCTCGGCTTCATCAGCTTGAGGCGGCGCGCCGACAACAAATGATAGGTCGCCGGCGTATGCGGGCAGTTCACGCTCACGCTGTCCATCCGCGCCAGCATCTGGTCGAGGCTCTCCCAATAGGTCGCCTCCAGCTCGTGCTCGATGTCGGGATGCACCGGCTTTCGGTTGTGATAATGGATCTGCAGGCCGAACGCCCGCGCGCGCCGCGCCACCGCCTGGCCGATCCGCCCCATGCCGACGATGCCGAGCCGCTTGCCGTAGATCCGGTGCCCCAGCATCCAGTTCGGCGACCAGCCCTTGAAGTGATCGTCCTCGAGTTCCTTGACGCCTTCGACCAGCCGGCGCGGCACCGCCAGGATCAGCGCCATCGTCATGTCGGCGGTGTCCTCGGTCAGCACGCCCGGTGTGTTGGTGACCACGATGCCCTTGTCGAGCGCGGTCTTGACGTCGATGTTGTCGACGCCGGTTCCGAAGTTGGCGATGAGTTTCAGGTTCGCCCCGGCGCGCACGATGACCTTGGAATCGATCCGGTCGGTCACGGTCGGCACCAGCACGTCGGCCTTCTGCACCGCCTCGATCAGCTGCGCCTGCGTCATCGGCGTGTCGTCGAGGTTCAGCCGCGCGTCGAACAGCTCGCGCATGCGGGTCTCGATCGCATCCGGAAGCTTGCGCGTGACGATGACCAGCGGCTTTCTGGGGGGCATTGCGGGCAAAAACCTGGAGCGGGCGGCGCCGTCAGCGGCGTCCATCCGGTATTAACAGATGAGGCGGAGGGGTCAAGGATTCGCCGTGTCCCCGCGCCGCCGGCAACACGCCGCCGCGCCGTTTCAGCCAGGCGAGGAAGCTCTGGAACGTCTTGGAGTGCTTGCGCTCCCGGCGATAGATCAGGTTGATGTCCCACACGATCTGCGGCTCGAGCGGCACGGTGACGATGGCCGGCGAGGCGATTTCCGCCGCCGCATGGGAATCCACGAAGGTGACGCAATCGGTGCACTCGACGAGGCGCACCGCGGCGCGCTGCGTCGTCGTCTCGTGCATCAGCGCCGGGCGGATGCCGCTGTTGAGGATCATCATGTCGACCGCGGCGCGGATGTTGTGCGGCGCGAACAGCTGGACGAACTTTTCGCCGCCGAGCTCGGCGAAGCGCGCCTGCCGCGCACCCGCCAGGCGGTGGCCGGCATTTACCGCCAGCATCAGGCTGCTGCGGCTGATCGTGACCGTCTCGTAATGGCCGGGGTCGGGCGCCGGGCCTAGCGTCACGCCGAAATCGATCCGGTCCGACGCCAGCGCGTCGAACATCACATGCGGTGCCGAAGCCGCGATCTTCATCTGCACCGTGGGATGCTCGCGCAGGAAGCCGCCGATCAACTCCATCAGCACGCCCTCGCCGACCACCGGCAGCGCGCTTCCCGACAGGCTGCCTTGCGCGCCGTGGCGGATCGCATCGATCGCGTTCTGGACCGAGCGCAGCCCCTCGAAATTGCGCCGCACCGTCTCCAAAAGAATTTGGCCCTCCGGCGTCAGCTTCATGCCCAGCCGCACGCGCTCGAACAGCGCAAAGCCGCAGCGCCGCTCCAGCTCCGCGATGGCGCGCGTCACCGTCGGCTGCGTCGAGTTGAGCAATGCGGCCGCGGAGGTCGCCGAGCCTGTCTCGGCGACCGCGCGGAATATCTCCAGGGCACGCGGATCGGGTGCTGACATAAGGTGTGCTGGGTGAGTTGGCCGCGCCTAGTAATTGGACTCCGTCATCGCCGAATAGACCAGCGTGCGCAGATCGCGGCGCAGCGTCAGCCGCGCATCGGTGCCCATCACCTGCGTCATGAACACCACCGCCAGGTCCTCGATGGGATCGATCCAGAACGCGGTCGACGCCGCCCCGCCCCAGAAGAACTCGCCCGGCGTGCCTGGGATGCGCGTCAGCGTCGGGTCCATCGTCACGCCGCAGCCGATCGAGAAGCCGATGCCGCCATAGCCGGCCTCGCTGAACGTGATGGCCGCCGACAGGTCGCTGAGCAGCTTGCCGTCCGGCAGATAGTTCAGGCTGAACATCTCCACCGTCTTGGGCGACAGGATCTGCACGCCGTCCAGCGTGCCGCCGCCCAGCATCATGCGGCAGAACCGCATGTAGTCGGACGCCGTCGACACGAGCCCGCCGCCGCCCGATTCCAGCTTGGGCGGCTCGGCATAGGTCGACTTGCCCGCATCGTCCTGGATGCGCAGTCCCCCCTTGCCGTCGGGCATGTAGCACGAAGCGAAACGGTCCATCTTCGACGCCGGCACGCTGAATCCCGTGTCCACCATGCCCAGCGGCTCGAACAACCGTGTACGGAGGAATTCGCCGAACGTCTGGCCCGACAGCTTCTGGACGAGATAGCCCATCACGTCGATCGACACCGAATAGTTCCAGTTCTTGCCCGGCGAGAAATCGAGCGGAATCTTGGACAGCTGCTCGATGAACGCATCGAGCCCGCCCGGCGTCTGGAAATCGCCGAGCTTCACGCGGCGATACTCCGCGTCCACCGCGGTGCGCGACATGAAGCCGTAGCTCAGGCCCGATGTGTGCGTGACGAGATCGACCACCTTCATCGGCCGCTCGCAGGGCAGGGTGATGAACTGGCCCGACGTGTCGGCGACCAGGCTCGGCATGCCGCTGGCGTAGACGCGCAGATTCTTCCACGACGGGATATAGGTCGCGACCGCGTCGTCGAGCCCGATCTTGCCTTCCTCGGCCAGCATCATCAGCGCCACGGCGGTGATCGGCTTGGTCATCGAATAGATGCGCACGATGGCATCCTCGCGCCACGGCTTGCCCCGCGCGACATCCATCATCCCGGACATGCCGTTATGGACCAGCTCGCCGCGCCGGAACACCTGCGTCTGGATACCGGGCAGCAGGCCCGAATCCACATAACGCTCCTTCATCACCGTATCGATCAGCTTCAGGCGTTTGGCGGACATGCCGACGGATTCTGCTTTGCTCATGACGTTCTCCCGATGGTGTTCTGAGGCGAGCATACATTTTTCCTCCCCCGTTGTTACGGGGGAGGGGGACCGCACTTGCGGTGGAGGGGGCGGGGCTGGGCTCGATATAG
>DATAZZ010000067.1:0-74053 GCA_036271735.1 Rhizomicrobium sp.
GAGAGGACCGGAAGGAACGTACCTCTGGTGGACCGGTTGTGGCGCCAGCCGCATTGCCGGGTAGCTATGTACGGACGAGATAAACGCTGAAAGCATCTAAGCGTGAAACTCACTTCAAAACTAGGTTTCGCTTGAGAGCCGAGGAAGACTACCTCGTCGATAGGCCAGGTGTGTAAGTACAGCGATGTATTGAGCTTACTGGTCCTAATCGCTCGATTGGCTTGATCGCAAGCAGCACCGTTCCATGTCTGGAAACAAAGCCAGGCATCACTGCAAATCCAGGTTCGTCAGCAACGAACGGACCTGCATTTTTCATCAGCTCGAGTGTCGTATTAAAATCTCAAAGGCGCGCGGCTTCGGCCGCGCCGCCTGTGCGCTTTGCAGACGTCCTTTGCCGGACTGGTGGTCCTTGCGGGGGAATTCTACCCGATCCCATTCCGAACTCGGCCGTCAAAGCCCCCAGCGCCCATGGTACTGCGACTCAAGTCGCGGGAGAGTAGGTCGCTGCCAGTCCTGCCAAGGACGTCTGCACGCCGTTCGCGAGAGCGAGAGGCGCAAAGAAAGCCACGTTGAGAACCCCGCCCGCACAATTCGAAAAGCCCCGCCGTCGAAAGACGGCGGGGCTTTTTGTTTGGCGATATCCTCTCGAATTCTTGGACCGAGCCTATTGCGCGATGCTGCAGCGGCCCGCATGCGCGAAACCGATCAGGGCTGCGCGGTTCAGCGCGTCCCGAGTCCGCCGCGGTAGGCCGGTTCCGAATGGCCGATTCCACGCCATCGTGTCAAAACGTGCCCAGGGCAGATCGGTCACGTCGATCGGCGCCCCTCGCGGAATGAGAGCCAGCAACGCCTCGCGCACCACCACAGCCCGGCGATTCGCCAGATCGAGGTTTTCCGAATTCGACGTCGCGGGATCGCTCGCCTGGAAATCCGCCGCACTCGAAAATCCGCGAACCGCGAGCGCAACGTGATGGTCGGCGTCGGCACAATGCAGCATGGTGCCGATAAGCGATGCGAGCGCTTCATGTTGTCCGTCGTCGATATTCGCTCCGGCTTCTGATTTGTGCAGCAGCGTCGCCTCGCGCGCATTCTCGAAGAAGATGGGGATCGCGGCGATGGTGCCGGGCGCGCTTGCGTTCTCGATCAGATGCGGCCACGGCACGATGGTGAGCGCCGACCCCGGTGGCACTGCCTCATCCCTCGCGGCAAATGCCCAGGCCCAGGCGGCGCCTGCCTCTCCCATCGCCTTGATGCAATTTGCCAGCGCCAAGACCACCGAGATCACCGCCAATATCTTCGCGATGTTGCGGGCCCATTTATCCGAATCCGGCTGCTGCCATAGATAAAACGCCAGCACCGCGAGCACCACGACCATGAGCCATGGGAGATAGCTGGACGGCACTTCTATCGACGGTGGGGAGAGCACTGTGTTGTGCGCTCTGTCGATAGTATGATCGGCAATCGCCATCCAATCATTCCGGCTAAGCGCCGGCGGCGGAGTTGTGCCTGGACTGGCCAGCGGCTCGGCCGCGCGCCGGGGCGTATTTAACGCGGCCATTTTCTGCTCAATCCCATCCAATCTGGTGAGAACCACCATCAGCCCGGGGCAATCGGCAGCGGTGCCGTTCTGTCCAACGGCGCCACAGGGCGTGAGCGGCGCGGTATCTAGATGCCATGCGACAATGAAGAGGCCGCAAGCCAATATCGCCATGCGCGCAAACCGGACGATGATTTTTTCGCTCGGCGCAAAAAGCCGGCGGCTGATATATGCTTCGCTCCACGCCAGAGCCGCCGGGACCGCGGCGTAAGCCAGCAGCCCGGCGCCCAGAGCCCAAAGAACAACAGCGCCCCAATCGACAGTCGACCAAATAGACATCGCGCACGCCCCCAATATTCAAGCTTGAAATACTTGCAGCATAGCCACGATATCTGCCGCGCTGAAAGCAGAAAGGTCATCGCGAGCTTTGGCTTTCCGCCATCGCCTTGCCGCCGTCCGGATGGGGATTTGTATGTGCAGTGCCGAGGGCAGGGTTCGCAGCCGTCGACCGCGATACGTGTTAAAAGCCCCCATGCCTGTCTTCTCCTTCACCCATGCCCTCGCCCGCACGCCCGGCCGCAGTGTCGTCGACGGCTTGCGCGACGATCCGCGCGCCGTGCCGGACTACGGCGAAATCCTGAAAGAGCACGCCGCCTATGTCGCCGCCCTGCGCGCCGTCGGCGTCGCGGTCGATGTCCTCGATCCGCTCGAGGCCTTCCCCGATTCCGTCTTCGTCGAGGACCCGGCGCTGGTGTTCGGTGACGGCGCGATCCTGCTGCGGCCCGGCGCCCCGTCGCGCCTGGGCGAGCGCGACGCGATGCGCGGCGAACTCGCCCGCCGCTTCGGCCGCGTGCTGGAGCTCGGCGACGGCGAATATGCCGATGGCGGCGACGTCCTCGTCACGCCGAACGCCGTGTTCATCGGCCTCTCCCAGCGCACCAATGAAGCCGGCGCCGCCGCGCTCGTCGCGCATCTCAGGACGCTGGGCCGCATTGGCCGCGTCGTCGAAACCCCGCCCGGCATCCTCCATTTCAAGACCGCGGTCTCGCTGCTCGCCGAAGACACGCTGCTCGCGACGCCGGCCATGGCCGCGTCCGGCCTGTTTGCCGGTTTCGAGATCGTCCAGACCCCGCCCGGCGAAGACGCCACCGCCAACGCGCTGCGCGTCAACGACACGGTGTTCGCCAGCGCGCAGCTCCCGCGCACGATCGACGCGCTGGCGAAAGCCGGCTACGGCGTCACGCCCCTGTCCGTCCGCGAGATCGCCAAGCTTGATGGCGGCTTGTCTTGCATGTCCCTGCGCTGGCACACAGGCGCATGACAAACCCCGCCCTCGACCGCCTCGCCGCCTTCCTCGATTCCCCCGATCTCGACGACGGCGTCATGACGCTGCCCGAGCTCGACGGCTTTCTCACCGCACTCGCCATCGGGCCGGTTACGGTCGAGACCGAGGAATGGCTGCCCCTGATCTGGGGCGAGGAGGCGCCGGCCTTCGCCGACGACGACGAAGCCAAGGCGATTCTCGGCGCCATCCTGGCGCGCCATGACGAGATCCGAGCCACCGTCGAATCCGGCCGCTACGCCCCGCTCTTCTATATCGACGACACCGGCGCGCCGCGGCCGCAAGGCTGGGCCGTCGGCTTCATGACCGGCGCGGGCCTGCGCGAGGATGCTTGGCGCCCGCTGCTCGAATCCGAGGATGACGACTACCTCATCTATCCCATCATCGCCTTCTGCGAGGACGAAGCCGGCAAGCCGCTGCTCGACCTCAATGCCCGCGACCGCCAGAGCCTCACCGCCGACGCCCCCGAATTCATCGCCCAGGCGGTGATCGACGTCGCCGATTACTGGCAGCAGAAGAACAGGCCGCCGCCGGACGGCGCGATTCCCGTCCGCACCACGCCCAAGATCGGCCGCAACGACCCGTGTCCCTGCGGCTCGGGCAAGAAGCACAAGAAGTGCTGCGGCGCTGCGGCCTGATCGCTGCGCCCCAGACGCACAAAAGCCCCGCTGGGGGGAGAGAGAGCGGGGCTTCTGCTTCAGGTTCGCCGGAAAATCGCCGGGTAAACCCTATAGGAACCGCCTGCGCGCCGTACGCCGGGATGAGGCGCGCCGGATGCTGGCGGATGTCGCGGCCAGTGTGACCACGGCCGGCAGGATCAGAAACATCGTGAGTACCGCCATGACCAAGCCCCTGCTCGAACCGTGACGCGAGCTTGCGCTGCTTTCGCCGCGCGCGCTATTCGTGGGAATTGCTTAGATTCCGGCTAACCCTTGATTAACCGGCGCGAATCGCGCGCAATCGCCCACGTCTTTTGAAGGAGGCCCTCATGGCCAATCGCGAGCAGAAGAGCAATCGGGAAAAGAAAAAGCCCAAATCCGACAAGAAGGGCGGCGCGCCCGTCTCGGCCAAGGCCCCCGCCTATGTCGAGCCCCAGCTGGTCCGCAAGCCGCACAAGGGCAAGCAGGACTACTGAGTCACAGGCATCGAATCGAAAAGCCCCGCGCCGCCCGCCGGCGCGGGGCTTTTTGCTGGAAGAAAGTCCCTCGCCTCCCTTAGGGGGAGAGGGCAGGGTGAGGACCGCTGGGCTCTTGCCCCGAACCCCTGAACCACAACCGGGTGACGCCATGCGCCTCGCCATGCTGATGATCGTCGCGCCCGACCTCGCGCGCGCCAGGGATTTCTACGGCACGACGCTTGGCTTCGCGCTGACGAGCGAAACGCGGCAACGCCTCGTCTTCGACGTCGCCGGCGTGCGCCTTGCGATCTTCAAGGGCACGAGCGACGCCCCGCTCACGCGCCACGGCGAAACCGCATCGACCAATTTCGTCTTCGCCGTCCCGTCGCTGGATGCCGCGATGGCCGATCTCAAAGCGAAGGGCGTCGTCTTCCTCCACGCCGCACCCGCGCAAGGCGAGTTCGGCCGCTATGCTGCCTTCCATGACCCCTTCGGCAACGTGCTGGAGCTGCTAGAGCCCGCCTGACGGCATCGCCGCCACATCGTCCAGCGCCGCCTGCGTGAAATTGGCGAACCGCTTGTTGTCGAGGCCTTGCCGGATCGCCAGCGCCTGTTCGAACGCCACCTTAGCCTCGTCGATGCGGCCCATCTCGACATAGCAGCGGCCCAGATGATGCAGCAGGAAATGCTCCTGCTCGCGGATGCCGGTCTCGCCGCACAGCGCCAGCGCCTCGCGGAACAGCCGCTCCGCCCGCGCGCGCTCGCCCAGATACTGCCGCGCCGTCGCCAGTCCCAGCAGGACCTCGATCTCGGTCTTGGCGTCGCCCCGCTGGCGCGCCAGCACTAGCGCCTCGTCCAGCAGCGGCGCTGCTTCCGCCTCTTCGCCGATCATGAACAGCGCAAAGCCGAGACGGCCGAGCGCGTCCAGCCGCGCCGCCTCGTCCTTCGCTTCTGCCAGCGCCACACGCTGCCGCGCGATCTCCGCGCGCAAGCCATCCGGATCCGGCGGCACATGCCGGCGAAAAAATGGACCGTGCGGCGTGTCCGCCATGGCCGCCTCTAATGCGCCGCCTTCCAGCTCTTGAGCGCCGCCAGCATCGTGTCGACATGCTTGGAGTAATCGAGGTCGGTGTACTCGGCCAGCACATGCCCGTCCGGCGCCACGAGATAGGAGGTGCGGTTGGCGAGATCGGGATGATCTCCGCTCAGCACCGCGTCATACGACTTCATGATGTGCTGGTCGGCATCCGACGCCACCGGGAATTTGCTGGCGCAATCGGCGGTCGAGAACTTGTCGAGCGTCGCGATGTCGTCATGGCTGACGCCGATCACGCTGGCGCCGGCGGCCTCGAACTGCGGCATCGCCTCGGCGAAGGCATGCGCTTCCAGCGAGCAGCCATGGGTGAACGCCTTGGGATAGAAATAGACCACCACCGGTCCCTTCTTCAGCGCATCGGACAGCGCGAAGCTGAACTCCTTGCCGCCCAGCGTCGCCGGCGCGGTGAAATCGGGCGCCTTGTCGCCGGCTTTCAGCGCGGCGAAAGCCGGCGCGGCGAACAGCGCGGCGGTCAGGAACGTCACGGCGAAGCGCTTCATGTCAAAGAGTCTCCGGAAGGGGGTGGGATAGAGGGCTCGGCGGACGCCATTCTAGCAGAGCCAAGTCCTTCGCGCGTCAGCACTTTCGTTTTTTTACGCCGTCCACTTATCCCCGACCCTCCAAACCGGGCGGATACTGTGCGTCCACAAAGGAGATGCACGATGGACTTCAAGGAAATTCAAGAACGGGTCGAGCGCGAGATGGACGAAGAAGAGGAGCTGCGCGCCGCCCAACGCGCCGCCTATCAGGCCAAGCGCAAGCTCTTCCTGGAAGCGCTGCTCGGCGGCAGCGATCCGCTCACCTGGCAGATGCCGCCCGAGATCGACGACTACGACGCCTTGCTGGCGCAGCACGCGGCGCAGCTGCGCAACGCCGTGCGCTACATGATGGGCGAGGCGCTCGATGACGACCGCTCTCCCGAACGCCGCAACATGGCGGCCGGCACGCTGACGCGGATGATTCAGGCCAACATCGCCATCGCCAAGACGGCGCTGTCGGCTAAACCGCGCGGCAAGTCGAAAACAGGTCATGGTGGCGAGTCGGCGCAGGAAGCACAAGATTGAGTGGCCGCGGCGCACCTCTCGGCAACCAGCGTGCACGCAAGCACGGCGCGTACAGCGCCGACGCCCGTCTTGTCCATGCGCATTGCGGGCGGCTCATCCGCTCGGCGCGCCTGCTGCTGAAAGCGCGCTCAGACGCCGTAAGACTGATACGGATAGCAGCGCTCGCGCGTCAGGCTGAGGCCGAAATGCTGGCCCAGCGCGGCGATCGCATCGGCTTCGGCGGCGAACGGATCGCCATTCGCCGCGCCGACGATGATGGTGCGGAAGCTGCCGTTCTCCGTTCCGCCCGGCGGCAGCATGGCGGTGGCGAGCGGCGCGCCGTCCGGCGCCCGCAACGTGAGGAACAGCGGCATGCTGCGCTGGATATGCGCCGAAAGCCCGATGTCGCGCTCGATGTAATTCACCGCGGCTGGCTTGTAGCTCTTGATCGCCGCCTCGCGCTCGCGCCGGAAATATTTTTCCACCGCGTGCCGCATGATCTCGGATTCGGCGGCCGCTTCGCCTTCGGTCTCGATCCGGAACCAGGCCCGCCGTCCCGGCGCGTCGCACACGAACTGCATGACGATACGACTCATATGCCCGATAGGATGCTAGCGCCGATCGCCCGCGGCAATCATGGCAACAGGGTCACTGGCACATATTTTCGAACGGATTGTGGCACTCGCGCCGCAGGCTCAGCCCGAAACATTTCTCCAGCGCCGCGATGGCGCCGTCATGCGCCGAATAGGCGTCCGAATATGCCGGACCCACGATGGTCGGGCGAAAATGTCCGCTCCCGGTGGCTTGCGGCGGTAGCATGGCCGAGGCCAGCGGCGTTCCTTGCTTGTCGCGCAGCGTCAGGAACCGCGGCATGGTGCGCGTCACATGCGCGTCGAGACCGATATAGCGCTCGATGTTGTTCAGCGTTGCCGGCGGGCGGTAGTTGGCGATGGCCCGCTGGCGCTCCAGGGCGAAGTGATTTTCCAGCGCGTGCCGCATCGCCTGCGATTCCAGCACCGCTTCACTTTCGGTCTCGATGCGGAACCAGGTCTTGTCGCCCGGCGCGTCACAGACATATTGCATGGGGTATCTCCTCGCTCGACGTCCGAACGCTATGTCCGGTCCATGCATGGCGCAGCTTGGGAGATTCGCTTAGTCTGGCGCGGCGAAGAAACTGACAAATGGCAATGCCGATGCCCGTAGAGATGCTCGAGCACTACACGATCCGCTGCGCCAGCCTGGAGCGCACCCGCGATTTCTACCGCGACGTGCTCGGCCTCGTCGCCGGCGAGCGCCCGAACTTCCCGTTCAAGGGCTATTGGATGTATCTCGGCGGCGTCCCCATCGTGCACTTGGTCGACGCAGCGGAGTCGGAACTCCGCGACGGTCCGCACCACGGGGCCGATACGGCGGCGCTCGACCACATCGCGTTCCGTGGCCAGGGCATCGAAGCGACCCGCGCCACGCTGCGCGCCCACAATCTGAAATTCCGCGAGACCGGAATCCCCGGCGGCCGCCTGCAGCAGATCTTCGTCCCCGACCCGGACGGCATCTTGATCGAGCTCAACTTCCGCAACGCGTAAGCCACACGCAAAACGGCGCGGCCGGCGTTTCCGCCAGCCGCGCCGCCGCGCAAACCGAAAAAGGCTCAGTGCGTCGTCCCGCCGCCGGTACCCTTGTGCATCATCCCGTGACGCATCATGTGCCGGTGATGGCGATGGCGCCACATATGATGGTGCCGCATATGACGATGCATCATCGGCATCGTCCCGCCGCGATTGGTCGAATTGTCGCCGGTGCTCGTGCCCGTCGGGGCGCCGCCGCTGCCCATCGTGGTGCCGGCCGGCTGCTGGTTCGGCATATTGGCAGCGCCGCTGCCACGGCTCTGCGGATTGTTGGTGCTGGAGCCGGTCGGCGTCACCGGATCGGCACTGGCGGCTGCGGCCGAGAGCAGCAGCGCTGCGACGGCCAAGGAAAAGGATTTCACGAACATTGTTCTGGTATCTCCCTGAGACGCCCCCGCGGCATCCCAAGGACAACGTGCCGCGCCGCACTTCGGCGCCGGAACAAAGACACCTGTGACGATGTGGGTGGTCTAGCGGCCGGCCGCGACCTGGGTCGCCGCCGGTCCTGCCGCCGCGGCGGTCAGGGAGCCATAGCTCAGCGTCGCCACCGACAGCAGCAACGCCACGATCCAAAGCGGAAATTTCCCGACCGACATGCCAACTCCCATCCGGCGCCTCTTTGCCCAACGCGCGAGCGCGACTCGCGTTGCTCCCTATCAACGCCCATCCCATGACGCGGCCATGACAATCCCCTATTCCCCTTGTGTAATATGGATTTGCGGCTGCTTTGCCGCCGCCCTCCAACTATGATTTTATGTCACCCAGCGCCATTTGGGGCTCGAACCCCGAACGCCTTCACCATCCCAGGGAGTTAAGCACCATGCAGGAACGTCTCCAGTTCTATATCGACGGCAAATGGGTCGACCCCGCCACGCCCAAGACCATCGACGTCATCAACCCGGCCACCGAAGAAGCCTTCGCCCGCATCTCGATGGGCTCCAAGGCCGATGTCGACAAGGCGGTCGCCGCCGCCCGCAAGGCGTTCGAGACCTGGTCGCGCACCAGCCGCGAAGAGCGTCTCGCGCTGATCCAGAAGATCATGGGCGTCTACCAGACCAAGTACGAAGAGATCGCCAAGGCCATCTCGATGGAGATGGGCGCGCCGATGTGGCTGTCCAAGGCGGCGCAGGCCGCGACCGGCATGGGCCACCTCGCCGAGGTCGCCAAGATCCTCAAGGACTATCCGTTCGAGGAGAAGCGCGGCACGACCAATCTGGTGAAGGAGCCGGTCGGCGTCTGCGGTCTCATCACGCCGTGGAACTGGCCGATCAACCAGATCGTCTGCAAGGTCGCGCCCGCCCTCGCCGCCGGCTGCACCGTGGTGCTCAAGCCGTCGGAAGTCGCGCCGATGAACGCCATGCTGTTCGCCGACGTGCTGCACGAAGCCGGCGTCCCGCCCGGCGTGTTCAACCTCGTCAACGGCGACGGCCCCGGCGTCGGCGAAGCGATGTCCGCCCATCCCGGCATCGACATGATGTCGTTCACCGGCTCGACCCGCGCCGGCATCGCGGTGGCCAAGGCCGCCGCCGATACCGTCAAGCGCGTCGCGCAGGAATTGGGCGGCAAGTCGCCCAACATCGTGCTCGACGATGCCGATCTGACCAAGGCGGTCTCGGGCGGCGTCATGCAGATGATGACCAATTCGGGCCAGTCCTGTAACGCGCCCTCGCGCATGTTCGTGCCCAAGGCCAAGAACGACCAGGCCATCGCGATCGCCAAGGCGACGATCGAGAAGGTCAAGGTCGCCGCGCCGGATTCGCCCGAATCCACGCCCGGCGTCATCGGCCCGGTCGTCTCGGAAGTGCAGTTCAACAAGATCCAGGCCCTCATCCAGAAGGGCATCGACGAAGGCGCCACGCTGGTCGCCGGCGGCGTCGGCCGTCCCGAGGGCCTCAACCGCGGCTACTACGTCAAGCCGACGGTCTTCGCGAACGTCACCAACGAGATGACCATCGCGCGCGAGGAGATCTTCGGACCCGTGCTCTGCATGCTGACCTACGACACGGAAGAAGACGCCATCCGCATGGCGAACGACACCGTCTACGGTCTGTCCGGCTACGTGCAGTCCGGCGACATCGAGCATGCCCGCAAGGTCGCCTCGCGCATCCGCGCCGGCAACGTGCACATCAACGGCGCCGGCGGCGACTTCGCGTCGCCCTTCGGCGGCTACAAGCAGTCCGGCAACGGCCGCGAATGGGGCGAATACGGCTTCGAGGAATTCCTCGAGACCAAGGCCGTCCTCGGCAGCGAACCCAAGGCGGCGTAAGCATCGTCAGACGAAATGCGAAAAGGCCGTCGCGCAAGCGGCGGCCTTTTTGTTTCTGACCTCTCCTGCGTGCGGGAGAGGACGCAAAAACTTAGGTTTGCGGAGCACTTCGCGGAGCAAGCCTTAGTTTTTGCTGGGGTCCATAGCGACAGCGTATGGACGCGGAGCGAAGCGGAGCAGGAGGGGATCCGACTAGGCGACGACCCCTCACCCGAAAATGCTCCGCATTTTCGACCTCTCCCGCGAAGTGCGGGCGAGGTTAAGGACCGCGTGCCTCGAACCGCGCCTTCACCGCGTCGCGGTAGCTCCGGCTCATCCGCACTTGCGCTCCATCCGCCATCTCCACCGTCGCATCGCCGCTCGGCAGCGATGTGATCGCGTGGATCCGGTCCAGCGCCACGATCGACTGCCGGTGAACCCGCACGAACCGCGCCGGATCGAGCAGGCTCTCGAACCGTGCCGACGTCTCGCGGATCAAATGCGTCTCGCTCCCGGCATGCAGCGCGAGATAATTGCCCTGGCTTTCGATCCAGTCGATACGCGCGATCTCCAGCATCGTCACTCGGCCGCGCGCCTTGACCGGCACCAATGTCAAATATCCCGATACCGGCGTTTCCGGCGGCGCGATGGCGCTCTGCGCCCGGCGATAGAACAGCACCGCATGCGCGATCCCGGTCAGCGCCGCCACGGCGAAGAACAGCAGCAGCCCATCGACCTCGAGTTGGTCGAGCAGCGCCGCCGCCAATGGGCGCCGGTCGAATCCCAATCCTGCCGCCAAGACGCCCGCGGCCACGATCAACCCGACCGCCAGCCCGGCATCGCCCGCGCCATGGATCGCTGCCCGCCACCAGCGCGCCTCGCCCTCGATGGGAAAGCGCCGCGTCAGCGCGAACACCGCCGGCGTGATCGTCGCGCCCAGCAGACCTGCCGCGACCAGCCGCATCGCCTCCCAGCCCAAGGGCAGCGTCGCGCCCCGCAGCGCATTGCCGGGCTCCAGCACCACGACCAGCGCCAGCCAGTAGACGAAGCCCAGCGCCACTTCCCGCGCGACGCCGGCACGTCGGAAAGCGGTCGGGGCGGTGTCCGTCATCGCGAGAACTTGCGCCGAACCGCACAAACCCGTCCAGAGCGGCGAAACCCAAGCCTTTTGTGACGAACCGCAGGTTCTCCGGGACCAGCCGTGGCCGCGCCACCTACCGCCAAGCGCGCCGCGTCCTCACATTCGGTCCACACGAAACCGGAGACCGTCATGCCGTTGCGTTGGCTCTTGAGCGCCCTGCCATTCCTCGTTCTGTCGACCGCTGCCCTCGCGGATGCGCCGGTCGCGATCCCGCCGGCCACCGAAGCGGCGCTAGCCTACGCTCAGCTCCACGAGCTCATCTGGGGCGTCAGCCAGCTCGCGATGCTGGCGTTGCCCCTCTTGCTGCTCGTCACCGGCTGGGGTGCGAAGCTGCGGACGGCCTGCGCCCGCCTCGCGCGCGGCAACCGCTACGCCACGCTCACCTTGTTCGCTGCCGCCTATCTGATCCTCGCCGCACTCGCGGTGCTGCCACTCGACTACTGGCGCGACATCGCGAGCGAGCCTCGCTTCGGCCGCGCCGGCGATCCGCTGCTGCCCTGGCTGCTCGGCGAGATCGTCCCGCTTCTCGTCAAGATCGTCGCCGCCGCGCTGTTCCTGTGGATTCCCTACGCGCTGATCCGCCGGAGCCCGCGCCGCTGGTGGCTCTATGGCGCGCTGGCGCTCATCCCCGTCAGCTTCGCCATCCTCGTCGCGTTGCCGGTCTTCATCGATCCGCTCACCACCGACTATCACCCGCTGAACGATCCCAAGCTTGCGGCGCAGATCGAGGCATTGGCGGCGCGCTGCGGCGTGCCGCATATCCCGATCTTCACCGGCGGCGACGACGACACCGTCGTCGGCCTCGGCCCCACCAACCGCATCATCCTCGAAGACCATATCGAGAAGGCCGAAACCCCGGCACAGATCGCCGGCACCATCGGCCACGAGCTCAAGCACTACGTCATGGGCGACAATTACAAGGCGCTCGCCATCGTCGCCGCGATCCTGCTCGTCGGCTTCTGGCTGGTGGACCGGCTCGGCCGCGCCGCTATCGCGCGCTGGCATCGCCGCTTCAGCTTCGCCGATCTCGCCGATCCGGCCTCGCTGCCGCTGATCGTGGTGATCCTGTTCGCGTTCTGGCTCTGCGTCTTGCCGCTGTTCAATTGGGAAGCCCGCTCCGTCGAGCACGAGGCCGACCGCTTCGGCCTGGAGTTGACCCACAGCAACCGCGCCAGCGCCGAACTTTACGCCGGCTGGGCGAAAGGCTTTCCGGCGGATTACGACGCGTTCTTCACGGTCTTCCGCGCCACGCACCCGTCGCTCGCCGACCGCATCCGCTTTGCGAACACCTACAAGCCCTGGGAGCGCGGCGAGAAGCTGGTCTATGGCGACATCTGCAAGCCGGCGGGCTAGCTAGTCCTTGGCGCGCTCGACATAAGAGCCGTCTTCCGTCATCACCACGATGCGGGTGCCGACCGAGATGTGCGCCGGCACGGTCGTCTTGACGCCGT
Organism: Rhizomicrobium sp.; assembly: GCA_036271735.1. Taxonomy (GTDB): domain Bacteria; phylum Pseudomonadota; class Alphaproteobacteria; order Micropepsales; family Micropepsaceae; genus Rhizomicrobium. The sequence goes on from DATAZZ010000067.1 coordinate 12,598, forward strand.
TCGACAGCAGCGCCGGCTTGAACGAGCCGGACGCCGTCTGGCCCTTCATCGCCGGCTCGGTCTCGACGACCTCGAAGGTCAGACGCTGCGGAATTTCCATCGAGATCGGGTTGCTCTCGTAGAGCTGGAACTGCACTTCCATGTTCTCGACCAGATAGGGCGCCCGGTCGCCGATCACATCTTCGCCGACATGCACCTGATCGAAGGTGGTCGGCTGCATGAACACCCAGTGATCGCCGTCCCGATACAGATACTGAAAGGTCTGCGACTCGACGAACGCCTTCTCGACGCTGTCGGTGGTGCGCAGGCGTTCGACGGTCTTGAGCCCGTCGGGGATGCGTCGCATCTCCAGATGCGTCACCGGCGTGCCCTTGCCCGGATGGATGTTCTCCGCCGTGATGACGATATAAAGCTTGCCGTCCTTCTCGACGACGTTGCCTTTGCGCACGCTGCTGGCGATGACGGAGACCAAGGGGAACCTCGAAAGTCTGGTGGGAGACCGCGGCTCATAGCAGGACGCATCCGCCCGGCCAAGGGGCGGGCTGAAAACCGCGGAATTGGGGAAATTACGCCGCCTGCACCGTCCGCTGCGCCGGCACGCTTGCCTCGGGCGCCCGCAGCGGGTCGCAGTAGGCTGGCCCGGTCGCGTTCCCGGCAAAATCGGTCCAGCACATCCGCTCGAAGTCGAACAGCTTGCAGGCCTTGAGGATGTGCCGGTACGCGCCCACGGTCAGCAAATATTGCTTCACCTCATGCCCGAACAGCGCCTTGAGTTTCGCCTGGTCGCCGGCCAGCGCGTAGATCGGCACGCCGGGATTCGCGTGATGCGCCGTGTGCTGCATCACCTCGCTGTAGAGCGGGAAGATGTCGAGCGGCAGCGTGACATGCGCCGTGCCGCGCACATTGCCGTTGTGGTAGCTCCACGTCTCTTCGCTGTCGAACCACGGCAGATCGGGATGGGTGTGGTTGAGATAGACCGTGATCGCCGCCAGATAGCTGAACACCGCATAGGGAATCCCCCAACCCAGCAACAGCGTCAGCCACAGCGCCCGCGCCGGTGCCAGCGCCTCGCCGATGAAAACGATCGCTGCGACGGTCAGCGCAAAGCCGCCCAGCACGAACAGCGTATCGGGCAGATGCCGCTTCCACTGCTTGCGGGTCATCTTCGAAAGCGGCAGCACCATCATCGCCAGCCAGATGTCGAACACGTAATAGACGAACGGCCCGAACGCGCCGCGATAGACCCGCTCGACGAAGCGCCGCGCCGGCGATGCTGCGGCATATTCCTTAACGCCCATCGGCGCCCAGACGGGATCGACGCCTTTAAGATTGGTCCGGCCGTGATGGTTTTGGTTGTGCACCTGGCGCCACAGACTCGCCGAATGCACCACCGGCACGAAGGCGATGCGTCCCAGCCAGCGGTTGAGCCGGCGCCCCGGCACCAGCGCGCCATGGCACGCGTCATGCGCCACGATCAGCAGCATTGCGATGCAGATGCCGTTGCCGAGCGCAAAGAGGAGATTGGCCCATAGGGGAAAGTCCGCAATGGACTCGACCAGGGTCACGGCATAAAGAACAGCATAGACCGCGAAGATCGCCAGCCCGCGGATCAGCGAGCGCCGGTCGACGCCGGCCGGCGCGTTGAGTCGCGCGGCGATTGCGTCGATGCTTTTCGCTACCGGACTGTCCATTGCCTTCCCGCCCCAGTTGCATTTTCATGCTTGGCGCAGTCTGCCGGTGAACGCCTAACGAAGCGTTCCGGATTGCCCGAGCGGGGCAGGGGGTGCGTTAACCAAGACGGTTCGAGAACTGTCTGGCGTAACCTCACAAGTTGTCATCCCGGGTGAGCGGAGCGAGACCCATCGAGCGAGCGACTCGATGGGTCCCGGCTCGCGCTCGCTTCGCTCGGTTGGCCGGGATGACAGGGAGGTTTTATTTGAGCACAAAGTGCTCCGGCGCAGTTAAAGCGCGGCAGGCTCGTCCTCGAACCCGCGCCAGCCATCGATCTGCGGATCGTAGAGCTTGCAGGTCCGCACCAGCCGCGCGTGGTAGGACGGCGTCCAGCGGATGCTGAGAACCTCCTCGCCATGGCCGTCTTCCAGATTGTGCTGCGCCGATTTCAGCGAATACATCGGAATGATCGGATTCAAATGATGCGCCGTATGCTGCATCAGCCGGTGGAACAGGATGTCGACGATCTCCGGAAAGCGGATCCGCACCGTGCCCGCCATGCGCTGCTCGACCGTCGAAGGCCGCCCCGTCGGCACCGACCACTTCACGTCCGGCCCGGTGTGCTGGATCACCGTCACGAAAGAGATTAGCAGATTCCACAGCAGGAACGGGATCGCGAGCCCGAAGACCGCCGCATTGGCGAACGCCGCACCGACCGTCTTCGTCCCCGCATAATGCAGCGACACCCACGTCAGCGCGCCCAAGAACGCCGCGGTCCACACATAGACCAGCGCGACATCTGCGTAGTCGCTCGCGCCGAAACCCTTCCGCTCCGCCGCACCCGGCGCGTAGATCTTCGGCCACCAGATCTCCGTCAGGTAATAGAGCGGCTGGCCCCACACGCTGCGCAGGAAGCGGTAATAGCGCTGACGCCCCGGCGACGCCGCGTGGTATTCCGTCACCGTCATCGGCGAATAGGCGTTGTCGATCCCGATCTGTGCCGTATAGCGGTGATGCACCTGGTTGTGGTGATGCGCCCAGCGGCTCAAGGGGTGCAGCGCCGGCAGGAAGCCGATCGTCCCGATCAGCCGGTTCAGCCACGGATACCGCGTCCCGCCGCGATGGGCGCAATCATGCCCGATGATCGCCAGCGTCGAGACCAGCCCGCCCGCGACCGTCGCGAAAGCCAGCTTCTCCCACATCGGCGTCGCGATCACTGCGGCCAGGACGACAAAAAGATAGAGCCCGAACTCCGCCACCAGCAGCGCGATCGGCCGGAAGAGATGCCGCGTCGCAAAACGCGCCAGGCTGATATCGGCCCGGGTCGGATCGGGGACGGAAACGGTCATGATGGTCACCATAGCCCAAAACGGGCATTTGCCGGGGGATTAAATATGTCTTAAGGGTTTTTTCAATCCCGCGAACTACGTATGCCCTTGGCCGGACTGGATGTTTCGCTTGGACCACGCCTCGCTCGATAACCGCCGCGCCGCGCGAATTCCGCGATGAGCTCGCCGTGGTGGTCGCCCCATGTCCACGCCGACCGCCGCCTGCTGCTGCGCCAGCGGAACCGGGTCAAGACCGCCCTGCGCGCCCATTTCGAGTCGGGCGGTTTCACCGAGGTCGAGTGCGGCGCGCTCGCCGTCTCGCCCGGCAACGAGGCCCATCTCCATGCTTTTGCCACCGAGGCGCGGACCACCGCCGGCGAACCCCGCACGCTTTACCTCCACACCTCGCCCGAATTCGCCGCCAAGAAGCTGCTCGCCGCCGGCGAGACGAAAATCTTCGATTTCGCCCGCGTCTTCCGCAACCGCGAGCGGGGCCCGGTCCACGCCCCCGAGTTCACGATGCTCGAATGGTACCGCGCCAATGAACCGTACGAAGCCGTGCAGCACGATTGCCTCGTCGCGCTCCGTCTCGCCGCCGACACCGTCGGCACCAAGGACTTCTCCCACCGTGGACGTCCTTGCGACCCGCGCGCCGAAGCGCAGCGCCTGACCGTCGCCGACGCGTTCACCTGGCACGCCGGCCTGGATCTTCTTTCGACCCTGTCACCGTCGGGCGAGGGCGACCGCAACGCCTTCGCGACCAAGGCCCGCCGTGCCGGCTTCGCCGTGACCGAGGCCGACAACTGGTCCGACATCTTCAGCAAGGTGCTGACCGCCGCCATCGAGCCCAAGCTCGGCATGGGCGCGCCGACCCTGCTCGTCGAGTATCCACGCTGCGAAGCCGCGCTCGCCCGCGCCGCGCCGCACGACGCCCGCGTCGCCGAGCGCTTCGAGCTCTATGCCTGCGGCGTCGAACTCGCCAACGGCTTCGGCGAGCTCACTGATCCCATCGAGCAGCGCGCCCGCTTCGAAGCCGAGATGGAAGAGAAGCAGCGCATCTATGGCGAGCGCTATCCGATCGACGAGGATTTCCTTGCCGCGCTGGAGCACATGCCCAACGCCAGCGGCGTCGCGCTGGGCTTCGACCGCCTGGTCTTGCTGGCGACCGGCGCGCCGCGCATCGACGACGTCTTGTGGACTCCGGCGCCTTAGGACGGTTGGTTCGGCTTAACCGCTTCGTGCAACGCCACAATACCGAACGTCAGGTTCGTGTAGCGGACATCTGCGAATCCCACCGCTTCCAACTCCCGCGCCAGCTCCGCCTGCGCTGGGAAGCCATGCACCCCGCGCAGCAGATAGTCGTACGCGCTGCGGTCACCGTCAGCCGCCAGCCATCCGATCAGCGGCAGGCACCAATCCATGTATTTGAGATACGCCATATGCACCCATGGCACCGGAATGCGTGCCGCTTCCAGGCACAGGAACCTGCCGCCCGGCTTCAGTACCCGATGCGCTTCGGCCATCACGCGCGCCCGGTCGCAAATCTTCATGCCGAACGACATCGTGAACAGATCGACCGACCCGTCCGCCACCTCGACGAGATCCTCCGCATTGCGCAGCGCGAAGCGCACGCGCGGGTCGGCCAGTTTCGCCTGTGCCATCTCCAGCATCTGCGGACACAGATCGGTCACCCAGACCGTGGTCGCCCTGGTTCCTTGCCGCAGCAGGCGCAGCGGAATGTCGCCGGTTCCCGACGCGACGTCGAGGATCGTTGCGCCGTCGGCCGCCGCCGCCCGCCGCGCCATATGCGCCTTCCACAGCCGGTGGATCCCCAGGCTGAAGACGTCGCAAAGCCGGTCATAGCGCCCCGCGATCCGCGCGAACACGTCGTCGCTGCCGGGCGCGAAGATCGCTGCATTCTGGTTGTTCGCGTCCGTCAATCCGGCACCTCAGGCGAGCACGTCGATCGCGGCTAGCGCCCGCGCAGTCCCTTGAAGAACGCGCTCACCTTGTGCCGCGTCTGCTCCCACCACACGACGCGCCCGTTCGTCACCCAGTTGAGCTGGATCACGCGGCGCGGGCCTTCGAACGCCTCGAAGCCGTGCCAGGCGTTGGGCTTGTTCTCGAACACCAGCAGCGTGCCTTCGTCCGGCGGCACCTCGGCGATCACGGCGTTCAAATCGCTGTCCGAGCGCAGCAGGCGCAGCCGCCCCGTCGGGCTCTCCCATTGGCCATTCATGTAGATCAGCACGGTGACGAGCTTGGTCACGCTGTCGGTATGGATCGCGCCGTCGCGCTTCGATGACTGCCCGCGCACCGTCACCATGGTCGGGCGCCGCGACAAATCGAGCCCCAGCTTCTCGCCGACCGCCGCGGTGAACTCCGGCCCCTGGATCGCCTCCATGAAACGCCGGAATCCCGGCCCGAAGCTCAGCGTCGGCAGCGGAAAGCTGCCGGCATGCGTTACCGCGGGGAAATCCGCGTTGATCGCCGCCAGCGCCTCGGGCTGCACGAAGCGCGGCACTATGAACCACGGAAACGGCGCACGCGTCAGCGTCGCGGCCCGCACCGCCTCTACGTCGATGGGAAGAACCGTCATCGCCTCAGCGATATTCGGCGTTGAGCTCGGCCAGCTTCGCCGAGCCGGGGCACAGCACGTCCTCACCAAGCTTGTTCAGCGGCGTCGCGCCGGTGCCCAGACCGTCATGCAGGTCCGCGGCCTCGGCTTCCACGAACAGCAGGCCTGTCAGCACCTCGCCCTTGCCGTGATGATGCTGGATATAGGCCATCGCCGCGGCGCGGTCGGTCGGATCGTAATCGGCATGCAGCTTGGACAGCTTCAGATAGCTGCCGTCATGCTGCTGCACGACCTGCACCGAACCCGGCGCATAATCCGCCGTGATCTCGTCGCGCTCGACGATGAAGTCCAGGCGGTTCACCGCCTCATTGTGCTCGCGCACGAAGTCGTAGGACTTCGTCGATTGCGGATTGTTGTTGAACTGCACGCAGGGGCTGATGATGTCGATCACCGCCGAGCCCTTGTGAAGGATCGCGGCCTTGAGGATGGGCACCAGCTGCTTCTTGTCGCCCGAGAAGCTGCGCGCCACGAAGGTCGCGCCCAGCACCAGCGCGAGCGACACGAGATCGATCGGATTGTCGCTGTTGACCGCCGTCTTGCTGCGCGAGCCCTTGTCCGCCGTCGCCGAGAACTGGCCCTTGGTCAGGCCATAGACGCCGTTGTTCTCGCAGATATAGGTCATGTTCACGCCGCGCCGCACGCAATGGGCGAACTGGCCGAGCCCAATGGAGGCGCTGTCGCCGTCGCCCGAGACGCCCAGATAGACCAGATCGCGGTTGGCGAGATTGGCGCCGGTCAGCACGCTCGGCATGCGGCCGTGCACGGAGTTGAATCCGTGCGCCCCGCCCAGGAAATAGTCCGGCGTCTTCGACGAGCAGCCAATGCCCGACAGCTTGGCGACGCGATAGGGCTCGATGTCGAGCTCATACGCCGCCTGGATGATCGCCGCCGAGATTGAATCGTGGCCGCAGCCCGCGCATAGGGTCGAGATCGAACCCTCGTAATCGCGATGCGTGAACCCGACCTTGTTCGGGACCAGCCCCGGATGATGCAGCTTCGGCTTGGCGATGTAGGTCATTCTGCCGCTTCCTTGGCTTTGGGCTTCTTGACGCCCATGCGCTCGGCGATCGCCGAGGTGATGAACCGCGCCGTGATCGGCGTGCCGTCGTAATGCAGGACCGGGATCACCCGTGCCGGATCGATGGCGCATTCGTTGACGATCAGCTTCTGCATCTGCGCGTCGCGGTTCTGCTCGATCACGAACACCTGGTCATGGGCATTGATGAACTCGACGACCTCCTCGGCGAACGGGAAGGCGCGGATGCGCAGCGTATTGAGATGCACGCCCTGCTTCTCCAGGCTGTCCAGCGCCTCGTCCATCGCCGGGCTGGTCGAGCCGAAATAAATCGCGCCGGTTCGCGTGGCGGCGTTCGCGGCGCGGCGCACCGGCGCCGGCACCAGGCTCTTGGCGGTCTCGAACTTGCGCAGCAGGCGCTGCATGCCGTCGACATAGACGGCGCCTTCCTCGGAATATTTCGCCATGCGGTCGTGGCTCGAGCCGCGCGTGAAATACTGGCCCTTGTTCGGATGCGTCGCAGGCAGCGTGCGATAGGGGATCGCATCGCCGTCGACGTCGGTATAGCGGCCGAAGAACGTGCCGGCCTCAAGCATCTCCGCCGTCATGATCTTGCCGCGGTCGAATTTGCGGTTGTCGTCCCATGTGAAGGGCTGGCACAGCCAGTCGTTCATCCCGATATCGAGGTCGAGCATCACGAACACCGGGGTCTGCAGCCGCTCGGCGAGATCGAACGCGTCGGCGGCGAACTCGAACGCCTCGCGCGGATCTTCCGGGAACAGCAGCACATGCTTGGTGTCGCCATGCGACGCGTAAGCCGCGAGCAGGATGTCGGATTGCTGGGTGCGCGTCGGCATGCCGGTCGAGGGCCCGCCGCGCTGGATGTCGAACACCACCACCGGCACTTCGGCGAAATAGGCCAGGCCGAAGAACTCCTGCATCAGCGAGATGCCGGGGCCGGATGTCGCCGTGAAGGCGCGCGCCCCGTTCCAGCTCGCGCCCACCACCATGCCGATGGCCGCGATCTCGTCCTCCGCCTGCACGATGGCGAAATTGTTCTTCTTGGTGACGGGATCGACGCGGAACGTCTTGCAATGCGCCGTGAAGGCTTCGGCGACCGAGGTCGACGGCGTGATCGGATACCACGCGCACACCGTGGCGCCGCCATAGACCGCGCCGAGACCGGCCGCGTCATTGCCCTGGATGAAGATGCGGTCGCCGACCTTGTCGGAATGCTCGACCTTGAGCTTGCACTTGCCGACGAGGTTCGCCGCCGCATAGTCGAAGCCGAGCTTCATCGCGGCGAAGTTCAGCTTGATCAGTTTGTCCTTGCCCTTGAACTGGTCGGTGATCAGGCTCTCGATGGTCGGCAGGTCCATCGACAAAAGCTGCGCCACCGCGCCCAGATAGATCACGTTCTTCAGAAGCTGGCGTTCGCGCGGGATCGTGCCTTCGAGCGTGTTGGACAGCTGCGTCAGCGGCACACCCAGCAGCGTCACGTCGGCGCGCAGCTTCTGCGTCGTCAGCGGCTTGGTGGAGTCATAGAACAAATAGCCGCCCGGCTCGATGGAATCGACGTCCTTGTTCCAGGTCTGCGGGTTCATCGCGACCATCAGGTCGCAGGTTTCGCCGCGCCGTCCCAGCCAGCCATGACCGGACACCCGCACCTCGTACCAGGTCGGCAAGCCCTGGATGTTCGACGGGAAGATGTTGCGCGAGCACAGCGGCACACCCATCCGCAGGATCGACCGCGCGAACAGCTCGTTGGCGGATGCGCTGCCCGAACCGTTGACGTTGGCGAATTTGACGACGAAATCGTTGGTGGCCGTAATGGGCTGCATCTCTAAACCCCGTCATGGGCGGGCTTGACCCGCCCATCCATCTCGCGCGCGTCCACGCGCGATGTTGACTCTTGGGCCGTCGCCGGCGCGGCTAAGTTGGATGAGCGGGTCAAGCCCGCCCATGACGGAGAGGTGTTGGTCACTTGTGACACCCTCCTGCCTTCGCCGTCTCAAGGTAAAATTTCTTCATGTCCCACGCGCCCGTCGGGCAGCGCTCGGCGCACAACCCGCAATGCAGGCAGACGTCCTCGTCCTTCGCCATGATGCGGCCGGTCTTGAGGATGTCCGAGATGTAGAGGTCCTGCGTCAGGTTCAGCGCCGGTGCCGTCAGCTCGTGGCGCAGCACGGGCTCCGGATCGTTCGGCGTGAAGGTGATGCAGTCCACCGGGCAGATATCGACGCAGGCATCGCACTCGATGCACAGCTTCTCGGCGAACACCGTCTCGATATCGCAATTGAGGCAGCGCTGCGCTTCGTGGAAGCCCGTTTCCTTGTTGAAGCCCAATTCCACTTCAAGCTTCACGTCGTGAAGCGTCAATTCCTTGGGCGCATGCGGCACCTTGAACCGCAGATCGTTCGACACGTCGTTGTCATACGACCACTCATGGATGCCCATCTTCTGGCTCGACAGATTGACCAGCGGCGATGGCCGCGTCTTCACGTCGCCGCCGTTCAGGAACAGGTCGATCGACACCGCCGCCTCGTGGCCATGCGCCACTGCCCAGATGATGTTCTTGGGCCCGAACGCCGCGTCGCCGCCGAAGAACACTTTCGGATTGGTCGACTGGAACGTCAGCTCGTCCACGACCGGCATGTCCCATTTGGTGTCGAATTCGACGCCGAGGTCGCGCTCGATCCAGGGGAACGCGTTCTCCTGGCCGACCGCGACCAGCACGTCGTCGCATTCCATCAGCACGTCCGGCTCGCCGGTCGGCACCAGGTTGCGGCGGCCTTTGGCGTCCTTCTCGGCTTTGACCTTCTCGAACACGACGCCGATCAGTCTGCCGCCGTCATGCTTGAATTCCTTGGGCACCATGAAATTGTGGATCGGGATGTCTTCGTGCATCGCATCGTCTTTTTCCCACGGCGACGCCTTCATCTCGTCGAAGCCCGAACGCACCACGACGTCGACCTTTTCGCCGCCCAGGCGGCGCGAGGTCCGGCAGCAATCCATCGCGGTGTTGCCGCCGCCCAGCACGATCACGCGCTTGCCGATCGCAGTGGTATGCCCGAACGAAACCGACGACAGCCAGTCGATGCCGATATGGATATTGGCGCGCGCTTCCTCGCGGCCTGGAATCTCCAAATCGCGCCCGCGCGGCGCGCCGCATCCGACGAACACCGCGTCGTAATCCTGGTCGAGCACGGATTTCAAACTGTCGATGCGCTGGCCGAACTTGGTCTCGGGCTGCAGCGCCAGGATGTAATTGCATTCCTCGTCGAGCACATGCTCGGGCAACCGGAATTTCGGGATCTGCGTCCGCATCATGCCGCCCGCGAACGGATCGGCGTCATAGATCGTGACGTGGTATCCGAGCGGCAGCAGGTCGCGCGCCACCGTCAGCGACGCCGGGCCCGCGCCGATCAGCGCCACGCGCTTGCCATTCTTGGCCGATGCCGGCTTGGGCATCCGGCTCAGCACGTTGTCGCCGTCCTTGGAATCCGCCGCGACGCGTTTCAGCCGGCAAATCGCCACCGGCTGCTCCTCGACGCGCCCGCGCCGGCAGGCCGGCTCGCACGGCCGGTCGCAGGTCCGCCCGAGCACGCCCGGGAACACGTTCGAGTGCCAGTTGATCATATAGGCGTCGGAGTAGCGTCCCTCCGCGATCAGCCGGATGTATTCCGGCACCGGCGTATGCGCCGGGCAAGCCCACTGACAATCGACCACTTTGTGGAAGTAGTTCGGATCGTTGATATCGGTCGGCGCCATTCCCGGGCGTCGCGCAGGCGTGGACGCCGGGCGTCCGTCAGCCGTGACACTCATGTGATGTACGTGATCTCCAAGACAGCGCTTCGCCCGCCGGACCCGTCATTCGCGCCTTTTAGGCGGCGCACTTATAGACTCGTCGTTCCGGTATTTCCCCTGTTTTCTCAGTTTAGTCAGCGGGATAGCGCATGCAACAGGCTTGAAAACCCTTCTGTGGGCTGTGTTAACAACGCCAAAGCCTTGATGGGCCTTGGTAATCTGTAGGTTCCACCGCGCCCAAACCCCGGGCAGTATGGCGCAATGGACATCACCCTCTCCGCCGACCACCGCGCCATCGACGAAAGCGTCAGCCGCATCGCCGCCCGTTTCGGCGACGATTACTGGACCGCGTGCGACCAGGCCCCGCGCTTCCCGTTCGAGTTCCACAAGGCGATGGCCGATGCCGGCTGGCTCGGCATCACCATGCCGGTCGCGCTCGGCGGCGCCGGCCTCGGCGTCACCGAAGCCGCCATCATGATGCACGCCGTGGCGCGCGGCGGCGGCGGCTATGCCGCGGCGTCCTCGATCCATCTCAACATCTTCGGCCCGCACACCATCGTCGTGCACGGCACCGACGAGCAGCGCGCCCGCATGCTGCCGCCGCTGATCAAGGGCGAGCAGAAAGCCTGCTTCGCCGTGACGGAGCCCAACGCCGGCCTCGACACAACCAGCATCGAGACTTTCGCAACGCGCACCAATGACGGCTACACGCTGAAGGGCCGCAAGATCTGGACGACCACGGCGCAGGAAGCCGACAAGATCCTCATCCTCGCCCGCACCGCCAAAAAGGCCGACGGCAAAAAGCCGACCGACGGCATGACGCTGTTCTACACCGACCTCGACCGCTCTAAGGTGGAAGTCCGCCGCATCCCGAAGATGGGCCGCGCCGCTGTCGACTCCAACACCGTCTTCATCGACGACCTGTTCGTCCCCGACGCAGACCGCATCGGCGAGGAAGGCAAGGGCTTCCGCTACCTCCTCGACAGTCTCAACCCCGAGCGCATCCTGATCGCCGCCGAAGCCATAGGCCTCGGCCGCGACGCGCTCGCCCGTGCAGCCAAGTACGCGAAAGACCGCGTCGTGTTCGGCCGCCCCATCGGCCAGAACCAGGGCGTGCAGCATCCGCTCGCTGAAAGCTGGATGGCGCTGGAGAGCGCCTGGTGGCTCACCCTGCGCGCCGCCGCGCTCTACGACGCCAAGCAGCCTTGCGGCGCCGAAGCAAACGCCGCCAAATTCCTCGGCGCCCGCGCCGCCTTCGACACCTGCACCCGCGCGATGATGACTCACGGCGGCATGGGCTACGCCAAGGAATACCAGATCGAGCGCCTGCTCCGCGAAAGCATGATCCCCAGGATCGCGCCGGTGAGCGAGCAGCTCATCCTCAGCTTCATCAGCGAGAACGTGCTGGGATTGCCGAAATCGTATTAAAATAGCTTATGGAAAAAGCGTGACCAGCGAATCCATTTCGCGAAGTGGGCGCTCCATGAACTCGCTCGAAGTCAAAACGGTCAGATCAATTTTTATGTTTAGCTCGCTGCTAACGCCGTCCAGAGCGTTCCGAATTCGATAAAAAGCCGGCAACAGCGCGTGCGTCTGAGGCGTTAGCACGAAGAGTAAATCGACGTCGTTGAATACGTCGTCGCGAAAGAATGATCCAAAACCATACACCGCGGCGATTTCATCCGTTTCCGTAGTGATACTCCGGATTGCCGTCTTTATCGCGCTTGTGATAGTCCCAAAATGCACTTTTCCAAAGCGCTCCACTCATCTCATCGGTCACGTACAATCCGATTTGTTGTTTCAAGCAGAAACCTTTGGCTTCCTTAGTGTAGCTACACCAACCACCGCCGATGTACATGATGTCCAATTTGCCAAATTCGTGCAACGCGCGATGCACAAGTGTCAGGCCCATCGTATATTCGTTGCAACAGAGCAATGTAAGGTGATCCGATTGTGCCTGACGATCAATTTCAAATATGATGTCGTTGTGGCGCGAGACGTTTAGTACATTGTCGTGCGCTTGCAGTAAGCTCTCGAGCCATTTGATGTGGCTGAATTGCACTCCCCAGGTATTTGCGCCGTTGGTCATGTCGAAAATGCCTTTTCGAATTCGTCTGGAAAGAGGGGGTATTTGTCGAGGCGATCATATTGATGCTGCTCAAACGCGCCCGCATGGACTTTGAATTTTGCGAATGTTTCGTAGTCTTCGCGGGTGAGAAGGGACGAGTTAGCGTCAATGATGTTTATTATCCGCCAGTTATTCGGCAGAACTGTATCGAGCTTTCGGGCTGCCCACGCTCGATGGAGGTTTGACCCCGGATCCCCTTTGGCGGTATCGGATTTTGGACCAAGGGTTACCCAGAGCGCGCGATTTTCTGCTAGCAGTTTTCCAATGGCGCTTTTGAGTTGGGGAGCCGTCTCAAATTTTTCGTTCCGCCCTGCGCTTTGAATCATCTCTTCTTGCGTCGCCTTCCAATTTCGAAGGAGATGTTCGGGATAGTCCCCAGGAGATTTATCTGCTTTCGTGTGGCAAGTGGGGCATAGCAGGATCAAGTTCTCATATGTATCGGGACCGCTATTAACAGCATCACCGCGAGGACCATCCACGCTTCGAGCTATGACGTGTGCCATCTCCCCAAGGTTGTATGCTTTTTTAGCGGCGACGACGGTGAGGTCTTCACTGCAAGCGGGATTTGAACACCGTCCACCAGCACGTCCCCACAGGATTTTGGTATCTGAGTCTGGTATCGCCACTTTTCTTTGCCCCTAAAGATTCGGACGCTTAACTGTCACCGGGTCTTGGACGTTTCGCCATCTCAAGTATAACACACCCATGAAACGTCTTCTCGATGGATACCGCGCCTTCAAGGCGAACCGCTGGCCCGAAGAACGCGCGCATTACGAGGCGCTGGCGCAGCAGGGCCAGAGCCCGCAATACCTCGTCATCGCCTGCTCGGACTCTCGCGCCGACCCCGCCACCATCTTCGGCGCGGCGCCGGGCGAGCTTTTCGTGATCCGCAACGTCGCCGGCATCGTGCCGCCGCTCGAGAGCGACAGCGGCCATCGCGGCACCTCGGCGGCGCTCGCCTTCGCGGTGGTGCAACTTGGCGTCAAGGAGATCGTCGTGCTCGGCCACGCGCAATGCGGCGGTATCGCCGCGGCGATCGACAGCAAGCTGGTCGCCGGCGTGCCGTTCATCGCCGCCTGGATCGACTTGCTCGAGCCGGCGCTGAGCCATTCCGCGCACATGTCCGACCCCGGCATGCGCCATGTCGCGATGGAGCGCGACTGCATCCGCCTCAGCCTGCAGAACCTGATGACGTTCCCCTTCGTGGCGGAGCGCGTGACGGCCGGCACGCTGACGCTCAGCGGTGCCCGCTTCGGCATCGCCGACGGCAAGCTCGAAGTGCTGGATGCGACGCGCGACGAATTCGTCTCGGTGGAGTAAGGATGGACATCCCCGTTCTCGAAACCGAGCGGCTGATCCTGCGCGGCCACCGCCGCGAAGATTTCCCCGACTATCTGGCGATGTGGGCCGATCCCGACGTCACGCGCTTCATCGGCGGCAAGCCGTTCACCGAGGAGGAATCCTGGGCCCGCTTCATGCGCGCTATCGGCCATTGGGCGCTGCTCGGCTTCGGCTTTTGGTCGGTGCACGAAAAGGACGGTGGCGCCCGCGTCGGCGAGGCCGGCTTCCTCGACGTGCGCCGCGACATCGTCCCCTCGATGCACGACGTCCCAGAGATGGGCTGGGCCTTCGCCAAATCCGCGCAGGGCAAGGGCTACGCGACCGAGGCCGTCCGCGCTGCGATCACATGGGGCGAGAGCCATTTCGGCAAGACCCGCTTCGCCTGCATCATCGCGCCGGAGAATGCACCGTCGCTCAACGTCGCCGCCAAGATGGGGTTCCGCGAAGCCGCGCGCACGACCTACAAGGGCGAGCCGACCGTGATGCTCTACCGCGAGCCATGACCGCGCCGCGCCTTGAAACGGAGCGGCTGATCCTGCGGGCCATCACGCAGGCGGATTTTCCCGCTTTTGCGGCGATGAGCGCCGACCCTGTCGTCCGGCGCTATTCTGGCGACGGCACCCCGCGCAGCGCGGAGGAATCCTGGTCGTCCTTCCTCGTCATCGCGGGCCATTGGCAAATGACCGGCTATGGTAGCTGGGCAATTGACGAAAAGGCGAGCGGGTCCTTCGTCGGCGAAGTCGGATTCATGGACCGCAAGCGCGATCGCGGCCCTGACCTCGCCGGTGTGCCGGAGATGGGCTGGGGCTTGATCCCGCAGGCTTTCGGAAAGGGTTACGCCACCGAGGCGGTGACCGCCGCGCTCGCCTGGGGCCGCGGCCATTTCGGTGCCGTTCGCGTGATCGCGCTGACCACGGCGGACAACACCGCCTCCATCCGTGTTGCGAAGAAATGCGGCTTCGCGGAATTCCAGCGCGGCCTTTCCGTCGGCCGCCCGCGCGTTTTCTTCGACCGCATTCTGTGAGCGTGCTAGCGTCGCGGCGCACTCCAGAGCGCCCGCCATGCCCGGTCTCTATTTCGAGCAGTTCTCCGTCGGCCAGAAGTTCGATCACGCCATCCGCCGCACCGTGACGGAGGCCGACAACGTCCTCTTCACCGCGATGACGCACAATCCCGCCGCGCTTCATCTCGACGAGGAATACGGCAAGACCACCGAGTTCGGCGCCCGCATCGTCAACTCGCTGTTCACGCTCGGCCTGATGATCGGGATCTCGGTGCACGAGACGACGCTCGGCACCACGGTCGCCAATCTCGGCATGACCGACGTGATCTTCCCCAAGCCCGTCTTCCACGGCGACACGCTGCACATCGAGAGCGAAGTCCTCGAAATCCGCGAAAGCAAATCCCGCCCGACGCAAGGCATCGTCGTATTCCAGCACAAGGCGATCAACCAGCGCGGCGAGGTCGTCGCGCAGTGCAAGCGCAGCGCGCTGATGCACCGGGTGCCGACATGATCCTGCGCTCCCTCCTCTTTGTCCCCGCCGACAGCGAGAAGAAGCTCGCCAAGTCCAAATCCTCGCCGGCGGACGCGCTGATTCTCGACCTCGAGGATTCCATCGCTCCGGAGAATCGCGACAAGGCGCGAGGCCTTGCCCGCGAATTTCTCCAAGACAAGAACCGCCAATCGATCTGGGTCCGCATCAATCCGGTCGGCTCGCCCGATTTCGTCGCCGATATGGCGGCGGTCGTCGCCTCGGCGCCGGCCGGTCTCATCGTGCCCAAGCCCGACGGCCCGCAGGACCTGCTCACGCTCGACGCCCATCTCCTCACGCTGGAGACCCAGGCCGGCTTGCCGCAGCGTTCGATCAAGCTTCTCCCTGTCGCCACCGAAACCCCGACTGCGGTGTTGTCGCTGCGTGACTACCGTTCGCCGCCGCCGCGCCTCGCGGCGCTGAGTTGGGGCGCCGAGGATCTCTCCGCCGCGCTCGGCGCCGCCACCAACCGCGACGACACCGGCGAATTCCTCTTCGTGCACAAGATGGTGCGCGCCATGGTGCTGATCGCCGCCAAGGCCGCCAGGGTCGACGCCATCGAGACGCTGCACGCCGATTTCCGCGACCGCGCCGGCCTCGAACGCGCCGCGCGCCTTGCCCAGCGCGAAGGCTTCACAGGCATGCTCGCGATCCATCCCGATCAGGTCGAACCGATCAACGCCGCCTTCACGCCGTCGGACGCCGACATCGAACACGCCACCAAGGTCGTCGCCGCTTTTGCCTCAGGCGCCGGCGTCGCGTCGCTCGACGGCAAGATGCTCGACCAGCCGCATCTCAAACAGGCGCGTCACGTGCTTTCCTTGGTTGAGGCACTTCGCACGACCATCCAGCCGTAAAGCGCCGCCACCACCACGAAGAACAGCACCACCGCGATTGGATTGGCCCAGGCGAAGTCCGCCGGCACCAGCGCCAGCGGCGCATCCTTCCCCGATCCCCAGATCAGCGCCGCCAGCAGCACGCCGAACAGGCTCTCGCCCACGATCATGCCCGACGCGACCAGCGTCCCCAGCCGCTCCGCGCGCTGCGGGTTCGCCGCGCGCTTGGCGCGGCTGTTGTACCAATGGCCGATTATCGCGCCGAACGTCACCGGCAGCACGCTCGACATCGGCAGGTAGATCCCGATCCCGACCCCCAGCGGCGGCAGCCGCGTCCATTTCAGCCACCCCAGCACCTCGTCGAGCACCACGAGTCCGACGCCAAGCACCGCGCCGATCCCGATCATCGTCCAGTTGAGATTGTGCCCGAGCACGCCCTGCGCCAGCGCCGAGATCAGCGTCGCCTGCGGGGCGTTGAGCGGCACCGCCGACACCGGATGCGGCATGCCGACAAAGCCATACGCCTTGACCAGCAGGTTGAGCACCCACGGGATCACCGCCGCGCCCGCCAGCACGCCGATGATCAGCGCGATCTGCTGCAGCCGCGGCGAGGCGCCGACCAGCTGCCCGGTCTTGAGGTCCTGGAGGTTGTCGTTGGAGATCGTCGCCACCGCGAACACGATGGCGGTCACGATCAGCGCGAAGGCGATCAGCGGCCGCGTCGTCTCCGGCGTCGGCGCCGCGACCAGGAGCAGCAGGCTGGCGCAGGACACGATGGTCAGGATGCCGACGCCGCTGATCGGGCTGTTCGACGAGCCGATCAGCCCCGCCATGTAGCCGCAGATCGCCGCGATCAGGAATCCGGCGACCAGCACGAACGGCACCGACGCGAGGGTCAGCGGCCACACCTGCGCACCGAGCCCCGCGCCGCGCGCGAAATCCACGATCACCCACGCGATCACCGCGAAACACGCCGCCGTCAGGATGCCGATCCAGGTGCCGGAAAGATCGCGGTCGCTCTCGTCGCCGCCGGCGCGCGAGCGGGCCGAGCGCACCGTGTCGATCAACCCGCCGATCACCGGCTTCGTGAGCTTCAGCAGCGTCCAGATCGACGCCACCGCGATGGCGCCGGCGCCGATGAAGCGCACCTGGTGCCGCCAGATGTCCATGACATGCGCGTCCATCGTCGCGGAAGGATCAGGCATCGCTGCCGTCAGCCACGGCACTGCGACGCCCCAGCCGATCAGCACGCCGAGCAGCCCCGCCAATCCGACGCCGAGCCCGACAAGGTGCCCCGCGCCGACCAGCGCCAGCGAGAACGACACGTCATACGAGGTCTCGCCCTTGCCCAGATGGAAGAACCGCGTGATTTCCCCTGCCATCACTTGCGTCGCGGTGATCACGACCAGCGCCAGCGCCGCCACCGCGCCATAGACCACCGCCAGAAGCCCTTCGCGCGCCTCCGCCGGGTCGGCTGGGGTCCCATCGTCGCGCACGCCGGCGCCGACCTTCAGCACTTCGGCCGCCGCGAGCCCTTCGGGATAGGGCAGGTCCGAATGGGTGACGAGCGCCCGGCGCAGCGGGATCGTGAACAGCACGCCCAACGTCCCGCCCGAGATGCAGATCAGGAACGAAGTCCAGAACGGAAACCCCGTCCACCATCCCACGATCACGAGTCCCGGCAGCACGAAAATGATCGACGACAGTGTCCCCGCCGCCGACGCCACCGTCTGCACGATGTTGTTCTCGAGGATGGTCGAGCCGCGGAACAGGCTCAGCACCGCCATCGAGATCACCGCCGCCGGGATCGACGACGCGAAGGTCAAGCCCACCTTCAATCCCAGATAGACATTGGCCGCCGTGAACACGAGCGTGATGAGAACGCCGAGGATGACGCCCCGGACGGTAAGCTCGGCGGCGGCGCGGGTGGGTGAGGGCGGCATGGGACTCTATGAAATGGCTGCGCTGCGAACCTACACGAAGCTCTCTCCAACAAAACCCAGAACTTCCCCCTCGCCCCCACGAAGTGGGGGAGAGGGCGGGGCGAGGGGGTGCCGATGTCAAGATCCGCTTTGAAGTGATGCCCGCGATACCGATACCGAGCGCAATTGTGGGGACTGAGTTTTGTTTCAGGCACCCCCTCACCCAACCCTCTCCCCCGCTTCGCGGGGGCGAGGGCTACGAGTAAAAAAAAAGAGGGAGAGCTTTCGCTCTCCCTCTTCCTTGCTGCGCATCCGTTGCCCCAGATACGCCGCCGCGGACTGTGAGACTTCTTACGGCGCCGTCGAGTAGTGCACGATCTGCGCGCTGTTGCCGACCGCCGAGGAGGTGACGCCGACGCTGCCGCCGACATTGTGCACCGTGGCGTTGACCGTCGAGAACACGCTCGAGGTGTTGGCCTGGACGAGCTGCGTCGGCGAGCTCAGCGCGTTGGTGTCCTCCGTGAACACATTGCCCGAGGCGCTCGATGCGATCGACACATCGCCGGCGACATTGTTCACATTGGCATTGACCGACGAGCCGGGATCCGCCGCATGGCAGACCTGGTTGCTGTTGACCGCCGTCACGTTCGGATCGGTCGAGACATCGGTCGAGTTGCAGAACGCCTGGCCGCTGATGCTGACGCTGCCGCCGACATTGCCGATCTGCGCGTTGACGTCCGAGCCGATATTGGTGCTCTCGTCGTCCTGCGTGCTCTTCACATGGGTGTCGTCGAAGGTGACGATCTCCACCGAATTGCCGCCGCCGCTGCCCTGGACCACCACGTCGCCGGCTGCGCCGTTGACCTTGGTGTTCACCGTCGACCATTGCGCGCCGAAGGTGATCTGCCCGTTGAGGACAGTGCTGCCGGCCGCCGGCTGGTTATTCTGACCCGCGAAGGCCGTTGCCGGCAGGATCGCTAGAACCGTAGAAGCGATAAGGATCTTGGCGAGACGCGTCATTGTTGTGTTCCTCGTTGCGGGCCGTGATGGGGTCGGCGTGATAGGTGGCGGGCGGCGTGCGGTCGTCGGCGCCGGCGAGCGGATCGGTCGGTGCGGCGCACGAACCGGAGGTGTGGTAGAGGCGGGTCGTCATCTCGAGCACCGCGCGCTCGATCACCGAGCGGACCGCGAGCTGGATCGGCTCCAGGGCGCTTTCGCCGACCGATGCGTCGAAGAAGTTCGCGCCCAGGAAGTCGAACACGCCGGCCGAGACCTGGTGGCCGATGATCTGCTTCTGGTAGCTGATCACGTCCACGACCTGCAGCGTCCTGGTGTCGACGAGGCGAAGGTCGAGGCCGACATTCATGACATACATGTTGCCGCCGACCTGGCCCTTGAGCCCGTTGGTGGCCGTGCCGCCGCCGTCGCCGCTGGCGCCTTCCGAGCGGATGTTGAAGTTCAGCTCGGTGATGCCGCCGACCAGGTAGTAGTCGGAGCCCGGGATCGAGCCCGCGATGATCTGGCGATAGTCGGGGCCGCCCGCGGCGCCCGGTGCCGGCGCATCCGCGCCGATCAGCCGGTTGTTCGCATACTTCAGCTCCATCTCGGCGACCGAGGTGTCGAAGCGCTCGACCAGCTGGACGCCGGCCTTGCTCAGACCGCTCATCGCCATCAGGGCGGCGCCCTGGGTGATCTTGCGGCCGGAATTGTCGCTTTCGGACTTGCCGGTGTAGTCGGCGATCTGGCCGACCGCGATGCGGATCGGGTGCTGCCCGGTGTAGCCGGCCATGCAGCGCAGGGCGGCCGAATAGGGCGTCTCGTTGGAGATCACCGGCGAACCGCCGATCGGCGCCGTGTAGCGGCCGGTGGTCGGATCGGCCGACGGGCTGATGCAGCCTTCGAGGGCGATGGCCGCGATCAGGAGGACCAACGGCTTGAGGAGATGTTTTCTTCCGCGACGTGTCATGGGAGGGGCTTCCCTTACTTTCGTTCGTTAGTGGCCGTTCACAGAATTGGTGGCCGTTACCGTTCCAGTGTTGGTCTGCGTTGCGTTGACGACGACCGTGTTGTTGTTACCGAGGGTCACGACGTTCAGCTGGTTGCCGATTGCCGTGGCATTTCCGTAAGCCGTACCTGCACCGCTCGTGCCAACACCGCCGGACGAAGCTGCCCCAGAAGCGGACGCGCTCGCGCCGGCCGAGGGACCGAAATTGGCACTGGTGAACTGGCCGTTCACCACGGTGAGGTTGCCATTGGCATCGCGCAGCGACGGAGCGGCGGTCTGGTTTTCCTGGCCGGCGGTCATGCCGTAAGGCGCGTTGTAGCTCGAGGAATTGCTGTAATCGCCGGCCTGCGCGGCGCCCGCAAAAGCGGCGCTGGCGAACAGGGCGGCGGCGAGTGTCTTGAGCGTGGTCTGCATGGCCTTCACCTGCGAAAATCTCTTGCGAAGCAGGGGGAGCAACCGTCGTGCCAACGCGATTTGCTGGCCGCTGCCGCCAAACCCGCGCGCTCTGTTCCAATGCGGGATGCGCCTGCTCTATTTTGGGTCGGTGCTTCTTATCCTCCCCGTTTACGGGCTTGGTAGCGACAGCGTACCAAGGTGGCGCGCCCATACTTCACGGGTGTGACGGAGGGGGAGCCACAAGCGCGATCGGCTGAGCTTGTGGTTCCCGCTCGCCGCGCTCAGCACCTCTCCCGTAAACGGGGGAGGATAACGCGGCGGAGCGTGGTAAACTCGCATTGACCCTTTCACCCCGGACTCGCATGGCCACGCTGGAATTCTTCTTCGACTGCTCTTCGCCCTGGACCTATCTCGCCTTCACCCGGATCCAGCCCATCGTGGCGCGGACCGGTGCTGACATCGTGTGGCGGCCGATCCTGGTCGGCGGCATCTTCAATGCCGTCAACCGCGAGGTTTATGAGCGCCGCGCCAATCCCGACCCGCGCAAGGCGGTTCATGCGGCCAAGGACCTGCAGGACTGGGCCAAGCTGACGGGCCTGACGATCGTCATGCCGCCCCCGATGTTCCCGGTGAAGGCGACGCTTGCCATGCGCTGCGCCCTGGTCGCGCAGGAGGAGGGCAAGATCGTCGAGTTCGCCCGCAGCTGCTTCTCCGCCTATTGGGCCGACGGCAAGGACATCAGCCTGCCGCACATCGTAGAAGAGGTCTGCGAGGCTGCCGACCTCGACGGCCCGCATATCATCGAGCGCAGCCAGACGCCCGAGATCAAGGACCGCCTGCGCGCCAACACCGATGAAGTGATCGCCCGCGGCGGCTACGGCTCGCCGACCATGTTCGTTGACGGCACCGACATGTATTTCGGCAATGACCGCATGGAGCTGGTCGAAGCGGCGCTGGCGCGCTGAGGGGCCATCCATGTCGTTAGAAGACGAGCCGCCGCCCGCGCGCCAGCGCTTTCTGAACGCGCCCGCCTCGGTGCTATGGCTGATCGCGGTCTTCGTCGCGGTGTATGCCGTGCAAATCCTGTCGCCGCCGGCCGTCGCCAATCGCCTGCTGCAGGCTTATGCGCTGGACCCGGCCGTCTATTCGATGCGGATCGTTGTGCCGACGCTTGGCACTGTGACGCCCAGCCTTGCCGACCGCGTCGTGCCGCTGTTCAGCCATATCTTCTTGAGCGTCGACCTCGTTCAACTCGGATTCACCTGCGTCTGGCTGCTCGCGTTCGGCTCGGCGGTCGCGCGCCGTTTCGGCGCTGCGGCCTTTCTCGGCTTTTTCCTGCTGTGCGGCCTCGGCGCCGCCGCCATCTTTATCGCGCTGTGCTGGGGGCAGAACATCGGCATGGTCGGCGCCTCGGGCGCGCTGTCCGGCCTGGTGGCAGCCGCCAGCCGCTTCATGCGCATCGGCGCGGCACCCGAGGACGACGCACCCGAACCGCCGTTCGCGCCGCTCCATTCGCCCCAGGTCTTCGCGTTCGGTGCGGTCTGGCTTGTCGCGAGTTTGACGCTTGGCGATATCGGCGCTGGCCTGTCCGGCGCGTCGCAGGCTTTCGTCTGGCAACCCCTGGTCGGCGGCTACCTTGCCGGCCTCCTGCTGTCCGGGCCGTTCGAACATTATTTCGGTTATGCCGCCCGGCTTCGCCGCGCCGGTGCTTGAACGGCGGCAGCGGCGCCCTAGATAAAGAGTGCCCCGCACTCAGGAAGCCGATCATGTCCGATGCACCCAATTCCGCCGGCAGTATCCCGCCCGCATCCCCGGCGGTGATTCCGGATCGTCCGCCATTCCCTGTGGTGCGCCTGATCTATTCGATCGGTTTTGGATTCGTCGCCTGGCTCGTGCTTCACATCGTCTTTCTGCTCGCCGTCGTGCAATTCCTGCTGTTCGCGGTGAACGGCCGCCGCAACGAAGAGCTCAAGAGCTTCAGCAACACGCTGCTGCAATATGAATGGGAGCTTCTCGCTTACATTACCTTCGTGCGCGATGAGCAGCCGTTTCCCATCGGCCCATTTCCTAAGCACGCGTGAAAGCTGCTCCGTAAACGGACAGTTATTCATTCATTGTTTGATGAGCTAATTTGTGCGCTTGCGAATGTGCATGTGCAGCAAGTGCAGCGCACTTAATTTCTGTGGCATTATGGGTACAAGACGCTTCCGATTTCATGCGCGATACCTCGTCAACTCGATAATGTTCTTGCTCGCTCGCTGAGCTTGCTCATATCGTTCCAATGCCGGATTGCGTCGCATAGGGTCCGCTCGGAGACGAGCGGGATGCAATAACGGCATCAAGGTTTCGCGAGTCATGCGGGACCACAACGGGGAGCTCCAAATGCCTGCAATGCGTTCATACGGGACCGCGCGTTCCGCCACGTTTATCAGTGCTTTGCTGATGTCGACGGCCTTCACGGTTCCTGCCTTCGCGCAGATCGAGACCGTGGTTGTGACCGCCGAACGTAAGGCGGAAGACATCCAGACTGTTCCGATCGCGGTCACCGCGCTCACCGGCGCCGACCTCAAGTCCAAACAGGTCAACAGCACGCGCGATCTGCAATTCCACGTGCCGTCCGTCACCTACACGAAGTCGAACTTCGGCGGCGCGCAGTTCCAGATCCGCGGTATCACGACCCAGTTCGGTCTCGGCGCGGCGATCGCGCAGAACTACAACGACATCTACGAAGAAGCTCCCAACCTGGTGACCGGCCAGTATTTCGACGTCGATCGCGTCGAAGTCGCGCGCGGCCCGCAGTCGACCTCCTATGGTCGCGCGGCGACCGGCGGTGCGGTGAACATCATCACCACCAAGCCGAACCTCGACGAGTTCCAGGCTCGCGCCTCGTTCGACTACGGCACCTACAACACGATGAAGCCGGAACTGATGGTCAACGTTCCGGTCATCGACGGCGTGCTCGGCGTCCGCATCGCGGCGCTCGGCGTCTTCCACGACGGCTATGAGAAGAACGACTACGCCGGACCGACGGTGTTCTCCTCCGCGCCGATCGACAAGGACATCAACAGCCAAGGCACGGCTTCGGGCCGCGTCTCGGTCCGTTGGGAACCGAGCTCCAATACGACCGTCGATCTCGTCGGCGAAGTCGGTTACGAAAACGACAGCCGCGTCCGCGGCGACAAGCAGGAATGCCATCGCGACCCCTCGGGCGTGGTCGGTTGCTTGCCCGACCGCCTCGGTTTCGACCCCATCAACGTCGACTCGACTTTGGGCGCGACGCTCGGTTCGAAGCAGGGCATTACCGCGCTGTTGAACCTGTCCTTCGGCGTTCCGTTTGCCAATGCGCAGATCGCGGGCAATACGCAAGGTCTCTTCAGCCTCGCCGGCAACGGCGGCCCGGGCGATCCGGCCGGTCCGGCTGGCGCCGCGCTCCTCGGCGTCTCGCTGGTGCCAGGTCCTTTCTCGCCGTTGGGGGGCCCTTTCTATCCGGTGGCGCCGCAGCCGGTTAACGGTTTGGGTTCAGGTGCGGGCGGCACGGTCACGCCGGACATCCTGCACTCCAACACCGCCTTCAATCCCAAATACAAGGGGACCAACGGCACCTACACCCTGAACTGGTCGCAGACGATCAGCAGCTGGCTGAAGTCGACCGTCGACGTCGGCTATCTCACGGGCTACCAGTTCTCGCAGCAGAACTACAACGACGCCTCGCCGGAGAACGTCAGCACGGCCATCTCGTCGGCCGTGCTCGGGTTCCACGCCCTGCACGATACCGGCGCCAATCTGGGCGGCGCTTACAATACCTACTTCAGCACCGCCGGCGCCCTGCCGCTCTCGAACACCTACTACAACGGCAAGTTCGGCAGCTATGCCGGCGCCATCGACACGGCGCACGGCATCCTGACCCGCACGCCGTATTTCGCCGCGTATGACGAGGACGATTTCTCGTCGCGCGAATGGACCGGTGAGGTGCGCTTCCAGACCTCGTTCGACGGACCGCTGAACTTCTCGGCTGGTGCGTTCTTCATGTCGTTCGACAGCCGCAACCAGTACTGGGTTGCGTCGAACGGCCTGGACTTCGAATCGCTGATCATCGGCGCCTTCGCCGGCGACGCGAGCCATACGCCGCTCGCTCTGGCCTCGACCGACTATGACGGCGAATACCGTCGTGGCGCGGTGCAGTCGCGGTCCGCCTTCCTTGAAGGCACCTACGACATCATCCCGGACACGCTCCGCATCATCGCGGGCGCCCGGTACAATGATGACCGCAGCAGCGCCCTTGTGACGCCCATCGCGGTCGGCGGCTTGCTGCTGACCAACGGCTTCGTGCCGGTTGGCTCGCAGACCTGCGGCAATGGCGGTCTCGCGCTGGCGCCGAACTGCGTCGGCTTCCCGGCGACCTTCCGCGAGCCGACCTCCATCACCGGCCAGCAGAACAGCACGACCGACAAATGGACCGGCCGTGTCACGGTGAACTGGACGCCCAAGCTGTCCTGGACGGATCAGACCTTGGTCTATGGCACGCTGTCGCGTGGCGAACTCGCCGGTGGCGTGAACAAATCGCAGTCGGGTGGCAATCCGGTGGTGCCCACCATCTACCAGCCGGCCACGGTCGATGCGGCGGAAATCGGCACCAAGAACACGCTGCTTGACGGCACCCTGCAGGCCAATCTTGACGCCTGGTACTACAACTATGAGAACTACCAGGTCGGCATCATCTCCAACCGCGCCGCGCTGGAATTCAACATTCCGGCCCATCTCTACGGCGCGGAAGGCGAGTTCGTCTGGCAGCCCGAGGAAGACCTCGCGTTCAACCTGACGCTGAGCCTGACGCGCTCGGCGGCCGGTACCGCGTACGTCGTCGACCAGCGCAATCCGACGGCCAATCAGCCGAACTCGATCCTGATCAAGGACATCACCAACGGCTCGCTCTGCGTGATCGTGCCGACCACGGTTGCGGCGACCGGTCATACGCCGGGTGAGTCGAGCGCGTTCCACATCAACAACTTCTACCTGCCCAATGGCGGCAATGCCTCCATCGATGCGCCGTTCGGCATTCCGCTGGTCAATTACGGCGTTTGCAACACGGCGCTGCAGCCGCTCCTGGCCTCCAAAGGGTTCAGCTATTCGCAGGACGTGAACGGAAGGACCGGTTTGCCGGTCGTCGGTGCGTTGAACGGCAGCGGTATTGCCCAGAACGTCTCGGGTAATCGCCTCCCCGACACGCCGAATGCCCAGGTCGGCTTCGGTGCGCAGTGGACGGCGCATCTCGGCGGCGATTACACCCTCGTGCCGCGCGTCGACTACTACTGGCAGTCCAGCACGGAATCGCGCGTCAACAACGACGGCGCCGATTACACCTCGGGCTGGGATACGATGAATGCCCAGCTCCAGCTGAACTCGCCGGACAGCAAGTGGTACGCCAAGGTGTTTGCCACCAACATCTTCGACAAGCACAACCCGACCGGCGTCTACCTGACGGACCCGACCTCGGCCCTGTTCACCAACGTGTTCTCCGAGGATCCGCGCGTCGTGGGCGTCTCGGTCGGCGCGAGCTGGTAAGCGGACAAACGTTCCAGGGATCAGGGCGCCGGGAAACCGGCGCCCTTTTTCTTTGCCTTCGCCTGGACCGGGCCGGCCTTGCCGCCGGGCAGCGATGTCGCTGGCCTGTCCGCGCCGTTCCGCCGCCGCCGCCGATGGCTTAGCGTCCGGCGACGGAACGACACAGGAGCCTCGCCATGGAAACCCGCAAACTCGGCAAATCCGGCATCGCCGTCTCGGTGATCGGCCTCGGCTGCAACAATTTCGGCGCCATGAAGATCGATGCCTCGCGCCGCGTCGTGGACGCCGCGCTCGACGCCGGCATCACGCTATTCGACACCGCCGACGTCTACGGCAACCGCGGCGGCTCGGAAGAGCAGCTCGGCGAGATTCTGGGCGCCCGCCGCAAGGACATCGTGCTTGCCACCAAGTTCGCGATGCCGATGGACGACAGCGGCGCCAAGTCCGGCGCCTCCGCCGCCTATATCCGCGAAGCCTGCGAAGCCAGCCTCAAGCGCCTCAAGACCGACTGGATCGACCTCTACCAGCAGCACCGCCCCGACCCCAACACGCCCATCGAAGAGACCCTCGATGCGCTCGACGATCTGGTGAAGCAGGGCAAGGTCCGCGCCATCGGCTGCTCCAATTTGCCCGCCGACCAGCTCGCCGCCGCCCAGGCTGCATCGCGCGCCAAGAACCTCGCGGCCTTCGTCACCGCCCAGGACCAGTACAGCCTGCTCGTTCGCGCCGTGGAAACCGATCTCGTCCCCGAACTCGAGAAAGACGGCATGGGCCTGCTGCCCTACTTCCCGCTGGCGAGCGGCCTGCTCAGCGGCAAATACGAGAAGGGCAAGGACATCCCGGCCGGCACGCGCTACGCCCGCATGGGCCGCTTCGGCGAGACCTATATGACCGAAGAGAACTGGGCCATCGTCGAAAAGCTGACGGCATTCGCCACCGCGCGCAGCCACACCCTGCTTGAGCTCGCCTTCGCCTGGCTGCTGGCGCGGCCCTATCTCTCCAGCGTCATCGCCGGCGCTACGCGCCCCGAACAAGTCGCCCAGAACGCCCACGCCGCGTCGTGGAAGCTAACGCCTGCTGAAGTGTCCGAGGTGGATCGCATCACGGCGAAGGGTGCGGGATAGAGCGTTTTAGAAACGTCTATCGCGCCCGGCCATGACGGTTGAAAGTATTTCGACCTGAAAGCAAACCGCTCGAGATCTATTCCGCCGGCTGACCGCGTGGCGCGACAGGCGCCGGCGCACGGCTGCCGCCGAACAGGCTGCGCCAGCGGAAATGCGCGACACGCCCGCCCATCTCGTCGAGATAGGTGTAGATCACCGGCGTGATGTAGAGCGTCAGGAGCTGCGACACCATCAGCCCACCGACCACGGCCAGGCCCAGCGGCCGGCGCGTCTCGGCACCGGCGCCGAAGCCGATCGCGATCGGCAGCGTGCCGACCAGCGCCGCCATCGTCGTCATCATGATCGGGCGGAAACGCACCAGCGCGGCTTCGACGATCGCCTTCTCGGGCGAGACATGTTCAGAGCGCTGCCGGTGCAGCGCGAAGTCGATCATCATGATCGCGTTCTTCTTCACGATGCCGATCAGCATGATCATGCCGACGAAGGCGTAGATCGACAGCGGCGAATCGGTCCCCGTCACGCCCATGGTGAAGAGCTGGTGGAACAGCCACAGCGTGAACAGCGCGCCGACCGCCGCCGAGGGCAGGCCCGACAGGATGGTCAGCGGGTGGACGAAGCTCTCATACAGGATGCCCAGGATGATGTAGACCGTGATCAGCGCGATCGCGAGCAGCAGCCCCATGCCGCTCAGCGAACTCTGGAACGCCTGCGCCGTGCCCTGGAACGAGCCGCTCACCGTGTCGGGCAGGTTCAATTGCTGCTGCACCCGCGCAATGGCGCTCACCGCGTCGCTCAGCGAATAGCCCTTGTCGAGGTTGAACGACAGCGTCACTGCTGGCAGCTGGCCCTGGTGGTTGACGCTGAGCGGCTGGGTGCCCGGCGACAGCTTCACCACCGAGGTCAGCGGCACCAGCGTGGTCGCGCCGCTGCTCGTGCTGCCCGTCGTCGCGCCCGGCGTGGTGGAGGCCGACAGATAGAGCCGGCTGAGATCCGCCTGGTCGGACTGGTATTGCGGCAGCAATTCCATGATAACGAAGTACTGGTCCGACGAGCCGTAGATCGTCGACACCTGCTGCGTGCCGAACGCGGCGCCCAGCGCCGTCTCGATCTTCGCCGGGGTGATGCCGAGCGAGGCCGCCTTGTCGCGGTCGATGGTCACGTTCACCGACGGCGAGGAGAGATCGAGGTCGCTCGTCACGTCGAGGAAGCCCGGCGTCGCCGCCAGTGCGTTCATCAGCTTGATCGACGAATCCTGCAACTCGGTCTGGTCGAGATCCTGCAGCGTGTACTGGTACAGCGACTTGGCCGGCCGTCCGCCGATCTGGATCGCCGGCGGGTTCTGCATATAGGCGTTGATCCCCGGCACCCGCGCGAGCTTGGGCCGCAACTGCCGGATGATCTCGTCCGCGGAATCGCGGCTGCCGCTGGGTGACAGCGGCAACAGGATCGTGCCGGTGTTGGTGCCGGTGCGCGGCCCGCCGCCGCCGACGAACGACATCACGGCGGCAACGCCCGGCTGCTTGGCGGCGATGGCCGCGATGCGCTGCTGGTACTGCACCATCTTGAGGAACGAGGTGCGGTCGGCGCTCTCGGTCGTGGCGCGGATCTGCCCCTGGTCCTGGGTCGGGATGAAATCCTCCGGCACGACATAGAACATGCCGATGGTCGCGACCAGGCTGGCGAAGAACAGCACCGCGATGAACCGGCGATGCTCCATGCTCCAGTTCAGCGAGCGTTCATAGCCGGTCTGGATGCGGTCGAACACGCGTTCGCTGATCTCATAGACGCCGCCCGGCTTATGTTTCGCCGGCGGCTTCAGGAAGCGGCTGCACAGCATCGGCGTCAGCGTCACCGACACGACGCCCGACACCACGATGGCAAGCACGATGGTCACCGCGAATTCGTGCAGCAGCCGCCCGACGATGCCGCCCATGAACACCAGCGGGATGAACACCGCGGCCAGCGATACCGTCATCGACAGGATGGTGAAGGCGATTTCCTTGGCGCCCTTGATCGCGGCCTCGTGCGGCTCCTCGCCTTCCTCCATATGCCGGACGATGTTCTCCAGCATCACGATGGCGTCGTCGACCACGAAGCCGACCGACAGCGTCAGCGCCATCAGCGACAGGTTGTCGAGATTGTAGCCGAACAGCGACATGCCCGCGAAGGTGCCGATGATCGCGATGGGCAACGCCAGCGACGGGATCACCGTCGCCGACAGATTGCGCAGGAACAGGAAGATCACCAGCACCACCAGCACCGCGGCGATCAGCAGCGTGATCTGCACGTCGCTCACCGACGAGCGGATCAGCTGACTCCTGTCGTACAGGATATCGAGTTTCAGCGAGGCCGGCAGCTGCTTGTCGAAGGCCGGCAGGATGCTCTTGATCTCGTCCACCACCTGGATGGTGTTCGAGCCCGGCTGGCGCTGCACCGCCAACACGATGGCGCGCTCGCCATTGTACCAGCTCGCCGAAAGATTGTTCTGCACGCTGTCGATGGCGCGCCCCACGTCGCGCACGCGCACCGGCGCGCCGTTCTGGTAGGCGATGATCTGGTTGTTGAACGCGGCGCCCGTCATGAGCTGCCCGTTGGCGTGGATCAGCGTCGCCTGGGTCGGGCCGTTGAGCTGGCCGGTAGCCTGGTCGACATTGGCGCCGGCGAGCGAGGCTGCGACCTGATCGATGCCGATGCCGCGTGCCGCCAGCTGCGCCGGGTCGAGTTGCACCCGCACCGCATATTTCTGCGAGCCGTAGACGTTGACCTGCGCCACGCCGTTCAGCGTCGAGATTTCGCGCGCCAGCAGCGTCTCGGCATATTTGTCGACGTCCGACATCGGCAGCGCCGGCGAATGCAGCGCGATGAAGATCACCGGCTGGTCCGACGGGTTAACCTTGCGCAGGGTCGGCGGCGTCGGCAAATTGGTCGGCAATTGCCGGCTCGCGGCGGAGATCGCCGACTGCACGTCCTGCGCCGCCGCGTCGATGTTGCGGTCGAGGTCGAATTGCAGCGTGATCGTCGTCGAGCCTGCCGAGCTCGACGAGGTCATCGAGCTGATGCCCGCGATGGTCGAGAACTGGTTTTCCAGCGGCGTCGCGATCGCCGAGGCCATGGTGTCGGGGTCGGCGCCGGGCAGGCTGGCGCTCACCGTGATGGTCGGGAAGTCGACGTTCGGCAGCTCGCTGACCGGCAGGCTCGAATAGCCGAACAGGCCGAAGATCACGAGCGCCGCCATCAGCAGCGTCGTCATCACCGGCTTGTCGATGAACTGGGCCGAGATGTTCATGGCCGGAACCTGCTTATTTCTTTTGCGGCGGCGTCTTCGTGATCGCGACCGGCTTGCCGGGCACGACCTTGAGCTGGCCGTCGGTGACCACCATGTCGCCGGGCTTGATCTTGCCCTGCACCGCGGCGTCGGTGCCGTCGTCGTGCAGCACGGTCACCGGGACCATGACGGCTTTGCCGCCGCGCACGATGTAGAGGAAGCTGGTGCTGGGGCCGAGATTGACCGCGTCATGCGGCACCACGGTGGCGCCCTTGAGGCTGTCGAGCACCACGCCGACATCGACGAGCTGGCCGGGCACCAGCGTGTTGTTCTCATTGCCGAAGGTGGCACGCAGCTCGACCGTGCCGCTCTTGGGATCGACCTCGTTGCCGACGAAATCGGCGGTCGCGGTCAGTGGTGCATCGGTCGAGCCCTGCTGGGTCAGCGCCACCTGCATGCCCTGCGTGCCCATCCGCTTCTGGATGCGCGGCAGGTCGGCCTGCGGCAGGTCGAACGATATCTTGATCGGCTGCAGCTGGGTGATCGTCACCAGCGCGGTCGTCGTCGTTGTCGTCGATGTGCTGCTCGTAATCCCGGCACTGGCCACGATCTGGTTGCCCGGCTGGATCAGGATGGCGCCGGTCTTGCCGTTGATCGGCGAACGGATCTGGGTATAGCCGAGGTTCAGCCGCGCGGTGTCGGCGGCGGCGACGGCCATCAGATAGGCCGCCTTGGCGTCGTCGGCGTCCTGCGGCGCGACGGCCTTCAGCGCGAGCAGGCGGGCATAGCGCTCCGCCTTGGCCTTGGCCGAGGCGAGCGAGGCGGTCGCGCTGTCCAGCGCCGCCTGATACGGCGCCGGATCGATCTGGAACAGAAGGTCGCCGGTATGCACCATCTGGCCTTCGGTGAAATAGGCCTTGAGCAGCTGCCCCTGGACGCGCGCGGTGACCTGCACCGTCGCGGTCGACACCACCGTGCCGATCGTATGATCGACCACCGCGATGTCCTTGCGCGCGACCTGCTGGACGATCACGGGCGGCGGCGGCGGCGGCTTGGGCTTGGACCCGCCGAAGATCGAATAGAGGATGAAACCCAGAATCACGACCGCGACCACGCCGAGGATCGCGGGAAGCACCCAGCCGCGCCGGACCGGTTGCGGAACGTCTTGCACGAGGGCGGGCACGGTCTGGTGTTCGGAGACGCGGATATTCATCACTCAATCCAAAGGCCGGCCGAGGATTTCCCGTGGGGCCTGTGGCCAAGACCCGCTACGTTCGCCGGTGTTAACGGGCGAACGCTGCTCCCGGGCCTGTCCTAGCACGGCCATGGATGAATCCTAGACGCAGTGTGTCTTAAACTGTCGCGACCGGACGAATCGGGGCTAAATCCGTCATCTAACTGTCTTTTTCGGCACTTTCGCCGCTCAAATTCCGTTGAGCTTTGTTGCACCTGCGTCCATGTGTTGCCCCGGCCGGGGGCGCTCTATATAAGCCCGCGCTTCCCGGTAGAGCGCCCGAATCCATGGACATCCGTAACATTGCCATCATCGCCCATGTCGACCATGGCAAGACCACGCTGGTGGACCAGCTTCTGAAGCAGTCCGGCTCGGTCCGCGAGAACCAGCACATGGACGAGCGCGCCATGGACTCCAACGACCAGGAGCGCGAGCGCGGCATCACGATCCTGGCCAAGTGCACCTCGGTCGAGTGGCACGGAACCCGGATGAACATCGTCGACACCCCCGGCCACGCCGATTTCGGCGGCGAGGTCGAGCGCATCCTGTCGATGGTCGACGGCGTCGTGCTGCTGGTCGATGCCGCCGAATCGGTCATGCCGCAGACCAAGTTCGTGCTCTCCAAGGCGCTCAAGCTCGGCCTCAAGCCCATCGTCTGCATCAACAAGATCGACCGCCAGGACGCCCAGCCGGACGTCACGCTGGAATCGATCTTCGACCTGTTTCTCGCCCTCGAGGCCAACGACGACCAGCTCAACTTCCATTACCTCTACGCCTCGGGCCGCAATGGCTGGGCGGTCAAGGAGCTTGCCGACGAGCGCAAGAGCCTCGACCCCCTGTTCCAGCTCATCGTCGACGACGTCCCCAAGCCCAAGCCCATCGCGCTGGCCGGCGACGACCATCCCTTCAAGATGCTGGTGACGACGCTGGAAGCCGACAATTTCTTGGGCCGCGTCCTGACCGGCCGCATCGAATCCGGCGCAATCACCGTCAACCGCCAGATCAAGGTCCTGAACCGCGAAGGCAAGGTCGTCGAGCGCGCCCGCGCCACCAAGCTGCTCGCGTTCCGCGGTCTTGCCCGCGTGCCGGTCGAGCGCGCCGAAGCCGGCGACATCATCGCCATCGCCGGCCTGACCGACGCCACCGTCGCCGACACGCTGTGCGACATCGCCGTCGAGACGCCGATCCCCTCCAACCCGATCGATCCGCCGACCCTGGCGATGACGATCTCGGTCAACGATTCCCCGCTCGCCGGCCGCGAAGGCGACAAGGTGCAGAGCCGTGTCATCCGCGACCGCCTGCTGCGCGAGGCCGAAGGCAATGTCGCGCTCAAGGTGCACGAGACCGGCGAAGGCAATTTCGAGGTCGCCGGCCGCGGCGAGCTGCAGCTCGGCGTGCTGATCGAATCGATGCGCCGCGAAGGCTTCGAGGTCGCGATCTCGCGCCCGCGCGTCCTCTTCAAGACCGAGAATGGCCAGCGCATGGAGCCGATCGAGGAAGTCACCGTCGACGTCGACGATCCCTATACCGGCGTGGTGATCGACAAGGTCAGCCAGCGCAAGGGCGAGATGACCGACATGCGCCCGACCGGCGCCGGCAAGACCCGCATCGTGTTCACCGCGCCGGCGCGCGGCCTGATCGGCTATCACGGCGAATTCCTCACCGACACGCGCGGCACCGGCGTGATGAACCGCATGTTCTCGGGCTATGCGCCGCACAAGGGCAGCGTCGGCGGCCGCACCAGCGGCGTGCTGATCTCGACCGATGACGGCGTCGCGGTGGCCTATGGCCTCTGGTACATCGAGGAGCGCGGCAAGCTCTTCATCGTGCCGGGCACCAAGGTCTACCAAGGCATGATCATCGGCCAGAACGCCAAGGACAACGACCTCGACGTCAATCCCCTGAAAGCCAAGCAGCTCACCAACATCCGCACCACGTCCAAGGACGAAGCGGTGCGCCTGACGCCCATCGTGCCGATGACGCTGGAGCAGGCGATGGCCTACATCCAGGACGACGAGCTGGTCGAAGTGACCCCGCTCTCCATCCGCATCCGCAAGAAATTCCTCGACCCCAACCTGCGCAAGCGCAACGCCAAGCAGGCCGCGGATTAGGCTTCCTTCTTCAGCCCCAATCGCCCCGCGATCATGTTGTCGACCACGCGCTTGGGCAGGTTGTTGACCAGGAAATTCTGGAACGGCTCGGGCGTCACCGTGTAGCGAGTCTTCGGCTTGGCCGCGGTCAGCGCCGTATGCACCACCTCGCCGAGCTTCTCCGGCGGCAGACCCTTGCGGCCGCCCGCGACCATATATTCCTTCACCGCGACCAGCGCTTTGAAATACGGCGTGTTGGCGTAGATGTTGGCGTCGACCTGGTCGGCCTTGTCCCAGATCGGCGTTGCCACCGCACCTGGCGCCACCACCACGACATCGATGCCAAAGATCATCAATTCGCGGCGCAGCGATTCCGAAAGTCCCTCGAGCCCGAACTTCGACGCGCAATACGGCCCGAGGAACGGATTGCCGTTCTTGCCGCCGACCGAAGAGATCATCACGATCCGGCCCGCAGCGCCCTTGCGCGAGCGATCGACCCCGAGCAGCGGCGCGAAGGCCTGCGTCACGACCAGCTGCCCTGTGAGGTTGACCGCGATCTGCTGGCGAAATTCGTCGAGCTTGAGATAGAGCAGGGGCCCAGCCACCGCGATTCCGGCATTGTTGACGAGGCCCGCCAGCGTCTCGCCGCCCAGCGCCGCCGCGACCTGCTCGGCGCCCTTGGCCACCGCGGCTTCGTCGGTGACATCGAACAGCACCGGCACGAAGCTCGCCCCGAACTCTTTGGCCAGCCGCTCGCCGTCGGTGGCTTTGCGCACGCTGCCGAAGACGCGGAAGCCCTTGGCGATAAGGACCTTGGCGATGCCCCAGCCGATGCCGGTGGACGAGCCTGTGACGACGACCGATTTCATGGGATGCCTCTGTGCTGCCTGACATGCAATATAGGGACGTTTCCGAGGAATAGCCCGCCATGCCGGTCGACACCGACACTATCGCCTTCGCCCATCGCCTCGCCGACGCGGCCGGCGCGGTCATCCGTCCCTATTTCCGCCAGCGCCTCGACGTCACCGACAAGCGCCCGATCATCCACGGCCAGCCGGTGTTTGACCCCGTCACCGAAGCCGATAAGAACGCCGAGAAGGCGATCCGCGCGATCATCGACCGCGAGCGGCCCGACGACGGTATCCTGGGCGAGGAATTCGGCGAAAAGCCCGGCAAGAACGCTCTGCGCTGGACGCTCGATCCGGTCGACGGCACCCGCGCCTTCATCAACGGCCGCCACGAATGGGGCTCGCTGATCGCGCTGGAAGAAAACCTCGTGCCGGTGCTCGGTATCATCGACCAGCCCTGGATCGGCGAGCGCTTCGTCGGTCGCGCCGGCCTCACCGAGCTGCATTTCAAGGGCGCCATCGAAACGCTCCAGGTGCGCAAATGCACCAGCCTCGCCGACGCGATCCTGTGCGCCACCCATCCCGACGGCTATTTCCTGAAGGAGGAACGCGATGCGTTCCGGCGCGTGCAGCGCGCCGTGAAGATGACCCGCTGGGGCGGCGACTGCTACATCTTCGGCACGATGGCGCTCGGCTTCACTGACCTCATCATCGAATCCGCCTTCCATCGCTGGGACGTCGCGGCGCTGATCCCGGTGATCGAAGGCGCCGGCGGCGTCATCACCAACTGGCAGGGCGGCTCCTGCGCCGAGGGCGGCCAATGCCTCGCCGCCGGCACGCCGGAACTGCACGCCGCCGCGATGGAATTGTTGAACGCCTAAATGTTGTTCGCCGCCGCGAATTCGTCGAACGCTTTCCAGAAGCGTTCGCGGATGGTGTCGTTCTCCATCAGGATTTCGTGCTCGGAATCCTCGAAGTCCGCGTAAGTCCCGTGCGGCAGGCGCTTGGCGAAGGCGCGTTCGGCATCCGTCAGCACGATGCGGTCCTTGCCGGCGCCGCAGATCAGCACGGGTGTCTCGATCGCCTCGGCGTAGCCGGGCGCCATCACGCGCGCCATCGATTGGCTCGCGGCCTTCAGCCAGCCCCAGGTCGCGCCGGCGACCCGGATGTCTGGGTTCTTGGCGATCAAATCCTGCTGGCGTTTGAAGCGTTGACGGTCGGAGGTCACGATGTTGGCCTCGAACGCCATGTGCAGCGGATCGCGCGCCTCCATGCCCAGCACCCAGCTTTCGGATTTGCCGATGGCGTTCATCAGCGCCGTCGTGCCGGACGCGAACCAAGCGGGATAGCCGCGCGTCGAGACCGCCAGCATCGGCGCGCTCAGCACGGCGGCGCCGAACGCGCGCGGCCGGTCGTGCAGCGTGCGCAGCAGGATGTGCCCCCCCATCGAATGGGCCAGCGCCAGCGGCGCGCCGGCGCCGATCGGCTTGACCACCTGCTCCATAAACGTCGCGAGGTCTTCGTCATATTCCTTGAAGTCGCGGACATGCGATTTGCGCGTGTCGGCGCAGGCCCGGCTCGACATCCCCTGGCCGCGCCAATCGAACGTCGCGACGCAAAAACCGCGCGCCTGCAATTCGCCGATCACCTCGCCATATTTCTCGATGAACTCGGTCTGGCCGTGCAACAGCACGCAGACGCCGCGCTGCGGCGCGCCGGCCGGCGCGGCGAAGGTCGCGGTGCGCAAATGCGCGCCGCTCGGCGTGACGATGAAATGCGGGGAGAAAACCAGATTGGCCAATGGCGTCAGCCGCGCGCCTTTTGCAGCACCGGGCCGAGCTTCATCGCCAGCCCCATGTCGCCCGCGACCTTCAGCTTGCCCTGCATGAAGGCCGAGGTGCCGTCGAGTTCGCCTTTGACCATCTTCTCGAAATCGGCGAGCGAGACCGAGATCGTGGTGTCCGCCACCTTGCCGTCGCCGTCGCTGACCGTGTTGGGGCTCGACTTGCCGTCGACAAGCATGCTGCCCGCCTCGCCGAAGTCGAATTTGAGGGTGCCGCCGAGTCCGGAATTCTCGCCGATGGCGCTGCCCATCTGGGTGATGATCTGCTTCACGACGTCGGCGGTCATGGCGGTTCCTTCCCGAAGGTTCGCCGCGCCGCTTGGGCAGGGCGATTATCCGCCAAGTATTAGCATTTGCGGGTTCCGAGACAACGGCGGATCGGATTGCAATGTCGGCCCTTTGGGCAGAACCTCAAGGACGGGGAAACGAGAGGACAGCGCCATGTCCATCACACACTGCCTGGGTTCGGTCCGGTGAGCGTCTCCGACGACGACAATGCCCCGGCGCTGGCGAGCGCGCTGCCCAGCCATGTCGCGGAGAAGCGCGACCTGCTCGGCAATTTCTGTTTCTACCTGCACTTCGCGGTGATGATCTATTTCCTTGCCGGCTGGGCGGTGCCGTTTCGCGGCGCGCTGATCTTCTATCTGTGCTTCGTGCCGGCGGTGGCGATCCAGTGGCAGTTCAACAAGGATTCCTGCGTCCTCAACAATCTGGAATCCTATATCCGCACGCGGCAATGGCGCGATCCCAACAACAAGGAAGAGGGCGCCTGGCTGCTCACCCTGGTGCATAACGCGACGGGGATATTGCTCACCGCGCTCCAGGTGAATCTGCTGACCTACGCGATCCTCGCCGTCCTGTGGTGCGCGGGGCTCAGCCATCTGCTGTGGTGGTGGAAAGTCTGAAGTTCCGCTCGGTTTCGCCTCTTGAAAGGGGCGAACCAGCGCCTACCTAAGACCTGTCTGGACGGCCCCATGCGGCGTCCGGCGCTTGCAAATGGCCCGGTCCAGCGTGGACGGGCCCAAACCACAACGCTTTTTGGAGGTTGTAACCATGCGTGATTTCTCCCCCTATTTCCGTTCGACCGTCGGCTTCGACCAGCTCTTCAACCGGCTCGAGCAGGCCGCCGAGGCGGGCAACGGCTATCCCCCCTACAACATCGAGCGCAGCGACGAGACGCACTACCGCATCTCCATCGCGGTTGCCGGCTTCGCCGATAAGGACCTCAATGTCGAAGTCCGTGACGGCGTCCTGACGGTCGTCGGCAAGCGCGAGGAAGGCGAGAAGACCGCCTACCTGCACCAGGGCATCGCCGGCCGCGCCTTCGAGCGCCGCTTCCAGCTGGCCGAGCATGTCGAGGTCCGCGCCGCCAAGCTCGAGAACGGCCTGCTGCATGTCGACCTGGAGCGCGTCGTTCCGGAAGAGAAGAAGCCGCGCCGCATCACGATCAACGCGCCGGAGCTGAAGAC
Organism: Rhizomicrobium sp.; assembly: GCA_036271735.1. Lineage (GTDB taxonomy): Bacteria > Pseudomonadota > Alphaproteobacteria > Micropepsales > Micropepsaceae > Rhizomicrobium. The sequence goes on from DATAZZ010000067.1 coordinate 50,652, forward strand.
GATCGAAGGCCAGGCCAAGGCAGCGTAAGCTGCCGCTCTTCTAAAAAAGAAAGGCAGCGTAAGCTGCCGCTCTTCTAAAAAATAAAGGCAGCGTAAGCTGCCGCTCTTCTAAAAAAAGAAAGGCAGCGTAAGCTGCCGCTCTTCTAAAAAAAGAAGGGCAGCGTAAGCTGCCGCTCTTCCAAAGAGAGCGCCGCCTGACGGGCTTAACGACGTTTTTCTAATCGGATGACAGGGGCCGGGTATCGGGTTTACTGATACCCGGCCCTTTTCGTGGTGCGTTAACGAACATGCCCAGCTGGCAAAGTTCCTTTGTCGACCGCCTGTCCCGCATGGGCCGTCCGCGCGGCGCCGCGGCGGACACCGAGATCGCAGAGCTGCGCCGGCAGTATTCCTACCTCTCCGAGCGCTTCGGCGCGCCGCCGCGCGAGGCAACGTTCGAGCCCGCCCAGGTCGGTCCGCTCAAAGGCGAGTGGGTGCGTTGCCCCAATTCCTCGCCCGACCGGCTGGTCCTGTATTTCCACGGCGGTGGCTATATCGCCGGCTCGCCGGAGACTCACCGCGCCCTCGTCGCCCGTCTGGCGCAGGCCGGCGAGGCGACGGTGTTCACGCTCGCCTACCGCCTCGCGCCGGAGTTCGCCTTTCCCGCTGCGGTGCGCGACGGGATCGACGCCTATCGCCATCTCATCGCCAAGAACATCTCGCCGCAGCAGATCGTGTTCGCCGGCGATGGCTCGGGCGGCGGCCTCGCCTTTTCGGTGCTACACGCCGCGCGCAATGCCAACCTCCCGATGCCGGCCGGCTGCATTGCGATGTCGCCCTGGGCCGACCTGTCGCTCTCCGGCTGGTCGGTGCTGCAGAACGGCAAGTCGGACAGCGCGCTGAACTGGGAGCTGCTGTTCGTCAGCGCCCGGCATTACCTCAAGAAGACCAACCCGTCCGACCCTTATGCCTCGCCGGTGTTCGCGAACTTCAAGGATTTCCCGCCGATCATGGTGCATGCCGGCAGCCTCGAGATGCTGCGCGACGACGCCTCGCGCCTGGGCGACCGCGCCGCCGATGCCGGGGTGCCGGTCAGCATCGAGATCTATGACGGCATGCAGCACGTCTTCCAGGGCAGCCGCAGCGTCCCCGAAGCGAAGGTGAGCCTGCAGCGCCTCGGCCAGTTCATCCGCACCCGCACCGGGGCGCAGGAGAAAGCGGCGCAGTGAGACGTTTTACTGCGCAGCCGTCAGCGGCTGCGTCGTTTCCGCGAACGCCATCGCCAGTTTCGCGCCCGCCGTGTCGGCGTCGGTGAGGTCGGTATCGCGCAAATCGGCGTCGTTCAAATTCGCATAGCAAAGATCGGCGCCGGAGAAGCGCACGCGGCGCAGATCGGCGCCGCGAAAATCGGCATAGCGCGCCTGCGCCTTGTCCATCCGCGCCGGCAGCAGGCGGGAATCGGAGATCATCAGCGGGCCGATCTGCGCGTCGCGGAAATCGGCGTGGTTGAGGCGCGCTCCGATGAAGTTCACCCCGCGCAGATCGGCGCCGCCGAGCTTGCAGGAGCGCAGATCGGCGCCGGCGAGGTTGCTGCCTTGCAGCGACGCGCCTTCCAGATTGAGGCCGTAAAATTGTGCGCCCGGCGCAATGAGTGCGGTCAGCGGCTGGCGGCCCAGCGTGGTGACGCCGCGCAGATCCATGTTGGAGAGATCGGCCGGCTTGCCTTCGCGGCCGTCGCTGTCGACCCAGCGGGCATGCGCGGTGAGGAGTTCCTCGATCGAAACGCCCGGCGCGAGGCCGGCGGTCTGCTCGGTCAGCGTCGCGCTGAAATCTGCGCCTTGCGTGGTGGCGTGGTCGAGGCGGCAGCCGACCAGGATCGCGCCGTTGAGGTCGGCGCCGGTCAGGTTGCAGCCCGACAAATCGGCGTTCTCCAGATTCGCCCCGGTCAGCTTGGCCTGACGCAGATTGGCGCGCACCAGGCGGCAGCCCTTCATGATCGCATCGGTGAAATCGGCCTGGATCGCGACGGCGCCGGACATCTTGGCGCGCTCGAGGTTGGCGGAGTGCATCAAGGCCGCCGGCATCTCGGAGGGACCGACATCGTGCTGCAGCACGCGCAAGTTCCCGTATTTGTCCTTCTCGGCGATGGTGCCTTCGCGCAGATCGGCCTCGAACAGGTCGGCGCTGATCATGTTGGCGCCGCGCAGGCAGGCGCCGCGCAGATCGGCGCGCCGCGCGCTGGCATGGCTGAGATTGGCGCGGCGCAGGTCCGCGCCGAAGAAGCTCGAGGAATCGAGGCGGGCACCGGAGAAATTGGTCTCTTCCAGGATCGCGCCGGTGAAATCGGCGTCCGCCAGGTTCCGTCCCGAAAGGTCCAGCCCGGAGAGGTCGGTGAAGGCGAACACAGCCCGCGCGCCGCCCATCCGGCCCGAATAGAGCATCTCGTGGCGCGCCGCGGCGGCCGAGGCTTCCTTCTGGGTCAGCTTGGCAAAGCTGGTGCGGGCAAGGCTGGTCATCGGGCCGGCGGTTAACTTTGCTGCCGGTCCAGTGTGGCGCGCCTGGGGCTAATGCCTGATTAAGATATGGAAATTTGCGTTTGGGACGCGCTGCGGCTAGGTGACTTTCGCGAAAATCGGTTATGGTGCGCCCGCGGTGGCCGGTTCCCGGGGGTTGAGGCCATGCTGAGACGAGGGTGATTCGAGAGCAGGGCCCGGGCTAGCCCCTCTCGGTTCCATTTTGGCCATAGTTACAAGAGGTTCGACTTGAACAAGCGTACTCTCATGCTGTCGGCTGCGGCGGCTGCGTTGCTGTCCGGCCCGGCTTTGGCCGTCGTCGGTCCCACCGAGCTCAAGACCGTCGTCACGACGCCGCAAAAGACCAGCGTGACCGGCGATCTGACGATCGATTCGGGCGCGGGCATCAACGTCAAGTCGACCACCCCGGCGCTCACGATCGATTCGAACGCCACAGTGCTCGACGGCGGCACGATCACGGACTCGGGAACGGCGGCCGCGACCGCGGTGCTGATCGATACGTCCACCACGAGCATCACCGGTTCGTTCACCGGCAACGGCATCATCGACATGACGGGGACCGGCAACAACAAGATCGGAATCCACCTCAACAGCGGCAATCCGTTCATCGGCTCGATCGTGCTGGACAGCTCGACCGTCAGCATGGTCGGCGACACGTCGACGGGCTTGCTCACCGATCTCGGCTCGCAGATGTACGGCGACATCAATCTGGGCGGCACGTTCCAGATGAATTCCGCCACCGCCAACGAAACGACCTCCTCGGGCAACATTCTCGTGCATCTGCTGGGCACGCTGCATGGCAACCTGATCGTGGCGTCGAGCTCGTCCTACACCTCGGTCGGCAACGGCGCGGAAGGCATCGTCATCGGCGGGCCGATCGTGGCGTGCGACACCTCCGTGGTAATGGGCTGCACCGAGGCCGGCACGTTCTCGAACTCCGGCTCGATCAACGTCGCGGGCGTCGTGACCCGCTCGACCACTTCGACCAATGCCGAAGGCGGCCCGGCGCTGATCGTCGGCGCGAGCGTCGCCGGCGGCATCCTGAACAACGGCCCGGCGAGTGCCGCCGACACCACGGTGTCGGGCGTCATCACCGGCAACGGTACTGGCGCGGCCAGCGCCGTCGTCGTCATCTCGCCGCAGGACCAGATCACGCCGATGATCATCGGGCTCGAACCCGACACGGTCAACACCGGTTTCAGCTTCATCAACCGCGGCAACATCAACGCGACGCCGGTCGATCCCAATATCGGCACCCGCGCCATCGAGATCGGCGGCAATTCCCTCGCCACCGTCACTTTCACCGGCGGGTTCTTCAACTCCGGCGGGATCATCGCGCAGGCGACCAGCATCTCGCCCGGCTCCCCGGTCTCGGCGATCGGCCTGACGGTCGACAGCTATGTCACGCTGCCGGAAATCTACGTCTCCGCCCAGTCGATTGGCGTCAACAGCGCCTCCGGCTCGATCTCGGCGGCGATCGCGGGTCCCGAGGGCGGCTCCGCCGTCGCGATCCTGATCAACGGCGCGCCCGTGTCGAACGGCGCGACCACCACGGTCGTCACGCATGTTCCGACGATCGTCATCGAATCCGGCGCCCGTATCGTCGCCAGCGCCACCGTCACCGATCCCACCAGCGCAGACGTGACCTCGCTGACCGCGATCGGCATCCGCGACGTGTCGGACTCGCTGACGACCCTCAACAATTTCGGCACCATCTCGGCGACGGCGACGACCTTGACCAACGGCGTCACCTCGATCGCCCATGCCGTCGATACCTCGCTCAACACCCAGGGCCTGAACTTCACCAACACCGGCACGGTCGTCGGCGACGTGCTCCTCGGATCGGGCAACGATTCCTACACGGTCCAGGGCACATCGAGCTTCGTCGCCTCGCAGAACGGCGCGATCAATTTCGGCTTCAGCGCCGTGGGCGGGGCCGACACGCTGCACGTCGCGTCGTTCGCCAACGTCGCCGGCGCGATCACGGCGCAGGGCACGCTCGACGTCGCCGTCGACGGCACCGGCACGCTGACAGTCGAGAATGTCGGCACCACGCTCGCGACCCGCGATTTCACGGTCGCCGGCGGCACGACCACGACCAATGCCGGCACAATCAACATCACCGTGTCGCAGGCCGCCAGCGTGCCGGTCATCACCGCGTCGGACGCGGCGACGCTCGGCACCAACGCCAATCTCAGCGTGACCTATGGCAGCTTCATCAACACCGGCGGCGCGTTCACTTTGCTCTCGGCGCCGCACGGCCATTTGAACGTCGCCCAGTCCGACGTCGACCGCTACAATCTTGAAGTCGGCGGCGGCAGCGGCGGCACGCTGCCCTTCCTGTTCCTGAGCGCCGGCATCCAGCGCGTCGACAACGTCAACGGCCAGGACATCCTGCAGCTCTCCGTTGTGCCCAAGACCGTGACCCAGCTCGGCCTCACCGGTTACGGCGCGGCCCTGTTCTCCACCGCCAATATCGCGGTCGCGACCGACTCCGCGCTCGGCGCCGCGATGATCGCAGGCATCAACTCGAAGGACCAGGCTCAGTCCGCCTACGATGCCTTCGCGCCCGACGTTTCCGGCGGCGCGCGCCAGATTGCGATCTCGCTGACCGACCAGGCGAGCGGCGTCGTCGCCGCGCGCCAGCGCTCCTTGCGCCTGTTCGGCAAGCAGCCCGGCGATCTGACGCTGTGGGGCAACGAGTTCGGCGAATACATCAGCACCAAGGGCGGCAACGTCACGCAGGACTTCACCGGCGCGACATCGGCGCTCGAGCCCGGCTTCAAGGACCATGGCTTCGGCTTCTCGCTCGGCCTCGACGAGGGCTCGCCGAACAATGGCTGGTACGGCGCGGCGTTCAGCTTCTACACCGGCGACATCTCCGAGGGCGGCGACCGCGACTCCAAGACCAGCACGCTGTGGTACATGCTGTCCGGCTATACCGACTGGCGCGGCAAGGGCCTGTTCCTCGACACCCAGGTCACCCTCGGCTACGGCAATTTCAAGGGCAAGCGCTTCCTCGATTTGACCATCCCGATCACCGGCTCGACCACCGGCACGACGTTCAGCCGCGAAGCCGACAGCAAGCGTGCCGGCCTCGTGGCCTCCATCGGCGGGACGCTGGGCGCGATCATGAAGTACGGCGCGACCACCGTCATTCCGCAGCTCTCGCTCGACGGCATGTCGATGCGCGAGGAAGGCTACACGGAAATCAACGGCGGCACCGGCTTCGACCTCGCGGTCAAGCCCTATTACGCCAATTCGCTGCGCGTCTTCCTGGGCAGCGAATTCCGCGAGGACATCAACCTGGGCGACTTCTACCTGCAGCCCTCGGCGCGCATCGGCTACCGCTATGACCTGCTCAACGACCCGGTCAAGCTCCACGCCGCCTTCGCCGACATCAACACCAACCTCAGCGGCGACCAGAACGGCACGCCGTTCACGGTGCAGGGTCCCGATCCGTCGCAGGGCAATTATGTGGCGGGCTTCAACTTGGCCGCGACCACCGACAACTGGACCATCGGCCTGAACTACGACTTCGTGCGCGGCAGCAACAACGCGACCGAGCAGGTCGGCACGCTGACGCTGCTCGGGCGTATTTAATTGGCGGAGTGCAATCGGGCGAAGCCACTTCGGCTTCGCCCGTAAATTGCGCGACCATCAAAATCAAGCGTCGCGCGCCAGTTCGATCCGGCGCGCGACGTCCGCCTCCGGAGTCGCGAAGGACAGCATGAGCCGGGCGAGCACGCGCCCGTCTTCGGGCACGCCCCAGTCGTAGAACACCGCGCCCGCCGCGCGCAGCTTCGCCGCCAGTGCCGCCGGCATCCGCGCGAACACCGCATTGGCCGCGACAGGATGGGCGATCTCGACGCTGCCGGCCTGCGCCAGTCCCTGCGCCAGCCTCTGGGCAAGGCCGTTCGCCCGCCGCGCATTGGCCAGCCAATGATCGCCCGCCAGATAGGCGTCGAGCTGCGCCGACACGAACCGCATCTTGGACAGCAGGTGACCCGATTTCTTGCGGCGGTACTCGAAGTCGCGGGCGTCTTGGGGATCGAAGAAGATCACCGCTTCCGCCGCCAGCGCGCCGTTCTTGGTGGCGCCGAACGACAGGACATCGACGCCGCTCTTCCAGGTCAGCTCCGCCGGGGTGCAGCCGAGGCCGACCAGCGCGTTGGCGAAGCGCGCGCCATCGACATGCAGCTTCATGCCGTGCGCCCTGGCCACCGCCGAAATCGCCTTGAGCTCCGCCGGGGTGTAGACAGTGCCGAGCTCCGTCGCCTGGGTCAGGCTGACCGCGGCCGGCTGGTTGTGATGCACGAAGCCCTTCTGGAAATGCTTCAGCGCCCGCTCGATCCCGGCCGGCGTCAGTTTGGCATCGGCGCCTTCGATGGGCGCGAGCTTGGCGCCATGGGTGAAGAACTCCGGCGCGCCGCACTCGTCCACCGCGATATGCGCCTCGGCATGGCAGAAGATCGCGCCATGCGGCGGCACCAGTGTTGCTAGCGCCAGCGAATTGGCCGTGGTGCCGTTGATCACGGGATAGACCGCGACCTCCCGCTCGAAGATTTCGCTCAAGCGCTGGCTGACGCGCGCGGTGATCGGGTCGGCGCCATAGGCCGGCGCCGGCTCCTGGCCGATGGCCCCGAGCGCCGCGAGGATTTCCCGCGAAGCGCCGTAATGATTGTCGCTGGCGAAATTCACGAGCCCCTCACCACGCGCCGACATTGGGCATCGAGGTCCAGGGCTCCTGCGGCGGCTTGGCGCCACCATCCTGCAAGAGCTCGATCGAGATGCCGTCCGGTGAGCGCACGAACGCCATATGGCCGTCGCGCGGCGGCCGGTTGATCGTCACGCCGCCATCCATCAGCCGCTTGCATACGGCGTAAATGTCGCTGACCCGGTAGGCGAGATGCCCGAAGTTCCGTCCGCCGGAATAATCTTTCTCGTCCCAATTGTGCGTCAGCTCGACCATCGGCACGCCGTCGCCGCTGCCCTTTTCCGCATCCTCGGGCGTCGCGAGGAAGACCAGCGTGAAGCGGCCCATCTTGTTGTCGACCCGCCGCAACTCCTTCAGTCCAAGCTTCGCGCAATAAAAATCCAGCGCCGCATCGAGGTCGCCGACGCGAACCATGGTGTGCAGGTAATGCATGCGAACCGCCTCACGGGTTTATGATTGTTGGGCGCATGCTGCTGCGATTTGTGCGGCGCGGGCAACTGCGGCGCTAACGGCTTATGGCATCAAAGGAATCGTCGGTGACGAAAAGTCGGTTGAACGGCAAGGCGCGCGCAGCCGGTCCTTCGGCTTTGCTGCACTGCCAGAGGCTCATTTTCGCCACCTTGCATCCTGATAGTCATTGCCGCGTTACAATCGGTGGAACGATTAGCCGCATCGGACAAACCGATGCGACACCCGTACAAAGCCGATACGTTGCGCGCGCGGAAATGCCGTGTATCCGCGGTGTATCCTGTGTGAAGCGTTTTGCCGGCGCTGCCGGACGTGTTGCGAATTAACTAGCCTGTTCACGAAGTTGCGTTTACCAAATCGAAAGACTAGACCCCCCTTGCGAACCGTGGTTACGTTGGGTTTAAGAAAAAGAGCGCTGGAGGTAACCGGTGCCGGAAGGGGGACGCGTACTTGGCCCAAATCCGCGAATCCCGGTGCCTTTTGCGCCGGGATTAGTTTTGTGTAGGCGACGGAAGAATCATGGAACAACCAGCACACGACCTTAGAGCCCACGCACCGACCGCAGCCGCCGTCTCGAGCAGAGGCGTTGTCACGATTGCCATCGTCGGCTTGCTGCATGTCGGCCTCATCTGGGCGATCATCGCCGGACTTGCGTCCGGCCTGATCCAGAAGATCCCGCAAGAGCTTGTCGCCGAAGTCGTCAAGCCCAAGGATGAAGTGAAGCCGCCGCCGCCGCCGCCGCCGGATCTGGCCAAGCCGCCGCCGCCCTTCGTGCCCCCGCCGGAACTCAACATCGCGAGCGATGCGCCGGTGACCAACGCGATCGTGGCGGTCCAGCCGAACGTGGCGACGCCACCGCCGGTGGTTCAGGCCGCGGCGCCGGTCGTCACGCCGTCCAAGGCGGTCGGCCGCACGCATGACTGCGCCAGCTACTTCCCGGACCTGTCGCGGCGCCTGAACGAAAGCGGCAACGTGCTGATCCACTATGACGTGGGTGTTGATGGTTCCATCAGCAATGTCGGCATTTCCAAGTCGAGCGGTTCCGAGCGCTTGGATAACGCGGCCGTCTCGTGCGTTTCCTCACGGTGGCGCAATACCCCGGCCATGCAGGGTGAAACTGCTGTCGCATCGCCCAATCACCAGGCGATCATTCAATTCACGCTTCACTAAATCGGCGATTCCCGTCGTCATTCTGGATACACGGAGTAGTACAAAATGATCTTGAAGAACCTGACGATCGCAGCCGCTTTCGTCCTGATTTCCGGTCTCGGCGCAAGCCCTGTCCTGGCGCAGAACGCCCCGCCCGCCGAGCCGACCATGGCGGCTCCCGCCGGTGCGCCGCCTGCCGGCGGCACGATGGCGCCGACGCCCGCCGCGACACCCGCTCCGGCTCCGGCTCCTGAAGTGAAGGCTCCTCCGGCCCCCGCCGCTCCCGCGGCGGCGACCTCGAGCCCGTACGGCCTCATCCACATCGTCCAGGAAGGCAACCCGGTCTCGATCACCATCCTGGTCCTGCTGGCGATCATGTCGGCCGGCACCTGGTACATCTTCTTCATGAAGTTCGCCGAGCAGTCGCGCATCCTCAGCCAGGCGCGCACGGTCGAGAAGCGCTTCTGGACCTCGGGCACGCTGGCCGAAGGCGTCGACAAGCTGCCGAAGAACTCGATGTTCCGCTCGGTCGCCGATGCCGGCATCCGCGCGTCGCAGGGCGGCACCAGCCTGGTCGGCCTCAACGACTGGATTGCCATGTCGCTGACCCGCCAGCTGGAAGACGCCAATTCGCGCCTCCAGAGCGGTATCGCCTTCCTCGCCTCGGTCGGCTCGACCGCTCCGTTCGTCGGTCTGTTCGGCACGGTGTGGGGCATTCTGCAAGCGCTGATCTCGATCGGTGTCGCCGGTCAGGCCTCGATCGACAAGGTCGCGGGTCCGGTGGGTGAGGCGCTGATCATGACCGCCCTCGGTCTTGCGGTCGCGGTGCCGGCGGTGTTGCTCTACAACTACCTCGTCCGCCGCAACAAGGTCATCCAGGAGAAGCTCAAGGGCTTCGCCGGCGACCTGCAGACCTACCTGATCACCAAGAGCAAGTAGAGCCAAGGGACGCGGAGAGCGCGGAGATTCATCCATGGCCTTGAACGTTCAATCGGACGATCACTCAGACGATCCGGGTCTGAACACGACCATCAATACCACCCCACTGGTGGACGTGATGCTCGTGCTGCTCATCATCTTCCTGGTCACCATCCCGGTGATCGTGAAGGTGGTGCCGGTCAACTTGCCGAACGCACGCAACATCGCGACGATCACGAAGCCGGAGAACATCGTGATCGCCGTCGATAAGGACGAGAACATCTACTACAACAATGTTCTCACCGATCAGAGCGAGCTGAAGGACAAGTTCGAGGACTCGCTGCGCCGTGCAATCGCCAGCGGCCGGCCGCTTCCGGAGGTGCATATCCGCGCCGACAAGGAGGTCCGCTTCCAGGCTGTCGGTCGTGTCGTGTTCGCTTGTCAGCTTGCCGGCATCCAGAAGGTCGGCTTCCTGACTGAGCCGCACAACGACCAACCGCAATAATCCAAGGCACCGAGTAAAGGTATCGCCCCATGGCAATGAATATCGGCAACGAGAGCGGTGAAGGCGAGGTGATGGTGGAAATGAACACCACGCCGCTGATCGACGTGATGCTCGTTCTGCTTACCCTGCTCATTATTACACTGCCCATCCAGACGCATGCCGTGAAGCTCGACATGCCGCGGCCGAACACGCCGCCGCCCAAGGTCCCGCCGGTGGTGGTGACGTTGGTGGTCGATTTCGACGGCACGGTGTTGTGGAACGGCACGGCGGTGGATCGCGCGACCCTGGATCAGTATCTGGAGTCGGCCTATAGCGACGATCCGCAGCCGGAAATCCATCTGCAGCCGAACCGCCTGGCGAAGTACGACAAGGTCGCCATGGTGTTGGCCGACGCGCAGCGCATCGGTGTGACGCATATCGGGTTCACCGGTATCGAGACGATGCAATAATGTGAGGGGCGACCGTGGTACAGGGCATGCGGTCGCATGCGTCCGGGACCGCGCTTTCGGAGTAGAGGTCTCTATAATGTTGTCTAATACGTTGCGTGCCGCTGCGGCGGCATTTGTTCTGGGCACCGCCGCTGTCGCGGTGTCGACATTTGCTTTCACCGTGTCCGCCGAAGCCGCGGCGCGTCCCGCCGTCGGCAGGGCGCTGCAGGAGGCGATCCGCGCTGCCGGTGCCGGCAATCTGGGCGCCGCCCGTTCCGCCGTCTCGCAGGCCGAGGGCATGAGTGGCTTGACGCCCGGCGATCACGCTGCCATCGACCAGGTAAAGCAATACATCGCCGCCAAAGCCGGTTCGGGCGGCGGTGGCGGTTGTGCCGGCCTCTATCTGAAGGGCGATTACCGCGGCGTCATCGCGCTGCACGGCAGCGACGCGCAGTGCATGCAGCTCACTGCGCAAGCCTATTACCTGCAGCACGACTATGCCGGCTGCACGCGCTACATCCGCAACACGCTGGGCGGCAGCGCCAACGAGCAAGAGCTCGTGATGATGCAGCGCTGCGCTTACGAGAGCCAGGACAATGACGGCCAGCGCACCGCGCTGGAGCAGCTCGTCTCGCGCACCAACAAGGCCGAGTACTGGACACAGCTGCTCGACGCGACCGCCGGCAGCAAGGGCCTCAGCGACCACGGCACGCTCGACGTCTATCGCCTGAAGCTTCTGACCGGCTCGCTGACCAAGCCGGAAGATTACAGCCTCCTGGCCCAGCTCGCGCTGCAGCTCGGCTTCGCCGCCGAATCGGCGAACGTCGTCCAGAAGGCGCTCGACGCCAAGGTCCCGATGGGCAGCCGTACCGGCGCGCTCCTGACGATGGCCAAGGGTCAGGCCGCCTCGAACGCCGCCACCGCCGGCAAGATCATGGCGAGCGGCAATGGCGACGCGCTGGTCAAGCTCGGCGAAGACGCCTGGGGCCAGGGCCGCTTCCCCGACGCGGTGAACCTGGTCAAGTCCGGCATCGCCAAGGGCGTGAGCGACAAGGCCAACGCCCAGATCCGTCTCGGCATGGCGTTGCTCGGCGCCGGCCAGAAGGCGGACGCCATCCGCGCCTTCGCCTCGGTCGACGACCCCAAGCAGAAGATCATTGCCCATGTCTGGGAAATCTACGCCCGCACGCATTGAGGGCTGACGCCACTGAATCGAAAAAGCCGGAGCGCAAGCTCCGGCTTTTTTGTTGGTGCACACCGGTTGCTACCGCATCCCGACCTTGGTCCCGCGCCCGACATTGCGCATGAGCCACAGATAGGTTCGCACGTCGGTATCTGGCGGCGCGGCGACACCGGAGCCGGATACATGCGCGCTCAGCTCGCCGAGCGAGAACCCCATCTGCACGTCATAGGTCCGCTCGAGCTGGTTGCGCAGGCTCTGCTCCGCCGCGTACCACGCGCGCTTGCCCGCGCCGTCCTCGCAGCTCGCCAGCTCGCGCGGATCGGACGCACCCCAGCGCCGCTCGACGCAGTGGTAGGGATCGAACGACATCGCGAACAGCCGGCGCCGCGCCTCTTCATAGCCGAACGAGATCACCGAGCCGTCGGTGCGGGTGTAGCTGATCTTGCACAGCGCGGCCTGGCGGTCATACGCCGTCAACATGTCGACGGCGAGCGTCTGGCCTTTGTATTTCAGCTTGGAATCGTTCGCCTGGTACAGTGCCATGAAGCGCGCCACCTGGTCGCGCAATTCCTTGAACGCCGTTTTCAGCCGCGCGTCGCGCGACGGCGAGGAATAGACCTCCCAATCGCCCTCGGTGCCGTAGATGTTGGAGGGCAGCTGGTCCGGCTCGCGCGCGTTCATGATCCCCGCCGCGATCGCCACCTTCACCGCGTCGGCGCGGTAGCCCAGATCGGCACAGTTGGACTCCACCATGTCGTGGACTTCCTTGAGCGGGTCGAACTCCAGCGCGCCGCCGGCCAGCCGTGCCCGGACATAGTCGTAATAATCGAGCGCCTGCTTGTTCAGCGTGAAGGTCGCGTCGCGCCAGGCGCTGTCCTCCGGCCGCGCGCCATTGCCGTAGAACTGCTCGACCGAGAAATCGGGAATGTCCTTGTTGGCCGGCACCACGACATGGCCGCCCAGGAACGTGCCGTCCTTCTGCCGCACCGCGCCCACCAGCACCGGCGAGCGCCAGTTCTTGAATCCCGCGCCCATCGCAGGAAAGGCGCGCACGAAGCGCAGATCGTAGAATCCGCGCGTCATCGAGCTGTCGGGATGGGCGTCGACATAATGCACCCGCCCGTCCGGATCGACGCGATAGACCGTCGCCAGATGCCCGTTGGGATCGTAGATCACCGTGCCCGGCCGGATCGATTTTGGCGTAATCGCCGGCGAGTAGAAATCCTGCGGCAGCGGGTCTTCGAGTTCTGGATGGATGCGATAGGTTGCCGACGAGATCGTCTCGCGCAGCGTGTCCATCATCGCATAACCGCTGCTGTCGCCGGTCTGCACCGTGACGCGCTCGGCCACGGCATTGCCGCGCGCGGTGTAGCGCATGTCGTGGGTGTGCCCGCGCGGCTCGACCTGACTGACATAGGCGAAGGGTAGCCCGCGTTTCCAAGCATAGTAGAAACGCAGCTCATAAGGCAGGTCGGCGCAATCGGCGCGGAAATAGATGCCTTCGGGATCGGTGGCGCGGAATGGATTGCCCGGCCCGTGCAGGCAGCTGTCGACCGTGCGGCAGTCCGAATCGCCGATCGATTGCAGGAACTCGCCGAAGCCGCGCTCGTCCTCCGCCGTCCAGTGGTCGTAGCGCACGAAATAGAGCGATGACGCCGCGACCGGCGGCGTAACTGCGACCGGCGGCGGCGCGCCGTCCGCGCCGCACAGCAGCAGCGCTGACAGTGCCGCGATAAAGCCGATCCGCCTGTCCACGCCCATCCCCCGGTTAACCGGAACGGTAAAGAACAGGCCTGCCGCGTCAAGCGTGGCCGGTTTGCATCGCCCGCGATATAACAAGCCGCCCGAACATGGTTACCGCCGCGATGGACGCTTTTCTGACGCCGCCGGAAAGCGAAGCGCTGCTGCTGTCGCTGCGCATCTCCTTCGTCGCCGTGTTCGGCGCGCTGCCCTTCGCCGTGCTGGCGGCGCTGCTGCTGGCACGCACGCGCTTTCCCGGCAAGACGCTGGTCGACGGCCTGATCCACATGCCGCTGGTGCTGCCGCCGGTGGCCATCGGGTTCCTTCTGCTGATCGCGTTCGGCACGCGCGGCCCCGTGGGCGGCTTCCTGCTCCACACGCTCGGTATCCGCCTCGTGTTCAGCTGGAGCGGCGCCGCGCTCGCCTCGGCGATCATCACCTTCCCGTTCCAGGTCCGCGCCATCCGCCTGTCGCTGGAGGCGATCGACCCGGGCTTAAGCGCTGCGGCGCAGACGCTCGGCGCCGGCTGGTGGGACCGCCTCGTCAACATCACGCTGCCGCTCGCGCTCCCCGGCATCGCCGCCGGCATCATCACCGCCTTCGCCGCGAGCCTCGGCGAGTTCGGCGCCATCATCACCTTCGTCTCCAACATCCCGGGCGAGACGCGCACCTTGCCGCTCGCGATCTACACCGCGCTCCAGGCCCCGGGCGGCGAAGCCGAAGCGCTGCGCCTGTCATTGATGTCCATCGCGCTAGCGCTGATCTTCATGACGTTGGCCGAGCTCGCCCAGCGCCGCACGCGGCTGCGCGCATGAGCGTCGAGATCGCGCTGCGCCATGACTTCCCCGGCTTCGCGCTCGATATCGCGTTCGCACTGCCCAAGCCCGGCGTCACCGCGCTGTTCGGCGTCTCGGGCGCCGGCAAGACGACCATCGTCAACGCCATCGCCGGCACCTTCCGCCCGCGCGAAGGCCGCATCGTCATCAATGGCCGCGTCGTGCTCGACACCAAGGCCGACATCTTCGTGCCGCCGGAGCAACGCCGCACCGGCTACGTCTTCCAGGACGCCAAGCTCTTTCCGCATATGAGCGTGCAGGACAATCTGCTGTTCGGCCGCCGCCGCGCCGCCGCACCCGCGAGCGCCGACGAGGTCGACAGCGTCATCGCGCTGCTCGGCCTCGCGCATCTGCTGCAGCGCCGCCCCCAGGCGTTGTCAGGCGGCGAGAAAGGCCGCGTCGCGCTCGGCCGCGCGCTGCTGTCGTCGCCCGAAATCCTGCTGCTCGACGAACCGCTCGCCGCCCTCGACGCCCAGCGCCGCGCCGAAATCCTGCCCTATCTCGAACGCCTGCGCGACGCAGCGCGCCTGCCGATGCTGCTGGTCAGCCACGCGCTCGAAGAGGTCGCGCGCCTCGCCGACGACATCGTCGTCGTGCAGGCGGGCAAGGTCGCCGCCCAAGGTTCGGTGTTCGATATCCTGACCGGCCTCGAACTCCCCGCGCTCGCCGGCACGCCGCCGGTCGGCGCGATTGTGCCCGCCGTGCTCGGCGCGCACCTCCCCAACGGCCTCGCCCGGCTCGATTTCGCCGGCGGCGCCCTGTTTGCCGCTGGCCTCAAGGACCCCATCGGCACGCCCCTGCGTGTCCGCGTCCGTGCCGAGGAGATCATGCTGGCCCTGCCGCCCGCGCCGCAGGGCCTCAGCGCCAACAACATCCTCCCCGCCCACATCCTCGCCATCGGCGGCACCGGCGACAGCCACGCCGACGTCCAGCTCGATTGCGGCGGCGGCACGCGCATGGTGGCGCGGATCACGCGGGCGTCGGTGACCGCGCTCGGCCTAAAGCCCGGCCTGGCCGTCTTCGCGATCATCAAATCGATGGCGGTGGACGCGCTGACGGCGCATCGGCTCTCAGGCTTGTGATTGGCGCTCGGCGGGGAGCGCGCTATGACGGGCGCCATCCAAGGGGTCTGAACCCATGAGACGGCTGACAGCGGCATTGGCGGGATTTGCGGTCGCGGCGGCGATCTGCGCGGGTGCGATGGCGTCTGACGCGCCATTCGGCCCCTGGGGCTATGACCTCAGCGCCCGCGACACATCGGTCAAGCCGGGCGACGACTTCTTCGGCTACGCCAACGGCACGTGGCTGAAGCGCACCGAGATCCCGGCAGACCGCGCCGGCTGGGGCATGCATGCCGCGCTGGGCGAGCGCGTGCTCGGCCAGCTGCGCACCATCATGGAGGATTCCGGCAAGGCCGATCCGGGCAGCGTCGCCGGCAAGGTCGGCGCCTATTACGCTGCGTTCATGGACGAAGCCCGCATCGAACAGCTGGGCGCCGCACCGCTCAAGCCGAGCCTCGACGCCGTGCGCGACGCCTCGACTCGCGAAGCGCTCACCGCGCTGATGGGCCTTTCGAACAAGGATTTCGAGGGCGCGCTGTTCTCCGTCTTCGTCCAGCCCGACGCCAAGGACCCGACGCATTACGTGATCGGCCTCAGCCAGTCCGGCCTCGGCATGCCGGACCGCGATTATTATCTGCAAGCCTCCTTCGCCGCGAAGAAACAGGCCTACCAGGCCTATGTCGCCAAAATGCTGGCGCTCGAAAGCTGGCCCGATGCCGACAAGCGCGCCGCCGAAATCGTCGCGCTGGAGACCAAGATCGCCGAGGCGAGCTGGAGCCGCGTCGAGGAACGCGACGTCGTCAAGACCTACAACCCGATGACGCTGGCGGAGCTCAAGGCGCTGGCCCCCGGCTTCGACTGGGACGGTTTCTTCAAGGCCAACGACCTTGGCACGCCGGACCATCTCGTCGTCGTCGAGAAGACCGCGATCCCCAAGCTCGCCGCGATCTTCGCGGCCACCGATCTCGATACGCTCAAGGCGTGGCAAGCATTCCAGATCGCCGACAACGCCGCGGTCTATCTCTCCAAGCCGTTCACCGACGCCAGCTTCGAATTCCACGGCCGCGCGCTGTCGGGCCAAACCGAGCAGAAGCCGCGCTGGAAGCGCGCGGTGCATACGGTCGGCGGCGGCGACATCCTGTTCGGCCTGCGCAGCGAGCAATATGGCTGCCTGATCTGGGCGACCGGCGACCTCTACGTCGCCAAGCATTTCCCGCCGGAGGTCAAGGCGCGTGCCGAGGCGCAGATGGCGAACCTCAAGGAAGCCCTGCGCGCCCGCATCGCGCGGCTCGACTGGATGAGTCCGGCGACCAAGAAGACCGCGCTCGACAAGCTCAAGACGCTCACGATCAAGATCGGCTCCGGCGTCGACAAGCGCGATTACGCGTCGCTCGCCGTCACGCGCGACGATCTGTTCGGCAACGCACGCCGCATCGGCGCGTTCGAATGGGCGTTGCAGACGGCCCGGCCGGGCAAGATCGTCGACCGCGATGAATGGGAAGAATCGCCGCAGACCGTGAACGACTACGAAGACTCGGTGAGGAACGAGGTGGCGTTCCCCGCCGCGTATTTGCAGGCGCCGTTCTTCGACGCGAGCGCCGATCCGGCGGTAAACTACGGTGCCGCGGGCCTGATGGCGCATGAGCTGACCCATGGCTTCGACGACGAGGGCCGCCAGTTCGACGCCCAGGGCCGCATCGCCGATTGGTGGACACCCGGCGACGCCAAGATCTTCGACGGCCGCATCAAGGCGCTCGGCGCGCAATACGACGCCTACGAAGTGCTGCCCGGCCTGCACGTCAACGGCAATCTGACCATGGGCGAGAACATCGCCGATCTCGGCGGGTTGCTGATCGCCTACGACGCCTATCACACATCGCTCGGCGGCAAGCCCGCGCCGGTGCTGGACGGCCTGACCGGCGATCAGCGCTTCTTCCTCGGCTGGGCCCAGGTCTGGCGCCTGAAGAATCGCGACGACAATGCCCGCCAGCGCATCGTCAGCGACCCGCACGCCCCGCCCGGCGCCCGCACGGAGATCCCGCTGCAAAACATCGATGCCTGGTACACGGCGTTCAACGTCAAGCCCGGCGACAAGCTCTACCGCGCGCCCAAGGACCGCGTGAAGATCTGGTGAGCGTCAGGCGCGAAACACAAACCGCTTCGACAGCGTGAAGTTGAAGATCAGCCCGACGCCGACGCCGATGGCGGTGGCGACCAGCGGGATGCTCAACGGGCGCGGCGCGAAGGCGACGCACAGCGAATACGTCCCATAATTCACCGCGGCGCCGATGGCATTGGCGAGCATGAACTTGCCCCATTCGCGCAGCATCTCGCCGGCACCGCCGGTCGTCGCGTGCTCGGCGAAGGTGAGGTTGCGGTTGCCCCACCAGGTGAAGGTCGCCGCGCAGAAGATCGAGATCGCGCGGGCGCTGTAGGGACCAAGCCCGAACACATAGTGCAGCAGCGTCAGCACCGTCTCGTCGACGACAAAGCCGCAGCCGCCGACCAGCGCAAAGCGCAGGAACGGATGGCGCGTCAGCGCGCGCAGGCGCTGTTCCATTGTCACGAGTTGCGCCGGTCCTGCGGTCCACGGAACGACAGATAGGCCATGCGCTTGGACTCCCAGCGCCCGCGCGTGACGGTGTCGAGGATGAAGCCGCTCATCACCGCCAGGAACGCGATGATGACGAGCGCGGTGGCGAGCAGCGCCGTGGGCAGCCGCGGCACCAGATGGGTGTGCAGGAACACGATCAAAAGCGGATAGGCCAGGATGCTCGCCACCGCCACCAGCAGCGCGGCGATGGTGCTGAAGAAGAACAGCGGCCGCTCCTCGCGGATCAGATGGGCGATGGTGAAAAGGATCTTGAAGCCGTCGCGATAGGTGCTGAGCTTGCTCACCGAGCCCGGCGGCCGCTCCTTGTACGATGTATCGACCTCCGCCATCGGCATCAGCAGGCGCACCGCGTGGACGGTGAGCTCGGTCTCGATGCCGAAGCCTTCGGCGGTGAACGGAAACGACTTGACGAAGCGCCGCGACATGATGCGGTAGCCGCTCAGCATGTCCTTCAGCTCGATACCGAACATCAGCGCCGTCAACCCGGTCAGCATCTTGTTGCCCAGCACGTGGCCCGCGCGATAGGCGTCCGCCGCCGTGTGGATGCGACGCCCGGTGACGAGATCGAGCTCCTCGCTTACCAGCTTGCGGATCAGGTCCGGCGCGACCGAGGCGTCATAGGTGTCGTCGCCATCGGCCAGCACATAGATGTCGGCCTCGACGTCGGCGAACATGCGCCGCATGACGTTGCCTTTGCCCTGGCGCGGCTCGTTGCGCACGATGGCGCCGGCCTCGCGCGCGACCTCGGCGGTGCGGTCCTTGGAATTGTTGTCGTAGACATAGACCTTGGCGTCCGGCAGCGCGGCGCGGAAATCGCGCACGGTCTTTCCGATCGCCGCGTCCTCATTGTAGCAGGGCAGGATCACCGCGATGCGCGGCGGCTTGATGTCGTCGGTCATGTGCGCGGCCATTTGAACAGCGGACAGAACTCATAGTCTCCAATGATGTTCGTGTCGAACACCGTGCATTTCAGCCAGTCGATTCTGAGATGATATTCCGTTAATGCGTCGCGCGTCCGGCCCATGTCGTAGGCGTCCGACAGGACATAGAGGTCGCCGTGGTTGGCCAGATGGCCCCACACCCGGTCTTTCATCGTCTTGGTCATCTTCGTGCCGTCCTGCGGCTGCACCATCCAGCCATCGATGCGGATCAGGGGCACGTTGCGCGGGAAGGACGGCGCGATGAAACCGAGCGGCCCGTCGCCGGTGAGCAGCACCATCGCCTTTCGCGGGTTCTCTATTTTGGGGACATCGGCCTGCACGAACGGGTCGCTGATCGGCGAGCGCTCGATATACTCGACATGCGTCGTCGCCGCGGTCGCCAGGAACAGCAGCGCCAGCGTGATGTACTGGACCCGCCGCGGGATCGGCAGCAGGCCGATGGCGATGGCGAGCAGCAGCGGCCCGGCCATCTCCAGCAGCACGATGTAGCGATAGATCGCGAACATCTTCAGCCACACGAGATAGGAGACCGCCGCGAAGGCGAGGACCGGCCGCGCCGCCTCCGGGATCACCAGCGGGTCCTTGGAGCGCCGTCCCGCCAGCCACACCAGGATCGCGGCGATCCCGGCGACATAAGCCAGCATCACGCGGATATCGCGGAACGGAATGTCGTCGGCGATCGACCAGTTGATCGACCACAGGATTGGAAAACCCGCCGCGATCCAGAAATGCGTCGGCAGGAAGCGCATGTCGCGATAGGGCGCCGGCAGCGCCAGCGGCGATTTGAACACATCGTTGAAATAGGGGAACAGCGGATTGCCGGTCAGGTGCTCCAGATGGATCGTCCAATATCCCATGAACGCCACGACGCCGAGCAGGCCGCCGATGCCGCCGGCGATCAGGCGCACGCTCTGGTGCTTCCATCCGCCGCCCAGCGCGATCAGCGCCGCCGCGAAACCGATGGCGAAGGGAAATTCCGGCAGCTTCAGTCCGACCGTGCTGCCGACAAGAAACCCGGCGCCCGCCGTCAGCGCAGCGGTCAGCCACAGCGGCCCTTCGTTCAACCGCTTGCGGTTCACCACCAGGATCGCGATGGCGGACAGGATGAAGATGCTCATCGTGTTGTCGTGATAGGTCGTGCCGAACATGTTGAGGCCGAGCCCGCCGGTTTGCCCCAGCAGCGCCAGGCCGGCAGCGCCCAGCTTGTACTCGTCGATGCGCAACGTCTGGCGCCCGATGATGTAGAGCGGCACGACATTGGCGCCCTGCACGCAGCCCAGCACGAACAGCGCGAACCACGCCGGCGTGTGCGTCGCGAGGAGATAGAACGGGATGTCCTGGAACGGGTTGTAGTAGGTGGCCTGGTGCGCCACGAGCATGTCGATGCCCTCGCGCCCGTTCAGGAACGCGTAGGGGATGTACCAATGGTAATTGCGGAAGTCCCAGGACGTGTCCTTGCCCAGCCACAGGACGTAGCAGCCCCAGAACGCGATCGTCAGCCCCAGGAACAGCCATTCCTGGAGATCGAGCTTGAGCGCACGCGTCGGGACACTGCTTGAGGACATAGGGCTTTTGGGAACGCGCGCTCGAGAAATCGCGCCCCTTCTAGCGTGGTTTGGTGGGGAACAAAATCGGGCAATCGGGCGTGGTTACGCCGGCTGCTCGACCACCAGATTCCCCAGGAATTGCTGGGTCGAGGCCCGCCCCGAATGGTTCATGGCATAGGCGCGGGCCTGGTCGCGGTGGAGGGTCAGCGCCCGCAGGCAGGCGGCCTTGAGATCCTCGTCCAGCGCCGCGGCCGGGCAATTGCCCACCACATCCAGCATCACCTCTCGGGGGAAGGTCGCCACCGGCGTGCCGCAGGCCAGCGCCTCCAGCATGACCAGCCCGAACGTGTCGGTCAGGCTTGGGAACACGTTTACGTCGCTCGCCGAATAGGTGCGTACAAGCTCTTCGCCCGACTGAGGCCCGAGGAATTTGGCGTCCGGATATTTGCGCGCCAGCCCCTCGCGCGCCGGGCCGGGGCCGACCACCACTTTGGTGCCCGGCAGATCCAGGTCGAGAAAGGCCTCGATGTTCTTCTCGATCGCGACGCGCCCGACATAGAGGAAGATCGGCCGGGGATAGGGCAGGGTCGCGTCCGGGACCGGGCGGAAGATGTCGGTATCGACCCCGCCTTCCCACAACCGGATGTTCTTGAAGCCCTGCGCTTCCAGCTCGCGCTTCATCGCCGGGGTCCGCGCCATGGTGGCGACACCCTTGGCGTGGAACCAGCGTTCCCAGCGCCATACCCAGCGCTCCGGGATGAACGGAAACCGCGCATGGACGTATTCGGGATAGCGGGTATGGAACGCGGTGGTGAACTCGATGCCATGCTCCAGGCAGATCGCGCGGGCGCTCATCCCCATCGTGCCTTCGGTCGCGATGTGCACCGCGTCCGGCGCGAATTCGCCGATCAGCTTCTCGAGGCCCCGGCGCGGGAAGATCGCAAGGCGGATCTCGGGATAGGTCGGCAGCGGCAGGGTGAAGCGCCCCTGCGGCGTCGCATAGCGCACCTCGTGCCCCAACGCGGTGAGCTCGCGGCCCAGCATTTCCAATGTCGTCACGACGCCGTTGACCTGCGGCCGCCAGGCGTCCGTGACGATCAGGACCTTCATGCGTTCCTGGCCGGGGGCCGGAAACCGCCCGACGGGCAGCAGGCCGCCCGCGACCGGGCGGCGGAGCCTACGCGGGTACAGGCGCGGCCTGTCCGACGTCGTAGGCTGGCGTTGAAACAGGAGCGGCCCAACGAACGATCTCCAGAGTCCCGCGGGCATCTTCGACAAGGGCGGTGCAGCTTTCAACCCAGTCTCCGTCGTTGAGGTAGAGCACGTTGCCGATGGTGCGGATCTGGGCTTGGTGGATATGACCGCAGACCACGCCGTCCATGCCGCGCTGTTCGGCGGCATGCGCCACCACCTCCTCGAAGCGGCAGACATATTCGCAGGCGTCCTTGACCGCGTGTTTCAGGTAGTTGGACAGCGACCAGTAAGGCAGGCCGAGCGCGCGGCGGATGCCGTGCAGCACCTCGTTGGCGGCCAGCGCCTTGTCGTAGGCCCAGGACCCCAGATGGGCGAGCCATTTGGCGAAGGCGATGACGCCGTCGAACTGGTCGCCATGCAGGACCAGCAGGCGCTTGCCGTCGGCGGTCTCGTGCACCGCCTCGCGCATCACCTCGACGCCCGCATAGTGCTTGCCGCAGAAGGGGCGCAGGAATTCGTCGTGATTGCCGGGGACGAAGATCACGCGCGTGCCTTCGTCGACCTTGCGCATGATCTCGTGGACGACTCTGGTATGGGCCTCCGGCCAGAACCAGCGGCGCTTGAGCTGCCAGCCATCGACGATGTCGCCGACCAGATAGAGCGTGTCGCAGGCATTGTGCTGCAGGAAGTCCAGCAGCATCTCCGCCTTGCAGCCCCGCGTGCCCAGATGGACGTCGGAGATGAAGATGGTCCGGTGGAATCGGGTCGGTCGTCCGCTGGCTGCCCGGCGGGGCGCTCTGGGGGCGTTCAGCGCCGCGGGCGGCGCCATCAGCCAGGAGATGCGGGCCATCCTCGGCTCCCTGGAAGCGGGCGCGAATCAGCGCCCTTTTCTGAGACCTCTGCCTACAGACCCCGCAAGAATCTTTTGCGGAAGCTCTGCGAATCTTTTGTTGCCATGCCGCGACAGGTCCGTGAATCCGTAAAGGCTGCCCGCGCCGGCCGCCAAAACTGCACGGAGATTTTGCGTCGCACAATAAATGCTTGAGAGCAGGTTCTGCCCGGAAATCAGGCTAAATGGCGCAGAAATGCTGGGTTTTTCTGCACTATTGCCGAAAATTTGGACTTGCATCGCTCGGGCGACGAGTCCATATTGTTGCAGCGCGGTATGACCGACCTCCCGTTAGTCATGCCGCCTGCCCTTCCTGGGCGTTTCCTCCCTGAACTTGGCCGCTCCCTCGGGAGCGGCCATTCTTTTCAGAAGATCGGTTGGCGACAGCTATTCGGCGGCCAGGTTGTGGCGCCGGGTGCGGACCAGCGCGGCGGGGTCAATCGCGACCAGCCGTGCCAGCGCCTCGTTCAGGCGGGCGTGGACCTGCTCGAACTGCGGCCCACGGGCGATGCGCTCCTCATCCAGATAGAGCGCGCGATTGAGCTCGACCTGAAGGGCATGGACGTCGCGGTCGCGGCGGCCATGGAGATGGGTAGTATAGCCGCCCGCATAAGGTGCGTTGCGGGCATGGCTGAAGCCCTGGGCCTCGAACGCCAGCTCGGCGGCGCGTGTCACGGCCGGCGCGGACGCCATGCCATA
>DATAZZ010000068.1:0-38308 GCA_036271735.1 Rhizomicrobium sp.
CAAAACATATGCAGAAATCTTTATATCTTCTTGCCGGTCCCGGGGCCTGCTGCTATAGCCAGCCCGCAATTTCGGGAATCCAAACATGGCCGCTGGGAACGACTATATCGTCAAGGACATCAGTCTCGCCGACTGGGGCCGCAAGGAACTGACCATCGCCGAGATCGAAATGCCCGGCTTGATGGCGACGCGCGCCGAATACGGACCAAAGCAGGTGCTGAAAGGCGCGCGCATCGCCGGTTCGCTGCACATGACGATCCAGACCGGCGTTCTGATCGAAACCCTGAAGGCGCTGGGCGCCGATATCCGCTGGGCTTCGTGCAACATCTATTCGACCCAGGACCACGCCGCCGCCGCCATCGCTGCCGCCGGCATCCCGGTGTTCGCGATCAAGGGCGAGAGCCTGGTCGATTACTGGGAATATACCCGCAAGATCCTGGAATGGGATGATGGCGGTTTGCCCAACATGATCCTGGATGACGGCGGCGACGCCACCATGCTGGTGCATCACGGGCTGCGCGCGGAAAAAGGCGACACCAAATTCCTCGACGGCGCCACCAACGAGGAAGAAGAAGTCTTTTTCGCCCTGATCAAGCGCATGCTGAAGGAAAAGCCGAAGGGCTGGTTCGCCGAGCTCGCCAAGAACATCAAGGGCGTGTCCGAAGAGACCACCACCGGCGTGCACCGCCTCTATGACATGCAGAAGGCCGGCACGCTGTTGTTTGCGGCGATCAACGTCAATGACAGCGTCACCAAATCGAAGTTCGACAACCTTTACGGTTGCCGCGAGTCGCTGGTCGACGGCATCCGCCGCGGCACCGACGTCATGATGTCGGGCAAAGTGGCGATGGTCGCGGGCTTCGGCGACGTCGGCAAAGGCTCGGCCGCCTCGCTGCGCCAGGCCGGCTGCCGCGTCATGGTGTCGGAAGTCGATCCGATCTGCGCCCTGCAGGCGGCGATGGAAGGCTATGAAGTCACCACAATGGAAGACGCAGCGCCCCGCGCCGACATCTTCGTCACCGCGACCGGCAATGTCGACGTGCTGACGCTCGACCACATGCGCGCGATGAAGGACCGCGCCATCGTGTGCAACATCGGCCATTTCGACTCCGAGATCCAGGTCGCGGCGCTGAAGAACTTCAAATGGCACAACGTCAAGCCGCAGGTCGACGAGGTCGAATTCTCGGACGGCAAGCGCATCATCCTTCTGTCGGAAGGCCGCCTGGTGAATCTCGGCAACGCGATGGGCCACCCCTCCTTCGTGATGTCGGCCTCGTTCACCAACCAGACGCTGGCGCAGATGGAATTGTTCGCCAACGATGGCAAGTACGAGAAGAAGGTCTACACGCTGCCCAAGCACCTCGATGAAAAGGTGGCGCGCCTCCATCTCGCCAAGATCGGCGTCAAGCTGACCGTGCTGTCGGACAAGCAGTCCGAATATATCAGCGTGCCGCAGTCCGGCCCGTTCAAGCCGGATCACTACCGGTACTAGAACGGAGCGAACCATGAGCGCGAAACCCAGAACATCGGACGTCAATTCGAGGCTCTGGGGGGCGCGGGCGAGAGACTGGGCCTCCTTCCAGGAGGTCCAGTCTCTGCCGGTCTACGAAGCGATCGTCTCCCGCTTCGTGACGCCCGGAACGCGATGCCTCGATGTCGGATGCGGCGCAGGCGTCGCGGCCTGGCGCGGCGCGAAGGTCACCGGCATCGATGCGGCCGAAGCGATGATCGCCATCACGCGCAACACAGTGATCGCGAGGACAATATGATCGAAGGCAGCTGTCATTGCGGCAAGGTCCGGATCACGGTCGAGATCGCGCCGGTCGAAGTGAGTTCATGCAACTGCTCCATCTGCCGCCGCAGCGGCACGCTATGGGCATATTATTCGCCGAAAACAGTGCGGATCGAGGAGGCGGTGCCGACCGACACCTACGTTTGGGGCGACCGCATGCTCGCGCTCCACCGCTGCGCCGATTGCGGCTGCGTTACCCACTGGAGCGCAAGCGACCCTACCTACGACCGGATGGGCATCAATGCGCGGCTTCTGGAGCCCGCAATTCTTGCGGCCGCACGCGTCAAGCAGGTCGATGGCGCAAGCTTCGGAGACTATACACACTGACATGAGCACCGCCCACTTGAGCACCATCAGCCTGCGTCCCGCCAATTTCGACGACCTCGACACCGTCGTCGCGCTGTTCCGCGAATATGCCGCCAGCCTCGACATCGATCTCTGCTTCCAGAATTTCGAGGACGAGCTCGAATCCCTCCCCGGCGCCTACGCTCCGCCGAAAGGTTCGCTCCTGCTGGCGGAGATCGACGGAAAAGCCGTCGGCTGCGTCGCCGTCCGCGCGCTGCACGCGACAAACTTCTGCGAGATGAAGCGCCTCTACGTTCAAGACTCCGCGCGCGGCACCGGCGCCGGCCGCGCCCTCGCGGAGGGCGCCGTCGCCGAGGCCCGCCGCTTGAACTACGACGCCATGCGCCTCGACACGCTGTCGACGATGCAGGCCGCGCTGACGCTCTACCGCAGCCTCGGCTTCAAGGAAATTGCGGCCTATTACGAGACGCCGGTCGGCAACACCGTCTTCCTACAAAAGGACCTAGCGGGATGAGCGACGCCGTCGCGTGGCTTGCCACATGAACATCGCGATCCTCGACGACTATTTCGACACGCTGCGCACCCTGCCCTGTTTCCGCAAGCTCAACGGTCACAAAGTCACAATCTGGAACGACCACGTCCAGGATACCGATGAACTCGCCGAACGCCTGAAGAATACCGAAGCCCTCGTCCTGATCCGCGAGCGTACCAGTATCCGCGCGGACCTGGTCGCGCGCCTGCCCAGGCTCAAGCTGATCAGCCAGCGCAGCGTCTATCCGCATATCGACGTCGCCGCATGCACCGCAGCCGGCATCGTCGTGTCGTCCAACATGCATGCCGATACGCCGTCCTACGCCGCCGCCGAACTCACCTTCGCGCTGATCCTCGCCGCAATGCGGCAACTGCCGCAACAGGTCGCGGCCCTCAAGCAGGGCATCTGGCAGACCGGGGTCGGCTGGACCCTGCGCGGCAAGACGCTGGGCATCTACGGCTATGGCCGCATCGGCGCCGCCGTCGCGGGCTATGGCAAGGCGTTCGGCATGAGCATCCTGGTCTGGGCGCGCGAGAAATCCCTGGACCACGCCCGCGCCGACGGCCACGCCATTGCCGCAAGCAAGGATGCGTTCTTCGCGCAATGCGACGTCCTCTCGCTCCACATGCGCCTGGTCGACGCGACGCGCGGCATTGTCACGGCGCAAGACCTCGCGCGCACGAAGCCCACCGCGCTGATCGTCAACACCTCGCGTGCGCCGCTGATCGCGCCCGGCGCGCTCGTCGCGGCGCTCAAGAGCGGCCGTCCCGGCATGGCCGCCGTCGATGTGTTCGAGGACGAGCCGATGCGCGATCCGAACCATCCGTTGCTGACGCTGCCCAATGTCGTCGCGACGCCACATATCGGCTACGTCACCCGCGACGAGTACGAGCTGCAGTTCTCCGACATCTTCGACCAGGTGGCCGCCTTCGCGGCCGGCGCGCCGATCAACGTCGTCAATCCCGACGTCCTGACGCGCTAAAGGCTTATCGCGCGCTAGAATGCGGGCCGTTCGGAAAGCCGCTGGTAATACGCTTCAGTGTTCGGCTTGAAGCCGGGACGCAGGCCCAGCGTCTCCGCCAGATACAGCGCATAGCCGACGCAAATATCGGCGATGGTGAAGCGTCCGGCACAGAGATACGCGCTATCGCCCGTCGCCTGCTCGACGCTGCGCAGGCGTGAGAAGAACCACTGCGTGTAATCGTCGGCCGCCTGCTTCAGGCGCCGCTCTTCCGGCTCCAGCCGCGTGTAGCGCAGCACGATGGTTTGCGGAAAGGTCAGCGTAGCGTCGCTGCGGTGCAGCCAGTTGAGATAAAGGCCGTAATCCTTGTCGTCCGGCGTCAGCCCGATGCTTGTCGGGCCGTGGCGGTCGACGAGGTATTGGCAGATGCCGGCGGATTCCGTCAGCGCCACCTCGCCATCCGTCAAAGCGGGCACCGTCCCCAACGGATTGACGTTCAGATAACCGTCACGAAACAGCCGCGGCGGAAACCGCATCGACTCCAGTTCGTAGGCGATGCCCATCTCTTCCAAAGTCCAGAGCGGGCGCACCGAGCGCGCGCCCTGGCAATGGTACAGCTTGATCGCCATCAGAGCCCGAGGTTCGGATTGATCAGGTATTTCTCGCCGGTCGATTTCTTGTTGTAAGCCGCGATGGCATCGGCGCTCAGCGTTTCGGCAAGCGAGATCGTCTTGGTGTAATGGCTGGCGAAGGTCGTCTTGATCTCGCTGGCGACGCGCTGGCGCAACTTCTCGGTTTCCGACGGGCCGATCTTCATCAGGAACGGCGTCAGCAGCCAGCCGCCAAGGCCCCACGACATGCCGAAGGCGCGGTTGAGCTCGGTCGGCCCGGTATCGAGCCCGCCATAGATGTAGACCTGCTTGAAGGTCGTCGAGCCGTAACGGCTGTACGACGTCATCTTGCGCGTCGCCGCGATCTCCATGCCGGTGAGCAGCTGCCCCGCCAGCTTGCCGCCGCCGATCGCGTCGAACGCCAGCGTCGCGCCGGTGTCCATCAATGCCGCAATCAGATCGTCCATGAAGGACGGGCTCGACGAATCCACCACATGCACCGCGCCGATCTCGCGCAGGATTTTCCCCTGCTCGGCGTTGCGCACGATATTGACCAGCGCGATGCCGTCCTTCAGGCATATCTTGTTGAGCATCTGCCCGAGATTGGACGCCGCCGCGGTGTGCACCAGTGCGGTGTGGCCTTCGCGGCGCATGGTCTCGGTCATGCCGAGCGCGGTCAGCGGATTGACGAAGCACGACGCGCCCTCCGCCGCTGTCGTGCCGGACGGCAGCAGCAGGCAGTCCGATGCCTTCAGCGTGCGGTATTGCCCATACATTGCGCCGCCCAGGATCGCGACCGTCTTGCCCATCAGGGCCTGCGCGTTGGCGCCCGCCTTGATGACGACACCGGCGCCTTCATTGCCCACCGGCAGCGACTGCCCCACCCGCGCCGCCATGGCGCGGCGATAGGCTTCCGGGATCGGTGCGGTGACGACGGGCTCGGCCGCCGTGCCGGAGAACTTCGCGGACCGCATGTCGGCGGCGCCGAACAACAGGCCGATGTCGGATGGATTGATCGGCGACGCCTCGACGCGCACCAGAACCTCGTCTGGCCCCGGCTCCGTCACCGGCACGCGCGCCAGCGACAATTCGAGTTCACCCTTGTCGCTCACCAGCGAGCGCAGCTGCAATCCGTCCATGGTCGTCTCCCGATATGTTTTGGTTGCCGCACCCTAGTGCCGCCGCACGCAACCGCGCAACAAGGCCTGACGCGCCGCGTGTTCTCCCCTATGCTTTCGTAAGGAAACCGGAGGAAAGCACAGTGCAAATCAGGGATAAGATCGTCGTCGTCACCGGGGCGGCGAGCGGCATCGGCAAGGCGCTGGCGCAGCGTTTCGCGCGCGAAGGCGCCAAGCTGGTGGTCTGCTCGGACATCAATGGCGACGGCGCCGCGGCGACCGCCAAGGAGGTCAACGGCGTATCGTTCAAGACCGACGTCTCGCACGAGGCCGACATCCAGCACCTCATCGACACGGTCGAGAAAGACCACGGCCCGATCGACCTGTTCTTCTCCAATGCCGGCATCGGCTATGGCGGCGGCGCCGAGGTTTCCAACGAGCGCTGGCAGCGCATCTGGGACATCAATGTGATGGCGCATGTCTGGGCGGCGCGGCACCTCGTTCCGCGCATGGCGGCGCGCGGCGGCGGCTATCTCGTCAGCACCGCGTCGGCCGCAGGCCTTCTGTCACAGATCGGCTCTGCGCCCTATGCCGTCACCAAACACGCAGCGGTCGGCCTCGCCGAATGGCTCGCGATCACCCATGGCGACGAAGGCATCAAGGTCTCGGTGCTGTGCCCGCAGGCGGTGCGCACCGCGATGACCGCCGGCAATCCCGACGGCGTCGCGAGCATCGACGGCATGATGGAGCCGGAAACCGTGGCGGAGGCGTGCGTCAAGGCTATCGAGGCGGAGGACTTCCTGATCCTGCCGCATCCGGAAGTGATCGAATACATGCGCAACAAGGCGAGCAATTACGCGCGCTGGATCGGCGGTATGCGCAAGCTCAACCGCCGCTTCAAGGGCTAGCTGAGCACGACAAACCGTACCGCGCCGATCGTCACCGCGTCGGCGCGGCCGCGCACCGCCTTGCCGTCATGCGTGACGAGCAACTCGTATGGCTCGACGCGCAGCGTGAACGGCCCCGGCGACTGGCGCACCACAGCAGTGACGTCGAAGCGCTGCGCCGCACCCAGATGATGCATACCGCCCATCGCCGCCATGCCCGCGCCGTGATGCGTCGCGCCGAAGATATCGATGAGGCCCACGGGATCGCTCGTCGGCGCCTTGCCGGCGCAATCGAGATACACCGCGAACCCCGATGACGGCACCAGCGTGAAGCTGATATCCGTCAGTTCGAGCAGAACTTTCGCCCCGCTGTTCGCCAGTTCCGGCGCATTCAGCGTTGGCCCCGAATTCTCCGTCGCATAGCTTGCTCCGCCCCGCGCGCCCGGCGGCGTTGCATCGCCGAACAGCCGCTGCCCGGCATTGTGCGGCGTCACGACCATCGGATGGTTGTCAGCCAGCAATTCGCGCTCCATCGGCCGCGCAGGACGGCGCGCGCGCCGATGCGGCTGCGGCGCACCCGACATCACCACCGGCGGCGCAGCGCCGGTTGGCGCGGCGTTTCCGCCCCCGCGTGCCGCCGCGGCAGCATCGGACGGCGGCGGCGGTGGAGGCGACGGCTCCGGCGCTGCGACCGGCACCGTCAGCTGGTTGGAATAATCGGCGTCATACGTGGCCAACAGCGTGATCGCATCGCGCCGGCTGACCTTCACCTCGCTGCCGTCCGCATCGACGAACAGCCATGGCGCCTCGTCGAACCAGTCGCCCGACGGCGCCGGTCCCCAGCTCTTGCCCGGCTTGCTCGCCCACTCCGCCCACATCCGGTCGATATTGGCGTGATGCACCCAGAAGACAGGATCGAACGCCGCCGTGGTGATCTCCGCCATTGCGCCGTTCGACGAGTTGATCACGCCGCCGACCGCCAAATGGATGTCGTTGTGCGGCCGCTGCTCGAGCAGGCCGATCTGGGTGTGATCCGAGTCGAGATGATCGCCGCCAAACCCCGGCACGCCGACCTCATGGAAGAACGTCGCGGTGCCCACGGTCTTGGGCGCCTCGCCGATCGTGGCGCTGATCTCAAGCAACCCCTTGGTGAAGGATTTCTCCCGATTGGGATGGAACAGCGGGTTGGGAATCTTCTTGGCGTCGTCGAGGAAGTCCGGCGCGTAGATCGCGGGGAACACGCGCTCGTCCGCACTGCCGTAATTCCAGTATGGCAGCGCCAATGCCGGGTCCTGCGCCGCGTCGCGCAGCGTACGCTCGAAGTAATGCAGGAACGCGCGGTGCCAGATCACGAAATCGGCCGAGCATTGGCCGAAATGCGGGCACTGGTTCCAGTATTTGACGCGGTCGAACTTCCTCAGCTTCGGGTCGCGCTTCATCTCGGCGGCCAGCAGCGTGTCGCTATAGGCATGCGTCGCGGCCCAGAAGAACCAGCTGCGATGATCGGACGCCGGCAGCGCCTTCATCGCCGCGATCCCCTTGCGCAGCGACGCCACCCGCACCGGATCGGCCGAGAACGCCGTGAGCGACTGCCGCACCGCCCCCGGCGCCGCGGCGCGCGCACCACCAAGCGACAGCACCCCGACGGCCGCCGCGGTGCCGATGAATTGACGGCGTGTCTGACGCATTCCTGCTTCCCTCGATCGACGCGACGCTAGCACAGCCAAATTCGACTCGATTTGTGGCGGCAACGGGACGCAAAACGCCTTTCTGCACTTGTGCGCGACTCGGTCACGCGCTCCATCGCTCCGTACCCGGATTTCCTAATTCACTGATTTGACTCGAGATTTGGAAATTTGCCGCAAAATATGGACGCGCACGCCACATCTGGTTTTTTACACTTTATTAACCACATTCTCTTGCGGCTCAGGATCGACCGTATCATGTTGATTCCACAGTGATTCGTCGCTGTGGATCGAATCAGGGGCAGCCGGGAATGCGTCCCAAAATGGGACAGACCAATAACCCTGGCGTTAGGGGTGGATTCGGGAAGTGGCGGGCCGCCTGGCCTGCGCTGGCCGGATTCCTCCTTGCGCCCGCAACCGCGTCCGCTGCCGTGCCCGATGCCGCGACCCAGCAATTCCTCGTGCTCGGCGCGGTGACGACCGGCGCGGTGGCGCTCGCTATCGCGGCGGGCTTGTGGGCTCTTGCCGAGCAAAGCCGCACCGGCAAGCTGCGCCGCGCCTTGCGCCAGTCGGGCGCCCGCACCCGTGCCGCCGTCGGCGAGCGCGACGCGCTGCTTTCCGCCGGACGCGAAGCGCTGATCGTATGGGGCCGCGACGGTGCCGGCCCGATGAGCTATGGCAGCGCTGAAGCAATGCTCGACGCCTGCCTCGCCGGCCCCCAAGCCACGACAGTCAGCCAGGCGCTCGACGATCTCAGCGACCGCGGCGCTGCATTCACGCTGACCGCACATGACAAGGACGCGCGCATCTTCGCCTTGCGCGGCCGCGCCGTTGGCGGCATGGCGGCGGTGTGGATCGAGGAAGAGAAGGTCGCGGCGAAAGCCGGTATCGACTTCCGCGCCATCCTCGATGCTTTGCCTCTGCCGGTGTGGCTGCGCGACAAGACGCTGACGCTGGTCTGGGGCAACCAGACCTTCCTCACCACCGCCGGCGCCAAGGATGACATCGCGCAGGCGACGCTCGACAAGACCGAACGTGATCTCGCCGCCACCGCGCGCACGCAAGGATCGCCTTACGAAGCCCGCCGCTTCGCCGTGGTCGGCGGCCAGCGCCGTGCCCTCGCCTTCACCGAAACTCCCCTCGACGGCGCCGGCATTGTCGGCAGCGCGATCGACGTCACCGATGTCGCCGCCGCCGAAGCCAAGCTGCAGCAGCATGTCGACGCGCATGCCGACACGCTCGACAAGCTCGCGACCGCCGTCGCCATCTTCGGCCGCGACCAGAAGCTGACTTTCTACAATCGCGCCTTTGCGCGGCTGTGGGATCTGCCCGAGACATGGCTCGACAGCCACCCCACCGATGGCGATGTCCTCGACCGCCTGCGCGAGGGCCGCAAATTGCCCGAGCAGCGCGACTATCAGGCGTGGAAGCGCGAGCGTATCGGGCTCTACGCCTATCCGCGCGACTACCCGTCGGAAGACCTGTGGCACCTGCCCAGCGGCAAGACGTTGCGCATCGTGGCCCAGCCGCATCCCTTCGGCGGGCTCACGTTCCTTTACGAAGACGTCACTGAAAAGCTCGCTCTCGAAAGCTCGTTCAACACGCTGACCAAGGTGCAGTCCGCTACGCTCGACACGCTGCACGAGGCCGTCGCGGTGTTCGGGCCGGACGGCAAGCTGAAGCTGCACAACGCCGCCTTCCTGAAGATATGGGAACTGACGCCCAAGGACCTCGCGGGCGAACCCCACATCCGCAACATCGCGGCCGCCTGTGCCGACAAGTTTGGCGACGAGACGGTGTGGGAGCGCCTGATCCAGAGCGTCGTCTCCGGCGCGCCGACACGCCGGGATTGGGGCGAGATCGAGCGCAACGACCGCACCATCCTGTCGCTCGCGCTGTCGCCGCTGCCCGATGGCGCGACGCTGGTGACCTTCGCCGACGTGACCGACCGCTTCCGCATCGAGAGCGCGTTGCGCGAGCGCAACGACGCGCTGGAAGCCGCCGACAATCTCAAATCCGACTTCATCAAGCATGTGTCGTACGAACTGCGCACGCCGCTCAACACCATTCTCGGCTTCGCCGAGCACCTCGCCAGCGGCATCCCCGGCGAGATGAACCGCGCCCAGGCTGGCTATGTGCAGGACATCGTCAGCGGCTCGCACACGCTCAAGGATCTGATCAACAATATCCTCGATCTGTCGCTGATCGAATCCGGTGCGCTGCGCCTCGAGCTGGAGCGCATCGATCTCCACGCGCTTCTCACCGGTGTCGCTGCGACGGCGCGCGAATGGGCCGCCAAGGTCAATCTCGAGCTCGTCGTCGATTGCCCCGAAGACGCCGGCCAGTTCCTCGGCGACGAACGCCGCATCCAGCAGGTCGTGTTCAACCTCCTCTCCAACGCGTTCAAATACACGCCGGGCGGCGGCATCATCACGCTGTCGGGGGCGATCCAGGACGAGGACGTCCAGATTGCCGTTGCCGACAACGGCCCGGGCCTCGCCCCCGAAGTGAAGGCGCAGGTGTTCGAGCGCTTCGCCTCCAAGAACCGCTCCGGCCAGCGCGCCGGCGCCGGCCTCGGCCTCGCGCTGGTCAACCGCTTCGTCGAGCTGCATGACGGCTGGGTCGAGATCGAAAGCGGCGCGAACGGCACCGAAGGTGGCACCCTCGTCCGCTGCCACTTCCCCCGCCGTATCCACGACGAAGGCCCCGCTGACACCGAGACGGTGCGCAAAAGCGCCTGATCTCGCCTTCCTGTCAGCAGCGCCATCACAAACCTGTTCTCCGCTCTGTCCCTCCCGCCCAACCAAGCTATAAATGTCCGTCATTGTTAGGCGGGGCGGCATGGTTGCGGTTGCGAACACGGACGTGAAGCGGAGCGACACGGCATTCTTCGGGCACCCGTCGGGATTGGGCTGGCTGGCCTTCACCGAATTGTGGGAGCGGTTTTCGTACTACGGCATGACGGCGCTGCTCGTGCTCTACATGACGCACAGCCTGCTGCAGCCCGGCCATATCGAGCACATTGCGGGCTTCGGGGCGTTCCAAGGTCTGATCCGGCTGCTTTACGGCCCCGCGGTAGGCCAGGCGCTGGCCTCGCACATCTACGGCTTCTACACCGCGTTCGTGTATCTGACGCCGATCGCCGGCGGCGTTCTCGCCGACCGAGTCATCGGCCGCACCAACGCCGTGACTGCCGGCGCCATCCTGATGGCGATGGGCCATTTCCTGATGGCATTCGACGCGACATTCCTGCTGGCCCTGCTGTGCCTTCTGCTCGGCGTCGGCTGCTTCAAGGGCAACATTTCGAGCCAGGTCGGCTCGCTTTACAAGGACGGCGACCCGCGCCGCGCCGATGCCTTCCAGGTCTTCCTGTTCTTCGTGCAGATCGCGGTGATCGCGTCGCCCTTCGTCTGCGGCCGGCTGGCCGACTCCTATGGCTGGCATTACGGCTTCGGCGCCGCCGGCATCGGCATGCTGATCGGCCTGACTACCTATCTGCTGGGCCGCCGCACCCTGCCGCCCGAATTGCCCAAAGCGCCGCCGGGCGCATTCGATCCGGCGCGTCCGCCCTTCACGCGCAACGACTGGATCAAGACGGTGGTGCTGGTGGCGTTGCTGCCGGTGCTCGCGGTCGCCATCGTAGGCAACCAGCAGATCTTCAACGCCTATCTCGTCTGGGGCGAAGCGAATTACCAGCTGTCGATCCTGGGCATGCACATGCCGATCACCGATCTGCTGGGCTACGGCTCCATCATCAGCGCCTTGACCATCGTGATGTCGGTCGCGTTCTGGCGCTGGTGGGCCACGCGCTGGACCGAGCCGGACGAACTCACCAAGATCGCGATCGGCGTGGCGATCAGCGCGACGGCGCCGCTGCTGCTCGTTCTGGCGTCCACCATCATCTCCGCGCATGGCGGTCGGGTGAGCTTGTGGTGGGCCGTCGGCTTCGAGTTTCTCAACGATCTGGGCTTTGCCAACGTGCTGCCG
This sequence comes from Rhizomicrobium sp., assembly GCA_036271735.1. Lineage (GTDB taxonomy): Bacteria > Pseudomonadota > Alphaproteobacteria > Micropepsales > Micropepsaceae > Rhizomicrobium. The sequence goes on from DATAZZ010000068.1 coordinate 11,880, forward strand.
GTCGGCCTGGCGCTCTATTCGCGGGCTGCGCCGAAGGGCACTGCGAGCATCTTTATCGGCGTCTACTACCTGCATTTTTTCATCGGCAATTTCTTCGTCGGCTGGGTCGGCGGCCTCTTGGGCACGATGTCGGCGACGTCGTTCTGGCTGCTCCATGTCGCGCTCATCCTGGGCGCCGCGGCGATCCTGATCATGGTGCGGGTCTTCGTGGGCCAGGTTTTGACCCCGGCCTATGCGCCTCCACCGGAAGCCACGGCGTAGCGCACAGCCATCGGCCCGTGTCATGGCTCCCGCGAGGGAGCGCGATGCGGTCAAACTAGTGGGCGAGGCGTAAGCTTCTCCGAACCGATCCGGAGAACTCCCATGCGCAAGACCCTGTTTCTCGGCGCCGCCGTCGCGGCTCTTCTGATGACGGCGGCGTCCGCCGCGACCGTGGTGCCGCTGGCGCCGTTCAAGAGCGTCGGCCTCAGCGGCGACGGCGAGGTCATCCTCAAGCATGGCGACGTCCAGAGCGTCACCCTCATCAAGGGCAGCACCCAGTTCACCCGCCTCACCGTCAAGGATGGCGGCAACCTTGAGATCGACGCTTGCGACAACAACTGCCCGCACAATTACGACCTGCAGGTCGAGATCGTCTCACCCAGCATCAGCGCCGTGGCGATCAGCGGCGGCGGATCGATCCATGCCGAAGGCGCCTTCCCGGCCAGCCCGCGCCTCGAAGCGGCGGTGAGTGGCGGCGGCGAGATCGACGCGCGCGCGATGCCCGCGGCCAAGATAGAGGCCGCAGTCGATGGCGGCGGCGCGATCAAGGTCTCGGCCACAGCCAGCCTCAACGCCGCGGTGAGCGGCGGCGGCGAGATCAAATACTGGGGCAACCCGACCGTGAGCCAGGCCGTCAGCGGTGGCGGCGAAGTAAGCCACGCCTCGGCGCCGTAAAACAGGGCAGGTCAAACTGAGCAGGTTGCCATCCTTCGACAAGCTCAGGATGAGGATCAAGCTCAATCCTCATCCTGAGCTTGTCGAAGGATGGCAGTCCCGCGCCGGCGCCCCAGCACAAGCCCTTAATGCTGGCTCTTGGGCATCCGCACCACGAGCCCATCGAGCTCCGGCGTCACCTTGATCTGGCACGACAGCCGGCTCGACGGTTCCACGTCCGGCGCGAAGTCGAGCATGGTCTCTTCCATGTCGGTCTTGGCCGGGATCTTGTCCGCGAACGCCGCGTCGACAAACACATGACACGTCGCACAGGCACAGGCGCCGCCGCAATCGGCGTCGATGCCGGGAATGAGGTTCTTCACCGCCCCTTCCATGACGGACCAGCCGGCGGGAACGTCCACCTCATGCTCTTTGCCGTTGTGCTCGACATATTTGATCTTGGGCATTGCGGCTCCGTTACACGATGGACTTCATGGGAATGGACAGATCGGCGAGGCGCTCGGGCGCGACCTTCGCGCCGTCGGCGATGAGCTTGCGACCGACAAGATATTCCGGCGCGGCGTTGATCGCTTCCACCGCGGCGACGGCGCCGTCGCGCAGATGGAACACGGCGAATTTGCGCGCCTCGGGATTGCCGCGGATTACGAGCGTGTCGGTCGGCCGCGCCAGACCGGCGATCTGCAATTTCAGATCGTACTGGTCGGACCAGAACCACGGCACTTCGCGATAAATGTTGGTCTTGCCCGCCATGATCAGCGCGGCATGCTTGGCCTGGTCGATCGCGTTCTGCACGCATTCCAGGCGCAGCGCCGTGCCCTCGCGCCCGATATGGCGGGTGCAGTCGCCGGCCGCGAAGATCGCCGGATCGCCGGTCGCGTTGCTGCTGGCATCGACCACGACGCCGTCCTCGCAGCCGAGACCGGCGGCGCGCGCCAGCTCGTCATTGGGCATGATGCCGATCCCGACAAGCGCGACATCGGCCGCGTAAGTCTTGCCCCCGGCCCGCACCGTTTCCAGTCTGCCGTCGCCCTCGAACGCCTCGACGCCCGTGTTGAGCAAAAGCTTCACGCCCGCGGCGCGATGCACCTGCTCGTAGAAATCCGACACCGGGATCGACACGGCGCGCGCCATCAGCCGGTCCATCGCCTCGAACACCGTCACATCGATGCCGCGCTTGGCCGCGACCGCTGCAACTTCCAGCCCGATATAGCCGCCGCCGACTATGGCGAGTTTCTTGCCCGTCTCGAACACCACGCGCAGTCCATCGACGTCTTCGATTCCGCGCAAATAGTGGATGCCCGGCAGGTCCGCACCGGGACATTTGATCTTGCGCACGCGGCTGCCGGTCGCGATCAGGAGCTTGTCGTAACCGAGCGCGCGGCCATCGGCGAGATGCACCTGCCGCTCGGCCCGGTCGATCCGCTCCACGGCGACCCCGAGGATCAGGTCGCACCGCGCATCGCGGTAGAACGCATCCGGTTTCAGGAACAGCCGGTCGCGCTCCATCGTCCCCATCAGATAGGCCTTGGACAGTGGCGGGCGCTGATAGGGCGGGAAAGGCTCGTCGCCGACCATGGTGATCGCACCGGCAAAGCCCTCCGCCCGCAGAGTCGCGACGGCCTGCGCGCCGGACTGGCCGGCGCCGATGATGACGATACGTTCGGACATCTCGATCCCGAAAGAGCCGCCCGCGGCGGCATTAAGCGAAACGGAACATGGCCGAGGGTTGTACTGGAATCAACCGCTTAGAGCCTGCTAGAAACACGCCCATGTCCAAGGATTCTCTGGCCTTCGAGCACAGCCTGCCGCTGGCCGACCTCGCGGCGACCGACGCGCTCGGCGCGCGGATTGCCGCAGGCCTGCATGTCGGCGACGCGGTGGCGCTGCAAGGCGATCTCGGCGCCGGCAAGACGACGCTGGCCCGCGCCATCCTGACCGCGCTCGGCGTCACCGAAGCGGTGCCGAGCCCGACCTTTACGCTGGTGCAGGAATACGAAACCCCGCGCCTGCCCGTACGTCACTACGATCTCTATCGCATCGAGAACCCGTCCGAGATGGAAGAGCTGGGGCTCACCGAAGCGCTCGACGAGGGCGCCGCGCTGATCGAATGGCCGGAACGGGCGCTCGCCTGGCTCCCCGCCGACCGCCTGCATATTGCCATGAGCCTCAAGGACGGCACGCGCCGCGCCCGGATCAGCGGCCCACAGCGCTGGGCCGCCGCGATGATGGAGACCGGCCGTGTCTGAGCGCACCGACCAGATGGACACCTTCCTCGCCGGCGCCGGCTGGGGCGCCGCGGCACGTAATCCCCTGCCCGGCGACGCTTCGACAAGGCGTTACGTCCGGCTCGACAGCAATGGCCGCAAGGCGATGCTGATGGACCAGCCGCAGGGCGCCGAGACGCCGAGCGCCCCCACCGACGCCACGCCTGAACAGCGCCACGCGCTCGGCTACAACGCCGTGGCCCGTCTCGCCGGCGGCGATTGCGGTCGTTTCATCGCGGCTTCAAACTATCTGCGCAAGCGCGGCCTCAGCGCGCCGGAAATCATCGCCGCCGATACCAAGTTGGGCTTCGTCATCATCGAAGATCTGGGCGACAGCCTGTTCGCCGATGTCGTCGACGGCAACAACGAGCTCGAACTCTATCGCGGCGCCGCGGAGGTTCTCGCAACCCTGCACGCCGACCGCGCCCCCGCGCTGCTGCCGCCGGACAAGCACCTCCACGCCTACGACGAAACGGCGATGACCGCCGAGATCGATCTTCTCACCGACTGGTTCATGCCGGTCGCGCTCGGCCGCACGGCGAGCGCCGATGAGATCGCCGAGCATCGCGGCTTGTGGAAAGCCGCGCTGGCCGCGCTGAAGAAAGACCCCGTCTTCGTCCACCGCGACTACCACGCGCAAAACCTGCTGTGGCTGCCGACGCGCAAAGGCGCCGCGCGCGTCGGCCTGATCGACTTCCAGGATGCCGTCGCCGGCTCGAAGGCTTACGATCTCGTTTCCCTGGTCGAAGACGCCCGCCGCGATGTGCCCACCGATATCGCCGACGCGACGGCCGCGCATTATCTCACCGCGATGCGCGCGCAAGGCACCCCGCTCGACGAAGCCGAATATCGCGGCCAGATGGCCGTCATGGCGGCGCAGCGCAACGCCAAGATCGTCGGCATCTTCGCGCGCCTTTACAAAAGAGATGGCAAACCGCGCTATCTGTCTTATCTGCCGCGCGTCTGGAGCTATCTCAACAAGGATTTGGAGCATCCGGCGATGCGCGACCTGAAATCCTGGTACGACCGCACCATCCCGATGGAAATGCGCGGCGAACCCAAGGGAGCCACGCCATGACCGCCCCCAAAGCCGCGATGGTGATGGCCGCCGGCCTCGGCACGCGGATGCGCCCGCTGACCAACGACCGCCCCAAGCCGCTGGTGAAGGTCGCCGGCAAGACGCTGATGGACCACGCTCTCGACCGCCTCGTCGCCGCCGGCGTGACCATGGCGGTGGTCAACGTCCACTACATGGCACAGATGGTGAAGGACCATCTCGCCAAGCGCCACGATCTGGAAATCCGTTTCTCCGAGGAGCACGACGCGCTGCTCGGCACCGGCGGTGGTGTGGTCAAGGCCTTGCCGAACTTCGGTAACGAGCCGTTCTTCATCATCAACTCCGACACCGTCTGGGTCGAAGGTATCGGTCATGCGCTCGACCGCATGATCGCGCGCTGGGACGAGAGCGCGATGGATGCACTGCTGTTGATGGCCTCGATGGTCACGGCGCTCGGCTTCGAAGGCCCCGGCGACTTCAACATGGACGCCGACGGCCATCTGACCCGCGTCACCGAGCGCCGCCTGTCGCCCTTCGCCTATCCCGGCGTGCAGATCGTGCACCCGCGCCTGTTTGACGCCGCGCCCAAGGGCGGCTTCTCGACCAATCGCGTCTGGGACGTCGCGATCGGCAGGCAGCGGCTTTACGGCATTCGCCTCGACGGCGTGTGGATCCATGTCGGCACGCCCGACGCGGTCAAGGACGCCGAGGACTTCCTCGCCGACCAGCATCTGGCCGTCTGAGGTGGCGGCGCGAATCTTCACGATTGCCCCCAGCGCGCCTTTCGCCGACACGCTTGCCAGAGGATTGATCGCGCAATTGGGCGACGGGCCGCTCGCCCTCGCCGAGGCGACGATCTACCTCCCCACCCGCCGCGCCCAGCGCACCTTCGGCGACGCCTTCGCCCGCGTGCTCGGCGGCGCCGCGCTGCTGCCGCGTTTCAAGGCGCTTGGCGATGCGGAAGAAGACGAATTCCTGTTCGATGCCGATGCGCTCGACCTGCCGCCAGCCATCGCGCCAATGCGGCGCACGCTCCTCCTCGCGATGATGGTCCGCCGCTGGCACCACGCGACGCGCGGCGAGGATAAGAGCTTCGCGCAGGCCGCCGCGCTCGCCGACGGCCTCGCCGGCGTGATGGATGAAGTCGAGACGCAAGGCGCCAAGCTCTCCGACCTCGACAACGTGGTTCCCAACGCGCTCGCCGCGCATTGGGACCAGGTCCGCGACTTCCTCAAACTGCTCGAAACGCAATGGCCGGCCCTTCTGGCCGCCGAAGATCGCATCGCGCCCGCAGATCGCCGTAACCGCGCCTTGCGCGGCCTCGCCGAGCGCATGCGCAACCACCCGCCACAAGGCCCGGTGATCGCCGCCGGCTCGACCGGCAGCATCCCCGCGACCGCCGAATTGCTGCGCGCCATCGCGGAATCGCCGAACGGCTCTGTTGTACTGCCTGGCCTCGACCGCGAACTCGACGCCGCGAGTTGGGCAGATCTCGAACCCGGTCATCCGCAATTCGGCATGAAGCAATTGCTCGAACGCCTCGGCGTCCCGCGCGCCGAGGTGCAGGACTGGGACGGCACGCGCGATCCCAAACGCGAGCGCGTGTTGCGCGAAGCCCTGCGCCCCGCCCCCACCACCGACGCCTGGCGCGCCATCGCCGAAGCCGAACAGCAAGGCGAAATCGCCGAAGGTCTGAGCGGCCTAACGCTGGTCGAAGCCGCCGATCCCGCGCAAGAAGCCACCGTTATCGCGCTCATCCTGCGCGAAGCCCTCGAAGAGCCCGGCAAGACCGCGACATTGGTGACGCCCGACCGCGCACTGGCGCGCCGCGTCGCGAGCGAACTCGCGCGCTGGGATGTCGAGGCCGACGACTCCGCCGGCCAGCCGCTCGCCCACACCCCGCCCGGCACGTTCCTCTGTTTGCTCGCCGAAGGCGCCGATTCCGGTTTCGCGCCCGTCGCCCTGCTCGCGCTGCTCAAGCACCCGCTCTGCACCTTGAGCGACGAACCCGCCGCCTTCCGCGCCCAGGTCCGCCAGCTCGACATGGTCCTGCGCGGCCCGCGCCCAAATCCCGGCCTCACCGGCATCCGCGACTCCATCGCCCGCGCCCGTGCGGACGCCCATGAAAATGCGCAGGCCGCGCTGTCACGCTTGCAATATTGGTTCGCAAAAGTCAGCGCAGCGCTGCAGCCCCTCGAAACCGCACTCGACACCAAAACGCTCACCCTGAGCGACATCTGCGCCGCACACCTATCCTCCGCCGCAGCATTGGCCGGTCCCGCACTCTGGGCGGGCCAGGCCGGTGAGGTCGCCGCGCGCTTCGTCGAGGAGTTCATCGCCGCCGCGCAAAACCTCCCCGCGATCGAGCCCGGCGCCTACGCCGCGCTGTTCCGCAAGCTTGCGATGGCCAAAGCCGTGCGCCAGATCCGCGGCGGTCATCCGCGCGTCGCGATCCTCGGCCCGCTCGAAGCGCGTCTGCAAAGCGCCGACACGCTGGTGATCGGCGGTCTCAACGAAGGCACCTGGCCGCGCAGCCCCGGCGCCGATCCGTGGTTCTCGCGCCCCATGCGCAAGGCGCTCGGCCTCGAACAACCCGAGCGCGCCATCGGCCAAGCGGCGCATGATTTCGCGATGCTCGCCGCCGGCCCGCGCGTCGTGCTGACCCGGTCGCAGAAATCCGACGGCGTCCCCGCCATCGCCTCGCGCTGGGTTCAGCGTCTGTCGCAGCTCGCCACCGGCCTCGGCCTGCGCGATGAGAAAAACGACATCCTCAAACCGCAAACCGATTATCTCGCCCTGGCGCAAAGCCTCGGCGATTCCGGCGTCGCGACACCCGTGAAGCGCCCCGCTCCACGTCCGCCTGTCGCCGCGCGTCCCAAGCGCCTGTCCATCACCGAGATCGAACGCTGGGTGCGCGATCCCTACGCGATCTACGCCCGCCGCGTGCTCGGCCTCGACGTCCTCGATCCGCTCGATTCCGAGATCGGCCCTCTGGAGCGCGGCAACGCCGTGCATAAGGCCCTCGAACGCTTCGTCAAGGAGAATCCCGGCCCACTCGGCGACGACGCGGCGCTCATCCTGATCTCCATCGCCGATCAGGTCTTTGCCGCCGAAGGCACGCCGAAAGCCGCGCTCGCGCTGTGGCGCCCGCGCTTCGCAAACGCCGCGCTGTGGTTCATCGAACAGGAGCGCCAATTGCGCGAGGCCCGCGACACCTCGCTGACCGAGATCAAGGGCCGCTGGAAGGTCACACCCGAGTTCGAATTGCGTGGCATCGCCGACCGCATCGACATCCTGCCCGACGGCAGCGCCGCGATCTTCGACTACAAGACCGGCAAGCCCCCGCGCCCCAAACAGATCAAGGCGTTCCTCGCGCCGCAGCTCCTCCTCGAAGCCGAGATGCTGCGCCAAGGCGCGTTCGGCGATCCGCGCGACGCCGCCGCGCTGCTCTATGTCTGGTTCAGCGGCGGCCGCGATCCCGGCGCCATCGAGGAAGTCGATCTCACCCTCGTGCCCGAGACGGTCGAACGCCTGAAACGCTACATCGCCCTCTTCGCGCAGGAGACGACGCCGTATCTCCCGCGTCTACGCCCCCAGAACGTCGACTACGCCGGCGACTACGACCATCTCGCCCGCGTGCGCGAATGGTCGCTCGGCGGCTGGGACGCGCCCGACGAATGAGCGACCCGCGCGACATCGAGAAAGAACCGTCGGTCATCGCGGCCGATCCCAACCACTCGGCCTGGGTCGCGGCCAATGCCGGCGCCGGCAAGACTTATACGCTTGCCAACCGCGTGACGCGCCTGTTGCTCGCCGAGACCGATCCCGGGCGCATTCTGTGTCTGACCTACACCAAGGCCGCCGCCGCCGAAATGCAGGCGCGCCTGTTCAAGCAGCTCGGCGAATGGTCGATGCTGCCCAACGCGGAGCTTGAGCGCAAAGTCATCGCCATCGGCGCCGGCCTTGGCGGGCCCGAAGACATGAAGAAGGCGCGCCGCCTGTTCGCCAAAGCATTGGAAACGCCCGGCGGCCTCAAGATCCTCACCATTCATGCCTTCTGTCAGAACGTCCTGTCGCGCTTCCCGCTCGAGGCCGGCGTGCCCGCCGCATTCGACGTCCTTGACGAGCAGACGACGCGCGAGTTGATCGCCCAGGCGCGCAGCCGCGTGCTCGAACGCTCCGGCAGCGGCGACGCCCCGCGCGCCGCCGCACTCGCCTTCCTGTTGACGCAGACCAGCGAAGCGACGCTGAACGACATCCTCGACGCCGCACTCGGCGCCGACCGCCGCAAGCTGGAACGCTTCTTCGAGACCCTGCCCTCGCCCGATGCGATGGCGGACACCGTCTGGCGCGCCCATGGCGCCGATCCGGCGCGCAGCGTCGATACGATCATCGCCGAGTTCTGCCGCGCGCGGGATGCCGCCGAGGTCAAACGCATCGCCGAATGGATGCGCGGCGGCACCAAGACCGACCAAACGCGCGGCGCACTCCTCGCCGGCGTGCTCACCATGGCGCCGGGCCGCGCGATGTACGCCGCGTATCGCGAATTCCTCCTGACCAAGGAGGGCAGCCCGCGCAAGGATCCGGTGACCAAGAACCACTCCGCCAAACATCCCGGCTTGCGTGCCATCGTCGATGATTGGCAGGCCGCAATCCTCGTCGTCGAGGCGGAGCGCCGCGCCGCGCACGCCGCCACCCTCGCCGAAGCCGCGCTCACCATTGCCGACGCGGTGCGCACCGAATACACGCGGGCCAAGGAAGCGCGCGGTGCGCTCGACTACGACGACCTCATCGTCAAGACGCGGCAACTGCTCGAAGACCGCGCCGCGGCGCCCTGGGTGCTGTTCAAGCTCGACGGCGGCATCGACCACGTCCTGATCGACGAGGCGCAGGACACCAGCCCCGAGCAATGGCGCATCGTCAAAGCGCTCACGTCCGAATTCTTCGCCGGCGAGGCGACCGAACGCACCCGCGGCGCGCGGAAATATCCCGTGATCCGCACCATTTTCGCCGTCGGTGACGAGAAGCAGTCGATCTTCTCCTTCCAGGGCGCCGATCCGGCGCAATTCGACATCCATCGCCATGCCTTCAGCACGGCCGCCGAAGCGGCAGAGCAACGCTTCGTCGACCAGCCGCTGATTGTCTCGCGCCGCTCGGTCAAGGACGTGCTGCAATTCGTCGATACCGTGTTCGCGCCCGAGGAATCGCGCGCCGGCCTCACCTCCGGCGGCGGCCCCGTCGAGCATCGCGAACTGCGTAAAGAGCGCGGCCGCGTCGAGCTGTGGGAAACCGTCAAGCCCGCCGACGTCGAAGATACCGATCCCTACGACCTGCCGCCCGTCGATTACGTCAGCGAAGCCAGCCCCGTGGCGCAGCTCGCCCGCCGCGTCGCCGATGAGATTGTCCGCACCATCGGCCGCGTCACGCTGCCCGGCCACAAGGGGGCGGTGCGCGCCGGCGACATCATGATCCTGCTGCCGCGCCGCGAGCCCTTCGGCACCGCGATCATCCGCGAGCTCAAGCAGCGTGGCGTGCCGGTGGCCGGCGCAGACCGTATCCGCCTTACCGAGCAGATAGCCGTGATGGACCTCATCGCGCTCGGCCGCTTCGCTTTGCTCGCCGACGACGATCATACCCTGGCCGTGGTGCTGCGCTCTCCGCTCTGCGGCCTCGGCGAGGAAGAGCTGTTCGCGCTGGCGCACGGCCGCGACGGCACGTTATGGAGCGAGCTGCAGCGCCGCGCCGACGAGAGCGCCAGCTTCACTGCCGCCTACGATTTCCTCAGCGAGGTGCGCGGCCGCGCCGATTTTGCGCCGCCTTATGAGTTCTACGCCCACGCCCTGATCGCGCGCGGCATGCGGCTGCGCCTGCTCAAACGCCTCGGCCACGAAGCCACCGATGCGATCGACGAATTCCTCTCGCTGTCTTTCGCCTATGAGGCCTCCAACACGCCCTCACTAGAGGGTTTCCTGCATTGGATCGAACGCGGTGGCGCGGAGATCAAGCGCGACATGGAACGCGCCCGCGACGAGGTCCGCGTGATGACCGTCCACGGCGCCAAGGGCCTCGAAGCGGACATCGTCATCCTGCCCGACACCACCAGCGTGCCGACGCTGTCCAATGCACGGGGCAACCTTCTGTATACGGAGGACGGCGTCCTCTATCCCGTCGCCGATGCCGAGGCGCCCGAATCTGTGCTCGCCGCCAAGGCCGCCGCTAAAGAGCGCATGCTCGAAGAGCACCGCCGCCTCCTTTACGTCGCGCTCACCCGCGCCCGCGACCGGCTCATCGTCTGCGGCTTTGAAGGCAAGCGCGGCATCAAGGATGGCTCGTGGTACCGCCTCGCCGAGCGCGCCGCCACCGAACTCGGCATTGTGCTGACCCGCGGCGACGAAACGATCCGCGTGGTGGGCGACGCCAGCGACGACGTTCAGGCCCCGCCACAGCAGGAAGCCGCGACGCCCGCCGCCGAGCGCAAAGCCTGGCTCGACACGCCCGCCCCACGCGACGCGCCGGCGCCGCGCCTGGTCCGCCCGTTCGATGCCGCCGGCCTCGACGAGCCGGCCACCCTGTCGCCCTTCGCCGACAACAAGCGTTTCCGCCGCGGCCTGCTGGTCCACGCGCTACTCGCCAATCTGCCGGACATTCCGCCCGCCGACCGCGCCGCCCTCGCCCACCAATTCCTCCGCATGCAGAGCATCGACGAAGCCGACGCCGACAGCCTGATCGCCGAAACCCTCGCAGTGCTGGACGACCCGGTCTTCGCCGCCGCCTTCACGCCCACCAGCCGCGCCGAAATCGCGATCGTCGCCGATCTGCCCGAACTCGGTCCCGGTGCGCGGGTCAATGGCCGGATCGACCGCCTCGCGGTCTCGGACGATGCCGTGCTGATCGTCGACTTCAAAACCAACCGGCCGCCGCCAACCCGCGAGGGAGACGTCGCCCCGCTGTACACCACGCAGATGGCGCTCTACCGCGCCGCAGCAAGCAAAATCTTCCCGGACAAGCGAATCGCGTGCGGCCTGGTCTGGACCGAAGGTCCCACACTGATGAAACTGTCCAATGGCTTGCTCGACGCGGAAATGGTGCGTATCCGCGCGCGTCTTGACCCCCTGTCGGTGCGTTCCTAAGTATGTGGTAACACGAACCCAAGGCCCCTCTTCGAACTTAAGGATTCAGTTATGGCTTCCCCGATCAAGGTCTCAGACGCCTCTTTCCAGGTCGATGTGCTGAACTCCAAAACGCCTGTCGTCGTCGATTTCTGGGCGGAGTGGTGCGGTCCCTGCCGCATGATCGCGCCCGCCCTCGAAGAGCTCGCCGGCGAGATGAGTGGCAAGGTGACCATCGCCAAGATCAACATCGACGAGAACCCGCACGTGCCGCAGAAATATGGCGTGCGCGGCATCCCCACGATGATGATCTTCAGCCAGGGCCAGGTCGCCGCGACCAAGGTCGGCGCTTTGCCAAAGTCCAAGATCAAGGAATGGATCGAGTCGTCGGTCTGACCTTTCGTCAGTTTCTTCGGAAGAATCCTGCGCGCGGTCCTGATAGGCTGCGCGCATGGAAAGCCGCCGCCGCCATCTCTCCGCGCTCCTGTCCTGCCTGATCGTGCTCACGGCCGGCGTCTGGCTCACGCGTGAGGGCACAGTCCAGACCGAGCCGACGGTTGTCTATGTCGATATGGTCTTGACCGGCCGACTGTTCGACAAAAATGCCGCCGAATATTGGTCCCGGCATCCGCAGCCCAAGGTTGAGACTTTATAAGCTAGGAAAGTTATCCGGGAGACGGAATCCGTCACGACTTCCGTTAAGATGGTCACGGTAAATCGAGGGGACCTCTCATGCGCCTTCTTGCTCTGTCTTTCGCCTTCACGCTCCTGGCCAGCAGCGCCGCCCTCGCCGTCGGTGGCGGCTGGCACGGTCCGGGCTGGTACATCCTGATGAACACGCCGGTGAAGGCCCAGTCGCTCTATCGCGGCGCCTACAAGACCAAGGACGAATGCGAAGCCGACAAGCCCGCCGATCACGGCTCGGTCAACTATGAATGCCAACAGGTCAACAACGAGCCGCTCGACCAGTAATCCGTTCGCGGCGCTGCAAAAGCCTGTAGACTGGCCGCCGCCGCCCCTCGGATTTTCTGGATGCGTCTGTTTGCCGTTCTTGCCGCCGCTTTGTTGTTGTCGAGTTGCGCCTGGGTGCGGCACGAGATCGTGCCTACCCAGGCACCGCCGCCAGCGGCTACGCCCGCGACGCCGGCCGCCAAGCCGGATCCGGCGAGGCCGCACCGGCCGCACATCCCCGCCGCGACGACGCAATCGATGATGGCCACGCCGGTGACGACGCCTGCGACGCCGCCGGCGCCCGATTACAGCGCCCGTTGCCACGCCATGGCCGACAACCGCGCCGCCGACGCGCGCCAGCTAGGCGCCAGCGCCGCCGACCAGACGAAGATGCAGGCCGACACCTACCGCGACTGCATGGCGCAATCGAAGCCTTAATCGCGCCGTCCCCAATTGCCCGAGGTCAGATCCGTCTGGAGGGCGAGGAATTCCTCCTCGTAACCCTCTTCCCAGGGAAATCGATTGGCGCGGTCCGGCCAGATGATCTGCAAACAGGGAAAATCGTCGCCGGCATAGAACCAGCGCGCCCAGCCCAGATGGTCGGGATAATATTTGCGGTCGACCGGCTGGAACACGACATCGCGATCGACGAGCAGCACCGGCACGCGCACCCCGATTGCCGGCGGCTTGCCGGCTTTCACATTGCGGAAGATGTCCCAGATCACGTCGTGCGCCGCATCGCCTCTAAGGCCGACGATGATGATTTCGGGACATCCGACGGTGCGCCACATGCCGGTCGAGAAATAAAAATTCGGCTTGGCTCCGTCGGCGAAGATGTCGAGGCCGGTCCAGCCATGCTCGCGAATCTGCTCGACGAAGCGGCGCTCCCGCGGATCGAACACGCTCGGGTCGGCGTCGAGCGCGGTCGCCTTCACGCGTTGTCGACCAGCACCTGCCCCGCCAGGTAGAGCGAACCGCAGATCAATATCCGCGGCGGCGGCTCCTTCGGATGCGCGCGCGACCACGCCTGAAGCTGCAGCATTGCGTCCTCGAGGTCTTCGGCCGGCGCGGCATCGAGCCCCGCCGCCTTGGCCATGTCGTAGAGCGCCCCAGCGCCGAGACTCGCCGCCTCGCCCGGAACGGTCACCGTCACGACATGGCGCGCCAAGCCGCGGAACGCCTGCAGGAAACCGACAGCATCCTTCGTCCGCAGCATGCCGCAGATCAGATAAAGCGGCCGGTCCGCGACCTCTTCGAGGTCGGCGATGGCACGCGACACGGCAGCGGCGCAATGCGGATTGTGCCCGCCGTCCAGCCACACTTCGGCACCCTTCGGCGCCGCGGCAATCAATGGCCCTTTGGTCAGCCGCTGCAAGCGCGCCGGCCAATCGACCGTCTTCAGTCCCTGTTCGACGGCCTTGTCGGTGCCCCAGCCGCGCCCGGCATGGCGCAGCCCCGCGATTGCGACGGCGGCATTCTCGATCTGATGCCGCCCGATCAGTTTGGGCAGCGGCAGGTCGAGCAACCCGTGCTCGTCCTGATAGACCATCCGCCCGTGTTCCTGATGCGCCGAGAAATCCTGGCCGAACACGAAGGCCGGCGCGCTGAGCCGGTCGGCCTGGCGCAGGATGACCTCCAGCGGCGCGTCCTCCTGCGGCCCGATCACCACCGGCACGCCGCGCTTGATGATGCCGGCCTTCTCCGCCGCAATGTTGCGGATGTCGGAGCCGAAGAAGTCCTGGTGGTCGAGGCCGACGGGCTGGACGATGGTCATCGCCGGCTTCGCGATCACATTCGTCGCGTCGAACTTGCCGCCGAGCCCGACCTCCAACACCAGCGCGTCGGCGGGATGGCGCGAGAAGGCGAGGAACATCGCCGTGTTGGTGATCTCGAAATAGGTGATCGGCCGTCCGGCATTGACGCGCTCGACCTCTTCCAGCGTCGCGACCAGTTCGTCCTCGGAAATCAGTTCGCCCGCAATGCGGATGCGCTCGTGAAAGCGGATCAGATGCGGCGAGATGTGCATATGCACCTTGAGGCCCTGTGCCTCCAGCATCGAGCGGCTGAACGCACACGCAGATCCCTTGCCGTTGGTCCCCGCGACATGGATCGTCGGCGGCATCTTCAGATGCGGGTCGCCCAGTTCATGCAGCAGCCGCAGGATGCGATCGAGCGCCAGATCGATCTTCTTGGGATGCAGTGCCAGCAGGCGCTCCAGGACGGCGGTGCTGCGAAAGTCGGCGGCGCTGTTCTGAACGCTCATTCCGCGGCGTTGCTGGTGGTGCCGCTCGCCGCAGGCACCACGCGCGTTGCCGTCGCGGCGACGACCGCCGGCACGGCGACAGGCCGGCTGCGCGGCCGCGAACGCTTCATCACGAGATGCGACAGCTTGCTCAGCGTCGCGCGCAATTCGTGGCGATGCACCACCATGTCGATCATGCCGTGCTCGAGCAGATATTCGGCGCGCTGGAAGCCGTCCGGCAGGCGCTCGCGGATCGTGTTGGCGATCACGCGCGGTCCGGCGAAACCGATCTGCGCGCCGGGCTCGGCAATCTGGATATCGCCCAACATCGCGTAAGACGCGCTGACGCCGCCATAGGTCGGATCGGTCAGCACAACGATATAGGGCAGACCCGCCTCATGCATGCGATCGATCATGATGGTGACGCGCGGCATCTGCATCAGCGACAGGATGCCTTCCTGCATGCGCGCGCCGCCCGAAGAGACGAACAGGATGAAGGGCCGCTTCTCCGCCACTGCGGCTTCCATCGCGCAGACGAGGCCTTCGCCCACGCCCATCGATAGCGAGCCGCCGAGGAAATCGAACGGCTGCACCGCGACGATCACCGGCATGCCTTCGATCGTGCCGCGCGCCGCGGTCAGCGCCTCATTGCGCGAAGTCTTGCCGCGCGACGCCTTGATCTCGTCGGCATAGCGCTTCTCGCCGCGGAATTTCAGCGGATCGACCGGCACCTCCGGATACGGCAATTCCTCGAACGATCCTTGGTCGAAGATCGCGCCAAAGCGGTCCTGCGGCCCGATACGCATATGATGTCCGCATTGCGGGCAGACGAATTGCGCCAGCGCGAGGTCGCGGTGGAAGATCATCTCGCCGCAGGCCGAGCATTTCTTCCAGAGATTCTCCGGCGTGTCGGCGCGCGCGGTGCCGCCCATCAGGCTCTTGATGCGTGGGCGGACGAAATTGGCGATCCAGTTCATGGGCCTAGTCTACCACGGATTCCTTTACCGCCGCATGCACGGAATTGGCCAAGGCGGCGCAAAATTCGATCACATCGCCGACCAAATCGGCACGTTTTGCACCCTTGGCGGCGTGCGACTCTATTTTCGCCACAATTGCGGAGCCGACCACGGCCCCATCTGCGAAACGCGCAATGTCGCCCGCCTGTTCCGGAGTCCTGATTCCAAACCCGACCACGCAGGGCAATTTCGTCGCCGCATGGATGCGCGCCAGCGCCGCGCGGACATCGTCCTCGGCATAGCTTTTGGTGCCGGTTATTCCGGCGATGGAGGCGTAATAGAGATACCCCGTCGCCCCATCGAGCACGACCTTGAGGCGTGCCGCGTCGGTGGTCGGCGCGAGGAAACGCACGATGTCGATGCCATGCCCCACCGCAGGCAGGCGCAACACCTCGTCTTCTTCCGCTGGCACGTCGACGATCAACAACCCATCGATGCCTGCTTCCGCCGCATCCTTCATAAAACGTGCCGTGCCATAGGCATGAATCGGATTGTACGCGCCCATCAGGACGACCGGTGTCGCCTTGTCGCCTTTGCGGAAGCGGCGCACCAGATCGAGCAGCCGCACCACCGTCATGCCGCTCGCCAGCGCCCGCAGATACGACGCCTGGTTGGTCGGCCCGTCCGCCATCGGATCGGAAAACGGAATGCCGAGCTCGATGACGTCTGCGCCGGCGCCGGGCAACTTCTGCAGGATCTCCAGCGACGTCTCGAAATCCGGATCGCCCCCCGTTATGAATGGCACGAACGCGGCGCGGTTCTGCTTCTTCAGCGCGGCGAAGGTCGCGGCGATACGGCTCATATCTCCATCCCCAGCGCGGTGGCAGCCGTCGCCACGTCCTTGTCGCCGCGCCCCGACAGGCAGATCGCGATCAGTCTGTCCTTGTCCATCTGCGGCACGACACGCATCGCATGCGCGACGGCGTGCGACGATTCCAGTGCCGGTATGATGCCCTCCAGCTTCGACAGCAGCACGAACGCCTCCAGCGCCTGCTTGTCGGTCGCCGAGAAATACTTCACCCGACCCTGGTCCTTGAGCCAGGAATGCTCCGGCCCCACACCCGGATAATCGAGTCCGGCGCTGATCGAATGCGCCTCCTGGATCTGCCCATCGCGATCCTGCAGCAGATAGGAACGCGCCCCGTGCAGCACGCCGGGCGTGCCTTTGGTCAGCGTCGCGGCGTGGCGCTCCGTCTCGGTGCCGTCGCCCGAGGCTTCGACGCCATGAATCTCGACGCCCGTATCGTCCAGGAACGGATGGAACATGCCGATCGCGTTCGACCCACCGCCGACGCACGCCACCACGAGATCGGGCAACCGTCCTTCGCGATCCTGCATCTGAATCCGCGTCTCCGCGCCGATCACCGTCTGGAAATCGCGCACCATGCCGGGATAGGGATGCGGCCCCGCGGCCGAGCCGATGATGTAGAACGTGTCATACGGATTGGTCACCCAGTCGCGCAGCGCCTCGTTCATCGCGTCCTTCAGCGTGCGCGAGCCCGACACCACCGGCCGCACTTCGGCACCGAGCAACTTCATGCGGAACACGTTCGGCTTCTGCCGCTCGATGTCAACCTCGCCCATATAGATCACGCAAGGCAGTCCGAACCGCGCGCACACCGTCGCGGTCGCGACGCCATGCTGCCCCGCGCCGGTCTCGGCGATGATCCGCGTCTTGCCCATGCGCCGGGCAAGCAATATCTGCCCAAGACAATTGTTGATCTTGTGCGCGCCGGTGTGGTTGAGGTCCTCGCGCTTGAGATAGATTTTCCCGCCGCCCAGATGCTCGGTGAGGCGTTCCGCGAAATAAAGCGGGCTCTCGCGCCCGACATAATGCTTGAGCAATCCGTTCAGCTCGGCGTGAAACGCCGGATCGTTCCGCGCCGCTTCATAGGCCTGCTCCAGCGCCATCACGTTCGGCATCAGCGTCTCGGCGACGAAGCGCCCGCCATAGGCGCCGAAATGGCCCTTGGCATCGGGACCGGTGCGAAGCGAATTGGGCGTGTTCATGCGCGGGTCTCGGTGGCGTAACGCGCAGCTTTCGCGGCGGCGGTGAATTGGGCGATCAGCTCCGGGCTCTTAACGCCCGGCGCCGTCTCGACACCGGAGGATACATCGACTCCCGGCGCTTCGGTAAGGCGAATGGCGCGCGCGACATTGTCCGCGTTGAGCCCGCCCGCCAGCAGCCACGGCCGCGCAAACTTGCGCCCGTTCATGATCTGCCAGTCGAACGCCGCGCCATGCCCGCCCTCGCGCGATGCACCCGGCGGCGGCTTGGCATCGAACATCAGCATGTCGGCGACCGCTTCGTAGCGCGCGACGTCGGCAAAGTCCGCCGCCTCGGCCACGGAGATCACCTTGATGACACCCACGCCGAACGCACTGCGGATCGCCGCCACCCGCGCCGGCGTCTCGCGGCCATGCAGTTGCACGAAATCCGGTTTCAGCGATCTCACGATCCCGCCCAACACTTCATCCACCGGATCGACCATCACCACGGCAATGCGAATTCGACCGCGCATCCGGTCCGCCAGCGACGACGCCAGCGCCGGCACGACATGGCGTGGCGACTTTTCGTGAAACATCAGCCCCGCGATATCCGCACCCGCCCGCACCGTCGCATCGGCCGCGTCGGCACTGGTGATCCCGCAGATTTTGACCTGGATGGACATCGCGCGGCTATATCGGCGGCTGGCGCGCGGAAATCAAGCAAACCCGTTTCCACCCTTTTTACGGTGGGGATTATCTAAGCCGACACCGCGCGCAGCTCGTCCGCGATCGCCTTGGCGGCGGCGGCGGGATCGGGCGCCGCGAAGACAGGGCGGCCGATGACGATGATGTCGGAGCCGGCGCGGTGCGCTTCGCTCGGCGTCATCACGCGTTTCTGGTCGGCGAGGTCGGCGCCGATGGGGCGGATGCCCGGGGTCACCAGCATGAAGTCGGGTCCGCAGGCTTGGCGCAGCGACACGATCTCCTGCGCCGAGCAGACGACGCCGTCGAGCCCGGAGAATTGCGCCAGCTTGGCGAGCCGCACAACCTGCTCAGCCGCGGGACCGCGCTGGCCGACACTGTCGATCACCGCGTCGTCGATGCTGGTCAGCACCGTGACGCCGATCACCTTCACCTTGGGATCGACGGCTTTGGCGGCGGCAACCGCGTCGCGCATCATCGCTTCGCCGCCGGAGACATGGACGTTGAAGATCTGCGCCCCCAACCCGGCCAGCGCGCGCGCGGCGCCGGCAACGGTGTTGGGGATATCGTGGAATTTCACGTCGGCGAACACCGGCAGCCCGAGGTCGACGATGCGGCGGATGCCGTCCGGCCCACACGCCGTGATGAACTCCAGCCCGATCTTGAGACCGCCGACATAAGGCTTGATGGCCCCAGCGACCGAGACCGCGCGATTCACATCGGGCGTGTCGAGGGCGACGAAGACGGGGTTGCGGAATCGGCTCGGGCTCATCCTGACGGCGTCTTAGTCCGGCGCAGCCGGGCGGGCAAGAGCGTTTTGGCGCGGGCCGAAGCCGCATCGGCCAATTCGGCGCTGCGCCGCGCCACCCGGCGAAATCCGATCACGAACCCGCCCAGCAAGACTCCCGCCAGCAACGCCAGGAACAACAGCAGATAGAGCGGCATCTGAACGGTCAGCGCCGGCGTCTCCCGGTTGAATGGGTCCAGGCTCAGGACGACATCCTGGCGGTTGGCGAGCGCGATCCAGATCGCCGCCGCCGCAACCGGTATGCCGAGAATCCAGGTGGTGAGCCGCATGCCGGCCGCAGTCTACTCTCTGCCGTCGCCGTTGTTCAGCCGCTCGCGCAACTCCTTGCCGGTCCGGAAAAACGGCGCGCGCTTCTCGTCAACCGAGACCGGCTCGCCGGTGCGCGGATTGCGCCCCTGCCGCGCCGGGCGGACTTTCACGGAAAACGCGCCAAAGCCACGCAATTCCACGCGATGCCCCTCGGCTAGCGCCTTGGTGATCTCATCGAGCATCGTCGACACGATCCGCTCGATATCGCGATGATACAGGTGCGGATAGCGCGCTGTGAGCCTTGCAACCAATTCGGACTTGATCATCCCCTGCCCCTGGCGGGAAACGCCGAACAGCAGAATCCCCCGCCCCGGCATCATTAACTTTGGCAATTTCGCGACAATGCGTCAACCGAAGCTACTGAAAAGCCAGTGTTTTTTTGGTCACGATCCCGAAGTTCCCTGCCCCATGGCGGCACAAAAGGCTTTCCCGGGAACTTTTTTGTGCCCTGCACGGCCTGAAAGGGCGTCTCGTGCGTTAGCGTACCAGCGGTCGGGGAGAACGGACCGCTATCCGAGCGTCCCCCTTTGCCGATCTCCCAAACCAGGAAGCAGCCATGAAAACCCTGATCGTTTCGCTTTTTGCCCTGACCCTACTGGGCTCGACTGCCGCGATGGCCGATGTCGGTGCCGGCATCCATATCGGCGGCCTCGGCATCGGTGCCAATCTCGGCATTCACGGCCACCATCACCATCGCCATTGCACCGACTGGAGCCGCCACCACCACTATTGCCGTCACTGGGGCTGGTAAGCCGCGTTAGGCGGCGATCTCGCGCGTCACGGGTTCGTCGAGCGGCAGCAGGACGGTCACGGTCGTCCCCTGCCCTTCGACGCTTTCGATCCGGAACGTGCCGCCATGCAGCTCGATCAGCCCGCGCACCAGCGCGAGGCCGAGGCCGGTGCCGGCATGGTTGCCGGAATTGTTCGACAGCTGCACGAAGGGGTTGCCGATTCGGTGCAGTTCGCCCGCCGGCATCCCAATGCCGGTATCGGCGATGCTGATGCGGCACTCCCCGCCATCCTCTGCGACCCGCACCGTCACCATGCCGCCCTGCGGCGTGAACTTGACGGCGTTGGACAGCAGGTTGAGCAGGATCTGCTTGATTGCACGGCGGTCGGCGCTGACCAAGGGCGGCGCCAGGACGAGATCGCTGCGCAGTGCCACGCCTGCCGAAGCGGCCCGTTCCGCCATCAGCTCGGCGCATTCGCGCGCCAGCGCCGCGGTGTCGACCGCCTCGCGGCGCAATTCGAGCTTGCCCGCCTCGATCTTCGACATATCGAGGATGTCGCCGATCAGATCGAGCAGGTGCGTCCCGGCGCGGTTGATCAGCCCGGCATAATCGCGATAGCGGTCGTCGCCGATCGGGCCGTACATCTGCGTGTGGATGATCTCCGAGAAGCCAAGCACCGCGTTGAGCGGCGTGCGCAGCTCATGGCTCATATTGGCGAGAAACGACGATTTGGCGTGGCTCGCCTGCTCTGCGACCTCCTTGGCGAGCACTGCTTCCTCGCGAGACGCCTCGGCGCGGCGCACGGCGACGCTGAGGCCTTGCTCCAGCTTGCGCCGTTCCTCGAGCGCGGCTCCCGCCAGGATGGTCGTGAAGCCGAGCGTGGCGAAGAAGAACTGGATCATCGCGACGCGCTCGGACACGGTATAGAGCGACAGGATGAAGGAGGAATGCCCGCTCAAGGTGAGCCAGAACGAGATCACCAGCGCGCTGAACAGACCGATCGCGCCGCCTGCAAAGCCGCGGCGAAAGGTCAGCAGGATGATCGCCGGCACGTAGAGGAAGCTGAGCGGCAACCCCGGAAAGACGTAGCAGATCGCGCCGGCCGTGAAGACCGAACCGATCAGCAGGCAGGACAACAGACGCTGGCCGCGCGCGAACATCTGTGCGAACGACGCCGGCTTCACACACATGAAGAACGGCACCAGCAAGCTCAGCCCCAGCGCATCGGCGCCGAACCAGGTGCCGACAGCTTGCAGCAAAGGCTCGCCGGCACCGAGGCCCAAGACCGTCGTCGCCGCCAGTCCCGAGAGGCCGCACGCCACGATGGCGAGGCCGTAAAAGGCCAGGAGCACTTCGCTGTTGCCGAAATTGCGGTCGAAGCCGAGCCAGCGCAGCGGCCACGCCACGATCAGCACTTCGAGCATGTTGGCGAGCGACAGGCCGGCGCCGCGGAGCACAAGATCGCCGGTCACGACGTTGGCGGCGAAATTGGCGAGAAACGCGACGCCGAGAATCTCGAACCAGGCACCGCGCGGGCGCTTGAGCAGCGCGGCGAGTACGATGGCGTTGCCGATCCAGATCGTCGAGATGCGCCCGACATGGCCGATCAGCGCGATGCAGCCCCAGGTCGCTGCGAACACCGCGAGCCCGAGCAACGCCAGGAACAGCGGCGTGCTGTCCGGCTGGTCGGACGCCGAGCCGCTACGCTTCGCAATCTGGGTCGGAACCTTCACACGCAAACCCCGGCATAAGCGTGCGAACCTACCGGAACCGGGGATAATGGGGCGTTAAGCGCGCCGCGCCGCGCCCTGCTTCTGCGTGGTTTTACCCGGTTTTTTTGCAGGCGCGGCAACCGCTTGCGCTGCGGCCGCGGCAAGCCAATGCCCCAACGCCTTGCGGTCCTTCAGCATCGCATCCGGCACCACGACATAGGTCTTGCTCACCGGCTGGCCCGGCTCGTATTGCAGCGGCTTGGCGCCCTTGAGCCCCAGCAGCTCGGCATGCGCCACGCCGGCGAGCTTCACCGCCAGCCCGATATCGGACAGCGACACGCACATCCGGTCGTCGGCGTATGCCCCGATGCCACCGAACATCGGCCGGTAGCGCCATACGACATTCGCTGGCGCCGCGGTTTCCATGATCTTCTGAAGCGCGGCGGGGATGTGGGGCATGGCGCGATCCTAACCTTGCTTCGCGGCGGTTGTCCCGCGCACGTCGTCTTGCGCCAGCCGGATCGCCGCCAGATCGCGCACCACGCTTTTCACGGCCGAGCCATGCGCCCCGATGGTGGTGAGCGTCGCGATCAGAAATCCCGTAAAAATAGCGATGTACCGCATGTCCCTCTCCGCAATGGAAGGGGACCTTACCGGCGCGCTCCTGCCAGGTCCTGTCAGCATATTGGCAGGATGGCGCGCCCGGCATCCGCCGCCGCGTCGCTACCAGGAATAGCGCAGATCGAAGCTGCCGAAATACGCGCCGGCATGCTGCGACGCCGCGCCGTCGAATTTCATCCCGAGGGCCAGGCCGTTTTGGCCGCGCAGCTCTGCACCCAGCGACAGCAGGCCCGAATTTGCGCCCGGCACGGCGCCCTGCACGGTGAAATCCGATCCGGGCAGCGCCTCGAACGCGACATGCATGGCGTTGTTGCCGCCCGTATCGTGCGCATAAGCCACGCGGCCATACAGATGCAGCGTTGTGTGGGCGGACAGCGCGCCGGACGAATCCAATCCGACGCCCGCCTCCAGGCGCTGCGCCGTCGCGCTTTGCGCCCCATACGCCAGCGCAAAATCCGAGGAGCCGGAGACCGCGGTCTCCGCATAGGCCGGCGTGCGGAACGCACTGGCCTGGACGGCGAGATACGGCGTCATGCCGAGCCCTGCGCCACCGAAGCGATAACCGGTCTCGACGCGGCCGGAATATCCCCGCGCCCGGACCTTGGCGATCAGCACCCCGGCGCCGACATTGACGATCACGCGCTTGGTCTTCACGTCCTGAAGATCATAGGCGCCGGCGCCGGACAGGTAGAATCGCCCGAACCTTTTGGTGGCATAGAGCCCGGCCTCGATCGTGCTGGCCCTGCCGGCGCCCAATTTGTCGCTCACCGAAAAATCGGTCTGGCCGCCCGCGACGGCGACACCGGCGACGAACCCGCGCCCCAGCAGGACATCGAGACCGCCGGCGACGCCGGAGGTCGTGTCCTTCGTGTCGTGACTGCCGACCGCCGCATCGCCATCGATGCTGCTGTGACGGCCGAATACCGTCAGCCAGGCACTGGCGCCCAGCGGTCCGTCGCGCGCCGCTGCCGGCAGCGGCGCGGCAAGACTGCCCGCCGGATTGTCGAAGGCATAGGCGCCCGAAGACCGCGCGGCACGGCCTGTGCCCAGATCGGTATCGAGATCGCCGGGCTGGTTCATCAGCAGGGTCAGGAACGTATTGGCCTGCGCCGCGCTCACATTCGGCAAGGCAGTGCCGATTTCGCCGGTAAGCTCCGACGTGCTGGCCGCGAGCGCCGCCGGTGAAAGCGTGCCCAATGCGGCGAAGCTCTGCGGCGACGCGTTCGCCACCATCCCGGCATCGATGGCATGGGTGACCGCGGCGGCGTTTGGCGAGGCGCCGGCTGGAAGTATCTCGCTCAGCGTCGCGAGCGCGAAATCGAGAAACACATCGTTGGCGTCGTAGCGCAGCCGCGGCCCCACCGTGCCCAGCGCGGCGCCGTTCGACAGTTGGAACGTTCCCGTCACACCGCCCGCCGCCGAGAGCACGGTGAACTCCGTTCCAGCGGCCGGCTGCTGGCCCGAGACGAAGACCGTCAGCGTGCCGCCCACGGCCGCGGCGCCCGAGACGACGAGGCTGTCGGCCGCCGCCGAAGTGGCGTCGACCTGATAGGCGCCGGACGTGGTGAACGCACCGGCGACATGGAGCGTCCCGATCCCGCCGATGTTGAGCAGGCCGGCGCCGATACCCGGGTCGATCCGTCCGCCCGCCGCGACGGTCGTCGCTCCCACGGTGCCGGTGCCGGCCAGCGTCGCGCCGGCATTGACCGTCACGCCGCTGGAGGTGGCGATCGAACCGACGACGTTGAGCGTACCGTGATCGACCATCGTGGCGCCGGTATAGGTGTTGACAGCCTCGAGCGTCAGCGTGCCGGCGCCGGTGACCGTCAGCGCGCCGCTGCCGCCGATGCCGCCGCTTTGCGTCGCAAAATGTCCGCCGGTGTCGATCGTCGCGGCGCCGCCGAGCACCAAGGCGCGCGTCGCCGCGAAATCGACATCGTCGCCGATCCTCAGCGTGCCGGATGTCGTCGCATCGCCCAGCGTCACACTGCCATGTACCTCGCCGAGCGCCGCGTCGTCCGAGACGATCAGCGTGCCGCCGCCCCGCACCAGCGTGCCGCCGGAATAGGTGTTGGCCGCGTTGGTCAGAGCGAGCATGCCGCCGCCGCCGACCACCAGGCGTCCGGTGCCATCGATGCTGCCGCCGAACGTCGTGGCGACCGATTGATCGAGCGTCAGCGTCGCGCCGCCCAGAAGGATGGACGTGCTGCCCGACAGAGCACCAAGCGTCGTCGCATTGCCGTTGAGGTCCAATTCACCGCCATCGCCGGTGAGTTGCGCGCCCGCCGCCAGGCTGGCGCCGGCATCGAGCACAAGCTTGCCATCCACGCCGATATCGATCGTGCCGACGGTGAGGCTGGCGCCGCTTTGAACCTCGACGACGCTCAAATCGGTCGCCGGATTGCCGACCGGCGCACCGCCGATCGTCAGCGTGGCGCCGGCATTCGCCGCGCCGCCCGCGATCACCGCGTTGACGGCGGACAGCACCGTGGTCGTGCCGGTGGCGGCGCCCGGAACGCCATTGCTCCAATTGCCGGCCGCGAACCAGTCCGTGCTTCCCGGAGTCCACGCCGTGTCGCCGGCCAGCGCTGGGACGGCCAGGAACGGCGCGGCGCTCAGGGTCGCCGCGCAGGCCACGCGGCATGCGATGCGCCGGTAAACGGAACTTTTCATGCGGCATGCCCCCGTGCCGCGGCTGGACGCCGAGACACTCTCCACGCAACTTATCAGGGCAGCCAAGCAAACGGCAAAGCGACAAACGGAAATATGCGCGTTTTGCCGACAAAAAAGGCGCGGATCGCTCCGCGCCTTTTCCGTTTTCCAGTAAAAGCGACGATTACTCCTCGTCGGTCTTGCCGCGCTTCTTGAGCGCCGCACCGAGGATGTCGCCGAGGCTCGCGCCCGAGTCGGAAGAGCCGTATTGCGCCACGGCCTCCTTCTCTTCCGAGATCTCGCGCGCCTTGATCGACACCGAGACGCGGCGGCTCGTCTTGTCCACCTGCGTGACCAGCACATCGACCTTGTTGCCGACCTGGAAACGCTCCGGACGCTGGTCGTTGCGGTCGCGCGCCAGATCGGCGCGGCGCACGAATGACTTCACGCCGTCGGCGAGCTCGACTTCGATGCCGCCGTCATTGACCTGGGTCACGGTGACCGTGACGACCTGGTTCTTGCGCAGCGCGCCGCCGCCGGCGCCGGCCTTCTCGATCGGATCGTCGCCGAGCTGCTTGACGCCGAGGCTGACGCGCTCCTTCTCGGAGTCGACGTCGAGCACCTTGGCCGAGATGACCTGGCCCTTCTCGTAATCCTTGACGGCTTCTTCGCCGGACTTGGACCAGGAGAGGTCGGACAGGTGCACCATGCCGTCGATCTCGCTGTCGAGCCCGACGAACAGGCCGAACTCGGTGATCGACTTGATCTCGCCTTCGATGGACGAGCCGACCGGATGATCCTGCAGGAAAGCTTCCCACGGATTTTGCATCGCCTGCTTCAGGCCCAGCGATACGCGGCGCTTGGAGGCGTCGACGTCCAGCACCACCACCTCAACCTCCTGCGAGGTGGAGACGATCTTGCCGGGGTGGACGTTCTTCTTGGTCCAGCTCATCTCGGAGACGTGGACCAGGCCCTCGACGCCGGCTTCCAGCTCCACGAAGGCGCCGTAGTCGGTGATGTTGGTGATGCGGCCTTTGAACTTGGCCCCGACAGGATATTTGGCTTCCACGCCGTCCCACGGGTCGGACTGCAGCTGCTTCATGCCGAGGCTGATGCGCTGGGTCTCGGGGTTGATCTTGACGATCTGCACCTTGACCGTATCGCCCACCGCCAGGACCTGGCTGGGGTGCGAGACGCGCTTCCAGCTCATGTCGGTGACGTGGAGCAGGCCATCGATGCCGCCCAGGTCCACGAACGCGCCGTAGTCGGTGATGTTCTTGACCACGCCTTCGCGCACTTCGCCCTCGTGCAGCTGGCTGACCAGCTCGGT
>DATAZZ010000069.1:0-2121 GCA_036271735.1 Rhizomicrobium sp.
CCGCAAGCAATGTTCAGTCGCGCGGCAATGCGTCCGGCGATGACGCATCTGCAGCATGATCGGTCGCGCGCGGAACCGGATCGAACAGCGAGAACAACATCAGGCCGGCGAGGAAGCCGCCGATATGCGCCTGCCAGGCGACGCTGCCGGCCTCGGCGCCGATCGCAATCGCGCCCATGCCGAAGATGATGTTGACGCCGAACCACACCGCGAGGAAGCCGAGCACGCGGCCGTTGCGCAACGCGCGCGTCAGCGACAGCGCCGGCACTTTCGCCGCGGCATCGGCATCGCCGCGGTTGAAGGACAGGAAGCTGCCCTGCACGAAGGCGAAGCGGATCGCCGCGGCCATGGCGCCGGACACCGATGCCGAAGCGCCGATCATCGGCGCCACCGCGTGCTCGTGGGTGATGAAATGCGCGAGCGCGCCGGCGGCCGCCGTCACCGCCATGAACAGGAAAAATCGCAGCGCGCCAAAGCGGCGCGCCAGCGCGCTGCCGAACGGCAACAGCCACAGCACGTTGAAGCCGATATGGCTGAGATTGGCGTGCAGCAGCGAGTAAGTGACGAACGTCCACAGCTTGGCGCCGCTGCCGCCGGGGAAGCTGACGTCGAGCAGGGTTGAATCGTAACGCTTGGGAATAAAGCCGAACATCTCGACCACGAGGTCGTCGATGTCGTAGGGCAGCAGCATCCGCACCACATGGATGACGACCAGCAGCGCGATATAGGCGGTGAGCGCGGCCGGCAGCGTCAGGATCGGCTCGCGCGGGGTCTGCGGCGGCGGCTCGTCGGGGGATGCGGGCGGAGAGTCGGGCTGAAATTCCAAGGGCTCGAAGACCTTAAGCGGCAACGGCTGATCGAAACGGTTGCGCCCCAATAGGCGGCTTGCTGCGGCGGCGCAAGAGCGCATCCCGGCGCGCGAACACGAGTTCGGCACGTCCGCCCAAGCAAAAAGGCAGGACGCTGAGAACGTCCTGCCTCGTCTGTCCTGTCTTGTCGCGCCCGGGTGACATCCCCACCCCTCCCCGCGCGATGACCAAACTGTTTGAACCTACCCTGTGTACCGCCCGCAGCCGGCCCCTGGAGAAAACCGGTGCGGTGAGTGCGTCGTATCCTACCTCCTCCATGCGCGATGCCAAGGCGATAGTTAATTTAACGTTAACGCGAGGAAACCCCTGTGAAACCGGCGGAAATCGGCCTCTGGCATGGACGCTGCACCGTGCCTCCTGCAAAACGAACACGGGGAGCCGGGCGGGCGAAAGCGGGACAGATGTGTCTCGACAAGCCGCGCGGCCGGGCAAGGTCGGTATATGAAACATCCTTCGAGCCGCGGATTCTTCGCCTATTGGGACGACATGCGCGGCGGAGAACGCGCGCCGGACCGTAGTGCGATCGAACCCGGCGCGGTGCGCGAATTGCTCGGCGACATCTTCGTGCTCTCCTACGACCACGAGACCGGTTTCCCGTTCCGCGTCGCGGGCACGCGGGTCTGCGCCCTGCTCGGCCGCGACCTCAAGGACAAGCGCTTCTCCACGCTGTTCGCGCCGGAGTGCCGCCGCGAAATCGAAGACATCGTCGCCGTCGTCGCCGAAGAATTGCTCGGCGCGGTCGCCGGCATCACCGCCACCGCCGAGGACGGCTCGGCGACGCATCTGGAATTGCTGCTGCTGCCGTTCAACACTCGCGCGCATAGCCCAATCAGCCTGACGGGCGTGCTGGCGCCGTTCGGACGCAGCCATAGCGTACTCTCCGATCTCAAGCTAACCTCGTTCCGCTATCTCGCCCATCCGCCGCAACGCTTCGTGCCGCGTGCGCTGAAGAAGCTCGCGATCGCGCGCGGGCTGATGGTGTATGAGGGGCTGAGGTAACGATAACCTCTCCTCGTCGCAGGCGACGACGAAACGCGACTCCGCATTCCCGCGACACGATCCGCCCGGGTTTTGCAATTACATTCGCGCCTCTGAAAGTGAGGGCGCAGGAAATGCCGGGTGTCCGATGCACCCGTGGTTTGGGCAAAAAATGCCCGGGTCGTGCCACAGGTTCACCGGTCTCAACCGGCATTCCCTGCGCAATGGTTTTACGGTTTCCTTCGTGCTCTCCCCGGTGACCGGGCTTTGTTGT